>NZ_SSBQ01000002.1:1807500-2435000 GCF_004795255.1 Streptomyces sp. RKND-216 | reverse complement strand
CGTGGAAAGCGAGAGGGGTTCGGGGTGGGTGTCGGGCGCGCTGTTGGGTGTCTGAGGGTGCGGCCGTGTGGTCGTCTTCCTCTGGTGCCGGTCCCAGTGTTCTCGGGTTGTTGCTCGGGGTGATGGGTGGCTGGTTGTTGTTTGAGAACTGCACAGTGGACGCGAGCATCTGTGGCCAAGTTTTTAAGGGCGCACGGTGGATGCCTTGGCACCAGGAACCGATGAAGGACGTGGGAGGCCGCGATAGGCCCCGGGGAGCTGTCAACCGAGCTGTGATCCGGGGGTGTCCGAATGGGGAAACCCGGCAGTCGTCATGGGCTGTCACCCGCACCTGAATGTATAGGGTGTGTGGAGGGAACGCGGGGAAGTGAAACATCTCAGTACCCGCAGGAAGAGAAAACAACCGTGATTCCGGGAGTAGTGGCGAGCGAAACCGGATGAGGCTAAACCGTATGTGTGTGATACCCGGCAGGGGTTGCGCATGCGGGGTCGTGGGACCGTACTTCAGTTGTCTGCCGGCGGCTGGGCGAGTCATAAATTGTGGGTGTAGGCGAAGGGCATGCGAAAGGCCCGGCGTAGAGGGTAAGACCCCCGTAGCTGAAACATCTGCAACTCGTTTGTGCGGCACCCAAGTAGCATGGGGCCCGAGAAATCCTGTGTGAATCTGGCGGGACCACCCGTTAAGCCTAAATATTCCCTGGTGACCGATAGCGGATAGTACCGTGAGGGAATGGTGAAAAGTACCGCGGGAGCGGAGTGAAAGAGTACCTGAAACCGTGTGCCTACAAGCCGTGGGAGCGTCGCCGTCGGAACTTGTTCCGGCGGTCGTGACTGCGTGCCTTTTGAAGAATGAGCCTGCGAGTTTGCGGCATGTTGCGAGGTTAACCCGTGTGGGGGAGCCGTAGCGAAAGCGAGTCCGAAGAGGGCGGTTGAGTAGCGTGTTCAAGACCCGAAGCGGAGTGATCTAGCCATGGGCAGGGTGAAGCGGAGGTAAGACTTCGTGGAGGCCCGAACCCACCAGGGTTGAAAACCTGGGGGATGACCTGTGGTTAGGGGTGAAAGGCCAATCAAACTCCGTGATAGCTGGTTCTCCCCGAAATGCATTTAGGTGCAGCGTCGTGTGTTTCTTGCCGGAGGTAGAGCACTGGATAGGCGATGGGCCCTACCGGGTTACTGACCTTAGCCAAACTCCGAATGCCGGTAAGTGAGAGCGCGGCAGTGAGACTGTGGGGGATAAGCTCCATGGTCGAGAGGGAAACAGCCCAGAGCATCGACTAAGGCCCCTAAGCGTGTGCTAAGTGGGAAAGGATGTGGAGTCGCAGAGACAACCAGGAGGTTGGCTTAGAAGCAGCCATCCTTGAAAGAGTGCGTAATAGCTCACTGGTCAAGTGATTCCGCGCCGACAATGTAGCGGGGCTCAAGCACACCGCCGAAGTCGTGTCACTCACACAATAGGTCCAACGACCGTGTGGGTGGGTAGGGGAGCGTCGTGTGCCGGGTGAAGCAGCCGTGGAAGCGAGTTGTGGACGGTATGCGAGTGAGAATGCAGGCATGAGTAGCGATACGTACGTGAGAAACGTGCGCGCCGATTGACTAAGGGTTCCTGGGTCAAGCTGATCTGCCCAGGGTAAGTCGGGACCTAAGGCGAGGCCGACAGGCGTAGTCGATGGATAACCGGTTGATATTCCGGTACCCGCTGTGAAGCGACCCACATCGAATCCAGTGATGCTAAGCCCGTGAAGCCGCCGGTGGATTCTTCGGATGAAGTCGGAGTGGTGGAGCCGGTGGCCCGAGCTGGTAGTAGGTGAGTGATGGGGTGACGCAGGAAGGTAGTCCATCCCGGGCGGTGGTTGTCCCGGGGTAAGGGTGTAGGACGTCAGGTAGGTAAATCCGCCTGGCTTGTGTCTGAGACCTGATGCCGAGCCGATTGTGGTGAAGTGGATGATCCTATGCTGTCGAGAAAAGCCTCTAGCGATGTTTCATGGCGGCCCGTACCCTAAACCGACTCAGGTGGTCTGGTAGAGAATACCGAGGCGTTCGGGTGAACTATGGTTAAGGAACTCGGCAAAATGCCCCCGTAACTTCGGGAGAAGGGGGGCCACGTCTGGTGATGGGACTTGCTCCTTGAGCTGGGGGTGGCCGCAGAGACCAGCGAGAAGCGACTGTTTACTAAAAACACAGGTCCGTGCGAAGCCGTAAGGCGATGTATACGGACTGACGCCTGCCCGGTGCTGGAACGTTAAGGGGACCGGTTAGTCATTCTTCGGGATGGCGAAGCTGAGAACTTAAGCGCCAGTAAACGGCGGTGGTAACTATAACCATCCTAAGGTAGCGAAATTCCTTGTCGGGTAAGTTCCGACCTGCACGAATGGCGTAACGACTTCTTGACTGTCTCAACCATAGGCCCGGTGAAATTGCACTACGAGTAAAGATGCTCGTTTCGCGCAGCAGGACGGAAAGACCCCGGGACCTTTACTATAGCTTGATATTGGTGTTCGGTTCGGCTTGTGTAGGATAGGTGGGAGACTGTGATGCTCAAGCGCCAGCTTGGGTGGAGTCGTTGTTGAAATACCACTCTGGTCGTGCTGGATGTCTAACCTGGGTCCGTGATCCGGATCAGGGACAGTGTCTGGTGGGTAGTTTAACTGGGGCGGTTGCCTCCTAAAGAGTAACGGAGGCGCCCAAAGGTTCCCTCAGCCTGGTTGGTCATCAGGTGGTGAGTGTAAGTGCACAAGGGAGCTTGACTGTGAGACTGACGGGTCGAGCAGGGACGAAAGTCGGGACTAGTGATCCGGCGGTGGCTTGTGGAAGCGCCGTCGCTCAACGGATAAAAGGTACCCCGGGGATAACAGGCTGATCTTCCCCAAGAGTCCATATCGACGGGATGGTTTGGCACCTCGATGTCGGCTCGTCGCATCCTGGGGCTGGAGTCGGTCCCAAGGGTTGGGCTGTTCGCCCATTAAAGCGGTACGCGAGCTGGGTTTAGAACGTCGTGAGACAGTTCGGTCCCTATCCGCTGCGCGCGTAGGAGTCTTGAGAAGGGCTGTCCCTAGTACGAGAGGACCGGGACGGACGGACCTCTGGTGTGCCAGTTGTTCTGCCAAGGGCATGGCTGGTTGGCTACGTTCGGGAGGGATAACCGCTGAAAGCATCTAAGCGGGAAGCTTGCTTCGAGATGAGGACTCCCACCCCCGTTGAGGGGTTAAGGCTCCCGGTAGACGACCGGGTTGATAGGCCGGATCTGGAAGCCCAGTAATGGGTGGAGGTGACCGGTACTAATAGGCCGAGGGCTTGTCCATAGAGGCTCGCGTCCACTGTGTGGGTTCTGAGACCACAACCAGGTCGAGAACCCGTAATTCCTTGCCCACTTTTGGTGGTGTGTGTGGGGGTTGCGGTTGTTCTCCCGGTGTTTGTGTGTTTCATAGTGTTTCGGTGGTCATAGCGTGAGGGAAACGCCCGGTTACTTTCCGAACCCGGAAGCTAAGCCTTATTGCGCCGATGGTACTGCGAGGGGGACCTCGTGGGAGAGTAGGACGCCGCCGAACAATCATTGACGGGAGCCCCGTCGGCCTTCGGGCCGGCGGGGCTTTCGCCGTTTCCAGGCCCTGACCGGCTCCCCACCGCCCAGGGCCCGTCGCTAGGCTGACGCGCATGCGCTACGACCTGGTGATCTTCGACAACGACGGTGTCCTGGTGGACAGCGAACGGATCGCCAACCGGGTGCTGGCCGCCTTTCTCACCGAGCTCGGCCACCCCACCACCCTCGAGGAGTCCGTACGCGACTTCATGGGCTCTTCCGTCACACGGGTGCGCGAGGTGGTCCGCGCACGCACCGGGGACAGCCTCCCCTTCACGTTCGAGGAGGTCCTCCACGAGCGGACCTTCGCCGCCTTCCGGCGGGAACTGCTGCCCGTCGACGGCATCGACGGCGTCCTGGACAAGCTGGAGGCCGAAGGGGTGCCGTACTGCGTTGCCTCCTCGGGCACCCACGAGCGGATCCGCGTCTCACTGACGAAGGCCGGCCTGTACGACCGGTTCGGTGAGGGCCGGATCTTCAGTGCGCAGGACGTGGCCCGCGGAAAGCCCGACCCCGACCTCTTCCTGTACGCCGCGGGGACGATGGACGTCCCGCCCGGGCGGTGCGCGGTCGTGGAGGACAGCCCCCTCGGCCTGCGGGCCGGTGTCGCGGCCGGTATGGACGTGTACGGCTACGCGGCGATGACGCCGCCGGACCGGCTGGCCGCCGCACGCGAGCGCTTCACTGACATGAACGCCCTGGTGGGTCTCCTCTCCTCCTGAACCGCACCGGTACGGTGGCGGGCATGAGCGGCGGCGCGGTGTTGATGTGGGACGAGGCGGTCACCGACTACGACTTCGGTGACGGACACCCCATGGATCCCGTGCGGCTGGCGCTCACGATGCGTCTCGTCGAGGCGTTCGGCCTGCCCGGGACGGCAGGGCTGGCCGTGAGGGCGGCCACGTCCGCCGGGGACTCGACGCTGCGGCTGGTGCACCGGCAGGACTACATCGACACCGTGCGCCGCATCTCCGCCGACCCGCTGACCGCCGACGGGTCCTACGGTCTGGGCACCTCGGACGACCCGGCGTTCGCCGGGGTCCACGAAGCCTCCGCGCTCATCGCAGGCCAGTCCGTCGGCGCCGCCGAGGCGGTGTGGCGGGGCGAGGCGCGGCACGCCGTCAACTTCTCCGGCGGCCTGCACCACGCGATGCCCGGTTCCGCCGCCGGCTTCTGCGTCTACAACGACGCGGCCCTCGCCGTCGCGCGGCTCCTCGAACTCGGCGCGCGCAGGGTCGCCTACGTGGACGTGGACGTGCACCACGGAGACGGCGTCGAAGCCGCATTCTGGGACGATCCCCGGGTCCTCACGATCTCCCTGCACGAGCACCCGCGCCTGCTCTTCCCCGGCACCGGGTGGCCCGAGGAGACCGGCGGCCCTGCGGCGCCCGGCACGTCCGCCAACGTCGCACTGCCGCCCGGGACCGGCGACGACGGCTGGCTACGGGCACTGCACGCCGTGGTGCCCGAACTGCTCGCCGAGTTCCGCCCGGACGCGCTGGTGACGCAGCACGGGGCCGACACCCACGCGGAGGACCCCCTCGCGCATCTCGCGGTCAGCGTCGACGCGCAGCGTGCCGCAGCCGAGGCGTGCCATGCCTGGGCCCACGAGTACGCAGACGGCCGCTGGGTGGCTCTGGGAGGCGGTGGATACGCCGTCGTGGACGTCGTCCCGCGCAGCTGGACGCACCTGGTGGGGATCGCCGCGGGGGGCCCGGTGGCGCCGGACGCGGAGGTGCCGGAGGAGTGGCGCCGTGAGGTGTACGCGCGCACCGGCGTCTCCACGGCTCCGCGGCGGATGACGGACGGCCGCGCGGCCGCGTGGCGGCCGTGGGAGCAGACCGGTTACGACCCCGCGGACGCGCTGGACCAGGCCGTCCTCGCGACCCGTCGCGCGGTGTTCCCCGCCCACGGTCTGCTGCCGTAAGCCCGCCGACGAGCACGAAGTCGCGTCGCACGCAGGGGTGACGGTGCCCATCGTGCGCGTTCCGCAGGCGCGGAACGCTCACGACGGGCGGTGTGCGGAGTGTTGCCGGGCTGCGGGCGCATCTGCTCGCCGCGGGTCTGGCCGGGACCGGATCGACCCCGACTTCACCCCTCGCCGCCCTGGACGTGTTCACCGGGCGGCTGTCTTGCCGCCGTGGGGTGCCCGGTGCTGACGCCGGGGCGTGGCCGGCGCGTCGACGTGGCGACGCGTTTCGGCGTTGTGCCGCACCGCCTGGCATACGTGCACGGGGTGGCTGTCCTGCACAGGGTGGGAGCGTGCACGGATCCGGATGCGCCGGGCGCGCACACCCACTCGCCGCTTCCGCTGCGCAGTGCGCTGGCGGCGGCCGCGGCCGAGGGCGGGCGGCTGCCGCAGCTGGTCGTCGGGGACCACGGATGGGTCTGCGCGGCGGCGCGCTCGGCGTCGAGGGGACGGGGCCCGCGGACACGGACGATCCGGCGCCGTTCGTCGGCGAGGCGGAGGGGCGGGTGGCCGTGGCGGTGCCGCTGAATGACGGGGCGTCAGTGGTGCACTACGGCCCGCTGGCGCGCTATGTACTCAATCACGCCCGTCTGTCACAGTAGGAGCCTGATCGCTCTCCTCTTCCCCACTTGCATCACCCGTCCCGTATCTGGGTAGCGCATGGGGTGGGAGCCGCCGGAGGGGAAGCCGGTGTCCGACGTGTGCGGAAGGTTCAGGTGAGACATGGCTGCCGACCAGAGGCCTCTGAACGAGGTCGTGTTCCTGACCGTGGCGGAAGTCGCCGCCGTGATGCGTGTGTCCAAGATGACCGTGTACCGCCTGGTGCACAGCGGTCATCTGCCCGCGATCCGTGTGGGCCGGTCGTTCCGGGTGCCGGAACAGGCCGTCCACGAGTACCTGCGGGAGAGTTACGTCGGGATGGAGAGCGCGTAGTTCCGTACGGGCGTGCGTGCCGTGTTCCGGCCGGAGCCCCGGAGCGAACCTCGGATTACGTCCCTTCACCGGCGGCGGGTAGGCTGAGCCCATGTAGGTCGTGTGGGCTCGGACGCCCCGCACCGAGTCGGAGAAGTGAGCGAGGGTAGTCGTGGGCTCTGTTATCAAGAAGCGGCGCAAGCGGATGGCGAAGAAGAAGCACCGCAAGCTGCTCAAGCGCACGCGCGTGCAGCGCCGCAACAAGAAGTGAGCGGGCACGCAGCTCGTTGATCCGTCGCCTTCCGCCGCACACCGACGCGTGTGTGACGGAAGGCGACGGCTTTTTTGTGGTCTGCTGTCCCCAGCGCGGGCCCGGGGCGTGTGCGCCCCCGCACGGGCGCGGCGGACGGTGTGTGCGGGTCGCGACGGTCGACGACAGGGAGATCACGTGGGCAGGGTGGTACTCGTCACCGGAGTCGCCCGGCAACTGGCGGGCCGGTTCGTGCGGCGTGTGCAGCGGGAGGCCGACGTCGACCGGGTAATCGGTGTGGACGCGGTCCGACCCGCCCACCACCTGGGAGGCGCGACCTTCGTCCAGGCCGACCTGCGCCAGCCGGTGATCGGCACGGTGCTGGCCGAGCACGGCGTGGACACCGTCGTGCATCTGGACGTCAACGCGACGCCGCTGCAGCCGCGCGGAAGCGTGGGGGCGCTCAAGGAGACCAACGTCATCGGCACCATGCAGCTGCTCGGTGCGTGCCAGAAGGCTCCGTCGGTGCGGCGGCTGGTGCTGAAGTCCAGTACCGGCGTGTACGGGTCGGCGCCGCGCGACCCCGCGGTGTTCGACGAGGCGACGTCGCCGAAGGCGCTGCCCAGCGGCGGCTTCGCCAAGGACGTGGTGGAGGTCGAGGGGTACGCGCGGGGCTTCGCCCGCCGCCGCCCGGACGTGTCCGTGACCGTGCTGCGCTTCGCGCACGTGCTCGGGCCGACCGTCGACTCGCCGATGAGCGGTTACTTCTCGCTGCCGGTGCTGCCGACGGTGCTCGGCTACGATCCGCGGCTGCAGTTCGTGCACGAGGACGACGCCGTCGAGGTGCTGCGCAGGGCTGCGGGGGAGCCGACCCGGGGCACGTACAACGCGGGCACGTTCAACATCGCCGGCGACGGGGTGCTGCTGCTGTCCCAGTGCGCCCGGCGGCTCGGTCGCCCCACGGTGCCGATACCGCTGCCCGCACTCCGCTGGGGCGGCTCGCTGCTGAGGTCGGTGGGGGCCTCCGACCTCTCGCCGGAACAGGTCCGCATGCTCACCCACGGACGGGTGGTCCGTACGGCGCAGATGCGGGAGCTGCTGGGATTCGAGCCGCGGCACAGCACGGCGGACGCGCTGCTCGCGTTCGCCCGCAGCCGCCCGCCGGGGCTGCTGCCGCCGGCGGGTGTCGGCCGCGCCGTCGACCGTGTCGCCGCACAGCTCGCCCCCGACCAGGCGCGGGCCCGGAACGAGGAGGAGCCGCACCACCATGGGTGACGCGAAAGTGATCCCGTTCGACGACGACCGCGACCGTGAGCGTGACCGCCGGCACGGCAGCGGCACGGGCCGGCAGGGTGGCCGCACCCGGCCCCGGCCGGCCCGGCCGGCCCGGTCGGACCGGTCGGGCGGGAGGGAGTCCGACGGCGCGCCTCTGGTGCCGCTGCCCCACCAGGCCGAGGGGCACGACAGCGGCGCCGGGCACGAAGGACCGGAGCCGGCCGCGGAAGCCCCGGGGCCGCCCGCCGACGGTGTGTGGGAGCAGCGGGCCGCCCGCGGGCTGGCGTTCCTGCGCCGCCGGCTGACCGGCGCGTACGAGGTCGACGAGTTCGGTTACGACGCGGAGCTCACCGACCAGGTGCTGATGTCGCTGCTCCGGCCGGTCTTCGAGAAGTACTTCCGGGTGGACGTCCGGGGTATCGAGAACATCCCGGCGGAGGGCGGGGCCCTGGTCGTCGCCAATCACTCCGGGACGCTGCCGCTGGACGGCCTGATGCTCCAGGTCGCGGTCCACGACCACCATCCGGCCGACCGTGCCCTGCGGCTGCTCGCGGCCGATCTGGTGTTCCTGCTGCCGGTGGTCAGCCAGCTCGCGCGGAAGGCCGGGCACACGCTGGCGTGCGCGGAGGACGCGGCGGCGCTGCTCGGGCGCGGGGAGGTGGTCGGCGTCATGCCGGAGGGTTTCAAGGGCATCGGCAAGCCGTTCGCCGAGCGGTACAAGTTGCAGCGGTTCGGGCGGGGCGGGTTCGTGTCCACGGCGCTCAGGGCGGGCGCGCCGATCGTGCCGTGCTCGATCGTGGGGGCGGAGGAGATCTACCCGATGATCGGCAACTCCCGGACGCTCGCCCGTCTGTTCGGCTTCCCGTACTTTCCCCTCACGCCGACGTTCCCGTGGCTGGGCCCGCTGGGGGCGGTGCCTCTGCCGACGAAGTGGACGATCCAGTTCGGCGAGCCCATCCCGACCGACGGGTACGCGCCGGAGGCGGCGGACGACCCCATGCTCACGTTCAACCTGACCGATCAGGTCCGGGAGACCATCCAGCACACGTTGTACAAGCTGCTGGTGGGGCGGCGGTCGGTGTTCTTCTGACGGGGCCGGGTGTCGCGGCGGCCGGTGTCCAGCCGGGCCGGCGGGGTCGTCCGGAGCGGGTCTTCCTCCGATCGTGACCGTCTTGCGTCGTCGGACAGTGTTCAGCTGACGGGGGTGTCGGTGATACCAAGGAGGCGGGGCGGCGGCCGGTGTGGGGATCGGCCGTCGCCCCGCCTCTTCTGCGGTGACGGGGTTCAGTCGTCGCGGGTCTCCACGCCGAGGCCGGGCAGCACGTCCGGGACCAGTGGCGGGAGGGTGATGTCCGGCCCGGGGCGTTCTCCGCCGTCGCGGCCGGAGCCGGGACGGGAGCTGTCCTTGCTCGGACCGGAAGACGGCTCGTCGAGCAGGCCGTCGTCGAGCAGGCCGTCGTCCTGCTGCGAGGACGATCCGGACGGCCGGGGGCGGTCGCCCTCGGAGTCGCGGTCCCGCCGCTCGCCCTGCGAGGACTCCGCGGAGGGACTCCCTGAGCGGTCGGCTCCCCGCTGTTCCCCGCCGGGTGCGTTCCTCTGCGCCGGTCCGGACTCCACCGGCGGGTCGGGGAAGAGTGCGCGCAGCGGCTCGACCTCGTGCTCTATGGCGGTGAAGACCTCGGTGACCTCTTCCTCGACGTCCGACAGCTGCACGGGCAGTCGTCCGCGCAGCTCCGCCCACCGGACGCGGTGGTCCTGGGTGAAGGTGGAGAGGGACTGCATGACGCCGATGCCGCCGTCCCGCTCGTACGCGGCGCTGAGCAGGCGGTGGCCCTCTCCCGCGTCGTGGCTGACGCCGGAGAGCGCGCGGCGGATGTCGGCGAGCGCCTCGTGGTCGAGGTTCCCGGTGCGGTCCTGTTCGACCAGGCGGCGTGCCTCGCGCATCCGGGTGGAGGCGTGGTCGAGGTAGAGGAGGCCGCGGTCGGCGTCGTCGTCGGCGAGGTCGAGCCGCAGGTCCTCCATGCCGCGCTTGAGGCCGTACAGCGTGTCGCCGGGGAGGGCGTCGGTGCTGGCCGCGGCGACTCCGCCGAGGGCTGAGGCGGCCACGCCGACGCTGAGCCCGCCGGCTGCGAGACCCTTGCCGAGCCGCGAGGTGGGCCGGAACAGGCCGAACGGTCCGGAGCCGGTGGCGCGGTGGGCTCCCTTGCCGCGCTGGGCGCTGCGCTGCCGGGGGACGAGGCCGTCGCCGGCGCCGAGGGTGCCCTCCGCGACGGCGGCCTCCATGGCCGCGACGAGCTGGGCCCGTTGGACGGTTTTCACCTCCGGGTCCATCTCGGGTCTCGGCAGCGAGCCGAGCCCGTCCGCCAGGGCGAGCAGCTGCGCCTGCTCGTGGTCGCCGTCAGCCGCTACCTCGCCGATCCCGCGGTCGTGCTCGTCCACGGCTTCGGCGAAGGCGTGTGCCCGCCGGCTCGTCGATACGGATCCGATCACGGGCGGCACCTCCTCTCATCAGCACGGTGGACTCCCCGCGGCAGGGGGTGGGTTGCGCCGCCTGTGCGCGTACACCCGATCGAGTGAACGCGGGTCGGCGTGTCGCCGCTGCGGGGAGTCTGCATTCCCCCCAACGATCCGAGCGCCGGACGGGTTACGGAGTCACGATGATGTGACCGCGAGCGCATGGCGTGTCACCTGTGGTCATCTAACGTCTTCGGGCATCAGGCGGGCCAGGGTCCGGACCGCCCGGTACTGGAGGGTCTTGATCGCCCCCTCGTTCTTGCCCATGATGCGCGCGGTCTCGGCGACGGTGAGCCCGTGCAGGAACCGGAGCGTGACGCACTCCTGCTGCTGCGGGTTGAGCCGGCGCACCGCGTCGATCAGGGCGTCGTTGGACAGTCGCTCCAGCACGGAGTCCTCCGGGCTGCGCTCGACCTCGTTGGCGTCGAGCATCTCCCCGGTGGTCACCTCCAGCCGGAACCGGCTGGACTTGAAGTGGTCGGCGACCAGATTCCGGGCGATGGTCACCAGCCAGGCGCCGAAGTCGCGGCCCTGCCAGGTGAAGGTGCCGATCCGGCGCAGCGCCCGCAGGAACGTCTCGCTGGTCAGGTCCTCGGCTGTGGCCCGGCCGCCGACGCGGTAGTAGATGTACCGGTAGACGGTGTCGCTGTACTGGTCGTAGAGCCGGCCGAAGGCGTCGGCCTCTCCGTTCTGGGCGCGCTCGACCAGGTCCATCATGCGGCGGGCCTCGGTGTCGCCGACGGCGGGCCGTCGGCGGGTCGCGGTACCGGAGGCGCCGCGGGTCGCGGCGCCGGAGGAACCCCGGGTGGCCGTTCCGGTGCCGGAGGCGCCGCGCCGTCTGCCGGCGACCCGGGGGCCGGCCGCAGCGCCTGTGGCGGTGCTGTCGGCCAGTGCGTAGCAGGGGCGTGCGGGGACAGGTGCGGCTGCGGCGAGGGCGGGCACGGCGTACGCGGTGGGGACGATCGTGCGCAGTCGGTCGACGACCGAGGTGCGCAGCGTAGCCAGGCCCGAGGCGTCAACCCCGACGTGTGGGTACACGGGACTCCCAGAGGCAGAGCTTCCATCACGTGCACTGCGGGACCGATTCGCCCGGTCAGGGGCGGAGAGGTTTCGCAGGCGTCTGAGGAGAATAACGCTTCGTACAGGCAGTGCTACGCCTAGTTGCTGAAATCGTCGATTCGGTCTGTTCTGTTACGGGTTGGGAGTCGAGAAGTATTCGAACGCGAGTGACATGGTGATCACTTGATAGGCGAAATCTGATGCTTCTATGACCGTTTCTGACCGAGTGTCAGAGTCATGTCTGGGGGAGCGCAGGTGGGGGTAAGACGGCGGGATGCGCCTGCGACGCGCGTCACGGTCTGCCGTTTTCGCGCCGCTGATCGGTGGCTGACCGTTCGGCCCGGTGTACGACGGCCCGAACGGCCCGCACCGTCGGACGGCCCACCACCCGGACGCCCCGTGCCCGTGGCGCGGCTCAGGGGCCCGGTTCAGCGGCGCCGGCGGTGGATGGCCAGCGCGGCGGCGGTGCCGCCGGCCACGGCGCCCACGCCCGCGGCGGCCGGGATGCCGATCTTCGCGGCCTTCCGTCCGGTGCGGTAGTCGCGCAACCGCCAGCCCTCCCGGGCGGCGTGGGCGCGCAGCGAGCTGTCCGGATTGATCGCGTACGGATGGCCGACGAGCGACAGCATCGGGATGT
The DNA here is from genome assembly GCF_004795255.1 of Streptomyces sp. RKND-216. Lineage (NCBI taxonomy): Bacteria > Bacillati > Actinomycetota > Actinomycetes > Kitasatosporales > Streptomycetaceae > Streptomyces > Streptomyces sp. RKND-216. The sequence continues at coordinate 2,422,807 of NZ_SSBQ01000002.1, read as the reverse complement.
CGTTCGCCGAGTCGCTGTACGCCGCGCAGCGCTCCAGTTCCAGGTCCTCGGCGACGGCCAGCGCACGCACCGCCTCCGCCTTGGCCGGGCCGTGCAGCGGTTCACCGACCAGACGGCCGGTGTAGACGCCGTCCACCGATTCGGCGACCGTGCCCAGTGCGCCCGTCAGGCCGAGGCGTCGGGCGATGATGGTCGCGGTCTCCACCGGGGCGGCGGTTACCAGCCACACCCGCTGACCGGCGTCCAGGTGGGCCTGTGCCAGCGCGCGGGTGCCGGGCCAGATGCGGCCGGCCATGTACTCGTCGTAGATCTCCTCGCCGATCTCCATCAGTTCGCTGACCCGGTGGCCCTTGACGATGGAGAGTGCGCTGTCGCGGGCGTCCTGCATGTGTCCGGCGTTCTCCGCGCCGGCCAGCCGGAAGTACGCCTGCTGCCAGGCGAAGCGGGCGAGCTCGCGCTTCTCGAAGAAGCGCCGCTTGTACAGTCCGCGGCCGAAGTGGAAGAGGGCGGCGCCCTGCATGACCGTGTTGTCCAGGTCGAAGAACGCGGCGGCGCGGGTGTCGCCGGCGACCGGGAACTCCGGTGCCGCGGGCGGCTCGGGCGCTGCCGCCTCCTGCTTCCGTGCGGCCTCCGCGGCTGCCTCGCCCGCGAGGACGCTGCGCGCGGTCGCGGCCCGCTCGGGCCGGGTGAGCCAGGAGGGAAGAGGCATACGGCGAGCATAGCCAGTCCGGGGCAGCGGTCCGTTACGGACGGATGTCGGCTCGCCGTACGGCATCAGGACGGCCGTACGTCCCGCACGCGCGTGCGGGACGCGGTCCGGGTGGCTGGACAATGGGGGCATGAAGACCGTGACGCTGATCGGAAAGCCCGGCTGTCACCTGTGCGACGTCGCGCGGGACACGATCGACCGGGTCTGCGCCGAGACGGGTGCCGTCTGGGAGGAGAAGGACATCAACCAGGACCAGGAGCTGTACCGCGCGTACTGGGAGCAGATCCCGGTGGTGCTGGTCGACGGCGCGCAGCACGACTTCTGGCGCGTCGACCCGGAGCGCCTGCGGCGGGCGCTGGCCGGCTGATGTGCGGCCGGGCCGCATCCGGAGGGGTGCGGCCCCGCACATGGTCGGCGGAGGTTCTACCGGCCGGTAGGCTGGTGGCTCGGGTGCCCGGAATCGGCTGGAATTCGACTATCATCGACGTCGTTTTGCCGTCGGGGGGCGTATACGTGAGGAGTGTGACGCGTGTCCCCCTTGGTGCGTGTGGCACCGGTCACGTTGCCAGGGCAAAACGGACACCATCTTTGTGCACGCGTTCACAAAGGCATAGCCTGGGCGCGACGGAGCGGTCCGGGAACGTGCGCAGCGACGTACGCGACGCACCCGGCGTACGGCCGCTCACCGCTTCGCGCAACCGGCAGGAGCACCGTGGCAACCAGCCGAAACCACCGACCGGCGACGAGAGCGAGCCGAGGGATTCCCGAGGCCACCGTTGCCCGTCTGCCGCTGTATCTGCGCGCACTGACCGCGCTCTCGGAGCGTTCGGTGCCCACGGTCTCCTCCGAGGAGCTGGCCGCGGCGGCAGGGGTCAACTCGGCGAAGCTGCGCAAGGACTTCTCCTACCTCGGCTCCTACGGCACTCGTGGTGTCGGCTACGACGTCGAATACCTCGTCTACCAGATCTCCCGCGAGTTGGGCCTCACTCAGGACTGGCCGGTCGTCATCGTCGGTATCGGCAACCTCGGCGCCGCGCTCGCGAACTACGGCGGCTTCGCCTCCAGGGGATTCCGCGTCGCCTCGCTCATCGACGCCGACCCCGCCCTGACCGGTCGCACGGTCGCCGGCATCCCGGTCGAGCACAGCGACGAACTCGAGAAGATCATCGCGGAGAACGGCGTCTCCATCGGCGTCATCGCCACCCCCGCAGGTGCGGCGCAGCAGGTGTGCGACCGGCTCGTCGCGGCCGGGGTGACCTCCATCCTCAACTTCGCGCCCACCGTGCTCTCGGTTCCCGAGGGCGTCGACGTGCGCAAGGTGGACCTGTCCATAGAGCTGCAGATCCTCGCCTTCCACGAGCAGCGCAAGGCCGGCGAGGAGGCGCCGCTGGAGGAGACGGCGCCGCCCGCGGCACCGCCGGCCGCCGCGGTGACGAAGCGGCCCGACTCGGGACCTGACGGGGACGTGCCCGCCGTGATGCCGGCATGAGTCTCCTCGTCGTCGGGCTGAGTCACCGCAGCGCCCCGGTCAGCGTCCTCGAGCGTGTCGCGCTCGAGGCGTCTACGCGCGGCAAGTTGCTGCACGACACGGTCGGCACCGAGCCCGCCGCCGAGGCGGCGGTGCTCGCCACGTGCAACCGGCTGGAGCTGTACGCGGACGTCGACAAGTTCCACGCCGGTGTCGCCGAACTGTCCACCATGCTGGCCCGGCACAGCGGCGTCGCGCTGGACGAGCTGACGCCCTATCTGTACGTGCACTACGAGGACCGTGCCGTGCACCACCTGTTCTCGGTGGCGTGCGGGCTGGACTCGATGGTCGTCGGCGAGGGCCAGGTCCTCGGCCAGATCAAGGACGCCCTCGCCGTCGCGCAGGACGAGCACACCGCCGGGCGGCTGCTCAACGACCTTTTCCAGCAGGCGCTGCGGGTGGGCAAGCGCGCCCACACCGAGACCGGCATCGACCGGGCGGGACAGTCCCTGGTCACCTTCGGCCTGGAGACGCTCGTCTCGCTGGCGGCATCCGGGGCGGAGGACGACGTGGCCCGCTGGATCGCCGGCCGGCGCGCGCTGGTGATCGGCGCGGGCTCGATGTCCTCGCTGGCCGCGACCACGCTCGCGCGCTGTGGTGTCACCGAACTGGTGATCGTCAACCGCACCGTGTCCCGCGCGCAGCGCCTCGCTGCGAGCCTCGCCGACGAGTACGGCTTCGCCGGGCTCGCGGACGTGCAGCCCGGGTCCCTCGGCGCGGGCCCGTCCGTGGGGGCGGAGGCTTCCGGCCGCGGGCTGTGTACCGAAGCGGAGGCCGGTGGCACCGGAGATTACGCAGGCGACGCCCCACCCCGCCGCTTCGCCGCGCGGGCCGTGGCCGTGGAGGAGATCCACGCGGAGCTGCCGTACGCCGACATCGTGGTGTCCTGCACCGGTGCGACCGGGATCGTGCTGACGGCCGACGATGTCCGCGCCGCGCTCGCCGCGCGCGACGGGGCACGGGACGCCGCGCACGGTGCGGCGGCCGGGGACGCCGGCCCAGGCCCGGGTGGGCGGCGGATCGTCGGAGTGCTGGACCTCGCCATGCCGCGGGACGTGGACGCGGCCGTGCACCGGCTCGACGACGTGCGCCTGGTCGACATCGAATCGCTGGCCGAGGCCGCCGCCGACGCCCCCATGGCCTCCGACGTCGATGCCGCGCGCGGCATCGTCGCCGAGGAGGTCGCCGCCTTCGGCGCCGCCCAGCGGGCCGCCGTCATCACCCCCACGGTCGTCGCGCTGCGCGCCATGGCCTCCGACGTGGTCGCCGCCGAGATGACGCGCCTCGACGGCAGGCTCCCGGGTCTCGACGACAAGCAGCGCGCAGAGATCACCCAGACCGTCCGGCGTGTCGTGGACAAGCTCCTGCACGCGCCGACCGTACGGGTCAAGCAGCTCGCCGGCGAGCCTGGCGGCGCCGGGTACGCCGACGCCCTTCGCGAGCTCTTCGACCTCGACCCGCAGGCCGTCGCCGCGGTCAGCAACCCGGAACAGGAGCGGCAATGAGCACCGGCCCCACCCACGGCGGCCCCGGCACCGGCCCGGACGCCGGCCTCGACGCCGGCGCCCTCCGGCTGGGCACCCGTCGCAGCAAGCTGGCGATGGCCCAGTCCGAGCAGGTCGCGGAGGCCGTGCGCCGGCTCACCGGCCGCCCGGTCGAACTGGTGCAGATCACCACCTACGGCGACACCAGCCGTGAACACCTGGCGCAGATCGGCGGTACCGGCGTGTTCGTCACCGCGCTGCGCGACGCGCTGCTGCGCGGCGAGATCGACTTCGCCGTCCACTCGCTGAAGGACCTGCCCACCAGCCAGCCCGAGGAGCTGCACCTGGCGGCCATCCCGGTTCGCGAGGACCCGCGCGACGCGCTCATCGCCCGCGACGGCCTTGACTTCGAGCAGCTCGCCCGCAGCGGCGAGCGCGCGGGCCGCCCGGCGCGCATCGGCACCGGATCGCCGCGCCGCATGGCGCAGCTGGAGGCCTGGGCGCGGGCGCTGGGCGTCGTGATCGAAACGGTGCCGATCCGGGGGAATATCGACACGCGGATCGGGTACGTGCGCTCGGGCGAGCTCGACGCGGTCGTGCTCGCCGCCGCGGGGCTGAACCGGGTCGGACGGGCCGACGAGGTCACCGAACTGCTCTCCCCGGACACCGTACTTCCCGCCCCCGGCCAGGGGGCACTGGCCGTCGAGTGCGTCGCGACCGACGTACTCCTCGCCGCGCAGCTCGTCGAGCTCGACGACCCGCACACGCGGGCCGCCGTGACCGCCGAGCGCACCCTGCTCGCCGCCCTGGAGGCCGGCTGCAGCGCACCCGTCGGGGCGCTCGCGGACCTTCCGGGCGACGGGCGGACCGTCACCGAAATGCGCCTGCGTGGCGTCGTCGGCACCACCGACGGCAAGACGCTGGTGCAGCTGTCCACCACCGGTCCCGCACCGGCGTCCGCCGACGACAGAGCGACCCCGCAGAGGATGGGGCGCCGACTCGCCGACGAGATGCTCGCCAAGGGTGCGGCCGGTCTGATGGGGGAGCGAGCACTTTGAGCCCCACCACCGCCAAGACGCCGGCCGACCGCAGCACGGCGTCGCCGACCACCGCGGCGGCCGCCGCACCGGCGCCCGCCCAGGCCGTCGCTCCCGCAGCGGCCCCGCACCTGTACGGAGCCCACGGGCACGTCACCTTCCTCGGTGCCGGCCCCGGGGACCCGGGACTGCTCACGCTGCGCGCCGTCGAGGCGCTGTCGCACGCCGACGTGCTCGTCGCCGACCCGCAGGTGCACGACATCGTGCGCACCCATGCGCGGGCAGGCGTGGACACCCCGCTGCGCGCGGTGGACGACGGTTCCGGGACACACGAGGGTCCCAACTCCCCCGACAGCGCAGGCGATTGGGCACATGTTGTCATGGCGGCCGCACGCAGCGGCAAGCGGGTCGTACGTGCCGTCGCGGGTGACCCGGGGCTGGACGCCGACGCCGCCCGGGAGATGCTCGCCTGCGCCGACGAGGGCATCACCTTCGAGGTGGTGCCGGGCATCGCTAACGCGGTCGGCGTGCCCGCCTACGCCGGTGTGCCGCTGCGCGACGAGCACGGCGCCGACGTGCGGTTCGTCGACGCGGCGACCGCCGACGCGAGATGCTGGACCGAGCTCGGCTCCAGCGATTCCACCGTGGTCGTCTCCAGCACTCTGGAGACGGTGACCGGCACCGCCGGCGAACTCGTCGCCGCCGGGCGCAAGCCGGACACCCCGGTCTCGGTGACCATCGCCGGCACCACCACCCGTCAGCGCACCTGGAGTGCCACCCTTGGCACCCTCCAGCAGACCCTGAAGTCGGCGAAGGTGCTGCCCGCGGCGGACGGCGCGCAGCCGGTGATAGCCGTGGTCGGCGAGCGCAGCGCGCCCGCGCAGCGGGACCGGCTGGCCTGGTTCGAGTCCAAGCCGCTGTTCGGCTGGCAGGTCCTGGTGCCGCGCACCAAGGAGCAGGCCGCCTCGCTCTCCGACCAGCTCCGTTCGTACGGCGCGGTGCCCGCCGAGGTGCCGACCATCGCCGTGGAGCCGCCGCGCACCCCGCAGCAGATGGAGCGGGCCGTGAAGGGCCTGGTCACCGGCCGGTACGAGTGGATCGCGTTCACCTCCTTCAACGCCGTGAAGGCGGTGCGGGAGAAGTTCGAGGAGTACGGGCTGGACGCGCGGGCCTTCGCCGGGATCAAGGTCGCCGCCGTCGGCGAGCAGACCGCCAAGGCGCTGGTCGACTTCGGCGTGAAGCCGGACCTGGTGCCCAGCGGCGAGCAGTCCGCCGCCGGGCTGCTGGAGGACTGGCCGCCGTACGACCCGGTGTTCGACCCGATCGACCGCGTCTTCCTGCCGCGTGCCGATATCGCCACCGAGACGCTCGTCGCCGGGCTGATCGAACTCGGCTGGGAGGTCGACGACGTGACCGCGTACCGCACGGTGCGCGCCTCGCCGCCGCCGGCCACCACTCGTGAGGCGATCAAGGGCGGCGGGTTCGACGCGGTGCTCTTCACCTCGTCCTCCACTGTCCGGAACCTGGTCGGCATCGCGGGCAAGCCGCACAACGTCACCGTGATCGCCTGCATCGGCCCCGCCACGGCGAAGACCGCCGAGGAGCACGGGCTGCGTGTGGACGTCCTGTCGCCCGAGCCGTCGGTCCACAAGCTCGCCGAGGCGCTGGCGGACTTCGGCGCGCAGCGCCGGGCCGCGCAGATCGAGGCGGGCGACCCCGTGAAGCGGCCCAGCGAGAAGCGGCCGCAGCGAAGAAGGGCTCGCACCTCGTGAACGCTTCGCACCGCACGCCGTCCGGCCACGGCGCCTTCCCCGCCGCCCGGCCGCGGCGGCTCCGCACCACACCGGCCCTGCGCCGCATGGTCGCGGAGCACCGCACCCGGCCGTCCGACCTGATCCTGCCCGCCTTCGTGCGGGAGGGCATCAGCGAGCCGGTCCCGGTCTCCTCGATGCCGGGCGTCGTCCAGCACACGCGGGACACCCTGCGGAAGGCCGCCGTGGAGGCCGTCGAGGCCGGCGTCGGCGGGCTGATGCTGTTCGGCGTTCCGCTGGTCAAGGATGCGGTCGGCTCGCAGGGCACCGACCCGGACGGCATTCTCCAGCAGGCGCTGCGGGACGTCCGCTCCGAGGTCGGCGACGACCTGGTCCTGATGTCCGACCTGTGCCTGGACGAGTTCACCGACCACGGGCACTGCGGCGTCCTCGACGCGCAGGGCCGGGTGGACAACGACGCGACGCTGGAGCGGTACGCCGAGATGGCCCGCGTGCAGGCCGACGCGGGCGCCCACATGCTCGGGCCGAGCGGCATGATGGACGGCCAGGTCGGTCACGCCCGCGCTGCGCTGGACGCGGCCGGGCACACGGACGTGGCGCTCTTCGCCTACACGGCGAAGTACTCCTCCGCGTTCTACGGGCCCTTCCGGGAGGCCGTGGACTCCTCGCTGAAGGGCGACCGGAAGACCTACCAGCAGGATCCGGCGGGCAACGCCCGCGAGGCGCGACGCGAGTTGTCCCTGGACCTCGCCGAGGGCGCCGACATGGTGATGGTCAAACCGGGCCTGCCCTACCTGGACATTCTTCGCGACTTTGCCGAGAGCGCGGACGTTCCGGTGGGCGTGTACCAGATCTCCGGCGAGTACGCGATGGTCGAGGCCGCTGCGGAGAAGGGCTGGATCGACCGCGACGCGGCGATCCTGGAGACGCTGACGTCCTTCACCCGCGCCGGCGCGGGTGTGATCCTCACCTACTGGGCCGTCGAGGCCGCGAAGCTGCTGCGCGCCCAGCGCTGAGCGCCGCCGCGCGCTGCCCGGCCCCGCCCACGGCCCGCCCGGCCCGTGCGTGCGCCGATGTCGCGCCCCGCAGCGCCAGGAGGACCAGGACCTGCGCCCCGGCGACCAGGGACGCGGGCAGCGCCGGCCCTCCGGGGTGCAGGCCCCGCCAGCCGTGCTCCGGGTAGGAGCCGCAGTACCGGCGCGCGGCGTCGGAGAGCTGCCACGCCCCCGCCCGCAGCCGTACCGGCGCGCGTGCCGAGGCATCCGAGCACCGCCTGGTCCGAGCTGTCTCCTCCCACGGGGTCCGGGACGTGGGGCGCCGGTCGTGGGTTCCCTTCCACAACGGAAGTTGACAGCGGTGCCCTCGTGCACCACCCTTTCACTACTTAATTAGTGAAAGGGTGGTGCTGGCGTGGTCGAGTTCCGGATCGACCGGCGCAGCGGCGTCGCCACGTACGTGCAGATCGTGCGGCAGGTGCAGCAGGCGCTGCGGCTGGGCCTCCTGGAGCCCGGCGACAAGCTGCCGACCGCGCGGGAGGTCGTCGAGGCTACGGCGTTGAACCCGAACACGGTGCTCAAGGCGTACCGCGAGCTGGAGCGCGAAGGGCTGGTCGAGGCCCGGCGCGGACTCGGCACGTTCGTGCGGAGGTCCCTCGGCAGCGCGCCTGCCGACTCCCCGTACGCCGTGGAGCTGGCCGACTGGACGCGACGAGCCCGGCGCGCCGGACTCGAACGAGAGGACGTGGCCGCGCTCTTCGCGGCCGTACTGGACCGGGAGTTTCCCGAGGAGGACGGATGAGTCAGGACGGGGTCGCCCTGGAGGCGGCCGGGCTGGGGATGCGGTACAGCCGGAAGGGGATGGTGCTGGACGGTTGTTCGTTCCGGCTGCCCGCCGGACGCATCTGCGCGCTCGTCGGGCCGAACGGCACCGGCAAGTCGACATTGCTGAAGCTCGCCGCCGGGCTGCTGCGCCCGGCCGAGGGCACCGTACGGGTCCTCGGCGGCGCTCCGGCCGCCGTGCGGGAGCGCGTGGCCTACGTCGCGCAGAACAAGCCGCTGCACCCGCAGTTGACGGTGGCCGAGACGCTGCGCTTCGGCGCGGAGCTGAATTCCCGCCGCTGGGACGCCGGGGCCGCCGAGCGGATCGCGTACGCGAGCGGACTCGAACCCGGTGCGAGGATCCGCCGCCTCTCCGGCGGACAACGCACCCGGGTCGCCCTCGCCCTGGCCGTGGGCAAGCGGGCCGAACTCATGCTGCTGGACGAGCCGATGGCCGACCTCGACCCGCTCGCCCGCCACGAACTCGCGGGCGCCCTGCTCGCGGAGGCCACCGATCACGGCACGACGGTCGTCATGTCCTCCCACGTGGTCGCGGAACTGGAGAACGCCTGCGACCACCTGCTGCTGCTCGGCGGCGGCCGCGTCCGCCTCGCCGGCCCGGTCGACGACCTCCTCGCCGCCCACGTGCTGCTGACGGGCCGGGGGCCCGACTTCGGTCCTCATCTCGTCGTGGAGCAGCGGCCCACTGGCCGGGGCAGCACGGCCCTCGTGCGATCGCGCGGTGTCCTGGACGGCGACTGGCAGGTCGAGCAGCCCACGCTGGAGGAGCTGATCCTCGCGCACCTGCGGAACCCGGCGGCGGAGCCGCTGCTCACCGCCGACACCGCGCCGGCGCCGCAAGAGGCCACGGCATGACCGCCCTGCCCAGAGGGCTCCGCCCCCGCGGCCTCGGCTGGTCGGTGCTGACTACGCACCGGCTGGTCGCGGGGATCTACCTTGGCGCCGTGGTGGTCGCGGCCGCCCTGCTCGTCTCTCTTCACTACTACGGGTCCGACGTGCTGGCCGCCGCGGCAGAACACTGTGAGGGCACCAGCCGCCTCTGTGAGAGGGATGTGGACCCGGAGCAGCGGTACCGCTACCTCATGGGCCTCGCCCACGGCAGCCTCGCCTTGTTGCCGCTGGTCGTCGCCGCCTTCGCCGGGGCCGCACTCGTCGGGCGGGAAATGGAGAACGGCACCGCCGCACTGGCCTGGACCCAGTCGGTTTCACCGCTCCGCTGGCTTGCCGCAAAGCTGACGTTTTCCGCCCTGCTCCTCGTCACGGGCACGGTTGCGCTGACGCTCCTGATCCGCTTTGCCGGACTGCCCGACCTCGCTGCGGAGTGGCACGACAACAACCCCTACCTCGCCACCGGACCCACCGGCACCGCGTACGCCCTCCTGGCCCTGGCCACCGGGGCCGTCGCCGGCCTACTGCTCCGCCGCACGCTGCCCGCGCTCGCCGCCGCAGTGGGAGCCACAGGGCTGACCTTGATTCTCGGCGCGGTGTACCGCGTCCATCTCTGGCCGAAGGTGCTGCTCACCGCCACGCCTCCGCGACTCCTCCAGATCCCCAGCCGCTCGCAGATCATCGACAGCGGTGGGATCACGCCCTCCGGCGAGCGCTTCTCCCACGAACGGTGCGCCGCGATCTACCGACCGGACTTCGACCGCAACGAATGCCTGCGGCAGTACGACGCGGACGCCTTCGCGACCGTTCACCCCCCGTCGCACTACTGGCCGTTGCAGCTGGTGGAGACCGGCATCGTGCTGGGGCTGGCCGCGGGGCTGACAGCGGCCGCGTTCTGGCTGCTGCGGAGGCGGTTGCCGTGAGGTGCCTGCCGTGAGGCGGCCGTGACCCGGTGCGGGATGCCGTCCGGAGGGGGGACGGCACCCCGCACCGCCGTCGTGCGGACCGGGGTCAGAAGATGCCCTGGCCGGGGACGAGGATGCCGTCCGGGTCGTAGCGGCGGCGTGCGGACGCGAGGAACGGCCAGGCGCGGCCGAAGTGGTCGTGCCAGTCGTCGCGGCCGAAGGGGACGGAGCCGACGGGGTACTGCTTGCCGCCCCGGTCGCGCACCGTCTCGTACGCGTCGCGGTTGGCGGCGAGCAGCCGGTCGACCGTCGCGGTGTCCTCCGGCGGGCAGGTGCGGAGCACGGCGAGCAGGTACGGCACGCGGTCGCGCGGCATCTTCAGCAGCGGGGTGCGCAGCTCCTCGCGCTGCAGGGGGTACAGCAGGACGACGCCCGCCGGGCCGACGTCCGCCGGGGTGAGGCCGGCGAGGATGCCTCCGGCGAGGCGTTCCGCTTCCTCGCCGGGGAGCAGCAGGTTGAGCCACGGGTGGGCGTCGTCCCAGAGCCCGGCTTCCTTGAGCTGTTCGACGACCGGGCCCAGCCGGTCGATGAAGGCGTAGTAGTCCAGCGTCTCGGCCGTGGCCCCGTCGGGGTCGTGGCGGAGGCCGCGCAGCAGCAGTTCGTCGTCCGGTGAGGGCCCCGCCGGCGGGCCGTACGCCGTGGCCTCCAGCACGTAGGTGCGGAAGGCACCCGTGTCGTCGGCGGAGACCTGTCCCTCCACGTAGGCGAAGCGGCGTTCCTCGACCAGCCGGCGCTGGTCCGCCAGGAAGGTGTGCAGGTCGTCGTACGGCAGCAGGAAGTGCCGCACCGTCTCCGGCGCGGTGACCAGTTGCAGCGTCGCGCCGACGACGATCGCGCACTGGCCGAGGCCGGCGCGTACCGCGTCGAACAGGTCGCGCCGCCGGTCGGGGGAGCAGCGCACGTACTCCCCGGCGCCGGTGACGACCTCCAGTTCGGTGACGGTGTCGACCTGGGCGCCGTGCGCGTGGGTCTGGCCGCCGATGCCGCCGACGGAGAGCGTGCCGCCGACGGAGAGTTCGAGGTAGTCGGTGAAGACCGGAGGGGTGAGGCCGTGTTCGAGGGTGGCCTTGGCGAGCGTCGACCAGCGCACTCCCGCGCCGACGGTCACCCGGCCGTCCCGTACCGGGCCGATGCCGGCGAGTGGCGTGGTCTCGATGACGAGGCCGTTCTTCACCTGGGCCTGGCCGAACGTGGTGTGGCCCTGGCCGCGCGGCGCGACGTCGATGCCGTGGCGGCGGCAGTAGCGGACCATGGCCACGATGTCGTCCACGGAGCCGGGGCGCAGGACGGCGGCGGGTGTGCGGCGCACGATGTGGCCGTAGTCGTCGGCCGCGGCGGCGCGGGACGCGTCGTCGGTGAGCAACGTGCCGTCCAGCGGCGGTACTTCGTCGAAGGGCCCGCCGTCCCCTTCGACGGCCCAGGCGCGTCCGGCCGGGTCGAACCCGACGACGACGGCCGCGGCGGCCGCTCCTCTCAGTACGGTACGGCGGGGCGGCTTCGACAGCATGCGCGATCCTCTCGGCGGCGGTGACGTGACGTCAGCGCGGAGGATGCTACCGGGGAGGTGCGGCGGCGCGCCTTTCTGCTCCCTCAACGCAGCAAGAACGAGTCGGCCTCGAACTCGACATCCCCGCCACGCGGGCTGGGCAGCGTGAAGGTGTGACCCGCCTTGTACTCGGAGCGTGTGCGACAGCGGCCGTCGTGAGGGTCGCTGTGGACGACGACCTGATCCTGCCGCCGGTCCCCGACGACGTACAGGGGAATCCCGGCAGCCGCGTAGACGTCCGGCTTGTGGTGCACGTCGGTGTGCCAGTTCTCTGCCTCGCGGGACATCGAGCCTTACCTCGGATCATAGGACGAGCTCAGGAACGATAATGCCGGTCGAAACGGCGCAAGTACACCCGTGGGGTGGTCGGTCTCGGGAGACGGACCACCCCATCGGAGGAGCGCGGAGGCGCGTACTACAGGCGCTCGGGTGTGCGGATGCCGAGCAGGGCCATGCCCTGGTGCAGCGTCCGCGCCGTGAGGTCGCAGAGGAACAGCCGGTTGGCGACCTGGTCCGGGCCGCCCTCCGCCTTCAAGACCGGGCACTGGTCGTAAAAGGTCGTGTAGAGCGACGCGAGCTGGTACAGGTACGCCGCCAGCTTGTGCGGCTCGTACAGGTCCGCCGCGCCCGCGACCGTGTCGGCGAAGTCGTCCAGATGCAGGGCGAGTGCCCGCTCCGCCGGCTCCAGGGACAGCTCCGCCCTCGCCACGGGCTCGGCGCCCTCCGGCGCCTTCCGGAGGATGGACCGGATTCGTGCGTAGGCGTACTGGAGGTACACGCTGGTGTCGCCGTTGAGCGAGACCATCCGGTCCAGGTCGAAGACGTAGTCGCGGGTCATGGAGTTGGACAGGTCGGCGTACTTGATCGCGCCGACGCCCACCTGGGAGGCCCGCTCGGTGATCTCGGCCTCCGACAGCCCCAGGTTCTCGCTCTTCTCCCGGACCACCTCGGCCGCCCGGCCGACCGCCTCGCCCAGCAGGTCGACCAGCCGTACGGTCTCGCCCTCCCGGGTCTTGAACGGCTTGCCGTCCTTGCCCAGCACGGTGCCGAACGGCAGCTGCCGGGCCGCGCCCTCCGGCAGCCAGCCGGCCCGCTGCGCGGTCTCGAACACCATCCGGAAGTGCAGCGCCTGCCGCGCGTCGACGACGTACAGGAGGGTGTCGGCCTTGAGGTCGCCGATCCGGTTCCGGATCGCGGCCAGGTCGGTCGCGGCGTAGCCGAAGCCGCCGTTGGACTTCTGCACGATCAGCGGCGTGGGGGTGCCGTCCGGGCCCTTCACGTCGTCGAAGAACACGCACAGCGCGCCCTCCGACCGCACCGCGACCCCCGAATCCTCGAGGTCCTTCACCACGGCTTGCAGGTCGTCGTTGTAGGCGCTCTCGCCGACGACGTCCTCGTCGGCGATCTCGACATCGAGCCGTGCGTAGACGCCCTGGAAGTAGATCTTCGACTCGTCGACGATCTTGTGCCACAGGCCGAGGGTCTGCGCGTCGCCGCCCTGGAGCTTCACCAGGCGGTCCCGGGCCCGCTCCTTGAACTCCGGGTCGGTGTCGAACAGCACCCGGGAGGCCTTGTAGAGCCGGTTCAGCCGGGCCATCGCCGCGTTGCCCTCGACGTCCGCACCACCGTCGCCGGCCGCGGCGTCCGACGCGTGGTCCAGCTCGTGCGGGTGCTCGATGAGGTATTGCGTGAGCATGCCGAACTGGGTGCCCCAGTCGCCGATGTGGTGCCGCCGGACCACCTTCTCGCCCCGGTGCTCCAGCAGGTTGACCACCGCATCGCCGATCACCGTCGACCGCAGGTGGCCGACGTGCATCTCCTTGGCGACGTTCGGCTGTGCGTAGTCCACGACCGAGGTGCCGGGGTCGGTCTTGTACGGCACGCCGAGCCGGTCGTCCGCCGCCCGGGCCGCCAGGGTCCGCACCAGCGCCGCGTCGGCGACGGTGATGTTGAGGAAACCGGGGCCGGAGACCTCGATCTCCTTGATCTCGTCGTTCGCCGGGATCGCGTCGACGACCTTGGACGCCAGCTCCCGCGGATTGCCCTTGAGCTTCTTCGCGAGCGCCAGCATGCCGTTGGCCTGGAAGTCCGCCCGGTCGCTTCGGCGCAGCAGCGGGTCGGCGTCCGCCGACTCGGGCACCGCCGCCGAGAGGGCTTCCGCGAGGCGCTGGTGGACCGCAGCGGAGAGGGACTGGACCGAGGCCATGGAGTGGGTCACCGTTCTGTCGGCGTGGAAAGGGATTGCCGACCAGTATCCCACGGCGCCCACCGTGGCCCGCGACCCGATTTCCGGATGGGACAATGGGTGCGCACCCCTGTCGACGCACACACGAGAAGGAAGTACCGGACGTGGCACAGACCACCCCCGAGGCCGACTGGGTCTCCCGTATCGCCGATGACGTCATCGCCGAAGCGGAGCGCCGCGCCCCCGGGAAACCGGTGGTGTGCGCCTCCGGTCTCAGCCCTTCCGGGCCGATCCACCTGGGCAATCTGCGTGAGGTGATGGTCCCGCACCTGGTCGCGGACGAGATCAAGCGGCGCGGCGTGCCGTGCGAGCACATCATCTCGTGGGACGACTACGACCGCTTCCGCAAGGTGCCGGCCGGTGTCGCGGGCGTCGACGCATCGTGGAGCGAGCACATCGGCAAGCCGCTGACCTCGGTCCCCGCGCCGCAGGGCAGCCCGTACGGAAACTGGGCCGAGCACTTCCGCACGGCCATGTCCGACGCGCTGGGCGAGCTGGGCGTGGAGTTCCGCGGCATCAGCCAGACGGAGATGTACACCTCCGGCGCCTACCGCGAGCAGATCCTCTTCGCCATGCGCGAGCGCGCCCGCATCGACGCCGTGCTCGCCCGCTACCGCACCCTCGACAAGAACGGCCAGGGCGGCCAGGGCGGCGGCAAGAAGGGCAAGCAGCAGCAGAAGCCGAAGGACGCGGCAGAGATCGAGGCGGCCGAGGGCTCCGGCGCGGCCGCCGAGGACGACGGCTCGGGCTCCGGCCCCGGCTCCTACTACCCGTACAAGCCCTACTGCGGCGTCTGCGCGCGCGACCTGACCCGGGTCACCGCGTACGACGACGAGAGCACCGAGCTGACCTACGTCTGCGAGTGCGGGCACACCGAGACGGTGCTGCTGCGCGAGTACGACCGCGGCAAGCTGGTCTGGAAGGTCGACTGGCCGATGCGCTGGGCCTACGAGGGCGTGACCTTCGAGCCCAGCGGCGTCGACCACCAGTCGCCCGGCTCGTCCTTCGTGGTCGGCGGGCAGCTGGTGCGGGAGATCTTCGGCGGAGAGCAGCCGATCGGCCCGATGTACGCCTTCGTGGGCATCAGCGGCATGGCCAAGATGTCCAGCTCGCGCGGCGGGGTGCCGACCCCGTCCGAGGCGCTGGAGATCATGGAGGCGCCGCTGCTGCGCTGGCTCTACGCGCGGCGCAAGCCGAATCAGGCGTTCAAGATCGCGCTCGACCAGGAGATCCAGCGCACCTACGACGAGTGGGACGCGCTCGGCCGCAAGATCGCCGACGGCTCCGCGCAGCCGGCGGACCTCGCCGCGCACCTGCGCGCCTCGACCACGGCTGCGGGCCCGTTGCCCACGACGCCGCGGCCGCTGCCTTTCCGCACGCTCGCCTCGGTGGCCGACGTCACCGCCGGGAACGCGGAGCAGACGCTCCGCATCCTGAGCGAGCTGGACCCGGAGCAGCCCGTACGCGACCTGGACGAGACCCGGCCGCGGCTGGACCGCGCCGAGCGCTGGATCACCACCCAGGTGCCGGCCGACCAGCGCACGCGGGTGCGGGACGAGCCCGACGGCGACCTGCTCGGCTCGCTGGACGAGGAGCAGCGGGAGTCGCTGCGGCTGCTGCTCGACGGGCTGGACGAGCACTGGTCGCTGGACGGGCTCACGTCGCTGGTCTACGGCGTGCCGAAGGTACGGGCCGGGCTGGCGCCGGACGCCAAGCCGACGCCCGAACTGAAGGTGGCCCAGCGGGCGTTCTTCGCCCTGCTGTACCGGCTGCTGGTGAGCCGTGAGACGGGGCCGAGGCTTCCGACGCTGCTTCTGGCGGTGGGCGCCGACCGCGTCCGCAAGCTGCTGGGGGCGTGAACCCTCCCCGTTGACCGCCCTCGCGAGGGCGGTCAACGGGGGACGGCGGGGCCGGGAAGCGCCTCTCCCGCCGTCAGATGGAGATGCCCATCTCTGAGCTGTAGCGCTCGCGGAACTCGCGCAGGTAGGCGCGCAGGTATGGCTCGCTCAGCAGGTTGCCGTCCACGTTCGTGACACCGAAGCCGTCGTGCAGTGCCCGCGAGAGGTCGCGCGCGGTGGGGCGGCTGCCGTGCGCGGCGATGAACTGCCGGTACGCCTCGAAGTACATCTCTTCGCGGGGGACGCCGTCCGGGATGCCGATCGGCTCGTCGCCCCCGTACGCGTCCGGCTCGGGTTCCGGAACGGGTGCCGCGCGCGGCGCGGGGGCCGGGACCGGCTCCGGTTCGGGGGCCGGGGGCGCCGGTTCCGGTTCGACGAACAGCTCCTGCTGGCTCGGTGTGTACGCGCCGCGGCCGCCGTCCGGGGCGCCGCTGCGGCCCAGCGGGCGCTGCCGTCCGCCCTGGACGACGGGCACGGTCACCTGCGGATGCCGACGGCCGGTGTCCTCCGCGTAGGCGTACCCGGAGGGGGCCGGGGCGGCGGGTTCGTCGGGAATCTCGGGGAGCGGGTATTCGCCGGTGGGGGAGACGGCGACCGGCTCCTCCCACCGCGGATCGAGGTCCGGGTGACCGCCGGGGTGGGCGCCCTGGGGCGGCCGGGCGGGTATGTACTCGGGCGCGGGCCGGTACTCCGTGGCGTACTCCGCGGCCATGTCGTCGTCGTACGCGGAGCGTTCGCGCAGCGGCGGTCGTTCCTCCGGTGCGGTGGCGGTGTCCTCCTTGGTGAGGGAGGGCGCCGCCGCGCCTGCGTGCGCTCCCCGGGCCTCGGCCGTCGTGCCGCCGTGTGCCGTGCCGTGCGCCGCGTCGGCTCCGCCGCCCGCGTGCGCCGCTCCGGGCCGGTCCGAGGCGCCCGGCAGCAGCGCCTGTCCGGCCCGTGCGGGGGCGTCCGCGCCGGAGGCGCTCTCCGTGCCGGATGTCAGCCGCGCGGGCACCGTGATGCCCGCCGCCGCCAGACCGGCCGGGCCCGTCTCCGTCAACGGCACGCCGTAGCGGGCGAGTCGGAGGGGCATCATCGCCTCGACGGGTGCCTTGCGGCGCCAGCCACGGCCGTAACGGGCGCGCAGCCGCGCCTCGTACACCAGCCGGTCCTGCTCCATTGCGATGACCTGTTCGTACGACCGCAGCTCCCACAGCTTCATCCGCCGCCACAGCCGGAACGTCGACGGGAACGCCAGAAGCCAGCGGGAGAGTCGTACGCCCTCCATGTGCTTGTCGGCGGTGATGTCGGCGATCCGGCCGATCGCGTGCCGGGCCGCCTCCACGGCGACCACGAACAGCACCGGGATGACGGCGTGCATGCCGACGCCCAGCGGATCGGGCCAGGCGGCGGCGCCGTTGAACGCGATGGTCGCCGCCGTCAGCAGCCACGCGGTCTGCCGCAGCAGCGGGAACGGGATGCGGATCCACGTCAGCAGCAGGTCGAGCGCGAGCAGCACCACGATGCCCGCGTCGATGCCGATGGGGAAGAAGGGCGCGAAGGCGCCGAACCCCTTCTTCTCGGCCAGGTCGCGCACGGCCGCGTACGACCCGGCGAAGCCGATGGCCGCGATGACGACCGCGCCGGTCACGACGACGCCGACGAGTATCCGGTGTGTGCGGTTGAGTTCAACGGACTGCACTGGTGTGGACCCCACCCTCGGGAAGCTGGCGGCGCTCAGCCTTGCACACCTGTGCGGTTTCGCGTCACTCGATGGCGGCGGAGGCCTCCTTCGCCACCTTTTCGGCGTTCTTGCGCACCTCGTCGCGGCTGGGCGGGTCCGCGTCCTCGAATCCGGTGCCCTCGTAGTCGACCGTCACGACGACGTTCTGGTCCCGGACCACGACACGGGTGGCGCGGTAGGTGTTGTCCTTCTTCTCGGTCTCGTAGGTGACGGCCAGCGCTTCGTCGCCCACGCCGGAGACCTTGCTCTGCTCGGGCTTCTTGTGCGCCTCGTCGCCCTCGACCGCCTGGACCTCCTGCTGGACGAAGCGCTGCGCCTGCTCGTCGCCCGAGCCGAGCGAGGCGTCGGTGTCGTACCGCTTCAGGGACACCGTCAGGGCGCGGTAGTCGGCGTCGATGTCGCCACTGCCGCCGCTCCACAGGCAGGCGCCGTAGCTGTCGGTGTCCGAAGAGGCCAGGTTCTTCCCGGACTTGTCCTCCGTGCCGGGCACCACGTCCTCGACGGTCTTCTCGGACACGGCCTTGCACGGGTCCGGCAGGCTCGCGTACGCGGCCGGGTCGGGCTTCTTCCCGCCGGTGCTCGCCGACGCCGAGGAGGAGGGGCCGGTCGGCTCCGGGTCGCCGGAGTCCGAGGAGCATCCGGCCACCAGCAGCACGGGAACGGCCACGGCTGCGCAGGCGGCCCGGCGGGCCAGTCGCGGGGTGATTCGGTGCATGGTTCCTTCGCTTCCGGTTTCTCTTCGGGGTCCGGCTGTCCGGGGTTCCGGCGAACCGGGGTTCGGGGGCCGGCGTCAGCCGTCGGTGAACTGCTCGGCGAGCTGCTGGGCCAGGTCGCGCGCGTACTGCTGGAGTTCGGCGCTCTCCGGCGTGCGGCGCCCGTCGGCGATGGACTGGCTGTACTCGACGGTGACCAGCACGTTGGAGGTGCGGAAGAGCAGGACGACGTCCCGGTGCGCGCTGCGGCCGTCGGCCGAGGTCCTGAGCCGGTCGTCGAGGAAGGCGGCGTCGCCGATGTCGCCGAGCCTGCGGGGCGGTAGCGAGGGCTCCGGCGAGGGGGAGCCGAGCTCGGGCTCGCCGGCCTTGTCGTCGCCGCTTCCGCCGTCGTCCTCCGGGGTGTCCTCACTGTCGGGCGAGGCTGTCTCCGACCGTTCGCCGGGGGACGCGGCGGCGCGTCCCCCGTCCCGGGCGGCCCCGGCCATCGCGTCGGGTCCGCCGCCCGATCCGCCGTCCGGGGCGTCGCCCTCGCCCTGGGCGTCGGTCTCGGTGCCCGCGTCCGGCTCCGGCGTCCGCGAGGGTTCCTCGCCCGGACCCACCCCGGCCTTCTCGGCCCGTCGCTCGAACAGCAGCTCGGCCTGCTCGTCGTCGCTGACCTCGGAGTCGTAGGAGACGATGCGCTCGAAGTCGACGTTGAGTTGTCGGCTGCCGAGGCTGGTCGTGCTCTGCCACGTGCAGCCCACGCGCCGGTCGGTGTCGTAGGTGAGGGCGGCCTCGCCCTCCAGCGGTGACGGGGTGGCGGAGGCGCCTCCCTCGTCGCCCTCCTGCTCGGCCTTCGCGGCCGCGCCCGGCAGCATCTGCTCCAGCGTGTCGCGGCTCACCGCCCCGCACGGTTCGGGGAGGGTCCGGTAGCGGCCCGGCGGCGCGGGTTCCGCGGCGGCGGTGGCGTCGCCGGACGTGCCGCCCGTCTCGTCGCCCCCGGAGCCGCCGGTGCAGGCCGTGAGGCCGCCGGCCACGGCGAACGCCATCGCGGCGCCCGCCAGACGCGTCCTTGCCGTCCGCTGCACCGGTGCCTCCCGCGCTCGAAAACGTGTTGCCGCCCGTATGGGCCGACGGAACACAATGTCTACCGCACGCACCGCACGGCCGTCCGGTCGCGTGGCGTCTATGTGGCGCGAAGTCCGACTTGTTCTTTTTCTGTCTTCGGTGCCGTCCACGCTCGTACGCTGCACCGCAGGGTCCTTCCGGGGGAGTTGAGTGAGATGTCGTACACCGAGCTGCCCGGTGCACGGGTGCCGATCCGCATGTGGGCCGATCCGGCCACGGTCGAGGACGGCGCGCTGCGCCAGTTGGAGAACGTGGCCACCCTGCCGTGGGTCCGCGGCCTCGCCGTGATGCCCGACGTGCACTACGGCAAGGGCGCGACGGTCGGCTCCGTCATCGCCATGGAAGGCGCCGTGTGCCCGGCGGCCGTCGGCGTCGACATCGGCTGCGGCATGTCCGCCGTGCGCACCTCGCTCACGCGGAACGACCTGCCGGGCGACCTGTCGCGGCTGCGGTCGCGGATCGAGCAGGCCATCCCGGTGGGCCGGGGCATGCACGACGACCCGGTACGGCCGGAGCGTCTGCACGGCCTGCCGGTCGCCGGCTGGAACGACTTCTGGGGCCGGTTCGACGGCGTGGCGAGCGCGGTCCGCTTCCGCCGGGGGCGGGCGGAGAAGCAGATGGGCACCCTCGGCGGCGGCAACCACTTCGTCGAAGTGTGCCTCGACACCGAGGGCGCGGTGTGGCTGATGCTGCACTCCGGCTCGCGCAACATCGGCAAGGAGCTGGCCGACTTCCACATCGGCGAGGCCCAGAAGCTTCCGCACAACCAGGCCCTGGTCGACCGCGACCTGGCGGTCTTCGTCGCGGACACCCCGCAGATGGCCGCCTACCGGAACGACCTGTTCTGGGCGCAGGAGTACGCGCGGTTCAACCGCGCGCTGATGATGGGCCTGCTCCAGGACGTGGTGCGCCGCGAGTTCCGCAGGGCGAAGCCCACGTTCGAGCAGGTCATCTCCTGTCACCACAACTACGTGGCCGAGGAGCGGTACGAGGACACGGACATGCTGGTCACCCGCAAGGGGGCCATCCGTGCGGGCAGCGGCGAGTACGGCATCATCCCCGGCTCGATGGGTACCGGGTCCTACATCGTGAAGGGCCTGGGCAACCGTGACTCGTTCCAGTCGGCCTCGCACGGCGCCGGGCGCCGGATGAGCCGCGGCGCGGCGAAGCGGCGGTTCTCCGAGCGCGACCTGGTGGAGCAGACCCGTGGCGTGGAGTGCCGCAAGGACTCCGGCGTGGTGGACGAGATCCCGGGGGCCTACAAGCCGATCGAGCAGGTGATCGAGCGGCAGCGGGACCTGGTGGAGGTCGTCGCGAAGCTCAAGCAGATCGTCTGCGTGAAGGGCTGACCCTCCGGGGCTGCGCCCGGCGCACCGGGAGTCCCCGGATGCCGGGCACAGCCCTGGACGGCGCGGCGCCACACCGGATCGTTGCCCAAGGCACCACTCCTGGTCGACAAGCTGCGATAATCAGGGCATACCGAGAGGATGGCGGATAACTGAGGCGCATCCCGCGTTCCGGGCTCCGGGCGCGGTGCGGTCTCCTGTGCCACCGGGCGCCGGGTTCCGGCCCTGCCGACCCTGGGCACCGCAGAGGCTCGAGTGAAAGGCCGGGATCTTGCTGAACGATCGCAAGGACGAAGAGCCGAGGGGCGAGGTGATGGGCACCACTCCTGCCGGTCACTCTCTGCGCAGGCCCCGTACCGACAGGGTGGTGTTCGGCGTCAGCGCGGGGCTGACCCTGGCGTTCGTGCTGTGGGGCGGTCTCGCCACCGACTCGCTCGCCGACGTGTCGAGCAAGCTGCTCGAGGTGGTCATCCACAACGGCGGGTGGGCGTTCGTGCTCGCCGCCTCCGGGTTCGTCGTCTTCGCGTTGTGGGTGGCCTTCAGCCGCTACGGGAGGATCACGCTCGGTAAGGAGGGTGAGCGCCCGGAGTTCCGTACGGTGTCGTGGATCGCGATGATGTTCAGCGCCGGCATGGGCATCGGGCTGATGTTCTACGGCGTGAACGAGCCGCTGACGCACTTCGTGGACCCGCCTCCGGGCAACGAGCCGGTGGACGCGGGTGCCCGTATGGCCGACGCCATGGCCACCACGCTCTTCCACTGGACCCTGCACCCCTGGGCCATCTACGCCGTGGTGGGCCTGGCGATCGCCTACAGCGCGTTCCGCCGCAACCGCCGCCAGACCATCAGCGCCACCTTCACCCCGCTGATCGGGGAGAAGGCGGCCAACGGAGCCCCCGGGCGGGTCATCGACATCCTGGCGATCATCGCCACCCTGTTTGGTTCCGCGGCCTCGCTGGGTCTGGGCGCCCTCCAGATCGGCAGCGGCGTGCAGGAGCTGGACTGGATGTCCACCGTGGGGACGGGTCTCCTGGTCGCGATCATCGCGTTTCTCACCCTGTGCTTCGTTGTGTCGGCGGTCTCCGGCGTGGAGAAGGGCATCCAGTGGCTGTCCAACATCAACATGGTGTTGGCCGCGCTGCTGGTCGTCTTCCTCTTCGTCGCCGGACCGACCGTGCTCCAGCTGGACCTGCTGCCGACCTCGATCGGGGCGTATTTCGCCGACCTGCCGGAGATGGCGGCGCGCACGGAGGCCAGCGCCGGCGACGACGTCGCCACCTGGCTCTCGGGGTGGACGGTCTTCTACTGGGCCTGGTGGATCTCCTGGACGCCCTTCGTCGGGATGTTCATCGCCCGCATCAGCCGCGGCCGGACGATCCGGCAGTTCATCGGCGGCGTGATCCTCGTGCCCAGCGTGGTGAGCCTGCTCTGGTTCTCCGTCCTGGGCGGCACCGGCATGCGGCTGCAGGAGAACGGCGCCGGCATCGCCGGCGAGGCGACGCCGGAGGGACAGCTCTTCGCGGTGCTGAACGAGTTCCCGATCGCCGGGGTCACCAGCCTGGTCGTGATGATCCTCGTCGGCATCTTCTTCGTCTCCGGCGCGGACGCGGCGTCCATCGTGATGGGCACGCTCTCCCAGAAGGGCACCCTGGAGCCGCACCGGGTCGTGGTCATCTTCTGGGGTGCTCTCACGGGTGCGGTCGCCGCCATCATGCTGCTGATCGGGGAGGGCGGCACGACCGCGCTGGACGGTCTGCAGAACCTGACGATCCTCGCTGCGGTGCCGTTCACCGTGGTGATGATCGGACTGTGTGTAGCGCTGATGAAGGACCTCCGCCAGGACGCCAGGATCCAGCGCAGCGAGCGGGGCGAGGAGGCCGTGGAGCTCGCGGTCATCACGGGCTCCGAGAAGTACGACGGCGACTTCGAACTGCGTATCGGCCCCGCCGAGGACGTCGACATGAACGAGGTGCGGCGTCGTGCGGACACTAGTGAGTTGACCAGGATCGAGGCGGAGCACCGGGGCGAGGAGGAGGATCGGGAACACCTCCAGCCACGGAAGCAGTGAGGCAGCCTCGCTTTCCGTCGACCGGCGGCCCGGAACGGCCGCCGGTCGATACTTTTTCGTGACGTGTGTTTTCGGCCGTCGTGGGGAGGTGAACGGCTCGCGGGCCGACGTCGTCCCGGCCTGCGGCATTTCTGCCCCGACGACCGAAGGATAAGTGCGTGTCTGCGCAGACGACGGCGAAAGTGCCGCCCCAGGGAGATCGACCAGGACCAAGAGAAGGCGAACGGACCTCCTCCATCGCGCCGAGGGTCTTCTGGCCTTCGGCGGTGGTGATTCTCGGGTTCGTGCTGTTCGCCGTCATCGGTCAGAAGACGGCCGCCAACGCGGTCGCCACCGTGCAGAGCGAGGTGATCGGCAACCTGAGCTGGTTCTACATGGCTCTGGTGTCGCTGTTCGTGATCTTCTGCCTGTGGGTCGGCATAGGCCGCTACGGCGACATCAGGCTCGGCAAGGACGGGGAACGGCCGGAGTTCTCCCTCGTGTCCTGGCTGGCGATGCTGTTCGCCGCCGGCATGGGGATCGGCCTGGTCTTCTGGGGTGTCGCCGAGCCACTGAACTTCTTCAACGACCCGCGTCCCGGTGTCGGCTCCTCCGACGCCGCCAAGTCCGAGTTCGCCATGGTGCAGACGTTCCTGCACTGGGGCATCCACCCGTGGGCGATCTACGTGGTCGTCGGCCTCGCCGTCGCCTACTCCGTGCACCGCAAGGGCCGCCCGGTGTCCATCCGCTGGGCGCTCGAGCCGGTCTTCGGTGACCGGATCAAGGGCGCGTGGGGCGACGTGATCGACACGGTCGCCGTCATCGGCACCCTGTTCGGCGTCGCGACCTCGCTCGGCTTCGGTGTGATGCAGGTCGCCAGCGGTATGGACTTTCTGGGCTGGGTCGACGACGCGAACAGCAAGACCCTCCTGGTCGTGCTCATCGTGTGCATCACCGGTGTCGCGACCCTGTCCGTGGTGACGGGTATCGGCAAGGGCATCAAGTGGCTGTCGAACGCCAACATGGGCATCGCCGCCCTGATCATGCTCTTCGTGCTGATCGCCGGTCCGACGCTGTACATCGCCAACACCCTCGTCCAGGACACCGGCGGCTACCTCCAGAGCCTCCTGTCGCTCAGCTTCGACACCGGGGCGGCGCACGGCGACGAGGGCACCTCCTGGGTCAACGGCTGGACGGTCTTCTACTGGGGCTGGTGGATCTCCTGGGCGCCGTTCGTCGGCATCTTCATCGCGCGGATCTCCCGGGGCCGCACCGTCCGCGAGTTCGTCTGCGGCGTGCTGCTGGTCCCGACCCTGCTGACGTTCGTCTGGTTCTCCATCTTCGGCGGCACCGCCGTCTTCCAGCAGACGAACGGCGAACACAACTACATCGTGGACGAGGCCGTCAGTACCAACAACGCCCTCTTCGAAATGCTGGACACCCTGCCGGGTGGCACCTTCGTCGCCGGTGTGGCGATCCTGCTGATCGTGCTCTTCTTCGTCACCTCGTCCGACTCCGGTTCGTACGTGGTGGACATGCTGGCCTCCGGCGGCGACCCGAACCCGCCGACCTGGAGCCGTGTCTTCTGGGCGCTGACCGAGGGTGCCGTGGCCATCGCGCTGCTGCTGGCCTCCGGCAGTGGCGGGACGGCGTCGCTGGACACGTTGAAGACGGTGGCGATCCTCGTCGCCCTCCCGTTCAGCTTCGTCATGATCGGCATGTGCGTCGCGACGCTGCGCTCGTTCCGCCAGGAGCGGGAGGCCTACCTGGCCGCCAAGGCCAAGCGGGAGCAGGACAGGATGGTCGATGAGGCGGTGGCCGCGTTCGAGGAGGGCCTCGAGAACGGCACGCTCGGTGCGGAGGGGACGTCGAAGACGTCCACCACGAAGCGCTGACGGCCGCCTGACCGCACGTCACCACGCGGGCTCCGCACCGGTTCTGGACGATGACCGGAGTGGGGCCCGCGTGCCCGTGCGTGCGGCGTGCGG
The DNA here is from genome assembly GCF_004795255.1 of Streptomyces sp. RKND-216. Taxonomy (NCBI): domain Bacteria; kingdom Bacillati; phylum Actinomycetota; class Actinomycetes; order Kitasatosporales; family Streptomycetaceae; genus Streptomyces; species Streptomyces sp. RKND-216. The sequence continues at coordinate 2,397,976 of NZ_SSBQ01000002.1, read as the reverse complement.
GGTGCGCAGGTGTGCGCGTGCGTGGCGCTGCTGAGGCTCAGGGCCAGACGAGGCAGTACGGCTGGTGGCCGGCCATGTGGAGGCGTTCGGAGAAGTCCTGCCACTCGTGCAGCAGCCGGTAGACGTTGAAGGCGTCCTGCGGGCCGCTGCGGTCGGGGACCGTCGACCAGATGAACGCGGCCGCGCCGACCGACTCCTCGCCGATGCCGCGCAGCGGGTCGACGACCGTCATCGGGAGCTTCACCACGGCGTAGTCCGGGTGCAGGACGACGAGCTCGAGCGGCGGGACGCGGTGCAGGGGTATGCCCTCGATGCCCGTGAGCACCATCGCCGCCATGGTCTCCGGCTTGATCTTGGTGAACATGCCGTGGCCCAGCTCGTCGCCGCCGAGCTCTTCCGGGCGCATGGAGATCGGCACGCGAGCGGCGGTCGCACCGTCCGGCGCGCCGAAGTACTTGTAGGTCACCCCCACTCCGCCGCCACCCCTGCTGCTCTCTGTTCTCGCCGCTTCACGCCGGTGACGTCCCCGTGCCTGCTCAGGCTCGAGTCCCCCGGTACCCTCGCCCAGTCCGCCACCGCGCTGCATGTCACCACCCGACCACTAGCGGCCCCCGCCGCGCAACCAGATCATCGTGTCAAAGACCTCCCCGCGCAGGCGGGCGCGAAACGCCCCGAAGGCGTACCCGCTGGGGAAGGTCTGCCACCATGGCCCCGTGACTCCCTCGTACGACACCCCAGTATCGCAGTCGCTCTTCGATCGTGCCGCCGCCGTGACACCGGGCGGCGTGAACTCGCCGGTCCGCGCCTTCGGCGCGGTGGGCGGTACGCCCCGCTTCATGGTGTCCGGCACCGGTCCGTACCTCACGGACGCCGACGGCCGCGAGTACGTCGACCTGGTCTGCTCGTGGGGGCCGATGATCCTCGGTCACTCCCACCCCGAGGTGCTCTCCGCGGTGCAGGCGGCCGTCGCGCGCGGCACGTCGTTCGGCACGCCGGGCGAGGCGGAGGTCGAACTGGCCGAGGAGATCGTGCGGCGGGTGGCGCCGGTGGAACGGGTGCGGCTGGTCTCCAGCGGCACCGAGGCGACGATGTCGGCGATCCGGCTCGCCCGCGGATTCACCGGGCGGCCCAAGGTGGTGAAGTTCGCCGGCTGCTACCACGGCCACGTGGACGCGCTGCTGGCCGCCGCCGGCTCGGGCGTCGCCACCTTCGCGCTGCCGGACACCCCGGGGGTCACCGGCGCGCAGGCCGGCGACACGATCGTGCTGCCCTACAACGACCTCGCCGCCGTGACCGAGGCGTTCGCCGCGCACCCCGGCCAGATCGCGTGTGTGATCACCGAGGCGTCGCCGGGCAACATGGGCGTCGTTCCGCCCCGGGACGGCTTCAACCAGGCGCTGCGCGACCTGTGCCGCACGCACGGCGCGCTGTACGTCTCCGACGAGGTCATGACCGGTTTCCGGGTGAGCCGGGCCGGCTGGTACGGCCTGGACGGCGTCGAACCGGACCTGATGACGTTCGGCAAGGTGATGGGGGGCGGCTTTCCCGCGGCGGCGTTCGGCGGCCGCAGGGACGTCATGGACCACCTCGCTCCGGTCGGCCCCGTCTACCAGGCGGGCACGCTGTCCGGGAACCCGGTCGCCACCGCCGCCGGCGTCGCGCAGCTGCGGTTGCTGGACGACGCGGCGTACGGGGCCGTCGACACGGTCTCCGAGCGGCTGCGCGGCCTGGTCACCGAGGCGCTGACCGCGGAGGGTGTCGCCCACCGGCTCCAGTCCGCCGGGAACATGTTCTCCGTCTTCTTCACCGACACCCCGGTCACGGACTACGCGGGTGCCAAGGCCCAGGAGGCGTTCCGCTACACCGCGTTCTTCCACGCGATGCTGGAGCAGGGCGTCTACCTGCCGCCGTCCGCCTTCGAGTCGTGGTTCGTCTCCACCGCGCACGACGAACGCGCCGTCGAGCGGATCGCCGCCGCGCTGCCGTCCGCCGCGCGCGCCGCGGCCCAGGCGAAGCCGGAGGCCGCCGCATGACCCCCATCGTGACGGTGGTGCACGTGGTCAGACACGGCGAGGTGCACAACCCGGAGGGCATCCTGTACGGCCGGCTGCCCGGCTACCACCTGTCCGACCTCGGCCGCCGCATGGCCGACCGGGTGGCGGAGCACCTGGCCGACCGGGACATCGTGCACGCCGTGGCCTCGCCGCTGGAGCGCGCGCAGGAGACGGCCGCGCCGACCGCCAAGGCCCTCGGACTGGACCTCGCCACCGACGAGCGGTTGATCGAGGCGGGCAACCGCTTCCAGGGCAAGACCTTCGGCGTCGGCGACGGCGCCCTGCGCAGCCCCGCGAACTGGCGGCACCTGCGCAACCCCTTCCGCCCGTCCTGGGGCGAGCCGTACATCGACCAGGTGGTACGCATGTCGGGCGCAGTGGAGGCGGCGAAGAACGCGGCGCGCGGCCACGAGGCGGTGTGCGTCAGCCACCAGCTGCCGATCTGGACGCTGCGCTCCTACGTCGAGCGGCGCCGCCTCTGGCACGACCCGCGCACCCGCCAGTGCACCCTCGCCTCGCTGACCTCGTTCACCTATCTGGACGACAAGATCGTCTCGGTGGCGTACAGCGAGCCGGCGCTGGACCTCGTACCGCCGCACCTGCGGGCCAGCGGCCCGCGCGGCGACCGGCCCGCCGCGGGCGCCTGAGAGCGGCTGCTCACATGTACCCCGAAACATGCTCCGACCTGCTGATACGAGCCCTACCAGGGGGTGCGGAGATCGTCCTGCGACCCCATGGGAAACTTTTCACATGAGTCCGATCCGCGCCGCCCGTCGTCGTACGCCCCTGTCGGCCGCGGCTGTACTCGCCGTCGCCGGCGGGCTGCTCCTGACCGGATGCGGGGACGCCCCGGAAGCCACCGGCGGCGGGGACAAGGGCTACGTCCAGGGCACCGGCCGGATCACGAAGGTGCCTGCCGCGGAACGCAAGGACGCCCCCGACATCGGCGGCGAGACGGTCGGCGACGGCCGGGTGCGCCTCTCCGACTTCCGCGGCGAGGTCGTGGTGGTCAACGTGTGGGGCTCCTGGTGCGCACCGTGCCGGGCGGAGGCCCCGCACTTCGCGAAGGTCGCCGAGGACATGACGGACGACGGCGTCCGGTTCCTCGGCATCAACACCCGCGACCAGTACAAGGAGCCGGCCCAGGCGTTCGAGCGCACCTACGGCATCCCCTACCCGAGCCTCTTCGACCCCAGCGGCCGGCAGATGCTGAAGTTCCCCAAGGGCACGCTCTCGCTCCAGACCATCCCCTCCACGCTGATCATCGACCAGGACGGGAAGATCGCCGTCCAGGCGCTCGACGAACTCGGCGAGAAGCAGCTGCGCTCGCTGATCGAGCCGGTGCTCGCGGAGAAGTGACGGTGCGATGAGCGACCCCACCGCGGCCCTGACCACCCTCGCCGTGGCGCCGGACGAGACCGTCGTCAGCGGCGCGCTGATCCTGGCGCTCCCGATCGCCCTGCTCGCCGGGCTGGTGTCGTTCTTCTCGCCCTGCGTGCTGCCCCTCGTCCCCGGCTACCTGAGCTACGTCACCGGCGTCAGCGGCACCGACCTCGCGGACGCCCGCAGGGGCCGGGTGCTCGCCGGCGCCGCGCTGTTCGTCCTCGGCTTCACCGCCGTGTTCGTCTCCGGCGGCGCGCTGTTCGGCTACTTCGGCAACACCCTCCAGGAGCATCGCGAGATCATCTCCCGCGTGCTGGGCGGTCTCACGATCCTGCTGGGGCTGTCGTTCATGAGCTCCGGCTCCGGCCTGCTCAACCGTCTCACCAGCCGCGAGTTCCGCATCCACCGCCGTCCGGCCGTGGGCCTCGCGGGTGCGCCGGTGCTGGGCGTGCTGTTCGGCATCGGCTGGACGCCGTGCATCGGCCCGACCCTGTCCGCGGTGACCGCGCTCGCGCTCAACGAGGCCAGCGCCTGGCGCGGCGCGGTGCTGACCGCCGCCTACTGCCTGGGCCTCGGCCTGCCGTTCCTGCTGGCCGCGGTGCTGTTCCGCCGCACCCTCGGGGCGTTCGGCTGGGTCAAGCGGCACTATGTCTGGGTGATGCGCATCGGCGGCGGCCTGCTGGTCGCCGTCGGCGTGCTGCTCGTCACGGGGGCCTGGGACCGAATCGTCTACGAACTGCAGGTGTGGTCCGGCGCCGCCGGATTCACCGTGGGGATCTGAGCGGATGACCGACGACACCACCACCCGGCCGGACAACGAGCGCCCGTCCGCCGCGCGCCCGGACTCCGCCACGGAGGAGCCGGAGCTCGGCGCGGCCATGTCGCAGCTCTCCACCGCCCCCGTCGAGGAGAGCGGGCAGGCCGTGCAGGGCTCGTTCGGCGGCGTCCGCGCCCCCGGCGTCAGGGGCGGCGCCGCCTGGACCGGCCGCGAAGTCCTCGGCTGGGCCCGCTGGTTCTGGCGTCAGCTCACCTCGATGCGGGTCGCGCTGATCCTGCTCTTCCTGCTCTCCCTCGCCGCCATCCCCGGCTCGGTCATCCCGCAGTCCTCCGTCGACCCCACCCGGGTCGACGACTTCCGCGCCGAGAATCCGGCCCTGGGGAACGTCTACGACGCGCTCCAGCTCTTCGACGTCTACAGCTCGGTGTGGTTCTCCGCGATCTACATCCTGTTGTTCGTCTCGCTGATCGGCTGCATTCTGCCCCGCAGCGGGCAGTTCGCCGGACAGCTCCGCGCCCGTCCGCCGCGCGCTCCGCGCCGCCTGGACCGGATGCCCGCCTTCACCACCTGGCGCACCGACGCCTCCCCCGAGGCCGTACGGGAGGCCGCGCGGGAGCTGCTGCGCGGCAAGCGCTACCGGGTGGCCGCCGAGGGCGACGCCGTCGCGTCGGAGAAGGGCTACCTGCGCGAGGCCGGCAACCTGCTGTTCCACATCGCGCTGATCGTGCTGCTGGTGGCGTTCGCCGCCGGCCAGCTCTTCCGCTCCGAGGGCGGCACGCTGGTCCCCGTCGGCAGCAGCTTCTCCAACACGCTCTCCCAGTACGACGACTTCTCCTCCGGTTCGCTCTTCGCCTCTGACGACCTCGACGGCTTCGGGTTCCGCCTGGACGACTTCGACGCGTCGTACGAGGAGAACGGCCCGAACCGCGGCAGCGTCCGTACGGCCCGAGCCGACGTCACGTACTGGACGTCCCCGGACGGCCCGGAGCGGAAGACCACCATCCAGGTCAACGAGCCGCTGGAGATCGGCGACACCAAGGTCTATCTGCTCGCCAACGGCTACGCCCCGGTCGTCTCCTTCACCGACGCGAGCGGCGAGGTCGCCTACCGCGGCCCGGTGCCGTTCCTGCCGCAGGACACCAACCTGACCTCCAGCGGCGTCATCAAGGTCACCGACGCGGTGAACGAGGAGGGCGAGCGGGAGCAGTTCGGCTTCCAGGGCTTCTTCGTGCCCACCTTCGGCGGTGCCGGCTCGGGCAGCATGTTCTCCCGCTGGCCGGAGCTGAAATACCCGGTCCTGTTCCTCACCGCCTACCGGGGCGACCTGGGTGTCGACTCCGGCATCCCGCAGAACGTGTACCAGCTGGACACGGACAGCATGAAGCAGTTCAAGGCCGAGGACGGCGGTCCGCTGGCGAAGAAGCTGCTGCCCGGCGAGTCCATGAGGCTGCCCGACGGCAAGGGCACGCTGAGGTTCGAGGGCGTCAAGCAGTGGGCGAACTTCCAGGTCGCCCACCAAGCCGGCAACGTCTGGGCTCTCGCCGGCGCGCTCATCGCCATCGCCGGACTCGCCGGCTCGTTGTTCATCCAGCGCCGCCGGATGTGGGTCCGGGCCGTCCCCGGCCCGCACGGCACCACCAGCGTCGAGATGGCCGGGCTGGGACGCAGCGAGTCGCCCCGCCTCCCCGAAGAACTGGGCGACCTCGCGTACGCCCTGCAGGACAAGGCACCGCCGGCCGCCGCCCCCGACGGGGACACGGCGGAGTCCGACGCCGACGCAGCACAAGAGGCACCCTCCCGAGGAGACCGCCCGTGAACCTGGTGAACATCGCCGCCGCGACCAACGAGCCGCTCGCCGAGATCAGCAACTACCTGATCTACTCCGCGATGGCCGTCTATGTCCTCGCGTTCGTCGCGCACATCGCCGAGTGGGTGCTCGGCAGCCGCAGCAAGGTGGCCCGTACGGCTGCCGCGCTCACCTCCGCCGCCGGGCAGGACGCCGCCGCGCAGGACGCCGCCGGGCAGGCGGCTCCCGCGGTCACGGTCAGGAAGGGCGGCTCCACGAGCGTGTTGGAGCGCCCCAAGGTCGTCACCCGCTCCAGCGCCGGCCGGCGCGGCGACCTGCCCGACGGTCCGGGGGCCGCCGGCGGGGACGAGAAGGGCGACCTCTACGGGCGGATGGCGATCTCGCTGACCGTCCTGGCCTTCGCGCTGCACGCGGGCGGCGTGCTCACCCGCGCGCTGTCCGTCGGCCGCGCGCCGTGGGCGAACATGTACGAGTTCTCCACCGCGTTCTCCATGGTGATCGTCGGCGCCTACCTCGGTTTCCTGCTGGCGAAGAAGAACATCCGCTGGATCGGCCTGCCGCTCGTCACCACCGTGCTCCTCGACCTCGGTCTCGCCACCACCTGGCTCTACACCGAGTCCGACCAGCTGGTCCCCGCGCTCCACTCCTACTGGCTGTGGATCCACGTCTCGCTGGCCATCGTCTGCGGCGCGCTGTTCTACCTCGGTTTCGTCACCTCGGTGCTGTACCTCTTCCGCGACCGCTACGAGACCAAGCTCCTGGGCGGCGGCAGGCCGGGCGCTTTCGCCACCTCCGTGCTGGAGCGGCTGCCCTCGTCGTCCTCGCTGGACAAGTTCGCCTACCGGGTCAACGCGGCCGTCTTCCCCTTCTGGACCTTCACCATCGTCGCGGGCGCCATCTGGGCCGGCGACGCCTGGGGCCGCTACTGGGGATGGGACCCCAAGGAGGTCTGGTCCTTCATCACCTGGGTCGCGTACGCCAGCTACCTGCACGCCCGCGCCACCGCCGGATGGAAGGGCCGCAAGGCCGCCTACCTGGCGCTCTTCGCCTTCGCCTGCTTCCTCTTCAACTACTACGGCGTCAACGTCTTCTTCAACGGCAAGCACAGCTACGCCGGCATCTGACGTCCCGGCGCAGGCGGTACGGCCCGAGCGGGCGGACCTCGCCGGTCCGCCACGGCCCGCGCCGACGGCCGCCGGGCACGCCGGACGCGTCGGCCGACCCGCCAGGGATCAGGCGCCCGTCGGAGGCGGCGTCTCGTCGCCGCCGCCGGTGTCGCGGCGGCGGCGCTCGTCCTCCTCGCCCAGCGACTTGAGGAAGTCCGGGTTGTCGTCCGGCGCCACCCAGCGCCGCTCCTGCGGCCGCTGCGCGCCGTACGGCGCGTTCCGCCGCGGCCTGCCGACCAGGAACCAGGCGATCGGGCCGATCAGCACCTGCCCGAAGAGGAGCACGATGAACACCCACGCCAGCTTCGGCAGCTTGCGCACCTCGTTCTCGGGCGTGTTCAGGCAGTCGATGAAGGCGAAGATCCAGATCGCCAGGACCAACAGGAACGGCAGATACCTGAGCATGCGGGGCGCCCCCTGGGGTGCGTCGGGTGTACGGACACCAGCGTAACGGCCCGGAATCCGCATGCTCGATACTGAGGCCATGGCATACGACGATCTCCGCTCGCTGCTGCGGGCGCTCGAACGCGAAGGCGACCTCAAGCGCATCAAGGCGGAGGTCGATCCGTATCTCGAGGTCGGGGAGATCGTCGACCGGGTGCAGAAGTCCGGGGGGCCGGCACTGCTCTTCGAGAACGTCAAGGGTTCCTCGATGCCCCTGGCCATGAACGTCTACGGCACCGACCGGCGGCTGCTCAAGGCCCTGGGCCTGACGTCCTACGCCGAGATCAGCGAGAAGATCGGCGGGCTGCTCAAGCCGGAGCTGCCGCAGGGCTTCGTCGGTATGCGGGAGGCGTTCGGCAAGCTGGGCGCGATGGCGCACGTGCCGCCGAAGAAGGTGCGTAACGGCCCGGTCAGGGACGTGGTGCTGCGCGGCGACGACGTGGACCTGGACGCGCTGCCCGCGCTGTTCACCTGGCCGGAGGACGGCGGGTCGTTCTTCAACCTCGGCCTCACCCACACGAAGGACCCGGAGTCCGGCGTACGGAACCTCGGCCTCTACCGCCTCCAGCGGCACGACAAGCGCACCATCGGCATGCACTGGCAGATCCACAAGGACAGCCGGAACCACTACCAGGTCGCCGCCCGGCGCGGGGAGAAGCTGCCCGTCGCGATCGCCTTCGGCTGCCCGCCCGCCGTCACCTACGCCTCCACCGCGCCGCTGCCCGCCGACATCGACGAGTACCTCTTCGCGGGCTTCGTCCAGGGCAAGCGCGTCGAGATGGTCGACTGCGAGACGGTGCCGCTGCAGGTCCCGGCCGATGCGGAGGTCGTGCTGGAGGGATGGCTGGAGCCCGGCGAGATGCTGCCGGAGGGCCCGTTCGGCGACCACACCGGCTTCTACACGCCGCAGGAGCCGTTCCCGGCGCTCACGATCGACTGCGTCACGATGCGGAAGAAGCCGGTCCTGCAGTCCATCGTCGTCGGCCGTCCGCCGACCGAGGACGGCCCGCTGGGGCGGGCGACGGAACGCTTCTTCCTGCCGCTGCTCAAGGTGATCGTCCCGGACATCGTCGACTACCACCTCCCCGAGGCCGGCGGCTTCCACAACTGCGCCATCGTCTCCATCGACAAGCGCTACCCGAAGCACGCGCAGAAGGTGATGTCCGCGATCTGGGGCGCGCACATGATGTCGCTCACCAAGCTGATCGTCGTCGTCGACGCGGACTGCGACGTGCACGACCTGCACGAGGTCGCCTGGCGTGCGCTGGGCAACACCGACTACTCCCGCGACCTCCAGGTGGTCGACGGGCCCGTCGACCACCTCGACCACGCCTCCTACCAGCAGTTCTGGGGCGGCAAGGCGGGCATCGACGCCACCGCCAAGTGGCCCGAGGAGGGCTACACCCGCGACGGCGGCTGGCCGCACATGGTGCTCTCCGACCCCGACACGGCGGCGACGGTCGACCGCCGCTGGAAGGAGTACGGCCTGTGACCTCGAACGCGCAGGCGACGTCGAGCCCCGTGAGCGCGTTCCTGCGGCTGGTGATGATCGAGCACTCGGTGTTCGCGCTGCCCTTCGCCTACATCGCGGCCCTGACCGCGATGTTCCTGGACGACGGGCGCGTGCACTGGTGGGAGCTGCTGCTGATCACCGTCGCCATGGTGAGCCTGCGGACGTTCGCGATGGCCGCGAACCGGATCATCGACCGCGAGATCGACGCCCGCAACCCTCGCACGGCGGGGCGGGAGCTCGTCACCGGCGCGGTGTCGGTGCGCACCGCGCAGGTCGGCGCGGCGGTCTCGCTGGCCGTCTTCCTCGGCGCGGCGGCCCTGCTCAACCCGCTGTGCCTGGCGCTGGCGCCGGCCGCCGTGGTGCCGATGGTCGTCTATCCGTACGGCAAGCGCTTCACGGACTTCCCGCACGCCATCCTCGGACTCGCGCAGGCCATCGGGCCGATCGGCGCGTGGATCGCGGTGACCGGCGCCTGGTCGTGGGAGGCGGTGCTGCTGGGCCTGGCGGTCGGCATCTGGATCGGCGGCTTCGACCTGATCTTCGGCTGCCAGGACGTCGCCGCCGACCGCGCGGAGGGCGTGCGGTCCGTGCCCGCGCGCTTCGGCATCGCGGCCGCGCTGTACGGCGCACGCGTCGCGCACGGGGTCACGGTGCTGCTGCTCGCGTGGTTCGGCGTCGCGACGGGCGCGGGCCTGCCGTGGTGGGCCGGGCTCACGATCGTGACGGCCGCGTTCGCGTACGAGCACGCGATCGTGCGGCCGGACGACCTGAGCCGCCTGAACCGGGCCTTCTTCACGGTGAACGGCTTCATCGGCATGGCGCTCTTCGCCTGCGCACTGGCCGACCTCGCCCTGCGGGGTCTCTCCGCGGGCTGAGCCGTGCCAGCACGCGGGGGTGAGGCACCGCGGCGACGCGTCGCCGCCGCCGGTCGCTGCCGGGTCAGTGCCAGGCCGGTTTCTGCTCGCCCGCCGCGCGCCTCCGCGAGGTCATGAACGCCGCCATCACGCCGCCGATCAGCCCGAAGAGGTGGCCCTGCCACGACACCCCCGGTGTCGTCGGCAGCACGCCCCACAGGATCGACCCGTACAGCACGACCACCACGCCGCCCAACGCGACGTCCGCGATGCGCCGGTCAACGAACCCGCGCACCACCAGGTAGCCGAACAGGCCGAAGACGAGCCCGGACGCGCCCGCCGTGTTGCTCGGCACCGGCGCCGTGATCCACACGCCCAGCCCGCTGACCAGGATGGTGATCAGCGAGACGGCCAGGAACGTGCCGATGCCGCGCAGCGCGGCCATGAAGCCCAGCACCAGCAGCGGCACGGTGTTCGCCATCAGGTGGTCCCAGCCGAAGTGCAGGAACGCGGCCGGGACGATGTCCAGCAGTTCGTCCGTCTGCCGGGGCGAGATGCCGTACGGGTCCAGCGCGTGACCGGTGGCGTAGTCGACCGCCTCCAGCACCCACATCAGGCCCACCCAGACCAGGATGAGCTTCAGCGCGGACGCGGTCCGGTACGTCGTCTCGCTCGTCATCGTGTGCCTCCCCTCCCCCTGGAGAGCCCAGTGCCTCTCACCGTGCAACGCTACCCGGATCGCCCCGGTTCCCCACGCGCCCGGGGTACGCCGCGCAAGGGGACTACGACCGGGTACCGCTACGACCGGGCCGCCCGGTACAGCGCGGCGGCCAGCAGGTCCTGCGGCGCCAGTTCGGGCGCGTTCCGGGGCGGGTTCGGGGAGTACACGTCGCCCGGCGAGAACCGCAGCCGCAGCGGCACGTCCGCCGCTCCGTCGCCGACCAGTCCGCCCAGGTCGAAGCGCACCTCGGCCAGCGAGCCGCGGCGCAGCACCACCTCCGCCGGCACCCGGCGGTCGCCCGCCTCGGCGGGGTCGAAGCCGGTGCCGAGCGGCTGGAGCAGCGGGGCGAGCGCCCGCGCCGTACGCCGGGCGGGCAGCTCGGCGTGCAGCCGCTGCACGCCGTCCTTCTCCCCGGTCACCCGGTAGGCGGTGTGCCGGGTGAGCACGTCCTCCAGCCCGGCCATCGCGCCGCGCAGCTCGTCGCCGTCCAGCACGTTGCTCGCGCCGCGCACGCCGCTGCGGTGCACGGACAGGCCGGTGAACTCCTCCAGCGCCCAGGCGTAGTCCGCGAACGCCTCGGGCTTCATGCTGACCCAGCCGCCGCCCAGCAACCGGTCGACGGAGTGCAGCGAGCCGGGCAGGTCGTCGGCGACCCGGAGGACCCTCCGCACCCGGTCGCGCTCCTGACGGGTGAGCCCGCCGTGACGCAGCAGTTCCTTCGGCTGAATCCGCAGGTAGACCCGGTCGCCGATCGACTTGTACGACACCACGTCGCGGTCGCCGAGGCACAGGGCCATCACCAGCCGGGTTTCCGGGCCGTAGTCCTCCAGCTCGTTCAGGACCGTCTCCGCCTCCAGAGCGAGCGCGACCTCGGCCTGCGCCAGTCGCCGCGCCCGTTCCGGGCCGGTGTCCCGGCCGAAGGCCGACAGCAGTTCCCGCACCTCGCCGACCGGGGCGTCGAGGTCGGCGACGACTGTCGCCGACTCCTCGCTGGTCATCCGGTCGACGGCGCCGCGCACGGTGTCGGCGGGCGACCCCGCGGCTTCGGTGGGGCCGCAGGCGACTGCTCCGGCCAGCAGCAGGCAGACACCGCCGGCGACGGCGGCGTGACGGCGGGGTGAGCGGGAGGCGCGCATCTCCCGAGCCAACCGCATGACCGCCTCCGTTGGCCAGCCGGGGTACGTCGTACGCTCGGTGCGTGACTTCCAGCCAGCGCCGGCCCTGGGTCGTGGGCGTCTCCGGGGCCTCCGGCACTCCGTACGCGGCGGCGGTGCTGCGTGCGCTGCTGCACGCGGGTGAGCCCGTGGACCTGGTGGTGAGCCGGGCCGCCCGCCTGACCGTCCTGGACGAGACCGGTCATCCCTTCCGCGACGCGGCCGCCGAGGAGGACCTGCGCCGCTGGCTCGCCCGCGGCGCCGACGGCACCCCGGACGCGTACGACGTGGACGTGAGCGGCGTGCGGCACTGGGCGGCCGGCGACCTCGCGGCCGGGCCGTCGTCCGGGTCGTACCCGACGCGCGGCATGCTCGTCGTGCCCGCGAGCACGGCCTGCGTGGCGGGCGTGGCGCTGGGCCTGTCGAAGGACCTGCTGCAGCGCACCGCCTCGGTGACGCTGAAGGAACGGCGGCCGCTGGTGGTGACCGTCCGGGAGACGCCGCTGACCGGTCAGACGCTGCGCCACCTGGTGACGCTGGACGACGCGGGTGCCGTGGTGCTGCCCGCCTCGCCCGCCTTCTACGCCGGGGTGCGGGACGCGCAGGACCTGGTCGACTTCGTCGCCGGCCGGGTGCTGGACGCGGCCGGCGTCCCCCACAAGCTCTACCGCCGCTGGCGGGGCGAACTCGGCGGCGGCCGGGAGGTCACGCGGGACGCGTCGCCCCCGCCGGACGGCCGGTAGGACGGGCCGACCGCAGGAGATGACGCGGTCATGCCTTAGATTCGTATCCGAGGAATGCGGGAAACACTCGAATCCCGACCCGGGAAGACGGAAGGCGTAGGACGCATGGACGCGGTGGACAGACAGCTCATCCAGGCGCTGCGCGAGAACGGCAGGGCCTCGTACGCCGAGCTCGGCCGGCTCGTCGGCCTCTCCGGCCCCAGCGTCACCGACCGCATCAACCGGTTGGAGGCGGCCGGCGTCATCACCGGATACCGCGCGACCGTCGACGCGCCCTCGCTGGGCCTGGGCGTCACGGCGCTGGTCGGCATCCAGCTCTCCGACGCCGTCGACCACGAGGAGGTCGCGGGCCGGATGCGGGACCTCGCCGAGATCGAGGACTGCTGGTTCATCGCCGGCGACGACTCCTACATGCTCAAGGTCCGCGCGACGGACGTGGCCGGGCTGGAGCGCACCATCCGCCGTCTCTCCGGCACCAAGGGCGTCTCCCGCACCCGGACCACGATCGTGCTCTCCACCAAGTGGGAGAACAGGGTCGGCGAACTGCCCGACGAGGTGTAGGGCTACGCTCGATCGGGGCGCCGGTACGCAAAGCGCCCGAATCCGTGAGGCGAGGAGGCGCGTGCGGCATGGACGCTGGGCTCAGGCGCGAGCTGGAGGACAAGGTCCGTTCGGGTGAGCGGCTCACCCGTGAGGACGGCATCGCGCTGTACGCGTGCGACGACCTCGCCTGGCTGGGCGGTCTCGCCCACGAGGTGCGGACGCGGAAGAACGGCGACGTCGTCCACTTCAACGTCAACCGGCACCTGAACATGACCAACGTGTGCACGGCGTCGTGCGCGTACTGCTCCTTCCAGCGCAAGCCGGGGGAGAAGGACGCCTACACCATGCGCATCGAGGAGGCCGTCAAGCTCGCCAAGGCGATGGAGGGCGACAACCTCACCGAGCTGCACATCGTCAACGGCCTGCACCCCACGCTGCCCTGGCGCTACTACCCGCGCTCGCTCAGCGCGCTGAAGGAGGCGCTGCCGGACACGGTGTCGCTGAAGGCCTTCACCGCCACCGAGATCCACCACTTCGAGACCATTTCCGGCATGCCCGCCTCGGAGATCCTGGACGAGCTGATCGACGCCGGCCTGGAGTCGCTGACCGGTGGCGGCGCGGAGATCTTCGACCCGGAGGTCCGGCAGCACATCGTCGACCACGCCACCCACTGGGAAGACTGGTCGCGCATTCACCGTCTGGCGCACGAGAAGGGTCTGAAGACCCCGTGCACCATGCTGTACGGCCACATCGAGGAGCCGCGCCATCGCGTCGACCACGTGTTGCGGCTGCGTGAACTCCAGGACGAGACCGGTGGCTTCCAGGTCTTCATTCCGCTGCGCTACCAGCACGACTTCGTCGACATGCAGGACGGCAAGGTCCGCAACCGGCTCCAGGCCCGCACGACGATGGCCACCGGCGCGGAGGCGCTGCGCACCTTCGCGGTCTCCCGCCTGCTCTTCGACAACGTGCCGCACGTGAAGGTCTTCTGGGTCATGCACGGCGTGCAGACCGCGCAGCTCGCGCTGCAGCACGGCGCCGACGACATGGACGGGTCCGTCGTCGAATACAAGATCACGCACGACGCGGACGACTTCGGCACCCCCGACAAGCTCACCCGCGAGGACCTGCTGGAGCTGATCCGCGACGCGGGATTCCGGCCGGTCGAGCGGAACACCCGCTACGAGGTCATCCGCGAGTACCCGGGCCCGGACGCCCAGCGGCGCGAAACGCCGCAGCCCATGCGCCTGTGAGCCGAGGGCGCGGGCGCCGGCGCCCGGCCGGCGCCCCGCGGCCCGACCCCGGCGCGGGGCCCGTGCCGCGCGGCCGGATATCGTCGGCGGCGTGTCCCTGTCGTCCCAGGAGGCCGGGCGGGCGCCCGGCGCCTTCAAGGTCGCGGGCGACGAGTACCGCGACGAGGTCACCATGTGGCTGACCCTCACCTGATCCCGAAGAAGGAAGAAACGACCGTGAGCAGCACCTCGCACGCCACGCTCCGCTACACCACCCTGCGGTTGGGCATCTTCCTCGGCTGTCTCGTGCTCGCCGCCGTGCTGGCGTACAGCGGGGTGCTGCCCGAGGGCATCGGCAGGTCCAACCCGCTCTGGATCCTGCTGCTGGCACTGGTGCTGTCCGCGCCGCTGAGCTACATCCTGCTGCGCCGGCAGCGGGACGCGATGGCGGAGCAGATCGCGGGCGGCGTCGACCGCGCGAAGGCGAAGCTGTCCGCGAACCGTTCGATGGAGGACGACGCGGCCTGACCCGCCCGCCCCGCACGTCCGCTTCGCACACCGGTGGCGACGTCGCGTTCGTCACACCCGTTCCGCACGCCCCGCCGGGAATCGCCGTCCCCGGTGGGGTGTTGTGCATCGGCGTGACCGTCGATCCAGAAGCCGGACTTTGGGGCCGTATAAGGCCCGGTGTTAGCGTGAGGGCCATGACGACCGCAGCCCCGTTCACGAACGCGACCACGACGATGCTGGTCGCGCGGCTGCACGTCGATCTCTGCCGCTGCCTCTCCGCGACCTGTCGCAAGGCCTGACCGGCGGCCGGACCCACTCCGGCACCCTCCCCTCCCGCAGGCGCTCCCGCGCCGCCGCGTGCGCGGCTCCCGCATGCCCGCACGCATTCCCCGTTCCCTTTCTTTCCTCCTCGGAGTGTGTCCGTGTCCTCTGATGCGAAGCTCTCTGCGTCGAAGCAGCAGCTATTCCGCATACCTCGCGTTCCGTTCTGGGCTCAGATCCTGGCCGGTCTGGTGCTCGGCGTGCTGCTCGGCTGGCTGGCCCGCAGCGCCGACGTCGGCTGGCTCGGCACCGCCCTCACCAAGACCGGTGAAACGTTCGTGCAGCTCCTGAAGCTGGCCGTCGCCCCGCTGGTCTTCTTCGCGATCGTGATCTCCATCACCAACCTGCGGAAGGTGTCCAACGCCGCGCGGCTGGCCGGCCGCACCCTGCTGTGGTTCATGGTGACCTCGCTGATCGCCGTGGCCATCGGTCTGACCATCGGCCTGCTGGCGAACCCGGGCGCCGGCACCGGCCTCACCACGCGGGACGGCGCCGAGCCGGACTCCGCCGGGTCCTGGCTGGACTTCCTCACCGGCATCGTCCCGACCGACGTCGTCACACCGTTCACCGAACTCAACGTCCTCCAGATCGTCTTCATGGCCGCCGTGGTCGGCGTGGCGGCGCTGAAGCTCGGCCCGAAGGCCGAACCCCTGCTGGAACTGAGCGAGTCGGTGCTCTCCCTGCTGCAGAAGGCCCTGTGGTGGGTCATCCGGCTGGCCCCGCTCGGCTCGCTGGGCCTCATCGGCACCGCCATCAAGGACTACGGCTGGGGTCTCATCGGCCAGTACGCCACCTTCACCGCCGACGTGTACATCGGCTGCGCGCTCGTCGTCTTCGGCGTGTACCCGCTGCTGCTGGCCACCGTCGCCCGGGTGAGCCCGGTGCAGTTCTTCCGCGGCGCCTGGCCCGCCCTCCAGCTGGCGTTCGTCTCCCGCTCCTCCGTCGGCACCATGCCCCTGACGCAGAAGGTCACCGAACGGCTGGGCGTGCCGAAGGAATACACCTCCTTCGCGGTGCCGTTCGGCGCCACCACCAAGATGGACGGCTGCGCCTCCGTCTACCCCGCCCTCGCGGCCATCTTCGTCGCGCAGATCTTCGGCGTGGACCTCGGCGTCGGCGACTACCTGCTGATCGCGTTCGTCTCGGTCATCGGCTCCGCCGCCACCGCCGGCCTGACCGGCGCCACGGTGATGCTGACCCTGACCCTCTCCACGCTGGGCCTGCCGCTGGCCGGTGTCGGCCTCCTGCTCGCCATCGACCCGATCCTGGACATGATGCGCACCGCCACCAACGTGGCCGGGCAGGCGCTGGTGCCGGTGCTGGTCGCGGCCCGCGAGAAGATCCTCGACCTGGACGCCTTCCACAGCGCGAAGAGCTTCAGCATCGAGGACCTGGACCGTGACGGGACCGGCCCGGCCGGCGCGGAGGGGAGGACCGGAGCCGAGGACGACGCGGAGGACGACGCGGAGGACGACGCCCGCACACCCGTTCCCGCCTGACACCCGCGCCCGTTCCCGCGCCCGTTCCCGCACAACGCCCGCGGCGCGCAGCGCCGTTGCTGCTCCTCCGGACCAGGGAGATCCGGGGGAGCAGCGGCGTATGGTGAGCGGGACGGAACGGCGCTCAGGGGCGGGGGGCGACGCGAAGGGCGAAAAGGTGGGGACGAAGAACGGCAAGCGGGTTCCGCGCGCGGTGCGCGAGCAGCAGATGCTCGATGCCGCGGTGGGGGCCTTCGGGCGGCACGGGTACCGGGCGGCGTCGATGGACGACATCGCCGAGGCGGCGGGGGTCTCCAAGCCGTTGGTGTACCAGTACCTGAAGTCGAAGGACGACCTCTTCACCGCGTGCATCGACCGGGAGGCCGCCGCACTGACCAAGGCGGTGCTCGACGGCACGCGGGACCAGACCCTCCCGCCCGACCAGCAGCTGTGGAACGGGCTCTGCGCGTTCTTCGCGCACACCGCGGCACACCCGGACGGGTGGACGGTGCTGCACCAGCAGGCGCCGGGGGAGGGGGAGACCTTCGCCGGTGTGGTCGCCGGGATGCGGGCCGAGATCGTCGCACTGGTGACCGCTCTGCTGGGCCGGGTGGCTCAGGACGCTGGCTGCGACGAGGGCCTGATGGACCGCGAGGTGTCCGGGCTGGCCCACGCGCTGGTCGGCTCCGCCGAGTCCCTCGCCGTCTGGGCCAACTCCCGTGAGGAGGACCGTCCGTCGGCGAAGGAGACCGCCGCGACTCTGATGAACTTCTGCTGGGCGGGTCTGGAGGGCCTCATGAAGGGGGCCCGCTGGACACCTTCCCGCTGACGTGCAGCCGGGCACGGTCCCGGCTGTCCCGCAGTGCGAAGGGGCCCTCCGCTCCGTCCCCGGCGAGCAGCACCACCTCGCCAGGCAGCAGCACGGGCGCGGCGAAGCGTGCGTGCGCCGTGAGGCGTTCCCGGTGACCGGTGCCGGTGGTCGCGCCCGTGCCCGTGCCTGCGCCCGTTCCGGACGTCTCGGCGAGGCAGCGGGCGAACGTCCACATGCCGTGGGCGAGCGCGCGCGGGAAGCCGAACGCCCGCGCGGTGAGCGGGTGCAGGTGGATGGGGTTGCGGTCGCCGGAGACGGCGCCGTAGCGCCGTCCCAGGTCGCCGGGCAGGCGCCACTCGGCGCGCACCGGCAGTGGTGCGGTGTCCCCGGCCCGGTCCGTGCGGTCGGCCGTGTCCGTGCGGTCCGTGCGGGCCGCCCCGCCCGTCCCCGGCGCGGCGTCCGGTCGCCGGTGCCGGCACAGATAGGTGCTGCGCGAGAACCAGACCTCCGCGCCGTCCAGCCGCGCCGAGGTGACGACGCGGAAGGCGGTGCCGCGTCGGTGCGGCGCGAGACCCTCGGTGTGCACGCGGATCTCCGGCCGGTCGTCCGGCCGCAGCGCCCGCCGCTGGGCGACCTCGATGCCGGTGTGGACCAGCCCGAGCACCGGGAACGGGAAGTCGGCGCCGGCCAGCAGCCGCATCGCCAGCGGGAACCCGAGCAGGTGCGGGTAGGTGGGCGGCAGCGGCCCGGTGCCGCCGGTGGGCGGGAAGCCGCACACCTCGGCGTACGCGGCCACGTGCCGGACGTCGATTCGCACCGAGGGCGCCGTCAGGACGCGGGCGGGCAGCGCAGCGCCTTCGTACGGCGGTCGCTTGCGCAGCGACCCGAGCGCGCCCCGGAGCAGGGTGGGGGTCAGCGCCATCGTCATGCCCCCAGCAGACTCTGGCCGCAGACCCGGACGACCTGTCCGTTGACCGCGCCGGACTCCGGGTGGGCGAGCCAGGCGGTGGTCTCCGCGACGTCGTCCGGAAGGCCGCCCTGCGCCAGGGAGTTCATCCGCCGCCCGGCCTCCCGGATCAGGAGTGGCACGGCGGCCGTCATCCGCGTCTCGATGAAGCCGGGCGCGACGGCGTTCACCGTGACGCCGTGCCGTTCGGCGGCGGTCGGCGCGAGGGTGCGGACCAGCCCGACGATGCCCGCCTTGCTCGCCGCGTAGTTGGTCTGCCCGGCGTTCCCGGCGAGGCCCGCGATGGACGCGGTGGCAACGATCCGGCCGCCGTCGGGCAGGGCCTTCGCCTGCAGCAGGTGGTCGGTGGTGCGCAGCACGCTGGCCAGGTTGACCTCCAGGACGGCGTCCCAGCGGTCGGCGGCCATGTTGGCGAGGCGGTGGTCGCGCGTGATGCCCGCGTTGTGCACCAGCACGTCCAGGCCGCCGGGAGGCAGGGACTCCTCGATGCGGGCGCCCGCGTCCTCGGCGGTGATGTCGAGGGGAAGCGGTGTGCCGCCCAGACGTTCGGCGACGGCGGCCAGATCCTGTTCGGCCTGTGGAACGTCGAGGCACAGCACGTGCGCGCCGTCCCGGGCCAGGGTGGCGGCCACCGCCTCCCCGATGCCGCGTCCCGCTCCGGTCACCAGCGCCGTACGGCCGGCCAGCGGACGCCCTGGGTCGCCGGGAGCGGTCCCGGGGAGCCCGGCCGCGACCTCCACCACCTGGCCGCTGACGTACGCCGACTTCGGGGAGAGCAGGAAGCGCAGCGTGGACGCGGCGCCCGCCGCCGACGCCCCCGGCGCGAGGCGCAGGAGCTGCGCCGTACGGCCGCCCCCGACCTCCTTGCCCAGGGACCGTACGAACCCCTCCAGCGCCTGCTGTGCGGCGGCCTGGTGGTGGTCGGCGGGGTCCACAGCGGCGCCCAGGACGACGACGCGGCCGCCGTCGGCGATGCGCCGGGCGACCGGGTGGAGCGCCCGGTACACCTCCCGGAGTTCCGCAACCGCGCGGATACCCGTAGCGTCCAGGACGACGGCGGAGAACCGGTCGCCCCCACCGGCTCCGGTTCGCGGCTCCACGCCGGAGGGGGTGCCGGCCTCGGCACCCGTTCCGGTACGCACCTCGAGTCCGCATCCGCCGAGCGCCGCTGCCAGTTCCGTCCCGTCGCACGCCGTGCGTCCGGCGGTGAGGTGCAGCAGCGGGCCGCCCTCGAGCACCGGCCGCCGCTCCGACCAGCGGTGCAGCGGCGCGGGCCGGGGGAGGCCGAGGCGACGGGAGAGGAAGCGGCCGGGGCCGGAACGGGTCCACTGCAGGTAACGGTCCGCCATTCCGCTTCTCCTCGCCTCCGCGTGAATTTACTTTGGAGTAAGGTTACTCAATGGTCAGGAGTTTGGTCGAGTATGAGTTCCAGCGGCCTCATCAGTTCCTCGGTCCGCCGGGTGGCGGTCGTCGGCGGCAGCCGCATCCCGTTTGCCCGCTCCGACGGCCCGTACGCCACCTGCTCGAACCAGGACATGCTCACCGCCGCGCTCGGCGGACTCGTCGAGCGCTTCTCCCTGCACGACGAGCTGATCGGTGAGTTTGTCGCCGGGGCCGTGCTCAAGCACAGCCGCGACTTCAACCTCGCCCGCGAGACCGTGCTCGGCTCCGGACTCGACCCGCGCACCCCGGCGTACGACGTCCAGCAGGCGTGCGGCACCGGCATGCAGGCCGTCATGGCCGTCGCCAACAAGATCGCCCTCGGCCAGATCGACGTGGGCGTGGCGGGCGGCGCCGACACCGCCAGCGACGCCCCGCTCGGCGTCAACGACCGGCTCCGCCGCATCCTGCTCGCCACCCGCCGCGCCAAGACCCTGCCCGACCGGCTCAAGGAACTCGCCCGCATACGCCCGGGCCACCTGGTGCCCGAGATCCCCCGCAACGCCGAACCCCGCACCGGCCTCTCCATGGGCGACCACGCCGCCCGCACCGCCCGCGAATGGGGCATCAGCCGCGAGGCCCAGGACGAACTCGCCGCCCGCAGCCACCACCGCCTCGCCACCGCCTACGACGACGGCTTCCTGCACGACCTCGTCGTGCCCTACCAGGGCCTGGCCCGCGACCAGAACCTGCGGCCCGGCACCTCCCCGCACAAACTCGCCGAACTCGCCCCGGTCTTCGGTCTCTCCGAAGCCGTCGGCGGCCCCGACGGCGCCACCATGACCGCCGGCAACTCCACGCCCCTCACCGACGGCGCCGCCACCGTGCTGCTCGCCTCCGAGGGGTGGGCCGAGGACCGCGGCCTCCGGCCGCTCGCCTACCTCACCGCCTACGAGACCGGCGCCGTCGACTTCACCGAAGAGGTCGGCGAGGGCCTGCTGATGGCCCCCGCGTTCGCTGTGCCGCGCATGCTGCGCCGACTCGGCCTGGACACCGGCGACTTCGCACTCGTCGAGATCCACGAGGCGTTCGCCTCCCAGGTGCTCGCCACCCTCGCCGCCTGGGAGAAGCAGGGCCTGGCCCCCGTCGACCGGGACCGCCTCAACGTCGCCGGCTCCTCGCTCGCCACCGGCCACCCGTTCGCCGCCACCGGCGCCCGCATCGTCGCCACCCTCGCCAAGCTGCTCGCCGAACGGGGCGCCGAGCCCGGCACCCGCGGCCTGATCTCGATCTGCGCGGCCGGCGGCCAGGGCGTCACCGCCGTTCTCGAACGCGCCTGAACCTCTTCGCGTACACACCCGGGCCGCCCCCCAGGGGCGGCCCGGGCGGCCCGACCCCGCACCGCCGCCCGTACCGGCAGCCCTCCACGTGTGACCGCAGCACGCCCGGACCCCAGGAGCCGCGAGATGCCGCAGCAGATCCCCCCGGCCGGACGCCCCGCACCGCCGCCGCTCGTCGAACCCACCACCGAGACCGTCGACGGCGTGGTCCGTGAGGCGCACGTCCCCCCGCTCGTCCCGCCGCTCACGCGCGGGTCGCTCGCCGACCTGCCCTTCCACAACGCCGCGGAGGACCCCGACGCCGTCGTCCTCGCCCGCGAACAGCCGGACGGCACCTGGACGGACGTCACCGCACGGCAGTTCGCCGACGAGGTGCACGCCGTCGCCAAGGGGCTCGTCGCCCACGGCCTGGAGGTCGGCGACCGGTTCGCCATCATGGCCCGCACCACCTACGAGTGGACCCTGCTGGACTTCGCCGGCTGGGCCGCCGGCCTGATCACCGTCCCCGTCTACCCCACCTCCTCCCCCGCACAGGCCCGCGTCGTCCTCCAGGACGCGGGCGTGCGCGCCTGCGCCGTCGAGAACGTCGACCACGCCCGCCTCGTCACCTCCGTCCGCGGCGGCCTGCCCGACCTCGACCACCTCTGGCAGATCGACGCCGGTGCGGTTCCCCAACTCGTCGCCGCCGGACGCGACGTGCCCGACGAACACGTCACCACCCGCCGCGCCCGCCTCGGCCCGCAGACCGTCGCCACCGTCATCCACACCTCCGGAACCACCGGGCGCCCCAAGGGCTGCGTCCTCACCCACGGCAACTTCTTCGCCGAGGTCGACAACTGCGTCGAACTGCTGCACCCCGTCTTCACGTCCCTGAACCGCCACCCCCCGTCGACCGTGCTCTTCCTCCCCCTGGCGCACGTCTTCGGCCGCATGGTCGCCGTCGGCTGCCTCCGCGCCCGCGTCCGCCTCGGCCACGCGCCCAGCATCCAGACCGACGAACTCCTCGCCGACTTCGCCGGCTTCAAGCCGTCCTTCCTCCTCGCCATCCCCTACGTGCTGGAGAAGGTCCACAACAGCGCCCGCGCCACGGCCGAGAAGATGCGCCGCGGCTCCTCCTTCGACCGTGCCTCACGCGTCGCCGTGGCGTGGGGCGGCGCCTCCTGGGCCGACCGCCACGGCAGCGGCCCCGGCCCGGGCTTCCTGGTCCGCGCGGCCCGCGGCCTCTACGACCCGCTGGTCTACCGCCGCATCCGCGACGCCCTCGGCGGCCACGTCCGCCACGTCATCTGCGGCGGCTCCCCCCTCGGCGAACGCCTCTGCGCGTTCTTCGCGGGCGCGGGCATCGAGGTCTACGAGGGCTACGGCCTCACCGAGACCACCGCCGCCGTCACCGTCACCCCGCCGCTCCGCCCACGCCTGGGCACCGTGGGCTGGCCCGTGCCCGGCACCACCGTCCGCATCGCCGACGACGGCGAGGTGCTGCTGCGCGGCGACCAGGTCTTCGCCGGCTACTGGGACGCGTCCGCCCAGGCCGTCATCCCCGCCGTCTACGCCGACGGCTGGCTGCCCACCGGCGACCTCGGCGCCCTCGACGACCAGGGCTACCTCCGCATCACCGGCCGCAAGAAGGACCTGCTCATCACCTCCAGCGGCAAGAACATCGCCCCCGCCCCCCTGGAGGACTGGATCCGCGCCCACCCCCTCGTCGACCAGTGCCTCGTCGTCGGCGACAACCGGCCCCACCTCACCGCACTGATCACCCTCGAGCCCGAAGGGCTCGCCCACTGGCAGCACATGCACCACAAGCGGCACCTCTCCCGCGCCGAACTCGTCCACGACGAGCACCTGCGCCGCAACCTCCAGCAGGCGGTCGACGACGCCAACCGCCTCGTCTCCCAGGCCGAGTCCATCCGCGCCTTCACCGTCCTCCCCACGTCCTTCACCGAGGACTCCGGCCACCTCACCCCCTCCCTCAAACTCCGCCGCGCCGCCATCACCCACGACTTCGCCCCCGACATCGACGCCCTCTACGACGACCAGCGGTGACGCACCTCACGCCAGGTCAAGCCGCTCCGTGTGCAACCATTCGGCGTTTACCGATTCGTGACACCTGAAGTCTGACTTGTCGGACTGATATCACTGGCATATCTGTGGTGCTTCGGTGAAGATCGGCGGTCGAGTGTTCGCGTACAGAGGGTGGGGGCATGGCTGCAGGCAGTGGGTTCCGGGGAATCCTGAGACGGTCGATCGCAGTGGGAGCGGTTCTGTTCGCGGGGCTGTTGGCGACCCCGGCCGCTACAGGCAGCGCGACGGGCGCGCCACAGGCGGGTTGTGAAGGGGGGACCGAGTCGGACTTCAACGGTGACGGACTGCGCGACCTGGCAGTCGGCGATCCGGAGGCGACGGTCGACGGCGAGTCGAAAGCCGGGCTGGTGCGCGTCTTCTTCGGCGGCGGCAAGGGCGTCGCCGAGATCAGCCAGGAACTGACGAACGATCGGGCGGCACCGGAAGCGAATGACGGGTACGGCCACGCCATCGCCACCTACGACGCAGACCAGGACGGGTGCTCCGACCTGGTCGTCGGAGTGCCCTACGAGGACGTCACCAAAGACGGAGCAGCCCTTCCCGATGCCGGGGCGATCTACATCGTGCACGGCTCGCCGTCGGGATTCAGCGCCGACTCGGCCGTGGAGACCTACACGCAGAAGAGCCTCGCCTCCTGGGTGTCCACCGAGGCCGGCGACCTCTTCGGGTACGCGCTGGCGGCCGGTGAAACCGATGCGGGCGAGCCGTTCCTGACGGTCGGTGTCCCCGGCGAGGCCGTGGGCGCGCTCGACGACGCCGGATGCATCCACTACGTGCTGGGCGGCACCAGTGCGACCGCGAATCAGGACGATCCCGGCGTGCCGGGGGTCGCCGAGGCCAACGACCGCTTCGGCGCCTCGCTCGCCGCGACACCCGACTACTTCGCTGCCGGATCGCCCGGAGAGGCACTCGGTAACGAGTCCTTCGCCGGAAGCGTCGCGGTCTTCGGTCAGGAGGTCGACGGTCGTACGCCGGTCGCGATGACGGGTGTGTCCGAGGACCATCCGGCGCTGACCTCGGGAACCGCCGAAGGCCAGGACCGCTTCGGCACCGCCCTCTCCATGCTGCCCTACCGGCCCGAGGGCGCTGCTTCCGAGACCGACGCGCTGCTCGCGGTCGGAACGCCGGGTGAGGACGTCGGTACGGTCGCCGACGCCGGAGCCGTGACCGTCATCCGCATTCAGCCTTCTGCCGCGGTCACCGAAAAGGGACTCGTCGACCGCTTCTCGCCGGGGGTGGAAGGGGATCCGGTCGTCGGCGACTTCTTCGGCCACTCCGTTGCGCTGGCCAACACCGCCCCTGGCGCGGTCGGTTCCTCCTCGACCGTCAAGCTGGCCGTGGGCGTCCCGCACCAGGAGGTAGGGCCCGCCGAGATGGCGGGAGCCGTGCACGTCATGCCGGGTTTGGGCGACCCGGGGCAGGGCGACCGTGTCCTGACGCGCGGCGACGGTCTGCTGCCCGGAGTGGCCGGCGCGCGTGAGCGCACCGGCTGGGGCCTGCACGCCGACGCCGGGAGTCTGTACGTCGGCATCCCCTACAGCAGGGGTGACGAGGCGCCCCACGGAGTGGTCTACGGGCTGCCCTGGGAGGCCGTGGCCGCCGGATCCGGCGGTGTCGCGACCTACCGTCCTGGAGCAGGCGGTGCTCCGGACGAGGGCGCGGCCTTCGGCTGGGTGATCCGATGACCCGCAGGACCCGCCCGTGCCTTCGCGCGGTGACGATCGGGACGCTCACCGCGCTGCTTGCCGCCGGGCTGACCGGCACGTCGACGGCCGCCGCGCACCACAGCCCGGATGCCGGCCGCGCCGCGCAGACCGGAAAGGACGGGGAAGCCTCCACCGCCCCGACCGAGGCAATCGCCCGGGCGGCCGCCGCACGCAGCGAGGAACCGGTAGAGGTGCTGTCCCTGCGAGGGCCGCGCAGCGAGACCTACGCGAACCCGAACGGCACGTTCACCCTCAAGGAGTACGTACGGCCGATCCGCGTCCGTCAGGACGGGGCCTGGAAGTCTGTCGACCCCGCACTGCGGGAACGACCGAACGGCCGCCTCACGCCGGAGGCGACGCTCGCCGACATGTCCTTCTCCGGCGGCGGGGACCAGACCTTCGCCACTCTTGCGAAGAACGGCAAGGTGCTGTCCTACGAGTGGCCGGCCGAGCTTCCCGCCCCCGTCGTGGAGGGGGGCGACGGCGACCTACCCGGCGGTATTCGACGGCGTCGATCTCGTCGTCACGGCGGAGAGCGACGGTTTCTCGCACGTGCTGGTCGTCAAGTCGGCGGAAGCGGCGTCCAACCCGCAGCTGGCTTCCATAGACCTCGGGGTGACGACCGAAGGGCTCGACCTCGGCATCGACGCGAGCGGAGGTCTGGCCGCCACGGACGCGTCTGTCGGCGGAAAGGTGTTCGAAGCCCCGCAGCCGGTCATGTGGGACTCGTCCGGTGCCGCACAACCCGCAGCGCGCAAGTCGGCGGCCGCAGCCGCCGTCAACGGGCCGGGAGAGGGGTCCAACGTCGGCGACGTCGATCTGGATCTCGCCGACGGAAAGCTGACCCTGACGCCGGACGCCGACCTGCTCAAGGGCCCGGACACCACCTATCCCGTGGTGATCGACCCGGTCAACAAGACGTACACGCGGACAGGCTGGACCTGGGTCTCCTCCCATCACTCCGGGCTGGAGGGCTGGAAGTTCTCGAACGACGAGTCCGAGGGGCTGCCCGGCAAAGGGCTGGGGCGTTGTCCGGCCGACGTGTCCGCCCGGTGCGCGAGCAGTAACGACGTGCAGCGCCAGTTTTACGCCCTCCCGACGGGCGCGCTCGAGGGCAAGAACATCGTCAAGGCGGAGTTCACGATCACCCTCGTGCACACCTACAACTCCACCGCTCGGGGCGTGCAGTTGCACCGCGTGAACAGCTCGGGCGGCAGCGCGATCAGTTCGCGCACCAACTGGTCGAACCAGCCCTCCAGCAAAGACTACCTCACGACGAAGGAACCGACGAACACGACCGGTTCCTGCACGTCGAAGAACCAGAACGTCCGCTTCGGCGTGACGGGAACGATCCGCACGGCGGCCTCCAAGGGGTGGGACCGCACCACGTTCGGGCTACGGGCGTCCTCCGAGGGCTCGTACGCCTCCTGGAAGCGCTTCTGCAACAACGCCGCACTGGAGGTGGAGTACAACCGGCCGCCCTACCAGCCCAAGATGTCGGAGCTGACCATGTCGCCGGGCGGCGAATGCACCTACGGCGAGGCCGAGGAGCACTACGCCGACGAGGTGCCGACCCTGAGCGCGGTCGTGTGGGACCCCGACCACGGGGACGCGGGCGGCAGCACGGAGCAACTGCGCGCACAGTTCGAAGTCTTCTGGACGAACACGGACGGCACCGAGGAGAGCCACACGGTCACCACCGACTACAAGCAGTCGAACTCCTCCTCCGACCGCCCCCACAGCGGCTACGAGCGCTTCCGCTGGACCGTCGGAGACGACATACCGGGCGACGGCACTGGCAGCTTCACCATCCCCGAGAACGTGGTCATCGGCTGGTGGGTGCGAGGCGGGGACAAGAACGCGTGGGGACCGTGGAGTCATGCCGGCAGCGCCACCCGCTGCCAGTTCCTCTACGACGCAACGGCCCCCGAGGCGCCGGCGGTCACTTCGACCGAGTACCCCGACGACGACACCTGGCATCGCGGGGTGGGCGACTACGGCACCTTCTCGTTCCACACGCCGGGCACAGACATCGCCTCGTACCGCTACCAGTTCACGGGTGAGTCCTGGAAGACGGCGACACCGCCGGAGCCCGGCCGCCCGGCCACCGTCCGCTGGATGCCGCGGACGGACGCCGCCTACCACCTGATCGTGCAGGCGGTGGACACCGCCGGTAACACCCGCCAGACGCCGAACGCCCACACCTTCCTCGTCGATGCGGGGCGCCCCCCGGTGGGTTCGTGGGCCCTCGCCGACGCTGAAGGCTCCACCCAGGCTGCGGGGGAGGACGGTGCCGAGCCGGCGGAAGCCGGGACCGGAGTGACGTTCGGCGTGGACGGCCCGCACGGCAGCGTGCGTACGGCTGCCCGACTGGACGGAACCGCTGAGGGATACCTGGACACCGGCCAGCACCTGGTCGACACGGACCAGACCTTCAGCGTCGGCGCCTGGGTCAAGCTGCCCGAAGTGCCCACGTCCTCCATGGCGCTGGTCAGCCAGGACGGGTCTGCCTACTCGGGCTTCACCCTCGGCTTCGACGGCGACTCCGGCCGCTGGTCCTTCCTGGCACCCGACCTCGAGATCGGCACCATGATCTCCTGGGAGGTTCTCGGGCCTCGCCCGGTGGCCGGCGAGTGGACGCACCTGGTCGGCGTCTACGACCGGGACGACGGCGCAGACCCGGGCAGCATGCGGATGTACGTCAACGGTCATCTCGTCGAGGGCGACATCCAGGAGCGGGCCACCACCTGGAACGCCACCGGCGATCTGCAGATCGGCCGGGCGCTCGAACCCCGCGGGTACACCGACCACCTCAAGGGCACCGTCGCGGACGTCGCCGTCTTCGACCGGGTCCTGACCGAGGCCGAGACGGCCGGCCTCGGCGGCCTGCCCCCGGGGCAGCTGGCCTACTGGAACATGGACCAGGCGGCGGACACGGTGATCCCCGAACTCGGCGGCGGCACCGGCCTCGACCTGCACGGTGACGCGTCGGTGTACCTTCCTGATGAAACCTGCGACCCGGGAACCGACCCCACTTGCCAACCGGTGGCCCAGCCGCTCTGGGGCGATGGCCACCTGGACCTGTCCGGGGCGGACGGTTACGTCAGCCGGGGACCTGGGCTCCTGGCGAGCAAGGCCAGTTTCACGATCACGGCACGAGCGCGTCTGACCTCTCCCGATGCGACAGAGGACCAGACGGTGCTGGCACTCCCCGGCAGCAGCCGGGCAGCCGCCCTGGTCCGCTACGACGCGGACCGTGCGATCTGGGAACTCGAAGTCACGGAAAGCGACACGGCTGGGGCACCGAGCGCCTCGGTACCGGCGACCGGATCCGAGCCCAGCGCAGTGGAAGCGGGCGATCACCTCGCACTCGTTCACGACGCCCTCTTCGCGCGCGTACAGCTGTACGTCAACGGTGAGCTCGCCGCTGAAGTCAGCGATTGGCGCTATGACTGGGACTTCTCGGCCGCGGCCCTCCACATCGGACGCGCGGGGGTAGGGCCGACGGGAACCGAGCACTTCTCGGGAGCCCTCGACGAAGTACGGGTCTTCGAAGGGGCGTTCGACCAGCACTTGGCCGCTGCCGTCTCGATGCTGCAGTCCGGGGAGAACCTCGGCACCGAGGTGACGTAGGCGCTACCCGCCGACTGCGTCGGAGAAGTCTCACCCTTCAGGCTCACCCCCACGAACATGATGGAGAGAATCGTGGCCAGACCTGCCTGGCTCAGGTCCCGCACCATCCGGAACACCCACCGCTTCCGCCGACACACGATCGTCGGGCTCGGGCTCGCCCTGTCGGTCGGCCTGCTGCCCGGTTTCGTGCCGCAGGCTGCCGCATCGGGACCGCCGAAGCCCGAGATCCAGGACCTCGACGATCCGGTCCCCGGCAAGCCGGCGCGAAACCAGCCTCATCCGGCCAATCCGGTCCTGAAGGCCAAGGTCAAGGCGCCGCCGCGCGTCGTCTGGCCTGAGGCGGGTACCGAGACCCTGCGCCCGGTCAGCAAGTCGGACAAGGGGAAGGGCGGCCCGCTGAGGCTCGCCGGCCCCAGCCAGGCTTCGCGCTCAGGGGCGGCCTCTCCCGCCGCGGTGGATGTCACGGTGCTCAGCCGCAAGAAGACGCTGAAGGCCGGAGTGGACGGCGTCCTGCTGGACGTCCGCCGCAGTGACGGCGCGAAACGCGCGGCTCCTGTGGACATCTCGCTCGACTATTCCGGCTTCGCCGAAGCCTATGGCGGTGACTACGGAGCCCGCCTGCGCCTGGTGCAGTACCCGGCCTGCCTGGTGGACAGCCCGCAGAAGCCCGAATGCCGAGAGGCAGAGGAACTCGGCAGCGTCAACGACACCGCCCAGCAGCGGCTGACGGCGCGTGTCGAAGCGGCCGGTGACGGATCCGACGGTGCGGCACCCCTGGTGGCAGCCCTCGCCGGCGAGGGGTCCGACCAGGGGAGCTACGGTGCGACGCCGCTCCAGCCCTCGGCGCAGTGGAGCGTCTCCAACTCCTCCGGAGCCTTCAACTGGTCCTACCCGCTGCGCACCCCACCCGTGCCGGGCGGGCTTTCGCCGGCTATCGGCCTGGGATACGGATCCCAGTCCATCGACGGCCAGACGGCGGTGACGAACAACCAGGGCTCCTGGGTGGGCCTCGGCTTCTCCTACGAACCGGGGTTCATCGAACGCCGCTACAAGGGTTGTGCCAAGGACGGCCACAAGGAGACCAACGGCGACCTGTGCTGGGCGTACGACAACGCCACCGTGCAGATCGCAGGAGGTACCGCGGGTCGCCTCGTCAAGGACGACGACACGGGACAGTGGCGCGTCAGCGCGGACGACAACACCAGAGTCGAGAAGAAGACCGGCGCTCCCAACGGCGACGACAACGGTGAGTACTGGGTCCTGACGTCCGCTGACGGCACGGAGTACTACTTCGGCCTGGACAACCTTCCCGGCTGGTCGAGCGGCGACGAACAGACCGAGTCCACCTGGACCGTTCCCGTGTACGGCGACGACACCGGAGAACCCTGCTACGACGCGACCCTCGCCGACGCACACTGCCGGCAGGCGTGGCGCTGGAACCTGGACTACGTCAAGGACACCCACGGCAACGTGATGTCGTTCTTCTACGACAAGGAGACGAATCACTACACGCAGGGCCTCAGGACGGAGGAGGACGGCAAGCCTTACACCCGCGGC
Organism: Streptomyces sp. RKND-216; assembly: GCF_004795255.1. NCBI lineage: Bacteria > Bacillati > Actinomycetota > Actinomycetes > Kitasatosporales > Streptomycetaceae > Streptomyces > Streptomyces sp. RKND-216. Next base: position 2,367,796 of record NZ_SSBQ01000002.1, on the reverse strand, counting down.
GGATACCTCGCCCGCATCGAGTACGGGCAGCGCCACAACGAGGTCTACGAGCAGCCTGCCGCGGCGCGTGTGGTGCTCGACGTGACCGAGCGCTGCATCGGAGAATCCTCCGAGTGCGAGCCCGGCGATCTCACCGATGCCACGGCGTCCCGGTGGCCGGACGTTCCGTGGGACCGCCACTGCAAGGCGGCCACCAAGTGCGAGGGGCAGAACTCGCCCACCTTCTGGACGCGCAAGAAGCTGTCGAAGATCACGACGCAGATCCGTTCCGGCAGTGACTACTCCGACGTCGAGTCGTGGAAGCTGCGGCACATCTTCACCGACAACGGCGACTCGTCCAAGTCGCTGTGGCTCAAGAACATCGACCACACCGGTCACGTGGGCGGCACGGCCACCATGCCGTCGGTGGAACTCCTCGGGGAGCAACTGCCCAACCGCGTGGATGTGCCGGGGGACGACATCCAGGCCATGCACCGCCACCGGCTGTCCGGAGTGGACAACGACACCGGTGGCCTCCTCGACATCGTCTACGAGGCCGCCGATTGCGCCTCCGATGATCTGCCTGCCCCCGATTCGTCCACCGAGCGCTGCTTCCCCGTGAAGTGGAACCCGCCGGGTGCCGAGGACCCGATCACTGACTGGTTCCACAAGTACGTCGTCCGCAAGACGGTCGAGGACGACCTCTCCGGCGGCGCCCCCAGCATGGTCACCGAGTACGACTACGTCGGTGGCGCGGGCTGGAAGGAGCCCAAGCCCGACGGCATCTCCGACGCGGCGTACCGGACGAAGAGTGACTGGCGGGGTTACGCGAAGGTCCGGGTGACGAAGTCCGACGGCACAGCCGCGCCGGAGAACACCCGGACCGAGCACACCTTCCTCCGCGGCATGGGCGGCGAGGTCACGGACTCCGAGGGGGCGAAGCACCAGGACAGCGACCACCTGTCCGGCCACGAACTCGAGACCGCCACGTACAACGGCGGATTCGCTGCGAACGCCCTCGTCCGCAAATCCATCAACACCGTGTGGACCCACCGCACCGCGCAACGCGCGGAGAGCTGGGGCACGCAGAAGGCGTGGTACACCGCGCCGCAGACGACCACCACCTTCACCCCTCTGGAGGGTGGCGGGCGCCGGGTCACGAAGGCGACCACCCGCTACGACGACAAGACCGGACGCCCGGTACAGACGGACGACTACGGGCAGACCGGCGACGCCTCCGACAACACCTGCACGAAAACGTCGTACGCCGACAACCCGGACGCCCACATCCTCTCGATGGTCTCCCGTGTCGAGAAGCTCGCGGTCTCCTGCGGCGACCCGTACAACCACGAGACGCAGGTCCTTGCGGACACCCTCACCCACTACGACGGCAAGGCCCACGGTGAAGGCCCCACGAAGGGCGACACCACCAAGGTGCGGCGCCTCGCCTTCTACGAGGGGTCCACGCCGACGTATCAGACGGTGACCTCGGCGGCACCGGCGGACTTCGACCGCTTCGGGCGCCCGCTCAAGGTCACGGACGCCGCCGGTGAGTCCACCTCCATCGCCTACACCGACAGCGACGGACTGGCGACGAAGAAGACCGAGACGAATCCGCTCGGCTGGGTGACCTCCACCGAGTACGAGCCCGCGTGGGGGCAGCCCGCCGCACAGGTGGACCCCAACGGGTACCGCACCGAACTCGGCCACGACCCGCTGGGCCGGCTCACCGGCGTGTGGCTGGAGGGGCGCGGCAAGGACACCCACTCGCCCTCGATCAGATACACCTACCTCATCCGCAAGGGCGAGCCCACCGCCGTCAAAACGGAGAAGCTCGGAAAGGACCTCAACACCTACAGCACGGAGTACACGCTGTACGACGGTCTCCTCAGGCCGCGGCAGGTGCAGACCGAGGGTGAGGACGGTGACCGTCTCGTCGCCGACACCTATTACAACGGGCTCGGCGAGATCCGCAGGACGCACGCCACCTATGCTGCGACCGGTGCCCCGCAGGACCAGCTCTTCCTTCCCGAAGTGGACAGTGTCGACAGCGCCACCGTCACCGCGTACGACGGGGCCGGGCGGAAGACGGCCGACATCCTCGAGGTCGAGGGCAGCGAGAAGTGGCGCACGACCTACGCCTACGGCGGCGACAGGACCCATGTCGACCCGCCCGTCGGCACGGCCCCCGTCACCACGATCACGGACGCGCAGGGGCGCACCACGGAGATCCGTCGCTACAAGGGCGAGGAGCCGCAGCCGTCCGGGACGTCCGCCGACTACGAGGCGATGCGCTACGACTACGACGCGGCGGGACGGCTGACCGAGGTCACCGACCAGGCGGCCAACTCGTGGACGTACGGCTACGACCAGCGCGGACGCAAGATCTGGTCCGACGACCCGGACGCCGGACGCACGACCTACGCGTACGACTCCATGGACCGTGCGGTCGCCACGACCGACGCCCGCGGTGTGAAGGTCTCCACGGAGTACGACGAGATCGGACGAACACTCGGCACGTGGGAGGGTGAGCCCGGCACAGGTGAACGGCTCACGCTCAACCTGTACGACGGGCTGAAGAAGAACACGCTGTTCGGCGCCTACCGTTACCAGGACGGCGAGGTCCTCACCAGCACTCTCACCACGAGAGTCGACGACTTCTACCGGCCGGTGGAAAAAAGGTACTCGGTAGGCCCCGCAGCACCCCACGCGCTCCAGGGTGCCTACGAGTTCACGACTCTCTACAACAAAGACGGCACGATCGCAGGGACGACCCTCCCCAAGGCAGCGGGGCTTCCGTCGGAGTCCCTGCTGTACGAGTACGACGAACTGCAGCGTCCCACGGTGCTGCGCACCACCAGCACGGGCTCCTACGTCGGCGCCGCGCGCTACTCGCCCACCAGTCTGCTCCAGAGCCTGGAGCTCACCCGAGGCGGAGACTCCAAGCGCACGACCCTGTCCTACACGTACGAACGGGGCACCGACCGTCTGACGGGCTCGCAGGTCTACGTCTCCGGAACCGACGTTCCGTACGACGCCCACTACTCCTACGACCAGTCCGGCAACGTCCAGTCGATCACCGACACCCCGAACGGCGGTTCCGCGGACGTCCAGTGCTTCACGCACGACTGGCAGAGCCGCCTCACCGAGGCATGGACGAGCTCGAAGCCTTCGGACGGCGCCCTGGGCACGGGTGCCCCTGACGCCGCGTGCTCCGCCGGCCCGTCGTCCTCGGCCATCGGCGGACCGGCACCGTACTGGCAGTCGTTCGCCTACGACGCCTCGGGCAACCGTTCCGAGCAGGTCCGGCACGGAGTGGGTTCGGCGCCGGACGTCACCCGTACCTACACCTACGGGGAAGGCGACGCCGGCCCGCACCAGCTCACCAAGGTGGTCCAGCAGACGCCCGCGCACGGCGGCGACCCCGCGGTGACGTCCCAGGACACCTTCACCTACGACGCCGCAGGCAACACCGAGCAGCGCGTTCTGTCGGGAAACACGCAGACGCTGGAGTGGAACGCGGAGGGCAGGCTCGCCGCCTCCACCGACGCGGCGGGACAGAAGTCGACGTTCGGTTACGACGCGGGCGGCAGCCGCCTGCTGCGCGACGAGCCGGACGCCACGACCCTCTACCTGCCCGGTATGGAGCTGCGCCTGGACAAGAGCACGGGAGAGATCGAGGGCACGCGGTACTACTCATTCGCGGGGCAGACCGTTGCGCTCCGCACCTCCGAAGGTGTCACCTTCCTGGCGGGTGACCGCCACGGCACGGCTCAGGTCGCCGTCGACCCGCAGAGCGGTGAGGTCACGCGCCGCCGGATGGACCCGTTCGGCATGCAGCGGGGCACTCCGGAGAAGGACTGGGTCGACGACAAGGGGTTCCTCGGCAAGCCGATGGACTCCTCCACCGGTCTGACGCACGTGGGGGCACGGGAGTACGAACCGGAGAACGGCCGCTTCGTCTCCGCCGACCCGGTGATCGATTTCACCGACCCGCAGCAGATCAACGGCTACGCCTACGCCAACAACAGCCCGGTCACCTCCAGCGATCCGTCCGGCCTGATGCTGCACGATTCGGTGACCGGTCTGGGCTTCGGCAACCAACAGGTGCTGCACAACTACATCCACAACCACATCGGCGTGGAGCGGTACCGCTGGATGGCGCAGCGGAACACGGTTGCCGCGAACCAGGCCGCAGCGGCGTCGGCGGAGGCGAACGCTGCGAAGCAGCAGGCGATCGCGGCGGCGAAGGAACTGGCCGCGGTCGTCGCGGACGAGCTGGGAATCACGGCGGCGTTGGACTGCTTCACGACCGGCAGTCTGGGGTCGTGCGGTGAGACGGCGGTGAACATCGCGACGAGCTTCGCCGGAGGCGTGGTCGGGAAACTCGCGGCCAAGTACGGCTTGCCGTGGAAGTGGAAGAAGGCTGTCGCGCTCGGGAAGAGAATCGCCGGGCTGGTCGGCAAGCTCGTCTCCGGCTTCAAGACCTACTGGAAGCAGTCCAAGGCTGCGGCGAAATGGTCGAAGATCGCGGCGAAGGTGGCCAAGAAGCAGGGCGACGACGCCATGCCGGCGGCGTGTCCGGTGAGCAACAGCTTCACTCCGGACACCAGAGTGCTGATGGCGGACGGGTCGACGAAACCGATCAGCGAGGTCCGGATCGGGGACGAGGTCCGTGCCACCGACCCGGAGACGGGCGAGACCACGGTGGAGACGGTCACCGCCGAGATCCTCGGCAAGGGGCTGAAGCGCCTGGTCCGTGTCACCGTTGACGTGGACGGCGACAAGGGTGACGAGACCGCCTCGGTCACGGCCACCGACGGCCACCCGTTCTGGGTTCCGGAACTCGACGCCTGGATCGACGCCACCGACCTGAAGGCCGGCCAGTGGCTCCGCACCAGCGTCGGCACCCACGTCCAGATCACCGCCGTCGCCCGCTACACCCAACCCACCACCGTCCACAACCTCACCGTCACCGACACCCACACGTACTATGTGCTGGCGGGGGCCACGCCGGTCCTCGTTCACAACTGCGACGGCGACGTTCATTGGGCTAACGAGAACGCCAATATGAGTTCCACGGCGCGGGCTTATGATGCGGGAGCGGCGGGTTCCAGAGCTGGTGTGGCTCCGGCGCTGCAGTACTACAAGGCTGGCGGGAAGAGCTTGTCGCAAATCAAGTTCGATGGGTTCGATGCGGCCAATGGAGTGATGATCGACCGAAAGGTGAGCGTCACGACTTTCAATAAGACATACCGGCAGGCTATGAATCAATCTCTAGCGCTTGAGCAGAACGGTTACAGCGGTCGGTGGGAAGTTCCCACTGCGGCTGAGGCCGCGCGGGCTCGAAAAGTCCTCGGCGGCCTTCTGATCACCAACATTCGAGTGAGAGTCGCACCCTGATGGATGTCAATAAAGTCCTAGTTCGCGCATTCGTAAGCGTCGTCGTCTCGATCGACTTGACGGACGATGAAGATATTGACCCGGATGTTGCAACGGACATTCTTGAACCTGCTGCCGCCCTGTTTCGTGATCTCTCGGAAGAGGGGCGTAGGGAAGCTACTTCCCTGATTCTGGAGTGCGCTGAACTGGAAGAGAATCCGGAGCGCAGGGCGGCAATTCTGGAGTTTCCGCAAGCTATTGGCCTTCTCGGCGATGACTGATAATTGGGTGGTGAGGCGTAACCTCTTCACGCGGTCGCGCAACCCTCCCGCTCGATTTCGGTAGCAAAAATTGTAGCCCCGTCAGGCGAGTCCTGGCGGGGCTACTGGGCGTTTGACGGCAACGCTGACGGCAACGTCAGCTGACGACGGCTGCGGTGGGAGGGTCGTCGGGGTCGTCGTCGTTCGGGCTGAGGGCCTTGCCGATGGTGTCGATGGCGTCTCGTTGGAGGCGGAGTCGTACGTGGGCGTAGACGCCGGCGGTGACGCCGATGTGGGCGTGGCCGAGGAGTTCCTTGATGACGACGAGGTCGACGCCTTGTTCCAGGAGCAGGGTCGCGGTGGAGTGGCGGAGGTCGTGGAAGCGGATTCGCCGTAGCTCGGCTCGGTCGAGGAAGCTCTGGAAGCGTCGGGTGAGGTTGGCGGGGTCGAGGGGACGACCGGTCGGTGTTGCGAAGACGAGGCCGTTCTCTTCCCAGTGTGGCCCCGCCGTCTCGCGCTCTCGGTGCTGTCGGTCCTTGTGCTCCTTGAGTGAGTGGATGCAGCCGGAGGGGAGCGCGATGCGGCGTTCGGACGCCCGGGTCTTGGTGGGCAGGGGTGTGAGGCCGCCTGTGCGGGTGCGCTGGAGTGACCGCCGGATGGTGGCAGTGCCGCTGTCGAGGTCGAGGTCTTCCCAGCGCAGTCCGAGAAGTTCGCCTTTGCGGAGGCCGGTGCGCAGGGCGAGTTCGTACAGCGCATGCAGCCGGTCGTTGCGGGCTGCGGTGAGGAACTGGCGGGCCTCGGTCGTGGTGAGGGGCCGGAAGCGTGTCGGCCGGGGTGCGGTGGTCTTGACGTTCCGGGCCACGTTGCGGGGCAGTTCGTCTTCGCGGACGGCGTGCTCCAGTGCGGCCTTGAGGACGGAGTGCACGTAGGTCACGGTCAGTGGCGAGAGCGTCTTGCGGCAGCATTGTCCGATGGCGCAGCAGTGCTTCCGTTCAGCGTCCAGCCCGTGACTGCAGCATTGGCATGTGGAGCGGAGCCGGTCGAGGAAGGTACGCACGTCCCGTGCGGTGAGCCGGGCGAGCTTCTTCGTGCCGAGCCCAGGTGCGAGGTGGAGCCGGATGCATGCGGCGTAGCGGGTGTGGGTGGTCTCGCGGAGTCGGTGGATGGCGACGTTGTCGAGCCAGTACGCGAGGTATGTGCCCACGGTGCTGTCGGCGGAGGCGTGGGGAAGCCCGCGGTTGCTGTCGGCGAGCTTCTCCGTGAGCTTGTCGGTCGCCTTCTTGCGGGTGTTGCCGTAGACGCGGACTCGTTTGCGGGTGCCGTCGGCGGTGAGGACGTACCCGGCAGCTTCCCAGCGCCCGTCCTTGCGCTGATAGACGGTGCCCTCACCGTTCGCACGGTTCTTCCTCGGGGTGGGCATCAGGCGGCTTCCTCCCGTTCGTGTGCGATGAAGTCGCGGACGGCTGAGTCCGGGATGCGGCGGGAGCGGCCGATGGTGATGGAGACCAGGCGGCGGGAGCGGATGAGGTCGTAGACGGTGGAGCGGCCGAGCTTGAGCCGTCGCATGACCTCGGGCACGGTCAGTAGTTCCTCAGTTGCGGTGGTCACTGGTGGTCTCCTTCCTGTGCGCGGAGGTCTTGCAGGGCTTCGCGGGCTGTCTCGCGGTGGGTTCGGATGTCGTTGGCGATGCCGGCGGCGAGTACGGATTCGCCGGGGGTGTGGCCGTGTCCGGCGTATTGCCAGTCGGCGAGGACGAGGACGGTGCCCGGCTCCTGGTCCTCGATGCCGAGGGCGGCGGCTTGCTCGGCGGCGCGGTAGTCGGCGCGTGTCTGGCGGAGTGCGCCGAGGGTGGTGGAGTAGCGGCGGGATTTGGTGGAGAAGTGGCCGCGGAAGCCGAGCATGTGCGCCCAGGCCCACAGCCGCCGGTCCGGGTACACGGGGTCGAGGTCTTTGCAGGCCTGGATGAGGCGGCGGGTGTGCTCGGGCACCTGGTGGTGTTCGATTTCGGCGAGTTCGCCGATGCGGCGGTCGAGGGTGCCGGTGGTCTCGGCGGCTTTGGTGGCGTACTTGGCGACGTAGGAGGCGACCGCCTGCTCGGTCAGTTCCGAGCCGTCCCCGAACGCCTTGACGGGCCGTACGTCGAGCTGGGTCCCCCAGCGCAGGTTGCGGGCGGGCTGACCGTTGGCAGACGGGACGGTGACCGAGGTGTAGCCGTGCCGCACGGCGGCGCGGATGGCGTCGGTCAGCAGCGCGACCGTGGCCCAGGACGGCGGCGGGTCTTCCGGGCCGTCGGGTCCGTCGAGGCGGATCACGGCGTGGAAGTGGATCGCGCCGCGCTTCTGGAACTCTGCGACCTTGCCGAAGGACACCCGCGCCGTGTTGGACAGTTCCCGCTGCGTGATCCCGGCGCGGCGGGCGATCTCGCGGCGGAGCCGGGTGGTGAAGCGCTGCCAGAGCTGTCCGGCGTGGTTGTTGAAGAGCACGGCCCCGGCGTAGTCGTACGACTCGCGGTCGAGCGGCGTGCCCAGCTCCTCAGCGTTTGATGCGTGGCGGGTGCCGCAGCGACAGCGGCCGGAGTCGGGCCGGTTGTGCACCGGGCCGAAGCTCGGTGCGGTCAGGGTGGCGAAGACGCGCGGGTGGTCCCGCACAGCGGCGGGGATGTCGCGGCGGTCGTCTCCGGCGAGTCCGGCACGGATCAGGTGCCAGGTGTCTCCGGCGTAGGTGTGGGCGCAGGACGGGCAGCGCGAAGCGCGACGGTTGCCGCAAGCGACGCGGAGACGCCCGCCGGGCTCGTCCTCGGTCGAGTACCGGTGCAGCGTCTCCCCGGTCGTCCGGTCCTTGGTGAGGGTCCAGCCGGTGAGGTGGACGGGGTTGGCGCAGCCGCCTGTGCGGCGGATCTGGTCTTGCCAGCGGTCGAAGCCGGGGGACCCGGCCACCCTCAGCGCGTCGGCGAGGGCGACCGAATCCAGGGCTGCCGCCTCGGTGGCGGTCTTGGTCATGCGCGCACCTCAGCGGCGACGCGGAGCGGGGTGAGGCCGGTGCCGTGGCAGGTCTTGCAGACCACGCGGAGGGTGCGGCGGGTGCCGTCCGGGTGGAGCTGACCGGTGTCGATGGCGACGACGGGGAAGCCGTCGCAGTCGCGGCAGTGCCGCATCCGGCGGGCGGGGATGGTGTGGGCCATGATGGGTGTCCCTTCTGGTTGGTTGGGGGCTGGAGTCCTGCCGGGGCGGCGGATGCTTGGCGGTATCGGTGCCGCCCCGGAGGGCCGGTCAGCGCTGGTGCTGGCCGTGAAGCAGGGAGCGGATGACCAGCGCGGTGACCGCGAGCGAGGCGGCGGTGATGGCGACGGCCAGCAGCATGGAGACCAGGACCGTGCCGACGACGAGGACGGCCGCGGTTCCACCGGCCACGAGTGCGGCGGCCGTGCCCGGGGTGATCCGGGCCGGAGCAGCGGGGGCCGGGTTGGCCGGCGGATTGGTCGGAGCCGGGGAGTCGCAGCCGGTCGGCTCGATGGGGGCGCCGGGTCGGACGGTGGTCGGGGCGACGACGCGGGTGGCGTTGCCGGTCGGGGCCGGGGTGGTGGGGTACTTGGGTCGGAACATGGCAGGTCCCTTCGTTCAGTCGTTGGTGTTGTTGACGATCTGTGTGCCGGTCTCGGCGCCGCCCTCGATGACGGGGGCGATGAATGTGTCGGCCAGGAGGAAGCCGCCGAGAAGGAGGGTCACGACGAGCCAGGTCGGCGGGCGGAAGAGCTTGATGCCGAAGTAGCCGAAGACGGCCAGGAGGGCGACGAGCGGGATCTCTACGGACATGGGTCGGTCTCCCCTTCTCAGCGGATGCGGCAGCGGTGGGTGCGGGCGGCGAGCTGTGCGGCGGAGCGTGTGCCGTAGTCGGCGGACCAGCCGCAGCGCTCGGCGCCGCAGACGGCGGCGTGGCGGGTCTGTCCGGTGCGGCGGTCGCGGTGGGTGCCGATCTGCACCGGGCCGATGCGCTCGACGGAGTGGAAGAAGTCACGGGCAGGCACGATCAGTTCTCCTTATCGGTGTCGCGGGCTTCGCGTTCGTCGGCTTCCGCGCGCAGTTCGCGGGCGAGGAAGTGGTGCCCGGTGGCGTCCATCTCGTCGGCGGCGTCGCGGAACTCAGCGGAGGTCGGCTCTCGTCCGGCCATGGCGTTTCCTCCTCTTGGTCAGGTGAGTTGGGCGGCGATGGCGTCGGCCATCGGCGCGGGGACGCCCAGGCGGGCGCGAAGGGTGTCGGTGTCCATGGGCGAGCCGGTACGAGCGCGGTGGGCGTCGGCGAGCTTCCGGGCGTGGTCGACCAGCGCGGAGGGGACCGACGCCGCTGCCGGAGCCTGTCGGGGCTTCTCGACCGGCTGGACGGGAGCGGGTTCGGGCTCGGGCTCGGGTCGGGTGGCCGGGGGTGCCGGCGCTTCGGTCGGCTCCAGCGCGGCCGGGGCCGGGTCGGTTGCGGGTACGGGCTCGGTCGATTCGACGCGGTCGACGTAGAGCGCCTGGTCCTCGGTCTCGTCGGCTGTGTGCTCGGCCGTGTTGTTCGGGGAGTGGACGAGGAGGGTTCCGCCGAGGAAGGCCAGTGCGGGCCATCCGGCGACGAGGATGCGCAGCCAGTCGGGCACGTCGCCCAGGTCGAGCAGTCCGGCGGTGGCCACGTTGGCGCCGAGGGATGCGGCCAGGGCGATGAGGAACCAGGTCCACGCGGCCGCGGCCGGGGAGCCGTCGGCTTGCAGGGCCCGCAGTCGGCGCCAGGCGGCGACGAGCAGAAGGTCCACGGAGATGGGGTACGCCCAGGCTTTCCAGCCGTCTTGTCCGGCGGCTTCGGCGATGTCGTGGAGGTGAGCGAAGGACAGGGCACCGGCAATCACGGCTTGCACGAGCACGGCGTCCACGCGAAGCGAGCGCATCGGGGTCCTCCTTCCGGTCTTCGGGCATGGGTGGGGTAGGGACGTGGCGCGAGGCGGTCACGCCAACCGGTGTGCGGGGAGCGTTTAGGCAGCCTTGGTCAGGTCCACGCCGGGCCGAGCGTCGGCGTCATCGAGGGCGGGGCGCCAGGCGGCCAGTTCGGTGACCTCGGGGGTGAGGTCGGCGTGGCGGTTGCAGGCGTTGACGGCCTGCCGCAGCGTCGTGAACGGCGTACGGGTCAGCACCCAGCCGCCGGAGGAGTCACCGACCACGGCCGTGCCGGGACGCTCGTTCGGGATCTGCACGGCCGCGAGTACGGCGTCGGGGGCGATGTCGGCGAACGCCATCTTCGCCGAGGCCTCGTCGTTGACCCGGTGCGCGGTGCGGCCGGTGAGCTGGGAGCGCAGGAGGGTGATGCCGCCTCCGAGGTCGGAGCCGAAGCGCTGCCCGCAGATCTCGACGTAGATCCCGGCGGCGCGGCCGAGCTGGGCCAGCCGGACCAGGGCGGTGATGATGGCGTCGCGGCGCTTCTCTTCCGCCTTGCTGGCGAACAGGGCGAGTTCGGCGACCTCGTCCACCAGCAGCACCACCGGGGTCGGCCGCAGCGTCTCGGGCAGGCCCCAGATGTCGGCGGTGATCTCCTCGTCCGGGGTGTCGGCGCTGATGCGCTGCTCACGCCGGATCACCTCATATGTGGCCTCCATCCGGTCGAGGAGGGCTTCCAGTAGGCCGAGGGCATCGTCGGGGTTGTCGGCCAGGGCGGAGAACCGGCGGGCGAGCGGGCCGAGTTCCACGCCGTTCTTGCAGTCGATGCCGACCAGGGCGACCTGCTGCGGGGCGAGGGCGGCGACCAGGCGCCGCTGGTAGACGGACTTGCCCGACTGCGTGGCGCCGATGTTCAGCGCGTGCGGGGTGGTGCGGTAGTCGCGGTAGTGCACGCTGCCGTCTTCCCGCAGCGCGACCGGAACCCGCAACGTGCCCGCGTCGGCCTTGGCTGGCATCTGCACGCGCTTGAGCACGTCGTAGCCGGTCATCCGCAGCTCGACCACTCCGGCCTTGACCTCCCGTGAGGTGACGCCCTGCATGCCGAAGGAGTGCCGCAAACGGTCCGAGGCGGCGGCGAAGTCGAAGGCGTCCTGACCCGGCCGCATCTTGAGCCGCAGCACGAGCCCGGTGCGGGTGACCTTGAGTGAGCGGATGCGGGGGACCCGAGAGGCCGGCACCTCGCTCCGGGTGGCCTTGGCCAGCAGCAGCCGCAACCGGGACGGTGGGACCGTCAGGCCGCAGGCTTCCATGACCGAGGCGTACCGGATGCGGAGCCAGAGCACGGCGACCAGGGCGCCGAAGGTGAGCCAGTACCAGGCCGGGCGGCGCCACCGCAGCAGCGCCGCCGTGCCCAGGATGACCACCGCAGCGGCGATCGTCAGCGCGTCCATGGTCAGGCCGCCTCAGCGTTCGCACCGGTCAGCGGGGTGACGGCGACGGCGCGGAAGGCGATGCCGTGCCGCTTCTGGCCGTTGAACTCGTTCTCCCACGGCCGGGCGATCAGGCCGGTCAGCGCCAGCGGCGTGCCCATGGTCAGCTCACCGGAGATGCCGGTCTCGGGAACGGTGACGGTCAGGATCTCGGCGTTGCCGTCCATGACGAACATGACATCGACGGTCATCAGCTTGGCGCCGGTCTCGCGGTCGGTGGCGATCTCGCCGGTCTGCCGGTTGATGACCTTGGCCTGTGCGGGCTGGGCGGCCATGACCGAGGCGGTGGAGGTGTCGACGGGGATCTGACGCATGAGGAGGCTCCTCTAGATGTGATCGACTCAGTCACTCATGTATATGAGTGACGGTTAGAAGAGTCGCGCACTCATGTGTATGAGTCAAGTCCCTTCGGAAAGTCTCTTGTTCGCGACGCTCTGACCTGCCGGAGCGTCAGTCCCCGGCGGTGATCCGGTAGTCGAGGACGAACTTGTCGGCGGCCATCACGGTGTCGCACACCTCGACCACGCGACCGGTGTCCGTGATCGCTTCGCGCACCAGGTGGATGACGGGCGAGCCGGGGCTCAGGCTGAGGCCGGACGTCTCCTGCTTGGTCGCCAGCCGGGCCCGGACGGTCTCGACGTACTCGGCCAGGGTGTTGCCGTGCTCCTCCAGGCGGGCGTAGATGCCACCGCCACCGGGGTTCTCAGCGAACATCTCCGGGATGTCCTTGACCACGTCCCACGGCAGGTACGAGGTGGCCTCCTCGGTCGGGATGCCGTCACTGAAGTACAGCCGCCGCCGAGCGAGCACCTTCGTGCCAGGCTCGACGGCCAGGCGCTCGGCGATCTCCTCGGGCGCATCCATCGGCCCGACGTAGAGCACGTTCACCGACGGAGTGGACCCCGCCTGCTCGCTCTCGGCCAGGTACGCGGCCTTCCCGGCCTTACGGTGCGAGCGGCGGAACCGGTCGGAGGACTTCCGGCGCACCGGAGGCCGGCGCTTCACGAAGGAACCGCGACCGTGGTGGGTCTCGACCAGTCCGGCCGTGCGCAGCTCGGCGATGGCCTTCCGGACGGTGCCGACAGAGCCGCCGTACTGCTTGATCACCTCGGACTCGCTGGGCACCTGCTCCCCAGGGGTGAGCACTCCCTCGCGGATCTGCTGGGCCAGGCCGTCAGCGATCTGGAGATACTTCGGGGCGGCCGAGTCGCGTGCCGCAGGTGTACCCATGTCCTTGCTTCCTCCTATGCTCCTATACATGAGTATCGGTACTTCTCCAGCCCGGTCAACGCCGCTGCACTCCGTGTCAGTGGCAGGAGCGGTCATCCGCGAGGACGGCAGGTTCCTCGCGATCCAGCGCGCGGACAACGGCAAGTGGGAGCTTCCCGGAGGCGTACTCGAACTCGACGAGTCCCCGGAGGAGGGTGTCCGGCGCGAGGTCTACGAGGAGACCGGCATCCGGGTCGAGGTGGACCAGCTCAGCGGCATCTACAAGAACCTGGCGCGCGGCATCGTCGCCCTCGTCTTCCGCTGCAAGCCGTCCGGCGGAGCCGAGCGAACCTCTGACGAGTCGACTGCCGTCGCATGGCTCACGCCCGAAGAGGTGACGGAGCGGATGAGCGAGGTCTACGCAGTACGCCTACTGGACGCAACTGCCAGCGATGGCCCGCATGTTCGGAACCATGATGGCCGCCAGCTCATCGAGACGCGGTAAGAGTTTCTCTACTTCATCAAGGGCTCGCTCCGCTCGCCGCGCGGCCCGGCTCGCCGCCGGGCCGACGCTCCTGTCTCCGCCCCGCTCCGGCCCGGCCGCCGGCCCGCGCGCGGAGGCGAGCACCGAAGAGGGCGCCATCGTGGCTGGGGCGGTCGGCTCCACGGCTTTAGGCAGCCACCTTGGGGCGAGCCTCCAAGATCGGGGCCCACATCGGGCTATTGCGGGCAGGCTAGGAGCTGCCCGAGTCGCGGCAAGCTTACGGGCCCCGATCTCTCGCCCCAAGGCAGCTCCCGCCCAAAGCCGCTCCACCGACCTTCGTCGACGACTGTGCCGAGTCGGAGGGTTCTGACGGCAACGCTGACGGCAACCGAGGCGGACGCCAGCGCACTTCCACGAACACCAGCGGACCGGCAAAGCAGCCCTGTCCTGCGAATATGCAGGTGACGCCCTTCCGGCGCGCACACGTACTATGTGCTGGCGGGGGCCACGCCGGTACTGGTGCATAACTGTGGTGAAGGGGATGGGTACCTTTATCGCGGAGTTCCGAACGGGCATCCTAAGTATGGCGATGCATTGGAGGGGCGTGCTGTCCCGCACGGTGGGCATAGCGATCCGGGACGTCACGCAGGCGGCAATACGGATAGTGAATTCACTTCCTGGACTCACGACTATGAAGACGTGGCTCTTGATGCTGCCGACGAGCTTGGTCCAGGAGGGATCGTGATGCGAATTCCGCATTCAAGTGTTCCGGCCGGGAGGGACGTGCAGATTCACGGAACTGCGCATGAGGTGTATGAGGAATCCGAGCACGCATTGCGTGGCGTGATTGAGGGTGCGGAGATCAGTATAGATAGGGGGCCGTGGCGCAGGCCTGGTGGCTGACGGGCGGCGCGGGGTCAGGGTATTGCGAGGGCGTCGGCTCGCAGGCAGGAAAGTCTACGATTCAGTGGAGGGCATCGTGGAAAGAAGTCGTCTCATTCAACTCCTAGCGGGAGAGGGTGAAGTACGTCTTCTTTCGCGATCAGCTCTAAGCTCTGGCGCTCCGTACGAGGTCTGGCCTGAAGCTGTTGCGACTCAGCGCCTACTCGCCGTGTACGAGAGGAGGCAGCGTGGCACCCGACGCTCCGGACAATCTTCCATCGGATTCACTGATGCTCTTGATGCTCTCCGCTCATACGGTGGCGCTGATCTATTCATAGGGTTCATCGATGATCGAAACCGGGACGGATACTACTTCCAGCTCTTTATGGATCCCGATCTGAATACCGTTGTTGCCTGTCTGGGAGTTGAGTCCCCTGGTGGCGGATCAACTTCGTGAGGTATCTCAAGGTCGCCTGGATTCACGACTCTGTCGACGATCCCATGGTGTATCTCGGCGAACTCGGCGACGACGGATATGAGACTCGGAAGGTGCAGCTCTATCGGGACGGTCGATCCGAATGGGCGGACGAGAGTTTCGAAACTGCAACTGTCGGCCTCTCGGAAATCCCCTTCCCGCCTCTGGAGGAAATCTCCAGTCAGCCAGAATTCACTGCTCAAGTGATTACGTCGGAAGAGTTCGAGCGTGAATGGAACGAGGTGCACATGAACTTCTGGCGTGCCGCTGAATTCGTCTTGCGGTGTGCCAGAGCGCAAGGATCGCTTCTATCCTGGCGGTGAAAGAAGCTCGAGTCCCTGCTGACTTACAGCAGGGGTTCGAGTCGTTTGACGGCAACGTTTGACAGCAAACGAGGCGTACGCCAGCGCACTTCCGCGAACACCAACGGACCTGCAAAGCCGCACTCTCCCGCGAATACGCAGGTGACGCCCTTCTGGCGAGCACACGTACTATGTGCTGGCGGGGGCTACCCCGGTCCTCGTTCACAACTGTAATGGTGTCTCTATTTATAGGACGCCGAAGGTTGATGACATGGCGCATGAGTTGGAGCGTGGCCCCAACGCGGCATCGCATCAAGATGGCGATGCTTCGGTCTATCTCGGAGAGAAGAGCGTGGCGAAAGAATACCAGAATCGCGGCTCATATGCGAATGGGTCAATTCGCTACGACATGCACGAGGATTTTCTCAAGGAATTCTCGGACGCCGCATTCCGGTATGACCGTAAGGGGCCTGGAGGTGCCGCGAGAATCGAGTTCGTGATCCCAGTTGGGCGACTTGATCGATTCAACGAGCTCACTCTGCGCAGAGTGTGGGAGCCTGGGAATGGGTGACGGCATGGTGCGGGTTGACGAAGAGCTGGAAGTGGTCGTGTCTGCTACTACGGCATGGGGGGTCAAAGTGACCACTCGGGATGGAGTGGAGGGGTTCATCGACAACTTTAAAATTCCGTCATGGCTAGCTCGGGAGCAACTGCCAGTGAGCGGCACATCTCTGCTCGTTGTGGTTCTTGATGATGTCCGTAGCCCGTTTAGGGGCAGCTTGCTCGATGAGGACATCGAACTCGCTCGCAACGCGCGCAGGCGAACGTAAGCGGCTTTGGTTGCAAATTCCTAGCGCAAACCTGAACCCCCGTTGGATGGGTCCCGACGGGGGTTCAGGGCGCTGTGGCGGCGGTAGTTGACGGACGGTGGTGCGGTACGACGCCGAAAGGTGCGTATGGTCCTTCGAGGTCAGAGATGCGGACGAGGACGCAAGTCCGTCCACGCGTGTCGTTGCTGCCGGCAGCGTCCCCGCAAAGGAGGGTTTCGGCGATCACCTGGCTCTCGCCTACGACCCCGTCCTCGGGGAGGTCGCCTTGTATCTGAACGGTGAGAAGGCGACGGAATCCGTGGAATGGCACCCGGAATGGGACTTCTCGACGGTCGGAGTGGACGTCGGAAGGACCGGTGGTGCGTCGACGGCCGCCGACTTCTTCTCCGGCGAAGTCGACGAAGTACGTGTCTTCGACGGAGCCCTGGACCAGGACGCGATCTCCTTCCTCCCCATCCTGCATTCGGGTGCCGAGCTCGACCCTGACGGCCCCGACATCGGCTGACCTTCGTCAGTAACGAGTTCAACTCCGACAGGGCGTGCTGCTCCGCCGGGCGACGCCCGGCGGGGCAGCACGCGCCAGGAGGCCGTGGCGCGTGGACGGCGTGCAGATCGTGGAGGGCCGACGACGGCGTGACGAGCACGCTGCGTGCATTGGTAACTTTGCTGCGCTTGCCAGTCACCGTCGCCGGGGGGACCCATGAACCAGCCACCGCAGCCGCCGTCTCAGCCGCCGCAGCCCGCACGCGGGTACGGCTACCCGCAGCAGCCGCCCGCCCCACCGCAGCCGCAGGCCGGCGTCGGGGGGCCGCAGCCCGTGCCGGGCCACGTTCCTCCGGGGCAGCCGCCGATGGGCGGCCAGCCCATGTACCCCGGCGGTGGCTGGCAGGGCGCGCCCGGCCAGATGCCCTTTCCGGGCGGCCCGATGCAGCAGTCGCAGAGGGGCAGTTCGGCCGGGGCCTTCTTCCTCGGCCTCCTGACCTCCTTCGTCGTCGCGACGCTCTACACGCTGCTCTTCGCGTTCACGCACGCCGACGCGTCCCGAGCGGTGGTCAACGGCTTCTTCTTCGCCCACGCCGTGGTGAACGGTGCGGTCGTCGGCTGGCTCGTCGGCCTGGTCGGCCGTCGCCGTACGGCTGCCCACGTGTGCGGCGCCGTCGTGGCGGCCCTCGGTTCCTTCTTCGGCTTCGCCAACGCCATGCCGGTCATCATCTGGAAGGTGGCCGGGTTCGAGGCGGTCTTCGACATGCTGAAGATGAACCCGAACTACCCGCTCGAGGCATGGTGGGGGCCGGACGGCACCGGCCACTTCGTGGCGTTGCTCGGCCTCGTCGTCGCGGCCGCCGCCGCGTGGGGCGTCGCCTTCGCGGTCGGCCGCAAGCGCGGCTGACCGCCGGCGGCGGGCCGTCACACGTAGCGCGGCAGATCCTCCGTGGAGATCGTCCACTCGGCGATCGTGACGTCCTCGCCGTACACGAATTCCTTGCGCGTCGCGTAACGCGGACCCGCCGGGGTGGGATGGATGTCCGAGAGCACGGCACCCTCCCCGGTCCTCGGATCGAAGATCACATACACCGGGATACCGAGCATCGGGTAGTCACGCATCTTGCCCGACCAGTCGTTGCCCGGGTTGGAACGGGAGACGATCTCGATCGCTGCGAGAAGGCTCTGCGGGGCGAACGGCCCTTCCACTTCCATGTCCGCTTCGGCGATGACCATCACGTCCGGATGCCGGAGTACGCCCTCGTGCACATCCTCGACATCCGGCGTGCCGGTATGAGCCAGCAGGCCCTCTGGCATCACCTTCTCCAGTCGACGGCTGACCCGCGCTGCGGTCAGCTCGTGCGGTCCCCCGGGCGACATCATGTCGTGGACGATCCCTTCCTTGGTGATCTCGAGCTTGCCGGGAACGGAGTCCTGCATGCGCTCCACGATGTCTCGCATCGCTTGGTACTGCAGAGCGTCATGTGCGGCGTGGTCCGGGGCGATCGTCACGGCGCTCGCTCCTTCCTCTGGGACCCTGCGACGGCTGGAGACCTCGTCGCCATGCTAGCTGTGTTGTTCGGTGAGGTTGGTGACGCGGCTGGCTGGCACGTTGCCGCTGATGCCGGTGTGGGGTCGGTGGTAGTTGTACCAGTCGAGCCAGTGGGGGAAGGCGGCTTGGCGTTCGGCTTCTGAGGTGTAGGGCTGGTGGTAGGCCCATTCTTCCAGCAGGGTGCGGTGGAAGCGTTCGACCTTTCCGTTGGTCTGGGGTCGCCAGGGCCGCGTCCAGCGGGGGCTGATGCCCAGGTCACGGCAGGTGTCGCGCCAGGTGTTCTTGGTGTAGGACCAGGCGTTGTCGGTCAGCACCCGCTCAACGGTGATGCCCCGCGCTGCGAACCAGGCCGTAGCGCGGGTGAGGAAGCCGGCGCAGGTGTTGGCCCTCTCATCGGGCAGGTCCTCGGTGTAGGCGAGTCGTGTGTGGTCGTCCAGCGCCGTGTGCAGGAAGGCGTAGCCGGTCTGGGTGCGGTTCTTGCGTCCGGCTGCCCGGCCCAGGACCTTGTGGCCGCCGCCGTCGGGGATACGGCCGAGTTTCTTGACATCGATGTGGATCAGTTCACCGGGTCGCTCGTGTTCGTAGCGGCGTATCGGCTCGCCGGTGGCGCGGTCCAGCGTCGCGAGTGCGGGCATGTGGTGGCGGTGCAGGATGCGGTGGCAGGTGGAAGGCGCCAGGCCCGTGCGGACGGCCAGTCGCAGAGGGCCGATGCGGTGCTCGCGCCGCAGTTGCAGCACGCGGTTCTCCAGCTCGGGAACGGTCTGCCGTGGGCAGTGGTGGGGGCGGCTGGAGCGGTCACACATTCCGGCTTCGCCGTGCCGGCGGTAGCGGCCTGCCCAGCGGGCGGCGGTGGTGTGAGCGACCTGGAACCGCTCGGCTGCCCGCCGCAGCGGCCACCCGTCGTCCACGACACAACGGGCCAGACGCAGGCGACCGGTCGGAGTCAACGGGGCGTTACGGTGGGACACGAGGGCCTCCTGGCGTTCGGCGTAGATGTCGCAATCCACACCGGAACCAGAAGGCCCTCACCTCATGCAAGGACCACAAGCAGCGTGTCGCCTGTCACCAACGTGCCGGGACAACACAGCTAGCGCCGATGGTCGCCTCACCGCGGGAACGTGAACTCCGCCCAGACGGTCTTGCGGGGGAGGGGTCCGGTCTCGACGCCCCAGGTGTCGGCGAGGGCTTGGACGATCAGCATGCCGCGGCCCGTCTCGGAGTCGTCGTCGGGCGCCCGGCGTCCGCCGGTGGGCAGGCGCTCGCCCCGGGTGTCGGCCACCTCGACGCGAAGTCGGCCGTCGGCTCCCGCGGTGAGGGTGAGGCGGAAGTCACGGCCGGGCACGCGTCCGTGGAGAGCTGCGTTGGCGGCCAGTTCGGCGACGACGTGCGCGGCCGCGTCCGACGGCAGCCCCCACGAGGCGAGGTGCGCGACGGTGAGCAGTCGTGCGAGCCGTGCGCCGCGGCGAGTGGGGGAGAGCAGCACGGAGAACTGCCGCTCGGGGTGGGTCTTCTCTGCGCTCACGTCACCGAGCGTGGCCGAGTGCATGCGTGTTGAACAGGGCTGGCGGTCGGACGGCGAGGTGTGTCCGGCTCCCCGTCCGGGCCGGTACGGGGTCGTCCGGGAGCCGGAGTCGGGCGCTCCGGTTCGTTACTTCGTTCGAGGGACTTCGGGGGCGATTCTCACCGAGAGTGCCCGTTCTGCGTCACGCTGAGGAATGTCAGAGCCCGTACGCGGCGTCCCTGTACGGATGCCGTCGGGTTCTGTACGGGGGCTGTGCCGTGACGCGCGAGCGCGGGGACGGTTGGCCACGGCACGACGGAGGTGGGGCGTATGGACGTGGAGCACGGTCAGGGCGAAGAACTGGACGACGAGTCGGCGGCGGTGCTGAAAGTCGTGGGCCGGCAGATCAAGTTGTGGCGCAGGGAAGCGGGTCTCACGCAGGCGGAGTTGGGTGCGGAGATCGGGTACGGCGAGGAGATGGTCTCCAGTGTCGAGCGGGGCATCCGCGCCCCGAAGCCGGAGTTCCTGGACGGAGCGGACCGCGTACTGGAGGCCGACGGCAAGCTGTCCGCGTTTCGCGGAGACGTGGCCGAGGCCCGCTACCCGAGAAAGGTCCGCGATCTGGCCAAGCTGGAGGCCGAGGCCGTGGAGATCGGCGCCTACGGCACGCACAACATCCACGGCCTGCTCCAGACCGAGGAGTACGCGAGAGCGCTGTTCGACGTGCGTCGGCCTGCCTACTCGCGCGAGGAAGTCGACCGCAACGTGGAAGCCCGCATGGCTCGACGGACGATCTTCGAGAGAGTACCGGCGCCGACACTGATGTTCGTGCAGGAGGAAGTGACGCTGCGGCGCCCCATCGGGGGGCGTGAGGTGATGCGTGGGCAGCTCGAACACCTGCTGAAAATCGGCCGTTTGCGGCACGTGGAACTGCAAGTGATGCCGACCGACCGGCAGGAGCACGCGGGAATGGCCGGGCAGCTCCAAGTGATGAAGTTTGCGGACGGCGCCGCGCTCGGCTACTTGGAGGCTCAGTTGATGACTCGCTTGGTCTCGCGGCCGAAGGACGTCCAGGTGATGGAGCTCCGGTGTGGCATCATCCGCGCGCAGGCTCTCAGTCCGCGGGAGTCGCTGGCGTTCATCGAAAAGCTATTGGGGGAGACATGACACGAAGGTTGGTTAGTGACGACGCCGCTCTGAGCTGGTTCAAGAGCAGCTACAGCGCAAGCGACAGCAACGACTGCGTCGAGGTAGCTGCAGCCCAAGAGGCGGTCCGGGTGCGGGACTCCAAGCGGAGGGGAGGGCCACAGCTCGCCGTAGGCGAAGCCGCGTGGCGGGGGTTCGTCGCGTACGTGACGGGTGAAGGGGCGCGCCCGTAGAACGCGCGGGTTCGCCGGGAATGTCGGCTCGCCCCGCGCGAGCGGACCCGCGCTACGCGGGTTGACTGTCACGGGATGGACTTGTCATGTTCACATGATCTCCTGATCTGGCGGGGACACTGCTCTCAACGAGACGTCGATGGGAGAGGACAGCCCCACATGCCCGCCCCACACTTCACCCACCGCCGCAAGGCGGTCATGCTCGCCGCAGCAGGTGCGCTGCTCGCCGGGATGACCGTGCAGAGCGCGGCCATCGCCGCGCCCGCCCCCGCCCCAGGAGCACCGGCGGCCGACTACTACCAGGACGCGCTGGGCAAGGAGGGCGACGCCCTCAAGTCCGCGCTGCACACCATCATCAGCGACCAGCAGGTCCTCAGCTACGACGACGTGTGGGACGCGCTCCAGGTCACCGACGCCGCGCCGTCCGACTCCGGGAGCGTCGTCCTGCTCTACAGCGGCCAGACCCGCAGCGGCTCCCAGCACGGCGGCGACCAGGACGACTGGAACCGTGAGCACGTCTGGGCCAAGTCGCACGGTGACTTCGGCACCAGCCCGGGCCCGGGCACGGACATCCACCACCTGCGTCCCACCGACGTGTCGGTGAACGGCGTCCGGGGCAACAAGGACTTCGACAACGGCGGTTCGCCCGTCGACGAGGCGCCGGACAGCTCCACGGACTCCGACTCCTTCGAGCCCCGCGACGCGGTCAAGGGCGACGTGGCCCGCATGATCTTCTACATGGCCACCCGCTACGAGGGCTCGGACGGCCCGGACCTGGAGCTCAACGACCAGGTCGACAACGGCTCCGCGCCCTACATGGGCCGCCTGTCGGTGCTGAAGCAGTGGCACGCCCAGGACCCCGTGGACTCCTTCGAGGAGAACCGCAACCAGGCGATATTCGACCAGTTCCAGGGCAACCGGAACCCGTTCATCGACCACCCGGAGTGGGTCGAGTCCATCTGGTGACGGCACGCCGTTCTTGCTCCGGTGCCGTCGCGAGGGCGGTACCGGAGCACGCGTCGTGTCCGCTCAGCCGGTGACCAGGGCCCGCAGGTCGATCTCGACGGGGAACGGCCTCTCCGTCACCAGCTTGCCCGTGTGTACCGGACGCTCCGGAGCGGGCACGTACATGCCCATGTCGTGGTGGAACCAGAGCTCGTGGACGACGGGGAAGTCGTCGTCCCCCCGCTCGACCCGCCAGAAGTACGGCACCCGTGCGTCCGCGAACATCGCCGGTTTCCGCACGCGGTCCTCCCGGCGTGAGCCGGGCGAGACGACCTCCAGCACGACGGTCGCCTTCTCCACCGGAATGCACTCCAGGGCGAAGACGTCGAGATCCCGCTCGTCGTAGACGAGCACATCCGGCTTCGGGGGGTTGAAGTCGTCCACCAGCACGCACTGCTCGGAAGCCACCGCGTACGGCGTCCGGCGTGCGCTCTCCAGCGCGAAGTAGAGGCGATCGCGCACGCGGTTGTGCCAGACGTTCGTCATCCCGCGTACCACGATCGCTCCGTCCACCAGCTCCCAGTCGAACGGGAGATCCAGGTCCTTCACCTGGTCGTACGTCCACCCGGCGGGGGGCGGGTACATCCACGTGTCCGGGGTGGCCTGGTCCAGCCGGTCCCTGGTCATCGGTACTCCCATACGTCCGAGCGCGGAGGAGAGCGTGGCGTGCGGTCCCATATATGACCGTACCTTCGCCCGAAGGGAGGGCGGGCCGCCACGCCGTTGACGGCGCGGCGGCCGGAACCGGGACGGTGTCAGAACGGGCGGTCGCCGGCGATGGCGACGCGTTCGGCGAGGCGGCGGTGCGGGAAGTAGTCGTCGACCGCGTAGTGCTGGGTGGACCGGTTGTCCCAGAACGCGACGTCGCCCGGCTGCCAGCGGTACCGCACCTGGTACTCCGGCACGTGCGCCTGCCGCACGAGAAACGCGAGCAGCCGGTCGCTCTCCTCCCGCGGCATGCCGGTGAGGTGCGTGGTGAAGGAGGTGTTGACGAACAGCATCCTCCGTCCGGTCTCCGGATGGGTGCGCACCACCGGGTGCTCGACGGGCGGGAACGCGTCCTGGAGCGGGGCGAGGCGTTCCGGTCCGTAGAAGCGGGCGAAGCCCGGGAGGAAGTCGTGCACGGCCGTCGCGCCGTCGATGCGCGCCTTCACCTCGTCCGGAAGGTTGTCGTACGCGGCGGCCATGTCGGCCCACATCGTGTCGCCGCCGACCGGCGGCACCTCGCGGAGCTGGAGGACGGCGCCCAGCGCGGGCCGTTCGCGGAAGGTGACGTCCGCGTGCCAGACGTTCTCGAAGGTGGGGACGGCGCTGTCGCCCTTGTCGAAGCGGACCACCTCGTCGGAGGAGCCGCGGGCGAGCAGCGGGTTGGTCTCCAGCTCGCCCCAGTGGCGGGCGAAGGCGGCCTGCTGCCCGGGGGTGAGGTGGGCGCCGCGGAAGAACAGCACCTTCCACTCCAGCAGCGCACGGTTCAGCTCCTCGCGCAGGGCGGGGGCGAGGGGGCGGGTCAGGTCCACGTCGCGTATCTCGGCGCCGATCAGGCGGCCTTGCGGGACGAGGGTGAACAGCTCGTACGGGCGGTCCTGCCACCCGTCGGGCACGCGGCGCAGGGTGCGCCGGCCCTCGTACAAGCCGTCGGCGGGCACGCGGGCCTCGCGCAGGGCGGGGGCGGCGGGGGTGGTCGCGGGTGCGGTGGATGCGGTGACGGTCACGGTCGGTTCTCCTCCGGGAGCGGTGCGGAGCGGATCACGGGCGTGCGTGCGCTGGGGTCGCCCTCGCACCGTGCCGGGGGGCGCGGTGGGAGAAGAAGGAACGCGGTGACGCGTGGCTCGACCGGCCGTGTAGGCCGGACGGTGGCGCCGCGGGGCGGTGCGGGGCGGCTTCGGGTGGCCGCCGTGCTATCGGCCGGAGCGCTCGCACCCGTCGCGCTCGGGGATGCGGAGAGCTCCCGTGGCGCCGGACGTGTGCGTGAAGGTCATGCAGCGCATCGTAGCGCTCCCCTGCCGTGAAGGGGCGTGGGGGCGGGCTGCCCCCGGCAGGGGCATGCGGGGAAAGGGCAGGGAGGCTGTCGTGCCCCGCGGGCGACGCGAGAACGCGAGACGCCCGCGCGTGCAAAGGCAGGAGCCCCCCGCCCGGAGAGGGCGAGGGGCTCCTTGGGTACTGCGAAACAGGGCGATCAGCCGGCGACGACGTTCTCCGCCTGCGGGCCCTTCGGGCCCTGGGTGACGTCGAAGGTCACGGCCTGGTTCTCCTCGAGGGAGCGGAAGCCCGTGGCGTTGATCGCGGAGTAGTGGACGAAGACATCGGGACCGCCGCCGTCCTGGGCGATGAAGCCGAAGCCCTTTTCAGCGTTGAACCACTTGACGGTTCCGGTAGCCATAAGCCCTCCTTGGGCCTATAAGGGTCGCCCTGTTCCAGAACCTCGAGAAGCCTGAAAACGACGAGAGCCCGCGGTCACATGCTCCGCAGGCTCTGGTACTGCAAGGGAAACCTAACTGCAACTTGCTTGGAGCCTAGCACGCTGTCGGTCCCCCGGGGAAGTGACTTCTGCCGCGTTCACCCGAGCAGGTCCGCCGGGGGTGCGTCACGGCGTCCGTGCAGGTCGACGCCCGGCCCGGCGGGCGACGGGGGAGGGGTGACGGAGCGCCGTCGGGCCGGGCGTACCCTCCGGAGGGTGACAGCACAGCCGACGTCCCGCCCGCGCGTGGGGCACATCCAGTTCCTCAACTGCCTGCCGCTCTATTGGGGTCTGGCCCGGACGGGCACGCTGCTGGATCTCGAGCTCACCAAGGACACCCCCGAAAAGCTGAGCGAACAGCTGGTGAACGGGGATCTCGATATCGGCCCGGTCACCCTCGTGGAATTCCTCCGCAATGCGGAGGACCTCGTCGCCCTCCCGGATATCGCCGTGGGGTGCGACGGCAGTGTCATGTCCTGCGAGATCGTGTCGCGGGTCCCGCTCGAGGAGCTGGACGGCCGGCCGGTCGCCCTCGGCTCCACGTCGCGGACGTCCGTACGGCTGGCGCAGCTGCTGCTCGCCGAGCGGTACGGGGTGCGGCCGGAGTACTTCACCTGCCCGCCCGACCTCCCGGCGATGCTGCGGGAGGCGGACGCGGCCGTCGTGATCGGCGATGTCGGCCTGCGTGCCTTCCTCCGCGCGATGCCCGAACCGGAGCTGGACGTGCACGACCTCGGCACGCTGTGGAAGGACTGGACCGGGCTGCCGTTCGTGTTCGCCCTGTGGGCCGTGCGGCGCGACTACCTGGCCCGCGAACCGGAGATCGTGCACGCCGTGCACGAGGCGTTCCTCGCCTCGCGCGACCTGTCGCTGGAGGAGGTCGGCAAGGTCGCCGAACAGGCCGCGCGCTGGGAGCCGTTCGACGCCCCGGTGCTGGAACGCTACTTCACCACCCTCGACTTCCGGCTGGGTACCGAACAGCTCGCCGGAATCGCCGAGTTCGCCCGCCGCACCGGAGACACCACCGGGTTCCCCGCCGATGTGAAGGTGGATCTGCTGACCCGGTGAAGCCCGAGGTCGTCCACCCGCACTGCGCTGCCGACCCCGAATTCCGCGTCCGCTTCCGCCGCGAGGTCGCCTCCGCCCGGCGCGTGGGGGACACCTGGACGGCGCCCGTGCTGGACGCCGACCCGGACGCCCCGGTGCCCTGGGTGGCCACCGGATACGTCGCCGGACCCTCCCTCCAGCAGGCGGTGACCGCACACGGCACGCTGCCGGAGACCGCCGTGCGGGCGCTGGGCGCCGGACGGGCGGAGGCGCTCGGCGCGGTACACGCCCTGGGGCTGGTGCACCGGGACGTGAAGCCGTCGAACGTGCTGCTCACCCTGGACGGACCGCGGCTCATCGACTGCGGCATCGCACGGGCCACCGACGGCACCTCCGCGCTGACCTCCACGGGCGCCCCCATCGGCTCGCCCGGCTACATGGCGCCCGAGCAGGTGCTCGGACGCGGCGGCGTCGGACCGGCCTCGGACGTGTTCTCGCTGGGCGCGGTCCTGGCGTACGCGGCGACGGGCAGCGCCGCCGTTCCCCGGGGACAGTTCTGCGGCGCTGCTCTACCACGTGGTGCACGAGGACCCGGATCTCGACGGACTGCCGGACGGTGCGCTGCGGCACCCGATCGCGGCGCGTCTGGCGAAGGCGCCCGCGGACCGGCCGGAGCCGGCGGCGGTGGCCCATGCACTCGCGGGCGAGGAGGGTGCCGCCGCGCTCACGGCCGACGGGTGGCTCCCCGCCCCGCTGGTGGAGGCCGTCGCCCTCCTCGACCTGGACGCGGAACCTGGCGTTCCGGCTCCGCGCCGACGGGCGGCTGCGCTACGAGTCGCACGACGAGGCGGGCGGCAACGCGGCCGGGACGCTGGAGGAGCGCCGCTGACGGCCCGGGGGCGGCCTCGGGGCGGCCTCGGGGCGGCCCCCGGGAGGCCGGGAGCGCTGACGTACGCTGGAGCGGCCGTATCCGCGTGAGGTGAAGGGATGCCCCGGTGCCCGAGAACGCCGACCTCCAGTCCGTACTCGACCGCGCCGCCGAGGGCGGTCGCGTCACGCCCGAGGAGGCGCTCGACCTCTACCGGCACGCCCCGCTGCACGCGCTCGGGCAGGCCGCCGACGCGGTGCGCCGCCGCCGGTACGCGGGCACGGAGCACATCGCCACGTACATCATCGAGCGGAACATCAACTACACCAACGCCTGCGTGACGGCGTGCAAGTTCTGCGCGTTCTACGCCGCGCCGAAGAGTGACAAGGTGTGGACCCGCGACCTCGACGACATCCTGCGGCGCTGCGCCGAGACCGTCGAGCTGGGCGGCACGCAGATCATGTTCCAGGGCGGCCACCACCCGGACTACGGCGTGGAGTACTACGAGAAGCACTTCGCCGCCATCAAGGAGGCGTTCCCGCAGCTCGTCATCCACTCGCTCGGCGCGTCCGAGGTGGAGCACATGGCCCGCATCTCCGGCGTCACGCCCGAGGAGGCCATCCGCCGCATCCACGAGGCGGGTCTGGACTCGTTCGCGGGGGCGGGCGCGGAGCTGCTGCCGGAACGGCCGCGGAAGGCGATCGCGCCGCTGAAGGAGTCCGGCGAACGCTGGCTGGAGATCATGGAGATCGCGCACGGCCTCGGCGTCGAGTCCACCTCCACCATGCTGATGGGCACGGGCGAGACGAACGCGGAGCGGATCGAGCACCTGCGCATGATCCGCGACGTGCAGGACCGCACCGGCGGCTTCCGCGCGTTCATCCCGTACACCTACCAGCCGGAGAACAACACGCTGAAGGGGCAGACGCAGGCCACCCTCTTCGAGTACCTGCGGCTCATCGCCCTCGCGCGGATCTTCCTTGACAACGTCGCCCACATCCAGGGCTCCTGGCTGACCACCGGCAAGGACGTCGGCCAGCTCACCCTGCACTACGGCGCCGACGACCTCGGCTCGGTGATGCTGGAGGAGAACGTCGTCTCCTCCGCGGGAGCCAAGCACCGCTCCAACCTGCACGAGATCATCGGTCTCATCCGCGGGGCCGGGCGCGTACCGGCGCAGCGCGCCACGACCTACGAGCACCTGCGCGTGCACGACGACCCGGCGAACGACCCGGTCGACGACAAGGTCGTGTCGCACCTCTCCTCCACTGCGATCGCGGGCGGCAGCGCGCACCCCGAGCTGACGCTCGTGCAGGCCGACTGAGCGCCGGTCCGCCGTTGCTCACGCTGCACTCCGCGGACCTCGTCGTGCCCGGCGCGGGCACGGAGCCGATCGCGGACGGGGCCGTCGCCGTCGAGGGCGGGACGGTCGCGGCCGTCGGGCCGTACGACGAGGTGTCCGCCGCGTACCCGGGGGCGCGTACCCGGCGCTGGGCGTGCGTGCTCACGCCGGGGCTCGTGCACCGGGGCGCGGGCCCGCTGCTGGATCGCGCCTACCACCCCGATCCGCGCGAGGCGGACGAACTGGGCACCGAGCCGCTGACCGGCGCCGCCCTCGACGCCCTCGCGATGGACGACGCCCGCTGGGGCGGCAGTGCCCGGCGCGGGCTGCAACGCCTGCTGCGGCACGGCGTGACGGCGGTGGCCGGGCCGTTCCCGCGCCCCGCGGTCCGTACGGCGGTCGCCCGCGCGGGCCTGGCCACGGTCGCCGGCGGCGACCCGGACGCGCCGGTTCCGCCGCTGGACCCGCTCGACCCGCCGGCCGGCACCGATCCGCAGCGCGCCTTCGCGGGTGCGCTCGTCCCGGGCGCGCGCGCCGACCTTGCCGCATTCGCCGTCCCGGACCTCGCCGCCCTCGCCGCGACGGGCGCCGCCGCCTGCCGCGCCACCGTCCTCGCAGGCCGCCTGGCCTACCGCGGCCGCTGACCGTCAACGGCGTGGCGGCCGTGCCTCACTTCGGGTGACGGTAACGTCGGTCCCAGGACACCGGCACGTTTCCCGTTCACTCTGGCGCGCATGGGAGCAACGATGACCGCCCACCGGCTCGCCCGGGCCACACCGGACAACTGGATGTTCCCGCCCGACGGCGGCTGGACCTACGACCAGGTCAAGGACCTCGAGCTGCCGTACGACTGGGAGCTGGTGGACGGAGCGATCGTGGTTCGGGGCATGACCCACTTCTGGCACGACCAGGTGCGCGACGGGCTGCTCGTCGCGCTGCGCCAGGCCAGGCCGCAGGCGTTCGGCGTCAATGTCGAGCGCTGTGTGCTGGTCGACGAGCATGCGGTGCTCAAGCCTGACCTCGTCGTCTATGAGCGGACCGGCCTCGATCTTCTCTCTCTCGAGTGCCTGCCTGCCAGTGCGGTGAGACTCGCGGTGGAGGTGGTCTCCCCCGGCTCTCGCGGCGACGACCGCTTCCGTAAACCGGGGCTGCTTGCGGAACGGGGTGTTCCGCACTACTGGCGCATCGAGCGATCCGTGGGCGACGCACCCGTCGTGCACGAGTTCTGGCGCCACCACGAGATGCGGACCTTTGCCCCTTCCCCGAACCGGCCGGTTCACGAGGGAAAGCTGACGACGGACGTTCCGTTTCCCGTGGACATCGATCTCCTGACGTTGCTCGAGTCCTGACGGCCGGGTGTCCGCGAGCCCCCGCCGCCCGTCCGTCGAGGGCGCGGTGAACAATGGGGGCGTGACTCGCGCATCCCTGGAGAAGCAGCCGCACGAAGTCGCCGCGATGTTCGACGACGTCGCCGCGCGCTACGACCTGACCAACGACGTGCTGTCCCTGGGGCAGACCCGGCTGTGGCGGCGTGCCGTCGCCCGTGCCGTGGACGCGCAGCCGGGCGACCGGGTGCTCGACCTGGCCGCCGGTACGGGCACCTCGTCGCTGCCGTTCGCCGACGCGGGCGCGTACACCGTGCCGTGCGACTTCTCGACGGGGATGCTCGGCGAGGGACGGCGACGGCACCCCTGGATGCCGTTCACCGCGGGGGACGCGACGAGACTGCCGTTCCGGGACGGCGCCTTCGACGCCGTCACCATCTCCTTCGGGCTGCGGAACGTGCAGGACACGGACGCCGCGCTGCGCGAGATGCTGCGCGTGACCCGGCCCGGCGGCAAGGTCGTGATCTGCGAGTTCAGCCATCCGACGTGGGCGCCGTTCCGCACGGTCTACACCGAGTACCTGATGCGTGCGCTGCCTCCGGTCGCCGAGGCGGTCTCCAGCAACCCGGACGCCTACGTGTACCTGGCCGAGTCCATCCGCTCCTGGCCGGACCAGCCGGGGCTGGCCGCCCGGCTCCAGGGCGCGGGCTGGAAGCGGGTCGCCTGGCGCAACCTCTCCGGCGGGATCGTCGCGCTGCACCGCGGGTTCCGCACCGAGGCCGGCTGACCGCACTCCGCAGCGGGCAGGCCCCCGCCCCCGGCCCGCCGCTCGCGGGCCGAGGGCGCGTACCCGCCCAGGGCGGAGCGGGAGCGCCTCCTAGACTGGTCGCGATCCGCGCCCGGCACGCATGGCCGGCCCAACGCGCGGCCAACCGAACTCGCGGGAGACCGTCGTGACCGAGCCCCTGACGAAGGCCGCGCCAGCGCAGGCCCCTTCCGAGCACCGTGCCGACGTGATCGTGGTGGGTGCCGGACCGGCCGGTTCCGCCACCGCCTACCACCTGGCCCGCAGCGGCCTCGACGTCCTCCTCCTGGAGAAGACCGCCTTCCCGCGCGAGAAGGTGTGCGGCGACGGGCTGACGCCGCGCGCGACCAAGCAGCTCGTCGCGATGGGCATCGACATCTCCGAGGAGGCCGGCTGGCTGCGCAACAAGGGGCTGCGCATCATCGGCGGCGGCCAGCGCCTCCAGCTCGACTGGCCCGAGCTGGCCAGCTACCCGGACTACGGACTGGTCCGCAAGCGCGACGACTTCGACGACCAGCTCGCCCGCCAGGCCCAGAAGGCCGGCGCCCGGCTGTACGAGCGGTGCAACGTGGGCGAGCCGATCCTCGACGCCCGCACCGGACGCATCACCGGCGTGCACGCCAAGCTGGGCGAGGAGAAGAAGCCGGTCACCTTCCACGCGCCGATCGTGGTCGCCGCGGACGGCAACTCCACGCGGCTGTCGCTGAAGATGGGTCTGCACCGCCGCGAGGACCGTCCGATGGGCGTCGCCGTGCGCACGTACTTCACCTCGCCCCGCCACGACGACGACTACCTGGAGTCGTGGCTGGAGCTGTGGGACCGGCGCGGCGAACAGGACCGGCTGCTGCCCGGCTACGGCTGGATCTTCGGCATGGGCGACGGCACCTCCAACGTGGGCCTCGGCGTGCTCAACACCTCGGAGTCCTTCCAGGACCTGGACTGGCGTGAGGTGCTCAAGGCCTGGTGCGCGTCGATGCCCCAGGAGTGGGGCTACACCCCGGACAACATGACCGGCCCCATCCGTGGCGCCGCGCTGCCGATGGCGTTCAACCGGCAGCCGCACTACACCAAGGGCCTGCTGCTCGTGGGCGACGCCGGCGGCCTGGTGAACCCGTTCAACGGCGAGGGCATCGCCTACGCGATGGAGTCCGGCGCGATCGCCGCCGAGGTCATCGTGCAGGCGCAGGCACGCGCCACCGAACGGCAGCGGGAGCTGGCGCTGCGGTCGTACCCGAAGGTGCTCAAGGACACCTACGGAGGCTACTACACGCTGGGCCGTGCCTTCGTGAAGCTCATCGGCAACCCGAAGGTCATGAAGCTGGCCACCGAACGCGGCCTGAGCCACCCGCTGCTGATGCGCTTCACCCTCAAGATGCTGGCCAACCTCACCGACCCCAACGGCGGCGACGCCATGGACCGGATCATCAACGGCCTCTCCAAGGTCGCGCCGAAGGCGTGACGGCCACCGAGCCCCGGCCGGGCACGGCTCAGGGGCCGATCGTCCGGCGGTGCAGGAGCGTCGAGTAGACGACGTTCGTGGTGAGGGAGCCGAGCCGGGCCAGTGCGTCGACGACCTCCTCGAGATGCTGCATGTCGCGGGTCGCCAGCCGGATGACGTAGCACTCCTCCCCGGTGACCCGGTCGCACTGCAGGATCTCGGGACGGTCGGCGATCAGCCGGCGCAGCGGCTGATGCGCCGTGCCCGGGTACTTCAGGCGGACGACCGCCTGCACGCCCCGCCCGACACGGGCCGGATCGACCACGGCGTGGTAGCCGGTGATCACCCCCAGGCTCTCCAGCCGCCTCACCCGCTCGGTGACGGCGGACGGGCTGAGCGCGACCCGGCGGGCGAGTTCGGCGTACGAGATGCGGGCGTCGTTCTGCAGCTCGGCGAGGACGGCCCAGTCCTGGTCGTCCAGGGACGCCGTGGATCGGTCGGTCATCGTGGCAACCTACCGCCCGATCCACGGTGATCGGGGCTCGCAGCGGCAGGTTTCCGCTGGGAGGCGGGGGTGCGCGGATCGTAGCCTCGGGGTCGTTCCAGCCCGGCGCCCACTCGACAAGGAGTCGACCATGGCCGTTCGACGCCGCGTGCCCTTCGTCCTCGTGGACGTCTTCACCGACCGTCCACTCGACGGCAATCCGCTCGCCCTCCTCCCCGACGCCGATGACATCCCCGAGGCGCTGCTGCCACGCATCGCGCGGGAGTTCAACCAGGCGGAGACGACGTTCCTGCTGCGGCCGACCCTGCCGGGGGCGGACCACCGGCTGCGTTCCTTCACGCCCGAGGGCACCGAGGTCTTCGGCGCCGGCCACAACGCGCTCGGCGCGTGGTGGTGGCTGGCGGCCTGCACGGACCGGCTGCACGGTCGCGGGGGACGCACCGGCGCGGCGGGTCGTCGCCACCAGCAGCTCGGGGACGAGGTCCTGCCCGTCACCCTGGGCACGGACGCCGACGACCGGAGCGAGGTCACGATGCGGCAGCAGGCGCCCCGCTTCGGCGCCGAGCCCGCCCGCCCGGCCGAACTCGCGGGCGCACTGGGCGTGGACCCGTCCCAGCTGGGGGCGGGCTCCGGACTGCCCGTCGCACAGGTGGTGTTCACCGGTGCGGCCCACCTGATGGTGGGGCTGCGGGACCGTGCCGCGGTCGACGCCGCCCGGCCGGACGCCGCCCTTTTGCGGGCCGTGCTGCCCGGACTCGGCGGCGAGGGCGTCTACCTCTACGCCCTCGACCCCCGGGAGGCGGACGCCGACGCGCACGCCCGGTTCTTCAACCCCGTCGCGGGCATCACCGAGGATCCGGCCACCGGAACGGCCGCCGGGCCGCTGGCCTGTCTGCTGAGGCGCCACGGGCTGCTGCGCACAGACCGGGCGGTCGTCGCTCAGGGGCACGCGCTCGGCCGTCCTTCGCGGCTGCGTCTCGACTTCGACGGCGACACCCCGCAGCTCACCGGTCGCGCCGCACTCGCCGCCTCCGGCGAGCTCACGCTTCCGGAGTGAGCACACCGCGAGGGAGAGAACGAGAGAAGGGGCCCCACCGCGAGCGCAGTGTCGCGGTGGGGCCCCTTCCGCAGGGTGCCCGGTGGCCGGGAGGCCGCGGGGGCGGGTGCCGGAGCCCGCGGGGCGCGGTCAGAGCACGCGGGTCGCGCCGTCCGGCGGCCAGTCGGAGACGTTCTGCACGACGACGCCCTTCTCCGGGTTCGCCGCGTCGATGTACTGCCCGCCGCCGACGTACACGGCGACGTGGTGGGCGCTGCCCGCGCCGCCCCAGTACAGGATGTCGCCCGGCTGGAGGGCGCTCACCGACACCTGGGTGCCGGCGGTGGACTGGGACTGCGAGACGCGCGGCAGGCTGACGCCGATCTGCCCGAACGCGGTCTGCACCAGGCCGGAGCAGTCGTACGAGCTGGGGCCGGACGCGCCCATCACGTACGCCTTGCCGACCTGCCCGCGCAGGAACGAGACCAGCTCCCCGACCGTGCCGGAGGCCGGAGCCGCGGCAAGAGCGGTGCGTTCGGACGAGCGGGAGGCACGCTCCTCGGCGGCCTGGGCGGCGGCCGCACGGCGGGCCTCCTCGGCCCGGCGGCGCTCCTCGGCCTTCGCCTTCTTCTCCGCCTCGTCGGCGGCGTGTTCGGCCGCCTTCTTCGCGGCGGCCTGCTGTGCGGCTTCCAGCTCGTACTGGGCGGCGGAGTTCTCCAGGGACGTCGCGGTCCGCTCGCTCGTCGTGGCGATGTCGCCGGTGATGACGGGGAGCTGGGCGGTGGTGGTGCCGGCAGCCGAGTCTGCCGCCTCCTCGCCGACGGCGGAGGCGGAGCCCGCGGTCAGGGCGAGGGTGCCGAGGACGCCACCGGCCACACCGGCGCGCACAGCCAGGTTTCTGGCGCGCGACCGGGGCTTCCGGTGGCTGGGTATGTGAGCGTTCGAGGCCATGGCGCCAGTGGAGCAGGGCCGCCGGGTTGCCTTCAAATGCGGTGGGATGCGCCACACTCGCCTTCTTCGGGGCCTGTTGGGCACCTTCCGTCGCTTGCGGGGCGGTGCCCCGGAGCGTCGGATTCGCTCTAATAGCCGTCTCTGTCCTGCGAGTTGGCCGTCGCGGAGGAGTCGCCGCCGGTGCATATCACGCGCCCGCAACGAGGCGCAAAGGTGGCAGTCCCTGTTGGATGCGGTGCGTGGCGCACTTCACGTGCGAGAGGTGAACTACCCTCGCCAAACGGACAATTCGCAGGTAAGGCTGCCGATACCGCCCCAAGCCGTCGCTCCGTCGCCCGGCGGAACCCGTGCGCTCCTATACTGGGAACCGGCGCCGCCTGTGCGCCGGACCTCCAGACCGGGTGCTCACGCCGCCCGGCCCCGCGGGGGCGAAGGTGACCGCTGTCGTCACAGGACGGCAGGATCTGTCGCGTCGCAGCCCGTACGTCCTCGCGGGTGACCGCGCCGCTTCGCGTGAGGAACGGCGTCGGGCATCCGGAAGAGACGGATCATGACGGAGCACCGACGACTGAAGCAGCGCGTGCGCGCCCGCATGGCGCGCACCGGCGAGTCGTACACCACCGCCCGCCGGCACGTCCTGGCCCGGTCCGCACGGGAAGACGCCCCGGCACCGCCCCCCGGGCTGCTGTACGACCGGTTCGGCACCGACCAGCACCACGACGCGTCCCTGATCCGCAACGCCCTCGGCGCCGAGGCGCCGGACGAGGCGGTCGTCGCGGGGCTGGCCGGCGGCATCGGCTTCATGTACTTCGTGTTCGCGTACGAGGGCACCCCGCCGCTCCTCACCCTCGTCGCCCAGCACCACCCGGAGCCGTGGGCGCCCGCCGCGCTGACCCGGCTCGGCGTCCCCTTCACCGAGGAGCACTCCGCGCGGCCGCGCTGGGACCGGGTGCGGGCCGCCCTGGACGCCGGGTATCCGGTGCTGTGCACGGTGGACCGGTCGCGCCTGCCGTGGCACGGGCTGGAGCCGGGGCCCGGCGCGGACCCGTACACGGTCGCCGTGGCCGGGTACGACAAAGACACCCTCTACGTCGACGACGAGTCGGCGGTACCGCACCGCATCGGCACGGAGGAGTTCGGCGCGGCATGGTCCGCGCACCGCAAGGGCCGGCACGCCATGCTCGTGCCCACCGGGCCGCCCGCGGGTGTGCCCGACGTGGACGGCGCGCTCGCCACGACCGCCGCGCACCTGACCGGGCCGGTGCTGGGCAACCGGTTCGACGTCAACTTCGGCCTGTCCGGCATGGCGAGGCTCGCGGCACAGCTCCGCGACACCCGCACGAAGACGGGCTGGGAGCGCCGGTTCGGTGCACCGGTGCCGTTCTTCCACGGCATGCGCCGGCTGTACGAGTGCCTGGAGGTGGAGTACACCGCGCCGGGTGCGACGCGTCCGCTGTACGCCGACTTCCTGGCCGCGCAGGGCCGTTCCGAGGCCGCGGAGCTGGTCGCGGAGTCGGGTCGCGGCTGGGAACGCCTGGCGGCGCTGGCCGCACGGACGGCTGCGGGTCTGGGGGAGTACACCGAGGTGTGCGAGCGGCGGATGGCGCTGCTCATGGTGGGCGGAGACGCCGCCGGGGAAGAGATCCGGGCGCTGGGCGCGGAGGCCGAGCGGCTGGCGGCGGGGTCCGAGGTGCCCGGCCGGGAGGGGCGCAGGGCGTTGTTCGACGAGATGGCGGCGCTCGTGGAGGAGTGCGCGGATCGGGAACGGCGGGCCGTGGCCGCGTTCTGACCTTCGTGGGAACGCGACGGGTCGCCCCCGCCGTGCGGGAGGGCGGCCCGTCGCCGCGGTGTCATCGCCCGGCCTGCAGGGCACGCCGCGGTGCTCGGCCGGAAGATGCCGTCCGCGTCGGAGTTGCGGCCCAGGGCCCCGGGCGGGGACGGGAGCGAACGATCGGTGACGAGCCCGTGACCAAGGGGTCCGGTCGTGATGCCCGTGGACGACCGGCGCGGAGCAGATGCGCGCCCCGGGCTTGTGCCGGTTTTCACGACCGCGCGCTCGCGCCGCACGGCGGCCCGCGGAGTGCGGCCCTCGCGCGGCCGGAGCCGTGTAGCAGCCATCGATGTCCCGCGCGAATTTGCTTTCGCACTATCGTGGCGTTAAGGGAACCCTAAGTTCAGCAGGTCGGAATCCGGTCGAGGCTCACGAAACGTGAACAGTCGGAAGCTTCGCGTATGAAGATCGTCGAGCCTGCGATTCCATGATCACTCGTCAGGTGGTGAAGATCACAAAGTAGCTTGCGTACCCCGTGTCGCAGATCACAGAGCGGCGGGCATAGGATGCCTCCCACTAGGGCTTGTGAACTGCCTCACATAGAAGTGATCTTCGACTGTGGGGGCGACCGAAAGGAGCGAGGAGCGGTGAACGCGTACGCGCCCATCCTTGTGCTAGCGGGCCTGGGAGCGGCCTTTGCGATCTTCTCCGTGGTCATGGCCTCGATCATCGGTCCCAAGCGCTACAACCGGGCCAAGCTCGAGGCGTACGAGTGCGGGATCGAGCCGACTCCGCAGGCGGCGGGCGGCGGACGCTTCCCGATCAAGTACTACCTGACGGCGATGCTGTTCATCGTCTTCGACATCGAAATCGTCTTCCTCTACCCCTGGGCGGTCTCCTTCGACGCCCTCGGGATTTTCGGGCTCGTGGAGATGCTGCTCTTCGTGCTGACGGTCTTCGTCGCCTACGCCTACGTGTGGCGTCGTGGCGGCCTGGAATGGGACTAGGGGCATAGGTAAATGGGACTCGAAGAGAAACTGCCGAGCGGCTTCCTGCTCTCCACCGTCGAGCAGGCCGCCGGGTGGGTCCGCAAGTCGTCGATGTTCCCGGCGACGTTCGGACTCGCCTGCTGCGCCATCGAGATGATGACAACGGGTGCGGGCCGCTACGACCTCGCCCGGTTCGGCATGGAGGTCTTCCGCGGCTCACCGCGCCAGGCGGACCTCATGATCGTGGCCGGACGGGTCAGTCAGAAGATGGCCCCGGTGCTGCGGCAGGTGTACGACCAGATGCCCAACCCCAAGTGGGTCATCTCCATGGGCGTCTGCGCCTCCTCCGGCGGCATGTTCAACAACTACGCGATCGTGCAGGGCGTGGACCACGTCGTCCCGGTCGACATCTACCTGCCCGGCTGCCCGCCGCGGCCCGAGATGCTGATGGACGCGATCCTCAAGCTCCACGAGCACGTGCAGAACGAGAAGCTCGGCGTCAATCGCGAGCAGGCGGCCCGTGAGGCCGAGGAAGCGGCGCGCAAGGCCCTGCCGACGATCGAGATGAAGGGGCTCCTGCGATGACCGCCAACGGCAACTCGGCCAACGGCACGCCCGCCGGCGACCATGGCCCGAACCCGGACCAGGACGTGAACGCGCACAACCTGCCCGGACACCGCGGCGACTCCGGCGAGGTCATCGGCGTCCGCCGCGGCATGTTCGGCCCCCGCCAGGGCGGCGACACCTCCGGCTACGGCGGCCTGGTGCGCACCGTGCGGCTCCCCGGCGCGAGCGCGCGCCCCTACGGCGGCTGGTTCGACGAGGTCGCCGACGAACTCGAAGGCGCCCTGGAGGAGCAGGACCTGCTCCCCGAGAACGCCATCGAGAAGACCGTCGTAGACCGCGGCGAGATCACCTTCCACATCGCACGCGAGCATCTGCTGCGCGTCGCCCGCACCCTGCGGGACGACCCCGCGCTGCGCTTCGAGTACTGCACCGGCGTCTCCGGCGTGCACTTCCCCGAGGACAAGGGCCGCGAGCTGCACGCCGTGTACCACCTGCGTTCGCTGACGCACAACCGGATCATCCGGCTGGAGGTCACCGCACCCGACGCCGATCCGCACGTCCCCTCGATCGTCGAGGTCTACCCGACGAACGACTGGCACGAGCGCGAGACGTACGACTTCTTCGGCCTGGTCTTCGACGGCCACCCGGCGCTGACGCGGATCATGATGCCCGACGACTGGCAGGGCTTCCCGCAGCGCAAGGACTACCCCCTGGGCGGCATCCCCGTGGAGTACAAGGGCGCCCAGATTCCCGCTCCCGACCAGCGGAGGTCGTACAGCTGATGAGCACCACACATTCCACGGCGGGAATCCGCGAGACCACCGAGGGCACCGTCTACGACGTCACCGGCGGCGACTGGGACGAGCTCGCCGCCGCCGCGGCAGCGAGCGACGACGAGCGGATCATCGTCAACATGGGCCCGCAGCACCCCTCCACGCACGGCGTGCTCCGGCTCATCCTGGAGATCGACGGCGAGACCGTGACCGAGGCCCGCTGCGGCATCGGCTACCTGCACACCGGCATCGAGAAGAACCTCGAGTACCGGACCTGGACGCAGGGCACCACGTTCGTGACGCGCATGGACTACCTGACGCCGTTCTTCAACGAGACGGCGTACTGCATGGCGGTCGAGAGGCTGCTCGGCATCACCGACGACATCCCGGACCGCGCCAACGTCATCCGCGTGCTGATGATGGAGCTGAACCGTCTCTCCTCCCACCTGGTGTGCATCGCCACCGGCGGCATGGAGCTCGGCGCCACCACCGTCATGATCTTCGGCTTCCGCGACCGCGAACTGGTCCTGGACCTCTACGAGCTGATCACCGGCCTGCGCATGAACCACGCGTACATCCGGCCCGGCGGGCTCTCCCAGGACCTGCCCCCTGGCAGCATCGACGCGCTGCGCGAGTTCGTGAAGAAGATGAAGAAGAACCTGCCGGAGTACGACAAGCTCTGCACCGGCAACCCGGTCTTCAAGGGTCGTCTGAAGGACATCGGCTACCTGGACCTCGCCGGCTGCATGGCGCTCGGCGCCACCGGCCCGATCCTCCGCTCCGCCGGCCTCCCGCACGACCTGCGCAAGACCGACCCCTACTGCGGCTACGAGACTTACGACTTCGACGTCCCGACCGTCGACACCTGCGACTCCTACGGCCGCTTCCTGCTGCGCGTCGAGGAGATGCGGCAGTCGCTGCGCATCATCGAGCAGTGCATCGACCGGCTGGAGCCCGGCCCGGTCATGGTCGGCGACAAGAAGATCGCCTGGCCCGCGCAGCTGGCGCTCGGCCCCGACGGCCTGGGCAACAGCCTGGACCACATCCGGAACATCATGGGCACCTCCATGGAGGCCCTCATCCACCACTTCAAGCTGGTGACCGAGGGATTCCGGGTACCGCCCGGCCAGGCGTACGCGGCAGTCGAGTCCCCCAAGGGCGAACTCGGAGTGCACGCGGTGAGCGACGGCGGAACCCGGCCCTACCGGGTGCACTTCCGCGACCCGTCCTTCACCAACCTCCAGTCGATGGCGGCGATGTGCGAGGGCGGCCAGGTCGCCGACGTCATCGTGGCCGTCGCGTCCCTCGACCCCGTGATGGGAGGCGTCGACCGATGACCGACGTGCAACTGGGCATCCCCGCGATGCCCGCCCCCGACTACCCGGCGGACGTCCGGGCACGGCTGGAGAAGGACGCGAAGGACGTCATCGCCCGCTACCCCGACAGCCGGTCCGCGCTGCTGCCGCTGCTGCACCTGGTGCAGTCCGAAGAGGGCCACGTCACCCGCACCGGACAGCGCTTCTGCGCCGAGATGCTCGACCTCACCACCGCCGAG
The DNA here is from genome assembly GCF_004795255.1 of Streptomyces sp. RKND-216. Lineage (NCBI taxonomy): Bacteria > Bacillati > Actinomycetota > Actinomycetes > Kitasatosporales > Streptomycetaceae > Streptomyces > Streptomyces sp. RKND-216. The sequence goes on along the minus strand of NZ_SSBQ01000002.1, from coordinate 2,328,253 downwards.
GTCGCCGCGGTCGCGACCTTCTACAGCATGTACCGGCGCAAGCCCAGCGGCGACTACCAGGTCGGCGTCTGCACCAACACGCTGTGCGCGGTGATGGGCGGCGACGCCATCTTCGAGGAGCTCCAGGAGCACCTGGAGATCGGCAACAACGAGACCACCGACGACGGCAAGGTCACCCTCGAACACATCGAGTGCAACGCGGCCTGCGACTTCGCGCCCGTGGTGATGGTCAACTGGGAGTTCTTCGACGACCAGACGCCCGAGTCCGCCAAGCGCCTGGTCGACGACCTGCGCGCCGGCCGCGACGTGCACCCCACCCGCGGCGCGAAGCTGTGCACCTTCAAGGAGACCGCGCGCATCCTGGCGGGCTTCCCCGACGAGCGCGAGGGCGCCGTCGCGGAGTCCGGCGGCGCCGGCCCCGCCTCGCTCGCCGGTCTCCGGCTCGCCAAGGGCGAGTCCGAGGCCCCAGCCCGCGTCGTCTCCCCGCGGAACGGCGGCGGCAAGGCGGCCGGCCGCGACGCAGGCACCGAGGCATCCGGTCCCGGCGGCACCAGGCCGCGCAGCGCCGAACCTCCCGCCGGCCACGAAAGCTCGCACGACGCCCCGCAGCCGAGTGCCGAGTCCGACCCCGACAACCCGACCGGGCCGGTCGCCGAGGAGGGCAAGTGATGACCACCGAGTCCCCCGAGAAGCTCCTCTCCCCGGTGCTCTCGGCCTTCTGGGACCAGCCCGACGCCTGGACGCTGGAGACCTACAAGCGGCACGACGGGTACGAGGGTCTGCGCAAGGCGCTGGCCATGGACCCCGACGACCTCATCGCCTTCGTCAAGGACTCCGGCCTCCGCGGCCGCGGCGGCGCGGGCTTCCCCACGGGCATGAAGTGGCAGTTCATCCCGCAGGGCGACGACAAGCCGCACTACCTGGTCGTCAACGCCGACGAGTCGGAGCCGGGCACCTGCAAGGACATCCCGCTGCTCTTCGCCAACCCGCACTCCCTCATCGAGGGCATGATCATCGCCTGCCACGCGATCCGGTCCCACCACGCCTTCATCTACCTGCGCGGTGAGGTCGTCCCCGTCCTCCGCCGCCTGCACGAGGCGGTACGCGAGGCGTACGCGGCTGGCTACCTCGGCAAGGACGCCCTCGGCAAGGGCAAGCCGCTGGACATCACCGTCCACGCCGGCGCCGGCGCGTACATCTGCGGCGAGGAGACCGCGCTGCTCGACTCGCTGGAGGGGCGCCGCGGCCAGCCCCGGCTGCGCCCGCCCTTCCCCGCGGTCGCCGGCCTGTACGCCTGCCCCACCGTGGTGAACAACGTGGAGTCCATCGCCTCCGTTCCCGCCCTGCTGCACAAGGGCAAGGAGTGGTTCCGCTCGATGGGCAGCGAGAAGTCCCCCGGCTTCACGCTCTACTCGCTCAGCGGCCACGTCGCCCGCCCCGGCCAGTACGAGGCGCCGCTCGGCATCACACTGCGGCAGCTCCTCGACATGAGCGGCGGCATGCGGCCCGGTCACCGGCTGAAGTTCTGGACGCCCGGCGGGTCCTCCACCCCGATCCTCACCGACGAGCACCTGGACGTGCCGCTGGACTACGAGGGCGTCGGAGCGGCCGGATCGATGCTGGGCACCAAGGCGCTCCAGTGCTTCGACGAGACCACCTGCGTCGTACGGGCGGTCACCCGCTGGACCGAGTTCTACGCCCACGAGTCGTGCGGCAAGTGCACGCCCTGCCGCGAGGGCACCTACTGGCTCGTCCAGCTGCTCCGCGACTTCGAGGCCGGCAAGGCGTCGATGGGCGACATCGACAAGATCGACGACATCGCCGACAACATCAACGGCAAGTCGTTCTGCGCCCTCGGCGACGGCGCCGCCTCGCCGATCTTCTCCTCGCTGCAGTACTTCCGCGAGGAGTACGAGCAGCACGTCACCGGTGGCGGCTGCCCCTTCGACCCGGCCAAGTCGACCCTCTGGGCCGACGGCTCCACCGGCAAGACCGCTCACCTGGAGGTGAACGCGTGACCGTCACCAGCAACGCTCCCGCCTCCGGGGGCGGCCAGGCCCCTCCCCCCGAGGACCTGATCTCGCTGACCATCGACGGCGTCGAGATCAGCGTGCCCAAGGGCACCCTGGTCATCCGCGCCGCCGAACAGCTCGGCATCGAGATCCCCCGCTTCTGCGACCACCCGCTGCTCGACCCGGTCGGCGCCTGCCGGCAGTGCATCGTCGAGGTGGAGGGCCAGCGCAAGCCGATGGCGTCCTGCACCATCACGTGCACCGACGGCATGGTGGTGAAGACGCAGCTCACCTCCCCGGTCGCCGACAAGGCGCAGCGCGGGGTGATGGAGCTGCTGCTCATCAACCACCCGCTGGACTGCCCGGTCTGCGACAAGGGCGGCGAGTGCCCCCTGCAGAACCAGGCGATGTCCGCGGGCTCCGCCGAGTCCCGCTTCGAGGGCAGGAAGCGCACCTTCGAGAAGCCGGTGCCGATCTCGAAGCAGGTCCTGCTGGACCGCGAGCGCTGCGTGCTGTGCGCCCGCTGCACCCGCTTCTCCAACCAGGTCGCCGGCGACCCGATGATCGAGCTGCTGGAACGCGGCGCGCTCCAGCAGGTGGGCACCGGCGAGGGCGACCCCTTCGAGTCGTACTTCTCCGGCAACACCATCCAGATCTGCCCGGTCGGCGCCCTCACCTCGGCCGCCTACCGGTTCCGCTCCCGCCCGTTCGACCTGGTCTCCACCCCCAGCGTCTGCGAACACTGCGCTGGCGGCTGCGCCACCCGCACCGACCACCGGCGCGGCAAGGTCATGCGCCGGATGGCCGCGGAGGACGCCGAGGTCAACGAGGAGTGGATCTGCGACAAGGGCCGGTTCGGCTTCCGCTACGGCCAGCGCCACGACCGGCTCACCGCGCCGCTGGTGCGCGACGCCGAGACCGGTGAACTGGAGGCCACCAGCTGGCCCGAGGCACTGGAGGCGGCGGCGAAGGGCCTGGCCGCGGCGCAGGGCCGGGTCGGCGTGCTGACCGGCGGACGCGTCACCGTCGAGGACGCCTACGCGTACGCCAAGTTCGCCCGCGCCGTGCTCGGCACCAACGACGTGGACTTCCGGGCCCGCGTCCACTCCGCCGAGGAGGCCGACTTCCTCGCCGCCCACGTCGCCGGCCACGGCCGCGACCTGGACGGCCTCGGGGTCACCTACACCGCGCTGGAGAAGGCCCCCGTCGTCCTGCTGGCCGGGCTGGAGGCCGAGGAGGAGGCGCCCGGCGTCTTCCTCCGGCTGCGCAAGGCCCACCGCAAGCACGGCCAGCGCACCTTCGCGCTCGCCACCCACGCCACCCGCGGCCTGGAGAAGGCGGGCGGCACGCTGCTGGCCGCCGCGCCCGGCACCGAGACCGAGTGGCTGGACGGCCTGGCCGGCGGAGTCGGACTGGAGAGCGCCGGCAAGCAGGCCGCCGAGGCGCTCCGCACCGAGGGCGCGGTCATCCTGGTCGGCGAACGGCTCGCCGCCGTGCCCGGCGCCCTGACCGCCGCCCTGCGTACCGCCACGGCCACCGGCGCCGCCCTGATGTGGATCCCGCGCCGGGCCGGTGAACGCGGCGCGGTCGAGGCCGGCGCCATCCCGTCGCTGCTGCCCGGCGGCCGCCCCGCCACCGACCCGCGCGCCCGCCAGGAGGTCGCCCGCGCCTGGGGCGTGGACGACCTGCCCAGCGCGTACGGGCGGGACACCGGGGCCATCGTGGAGGCCGCCGCGTCCGGCGAACTGTCCGCGCTGGTCGTGGGCGGCGTCGAGGTCGCCGACCTGCCCGACCCGTCCCGTGCCGCCGACGCGCTGCACGAGGTCGGCTTCCTGGTCAGTCTGGAGCTGCGGCCGTCGCACGTCACCGCGCACGCCGACGTGGTGCTGCCGGTGGCGGCGGTCGTCGAGAAGTCCGGCACCTTCCTCAACTGGGAGGGCCGGGCCCGGATGTTCGAGGCGGCCATCAAGCCCGACCAGATGACCCGCCGCCACGTGACGCCGGACGGCCGGGTGCTGCACATGCTCGCCGACGCGCTCGGCAAGCCGCTCGGCCTGCCCGACGTACGGGCCGCGCGCCGCGAACTCGACCGCCTCGGCGGTGCGTCGGGCGACGCGCAGGCCACCGCGCCGAACGAACGGTCCGCATCCGCGCCGCAGCCCGGCAAGGGCGAGGCGGTGCTCGCCGGCCACCGGCTGCTGCTCGACCAGGGCCGGCTCCAGGAGGGCGACGAGGCGCTGGCCGGTACCCGGCACGCGGCGCTCGCCCGGCTCTCGGCCCCCACGGCCGAGGCCACCGGCGTGAAGGACGGCGACGTCCTCGCCGTCACCGGGCCGACCGGAACGGTGGAGTTCCCGCTCCGGGTCACCCCGGACATGCCGGACCACGTGGTGTGGCTCCCGATGAACTCCGCCGGCCGCGGCGTGACGCCCGACACCGGCGCCCGCCCGGGCGACCTCGTCAAGATCGGTGCCGCCGGCGGCACCGGCCGCCAGGAGGTGGACGCGTGAACACCCTCGCCCACATCGCGTCGGGCCCGGAGGGGAGCGTCGTGCTCGCCGCCGAGGACCTGTCGACCTTCGGCACGGACCCGTGGTGGCTGATCGGCCTCAAGGCGGTCTTCTGCTTCGCCTTCCTGATGCTGACCGTGCTGATCTCCATCGTCATGGAGCGCAAGGTCGTCGCCTGGATGCAGCTGCGCATCGGCCCCAACCGGCACGGCCCCTGGGGCATGCTCCAGTCGCTGGCCGACGGCATCAAGCTGATGCTCAAGGAAGACGTCGTCGTCAAGCGCGCCGACAAGGCCGTCTTCATCCTGGCCCCGATCATCGGCGCGATCCCGGCCTTCATGGCCATCGCCGTCATCCCGTTCGGCCCGCCCGGCAACGAGGTGTCGATCTTCGGCACGCGCACCGCGATGCAGCTCACCGACATGCCGGTGGCCGTGCTCTACATCCTGGCCACCGCCTCCATCGCGGCCTACGGAACGGTGCTGGCCGGCTGGTCCTCCGGCTCGACCTACCCCCTGCTCGGCGGCGTCCGCGCCACCGCCCAGGTGATCTCCTACGAGGTCGCCATGGGCCTGAGCTTCGCCGCCGTCTTCCTGCACTCCGGCTCGATGTCCACCTCGGCCATCGTGGACGCGCAGGACGACCGCTGGTTCGCGGTGCTGCTGCCCGTGTCGTTCCTCATCTACATGGTGGCGATGGTCGGCGAGGCGCACCGTGCGCCGTTCGACATGCCGGAGTCCGAGGGCGACCTGGTCGGCGGCTTCAACACCGAGTACTCGTCGATCAAGTTCGCGATGTTCATGCTCGGCGAGTACATCCACATGGTCACCGTCTCCGCTCTCGCGGTCACCCTCTTCCTGGGCGGCTGGCGGGCCCCGGCGCCGATCTCCACGGTGTGGGAGGGCGCCAACCACGGCTGGTGGCCGCTGCTCTGGTTCACCGGGAAGCTCGTACTGATGCTGTTCGGCTTCGTGTGGCTCCGCGGCACCCTGCCGCGCGTCCGCTACGACCAGTTCATGAAGCTGGGCTGGAAGGTCCTCATCCCGGTCTCCATGGCCTGGCTGATGCTGGTCGCCGCGGTCCGCGCGATGCGGAACGAGAACTACGCCTTCACCGACATCGTGTACTGGGTCGGCGGCGGCGTCCTGGTCCTGCTGCTGCTCTCCTTCGTCGTCGACGTCTTCCGCGACCGCGCCGACAAGCAGGCGGAGGAGCAGGAGGAACTCGCTGCCGAGGAGGCCGGCTTCGACCCGATGGCCGGCGGCTACCCCGTGCCGCCGCTGCCCGGCCAGACCCTCCCGCCCGTGCCCCGGCGCAGGTCCCGCGCGGACCGCGAACTGGTCGGCACGGCTGCGGAGTCCGGCGACGCCCAGGACGGGAATCACGATGGAAGGGAGGCCGACGGTGCCTGAGAACCCCGTGGCCGGCTTCGGCGTGACCTTCAAGGCCATGTTCAAGAAGCGGCTGACCGAGCAGTACCCCGAGTACAAGAAGCCCACGGCGCCCCGCTTCCACGGCCGGCACCAGCTCAACCGCCACCCGGACGGGCTGGAGAAGTGCGTCGGCTGCGAGCTCTGCGCCTGGGCCTGCCCGGCCGACGCGATCTACGTGGAGGGCGCGGACAACACCGACGAGGAGCGCTACTCCCCGGGCGAGCGGTACGGCCGCGTCTACCAGATCAACTACCTGCGCTGCATCCTGTGCGGCCTGTGCGTCGAGGCGTGCCCCACCCGCGCGCTGACCATGACCAACGACTACGAACTCGCCGACTCCTCCCGCGAATCGCTCATCTACACCAAGGAGGAGCTGCTCGCCGGACTCCAGGAGGGCATGGTCGACTCGCCGCACGCGATCTACCCCGGCATGACGGAGAAGGACTACTACAGCGGCCTCGTCACCGAGGCCGCCCCGGGCACCGTGCCGCAGGAGGTGCACGCGGGCGACGCACCCCAGGCGTCCGCCGACACCTTCGGGCCGATGGAGCCCGCCGCCTCCGCCCCCGTCTCCGACGCGGACCGCCCCGAGGGCGACCCGACGGACACGGCGCCGGCGCAGACGGCCTCCACCTCCGGCGGTCAGGCAGCCGGCCCGCAGGGCGCGGAGGGCGCGCGATGAACGAGCTGGCACTCACCACCACCTCCACCGGCGAGGCCGCGCAGTTCTGGGTGCTCGGCACGGTCGCGGTACTCGGCGCGCTGGGCACCGTGCTGATGAAGCGCGCGGTGCACTCCGCGCTGTGCCTCGCCGGCACGATGATCGTCCTCGCGGTGTTCTACCTGTCCAACGGCGCGTACTTCCTGGGCGTCGTGCAGGTCGTCGTCTACACCGGCGCCGTGATGATGCTCTTCCTCTTCGTGCTGATGCTCGTCGGCGTCACCGCCGCCGACTCGCTGAAGGAGACCATCAAGGGCCAGCGCTGGATGGCCGCGCTCTGCGGCCTCGGCTTCGGCGTCCTGCTGATCGGGGGACTCGGCAACGCGTCGGTCACCAGCTTCAACGGCCTGGCGCAGGCCAACGAGGGCGGCAACGTGCAGGGCCTGGCCGCCCTGCTCTTCACCAAGTACGTGTTCGCCTTCGAGATCACCGGTGCCTTGCTGGTCACCGCCGCCGTCGCCGCGATGGTGCTCACACACCGGGAGCGCACCGAGCGCCGCCTGACGCAGCGCGAACTCGCCGAGAAGCGCGTGCGGGAGAACAAGCACGTGCCGCCGCTGCCGGCCCCGGGCGTGTACGCACGGCACAACGCAGTGGACATCCCCGGCCTGCTGCCCGACGGCACCCCGTCCGCGCTCACGGTCAGCGACACCCTGCACAGCCGCGGCCAGGTCCGCGACGTGTCCGGCGAGGCGCTCCGCGACCTGGCGGAGCTGGAACAGCGCACCGACGCGTACCTGGGCCGGGACAACGACGCCTCCCGCGAGGCGGGCCGCCAGGCCCGGCGCGCGGACGACGGCGACGGCGACCGAGACAGCGAGCGTGACGGCGACCGCGACGGCGAGAAGGAGGAGGCGAAGTGAACCCGGTCAACTACCTCTACCTCGCCGCGCTGCTGTTCACCATCGGCGCGTCGGGCGTACTCATCCGGCGCAACGCCATCGTGGTGTTCATGTGCGTGGAGCTGATGCTCAACGCCGCGAACCTCGCGCTGATCGCGTTCTCCCGGATCCACGGCAACCTCGACGGTCAGATCATCGCCTTCTTCACCATGGTCGTCGCCGCCGCGGAGGTGGTCGTCGGCCTGGCGATCATCGTCACGCTCTACCGCTCCCGCCACTCGGCCTCGGTCGACGACGCCAGCCTGATGAAGCTGTAAGGAGTTCAGTAAGTGGAATCACTCATCGGGCTGCTCGTCGGAGCTCCGCTCCTCGGCGCGGCCGTCCTGCTCTGCGGAGGACGCAGGCTCGACCGGACGGGACACTGGCTGGGCACCGCCCTGGCCGGTGCCTCGTTCATGCTCGGGCTGGTGCTCTTCGCCGACATGCTCGGCCGGGACGCCGAGGACCGCACCCTGACCTCGCACCTGTTCAGCTGGATTCCGGTGAACGGCTTCCAGGCCGACGTCGCCTTCCAGCTCGACCAGCTGTCCATGACGTTCGTCCTTCTCATCACCGGCGTCGGCTCGCTGATCCACCTGTACTCGGTGGGCTACATGGAGCACGACGAGCGCAGGCGCCGGTTCTTCGGCTACCTGAACCTGTTCCTCGCGGCGATGCTGCTGCTGGTGCTCGCCGACAACTACCTGCTGCTGTACGTCGGCTGGGAGGGCGTGGGCCTGGCCTCGTACCTGCTGATCGGCTTCTGGCAGCACAAGCCCAGCGCGGCGACCGCGGCGAAGAAGGCGTTCCTCGTCAACCGCGTCGGTGACGTCGGCCTGTCCATCGCGATCATGCTGATGTTCACCACCTTCGGCACCTTCGCCTTCGGGCCGGTGCTGGGCAGCGTGGACGGGGCGAGCGAGGGCACGCTCACGGCCATCGGCCTGATGCTGCTGCTCGCGGCCTGCGGCAAGTCCGCGCAGGTGCCGCTGCAGTCCTGGCTCGGCGACGCGATGGAGGGCCCGACCCCGGTCTCGGCCCTCATCCACGCCGCCACCATGGTCACCGCCGGCGTGTACCTGATCGCCCGCTCCGGGGTGCTCTTCGACGCCACTCCCTCGGCGCAGACCGCCGTGGTGACCGTCGGCGCGGTGACGCTGCTGTTCGGTGCGATCGTCGGGTGCGCCAAGGACGACATCAAGAAGGCCCTGGCCGGGTCGACCATGTCGCAGATCGGCTACATGATGCTGGCGGTCGGGCTCGGCCCGATCGGCTACGCGTTCGCCATCATGCACCTGGTGACGCACGGCTTCTTCAAGGCCGGGCTGTTCCTCGGCGCCGGCTCGGTGATGCACGGCATGAACGACGAGGTCGACATGCGGCGTTACGGCGGCCTGCGGACGTACATGCCGATCACCTTCATCACCTTCGGTCTCGGCTACCTGGCCATCATCGGCTTCCCCGGCCTGTCCGGCTTCTTCTCGAAGGACCTCATCATCGAGGCGGCCTTCGGCAAGGGCGGCGCGCAGGGCTGGATCCTCGGCTCGGTGACCTTGCTGGGCGCGGCCCTCACGGCGTACTACATGACCCGCGTCATGCTGCTCACCTTCTTCGGCGAGAAGCGCTGGAGCGAGGAGGGCGAGAACGCCGTCCACCCGCACGAGTCGCCGAAGACGATGACCATCCCGATGATCGTGCTGGCCGTCGGGTCGGTGTTCGGCGGCGCGTTCTTCGCCATCGGCGAGCGCTTCGTGCACTGGCTGGAGCCGGTGACCGGCTTCGAGCACCCGCACCCGCCGATCCCGATCTGGTCGATCACCGCGGCCACCGTCGCCTGCATGGTGATCGGAGTCGCCGTGGCGTGGTTCCAGTACGGTCGCCGCCCGGTGCCCGTCACGGCGCCGCGCGGCAGCCTGCTCACCCGCGCGGCCCGCCGGGACCTGCTCCAGGACGACTTCAACCACGTCGCCCTGGTCAAGCCCGGCGAGTACCTGACGCGCGGCCTGGTCTACCTCGACCACTCGGTGGTCGACGGGGCCGTCAACGGCACCGCCGCCACGTTCGGCGGTCTCTCCGGCCGGCTGCGCCGCGTCCAGAACGGGTTCGCGCGCAGCTACGCGGTCTCGATGTTCGGCGGTGCGGCGGTGCTCGTCGCCGCCACCCTGCTGATGAGGGCGGTCTGAGATGTCATTTCCCCTGCTGACGGCCACGGCCGCGGTCCCGGCGATCGGTGCGATCGCCACCGCCGCCGTGCCCGCCGCGAAGAGGACGGCCGCCAAGTGGCTGGCGCTGCTGTTCTCGCTCGCCACGGTCGTGCTCGCAGCCGTGGTCCTGGTCCGCTTCGACCCCGGCGGCGACCGGTACCAGCTCACGGAGAGCCACGCCTGGATCGCCGACTTCGGCGTCCGCTACGAGCTGGGCGTGGACGGCATCGGCGCCGTGCTGGTCGCCCTGACCGCCCTGCTGATCCCGTTCGTGATCCTCGCCGGCTGGCACGACGCGGACGCTCTGGAGGGCGAGCAGGCAAACCGCCGCTGGCGGCCCACCCAGGGCTTCTTCGCGCTGATCCTGGCCGTCGAGGCGATGGTGATCGTCTCCTTCCTGGCCACGGACGTCTTCCTCTTCTACCTGTTCTTCGAAGCCATGCTGATCCCGATGTACTTCCTCATCGGCGGCTTCGGCGACCGTGCCCACGCGGCGGGCGAGGAGGAGGCGTCACGGCAGCGGTCGTACGCCGCGGTCAAGTTCCTGCTCTACAACCTGGCCGGCGGTCTGATCATGCTGGCCGCGGTGATCGGCCTGTACGCGGTCACCGCCGACCAGCTCGGCGAGGGCACCTTCTCACTCCAGGCGATCATCGAGGCCCGGGCGAACGGCAAGCTGGAGATGTCGGCCGGCACCGAACGGCTGCTGTTCCTCGGCTTCTTCTTCGCCTTCGCGGTGAAGGCACCGCTGTGGCCGCTGCACACCTGGCTCCCCAACGCGATGGGGGAGTCCACCGCACCGGTGGCCGTCCTCATCACCGCCGTGGTCGACAAGGTCGGCACTTTCGCGATGCTCCGCTTCTGCCTCGGGCTGTTCCCCAACGCCAGCGAGTGGGCCACGCCGGTGGTGCTGGTGCTGGCCCTGGTCAGCATCATCTACGGCGCGCTGCTCGCCGTCGGCCAGCGCGACATGAAGCGGCTGATCGCGTACGCGTCCATCTCGCACTTCGGGTTCATCATCATGGGCGTCTTCGCCATGACGACCCAGGGGCAGAGCGGCGCGACGCTGTACATGGTCAACCACGGCATCTCCACGGCCGCGCTGCTGCTGGTCGCCGGCTTCCTCATCACCCGCCGCGGCTCGCGCCTGATCGCGGACTACGGCGGTGTGCAGAAGGTCGCGCCCGTACTGGCGGGCACGTTCCTGATCGGCGGTCTGGCGACGTTGTCGCTCCCCGGACTGGCCCCGTTCGTCAGCGAGTTCCTGGTGCTGGTCGGCACCTTCAGCCGCTACCCGGTCATCGGGATCATCGCGACCGCAGGCATCGTGCTCGCCGCGCTGTACGTGCTGGTGCTGTATCAGCGCACCATGACCGGGCCGGTGAAGCCGGAGGTCAGCGGCATGAAGGACCTCAAGGTCCGGGAACTCGTGGTCGCCGCGCCGCTGATCGCGCTGCTGGTCTTCCTCGGTGTCTTCCCGAAGCCGCTGACCGAGATCGTCAACCCCGCGGTCGAGCACACCATGTCCGACGTGCAGAAGAAGGACCCTGCTCCTGAGGTGGAGGCCGCCAAGTGAGCGCTCTGAGTACGACGCACGCCGTCCACAGCCTGTGGACACAGGCGGCCGAACCCGGGAGCATCCCGACACCGAAGATCGAGTACGCCCAGCTCTCCCCGACGCTGATCGTGCTCGGCGCGGCAATCGTCGGCATCCTCATCGAGGCGTTCCTGCCCCGCAGGTTCCGGTACGGCGCACAGGCGCTGCTGACCGTGGCCGCGCTGGCCTCCGCCTTCGCGGCGGTGCTGGCGCTGGGGCTGAACGGCTTCGCCACCGACCAGGCCCAGCTCGCCGCGATGGGCGCCATCGCGGTGGACGGCCCGGCGCTGTTCCTCCAGGGCACGGTGCTGCTTGTCGGTCTGGTCGCGGTCTTCACCTTCGCCGAACGGCGGCTGGATCCGTCCGCCCACGGTCGGCCGGTGGACTCGTTCGCCGCGCAGGCCGCCGCCGTTCCGGGCGGGCAGGGCGAACGGGACGCGGTGAAGGCCGGGTTCACCACCACCGAGGTGTTCCCGATCGCGCTGTTCGCGATCGGCGGCATGCTGGTCTTCCCGGCCGCCAACGATCTGCTGACGCTCTTCATCGCGCTGGAGGTCTTCTCCCTCCCGCTGTACATCCTTTGCGCGCTGGCCCGCCGCAACCGCCTGATGTCGCAGGAGGCGGCGGTGAAGTACTTCCTGCTGGGAGCCTTCTCGTCCGCCTTCATGCTCTTCGGCATCGCGCTGCTGTACGGCTACGCGGGCGCCGTGGACTACGCGAGCATCGCGCGGGTCGTCGGCAACGCGAACCCGACCACCGACCCCGCGCTGGCGGGCACCATGGGCAACGACGTGCTGCTGCTGATCGGCGGGGCGATGGTGCTGATGGGCCTGCTCTTCAAGGTCGGCGCGGTGCCGTTCCACATGTGGACCCCGGACGTCTACCAGGGCGCCCCGACCCCGGTCACCGGCTTCATGGCCGCCGCCACCAAGGTCGCCGCCTTCGGCGCCCTGCTGCGGCTGCTGTACGTGGTGCTGCCGGGTCTGCGCTGGGACTGGGAGCCGGTGCTGTGGGGCGTGGCCGTCGTCACCATGCTGGGCGGCGCGGTCGTCGCCATCACCCAGACCGACATCAAGCGGCTGCTGGCGTACTCCTCCATCGCGCACGCGGGCTTCATCCTCGCCGGTGTGATCGCCACCTCGGAGGACGGCGTCTCCTCGGTGCTCTTCTACCTGCTGGCGTACTCCTTCGTCACGCTCGGCGCGTTCGCCGTCGTGACGCTGGTGCGCGACGCGGGCGGCGAGGCCACGCACCTGTCCAAGTGGGCCGGGCTGGGCCGCCGTTCGCCGCTGGTTGCGGCCGTGTTCGCGGTGTTCCTGCTGGCGTTCGCGGGCATTCCGTTGACCTCCGGCTTCACCGGCAAGTTCGCAGTGTTCAAGGCCGCGGCGGAGAGCGGCGCGGGCGCGCTCGTGGTGGTCGGCGTCATCTCCTCGGCCATCGCGGCGTTCTTCTACATCCGCGTGATCGTGCTGATGTTCTTCCAGGAGCCCAAGGCGGACGGGCCGAGCGTCGCCGTTCCGAGCCCGCTGACGATGTCGGCCATCGGCCTCGGGGTCGCGGTGACCGTGGTGCTCGGTGTGGCGCCGCAGTACTTCCTGGACCTGGCCGGTCAGGCGAGCGTCTTCGTCCGGTAGTGCCGGTAGCCCCAGGAGCCCCGTAGCGCTCTTGCGACGTGAACGCCGGACGGCCCGCCACCCCCGAAGGGTGGCGGGCCGTCCGGCGTTCACGCGGGTCGACCGCTACTCCGGCAGGCCGCTGGGCAGGTCCGACGGGAGGTCCGGGATCTCCGCCGTGGGGAGGTCCGACGGCATCCCGGTCGGCAGGTCCTCCAGGGAACTCTCCGCGCGGGTGAAGGTGTCGCTCCCGCCGGACTCCCAGGCGAGGGTGAGGGTGTCGCCGTCGACACTCTCGACGGTGCCCTCCTCGAAGCCGGAGCCCTTCGCGCACACCATCTCCAGCGTCACCGGGTCGGCGTCCGCGGCGTAGGTGCCCGTGCAGTTGGCGTCCTCGGTGGAGATGTTGACGTTGCCGCCCTTCTCGACGAACACGAGGATCTTGTGGTCCCGGTCGGTGAGTTCGCCGGAGAGCCAGGCGCCCTTCAGCGCGGACGCGCCGCCCTCGCCGGATGACTGCTCCGCGCCGCCCTTGTCGCTGTTCTCCCCGCCGCCGTCGCTGCCGCAGCCGGTCATCAACAGGGCGGCCGCGACGACCGCGGCCGCCCCCGACACGCGTGCCGTTGTGCGCACGTGGTTCCCCTCCGTAGTGATCAGGTGACGGATCAACCTAACAGGCGGGGGTGACGGATCGGCGCCGCGTCGTCACTCGGGGGGACCGACCGGTGCGGCGCCCTTCACGAACTCCGCGGTCCTGCCCGACGCCCACTTCACGGAGAGGCCCTTGTCGTCGATCTCGGTGACGGTGCCCGAGGCGTAGCCGTCGTTCGCGTCGCGGCACTTCAGGTCCAGCTTCGCCGGGCCGTCGCCGGCCTTCAGCGTGCCCTGACAGGCCACGTCGGGCCCTGCCAGCGAGACCTCGGTGCCGTTGAAGATGAGGACCAGCAGTTCGCCCTCGGCGCCCTTCATGCCGGAGGCCCAGGGGCCCTGGAAGGGCGTTGCCGCGTCGTCGCCGCCCCCGGAGCCGCCGCCCCCGGAGCCGCCGTCCTCGGAGCCGCCGTCCCCGCCGGTGTCGGCACCGCCACCCGAGGATTCGCCCTGGGTGGTGCCGCCGTCGGAGCCGCCGTCGTCCTTGCCGCCGTCGCCGCCCCCGGAGCCGCCGCCGGTGGACGTGGAGCCCTGGTCCTTGTCCTTGCCGCCGTCGGAGCTGTCGCCGCCGTCGCTGCCGCAGCCGCCGATCAGCAGTGCCAGCGCCGCGGTGCCCGTGGCCGCGCCGAGGCCGAGCCGTGTTCTGCGCACGCGCGCCCCTCCCATTCGAATGCCGTACCCCGGTGTGCAGGGTCACGACAAACTAGCAGGGGCGCGCGTCCGCAGTTGTGACGACGAACGCTCTCCCGGGGGCTGGACAGCGGGCCGGACGGGCTACTCCGCGGGGGCCGCAGCGATCGTTCCGGAGACCTCGCCCAGGCCGATGCGGGTGCCGTTCGGTCCCGGCGCCCAGGCCGTGAGGACGACCTCGTCACCGTCGGAGAGGAAGGGGCCCTTGCCGGCGGTGAGCTCCAGCAGGCAGCCGAGCTGGTCCGGCTCCGGGCCGCTGACCGTGCCGGAGGCGAAGAGGTCCCCGGTGCGCAGCGAGGCGCCGTTCACCGTCATGTGCGCGAGCTGCTGCGCGGCCGTCCAGTACATCGCGGAGAACGGCGGCTCGGAGACCTGCTCGCCGTTCAGCGTCACGGTGATCCGGATGTCCAGGCCGTCCTTCTCCCCGCTGTCGTCCAGGTAGGGGAGCGGCGGGACGTCGCGGGCCGGCGGCTCGGTGCGGGCCTGCTCCAGCGCCTCCAGCGGCGTGATCCAGGCGGAGACGGAGGTGGCGAAGGACTTGCCGAGGAACGGCCCCAGCGGCACGTACTCCCACGCCTGCAGGTCGCGCGCGGACCAGTCGTTGAGCAGGCACACGCCGAAGACGTGCTCGCGGAAGTCCTCCCGGCCCACGCGCGTCGTCATCGCCGAGGGGGTGCCGACGACGAAACCGACCTCGGCCTCGATGTCCAGCCGCTGCGAAGGGCCGAAGGAGGGTGCGGGCGCGTCCTTGGGCTTGCGCTGCCCCAGCGGTCGCACCACAGGCGTACCGGACACCACGACGGTGCCGGACCGGCCGTGGTACCCGATCGGCAGGTGCTTCCAGTTCGGGGTGAGCGGGTCGCCGTCGGGCCGGAAGATCCTCCCGACGTTGGTGGCGTGGTGCTCGCTGGCGTAGAAGTCGACGTAGTCGGCGACCTCGAACGGCAGGTGCAGTGTGACGTCGGCCAGCGGAACGAGGTGGCCGCCGACCGTGGCGCGGTGCCCGGGGTCGCCCAGCCAGTTCTGCAGGTCCGCGCGGACCGCCTGCCAGGTCGGCCGTCCGGCCGCCATCAGCGGGTTCAGGGTGGGCCGCTTCAGCAGCTCGGCGTGCGCCGAGCCGATCGCCTCGGCGGCGGCGCCGGCGTCCAGCACGTGCGAGCCGAAGCGCACCCCGATGCGGCGCCGGTCCGGGGCGTCGGAGGTGGTGAAGACGCCGTACGGCAGGTTGTCGAGGCCGAAGAGGTCGTCTCCGGGCAGGTCGAACGGGATGGCTTCGGTCATCGTCTCAGGTGCCTCGCCTTCGAGGTTCGTCGCCGGTCAGGGCTCGGGCACGTCCGGGGAGGCGCCCACCGGCAGCGTATCGACCGGGCGGGCGCAGCCGTCCGCCCGGCCGGGTGCGCGGGGGGTACGCGCCGGTCGTGATCGTTCCGCGACCGGCTACGCTGCCCGTGACGGCGGCAACTGCCGCCGCGCCGGTGCGGATGATGCGAACAAGCCGCGTAGACAGGAGTAGCCCTCGTGACCGTCGTCGGGCCCTTCGGGCTGAGCGTGCGGGACACGGCCCTCGAAGCCGATGTCCAGGCGGGGTTGGCGGCCGTCGAAGAGGGCCTCTTCGAGGCCACCAAGAGCGACGTGCCGTTCATAACGGGTGCTGCCCAGCACCTCGTGCGGGCCGGCGGCAAGCGGTTCCGGCCGCTGCTGGTGATGCTCGGGGCGCAGTTCGGCGACCCGCACGCGCCGGGCGTGGTCCCGTCCGCGGTGGTGGTCGAGCTGACCCACCTCGCGACCCTCTACCACGACGACGTGATGGATGAGGCCGCCGTGCGCCGCGGCGTGGCCAGCGCCAACGCGAACTGGGACAACTCCGTCGCCGTGCTCACCGGCGACTTCCTCTTCGCCCGCGCCTCCCAGGTCCTCGCCGACCTCGGCCCGGAGGCCGTACGCATCCAGGCCCAGGCGTTCGAGCGGCTGGTCACCGGCCAGATCCTGGAGACCGCCGGCCCGTCTGCCGGCCAGAACGCCATCGACCACTACCTCGACGTCCTCTCCGGGAAGACGGGTTCGCTGATCGCCGTGGCCTGCCGGTTCGGCGCCATGATGGCCGGGGCCGACGAGCGGACGATCTCCGTCCTCACCCAGTACGGCGAGCGCATCGGCACCGCGTTCCAGCTGGCGGACGACGTGCTGGACATCGCCAGCGACTCCCACGAGTCCGGCAAGACGCCCGGGACGGACCTGCGCGAGGGCATCGCCACGCTGCCCGTGCTGCATCTGCGGGCACTCGCCGAGGGGGGCGGCTCGCCGGAGGACCGTGCCCTGCTGGCGCTGCTCGAGGGCGACCTCGATGACGACGCCCGTCTCGCGGACGCCCTGGCGGGGCTGCGGTCGCACCCGGCGATGGTGCAGGCCCGGCGGGACACCGTGCGGTACGCGGACGAGGCGCGGGCCATGCTGGAGCCCCTGGCGGAGGGACCGGCCAAGGCGGCCCTGTCCGACCTCTGCGCCGCGGTCGTCCACCGCGCGGGCTGAGCGCATCCGCCTGGGGGCCCGCCGTCTCCAAAGCCCTCGCCCTCCGTCGCACGGTCGTGACCGGGACCGGGGTCGGCCCCACCTCCCGCCCGGCGGGGTCGGCGGGACGGCGACCTTCACCACCCCCGGCTGCTCCCTACGCCTCCGCAGCCCTCCTCCGGGCGCGGACGCCCCTGGCGCGGGAGGACCGGTGCCCGTGCTCAGGCCGGAAGGGCGGGGCCCCGGAAACCCGTGGCCCGCACACGCACACGGGACAAGCCGCCCCGTGGGGGTACCCGTCTCCTCCCGTGGGCGTACGGGAACTTGCTCCCCTCGGCGGACGTCCCACCCTCAGTGGATCTGGTCGTATGGAGTGACCATCCCGCACCGACTCGGGTGACAATGGCGGCTGGGATGGACCCGTGCGACCGGGCGCGACCCGCATGACCCGCACGACCGCCGCCGACGACGGAGGTAGGGCTCACATGGCACAGATCCAACCGCACAACCCGGCCGACGACGGCAATGGGGAGGACTCCGTACCGGGCGTCCCGGGCACGCGGGGACCACGCCGCAAGGCCGTCCGCTACGGCGTACCGGTCGCCGTCGCGGGCCTCGCCGCGGCGACGATCGGCCTGGTGCCGGCCCTCGCGGACAGCGGCGCCCCCGACCTGCCGAAGATCACCGCCGAGGAGCTGGTGGCCAAGATGGCCGCCTCCGACGTGGACCAGCTGTCCGGGACCGTACGGGTCCAGACCGACCTCGGCCTGCCGGAGCTGCCGGGCGGTCTCGGCGGCGGTGGCGGCGACCAGGGCGGGAGCCCGTTCGGCGGCGGTGACCGCTCCTCGGAGGGCGGCGCCGGACCGCAGCAGGGCGAGGGGGCGGAGGAGAGCCCCGCGGCGCCGACCGCCAAGCTGATGGAGCTGGCCTCCGGCGAGCACACGCTGCGGGTGGCCGCCGACGGCCCCGAGAAGCAGCGCGTCTCCCTCGTGGAGGACGCCGCCGAGTACAGCCTGATCCGCAACGGCGACCAACTGTGGGCCTACGACAGTGCGTCGAACTCCGCGTTCCACGCCGTCGCCCCCGAGGGCGCCGGCGACCACGGAAAGGCCGGCGGGAAGCACGAGCTGCCCGACGGTCTCGCCGACCTCACCCCGAAGGAGGCCGCACAGAAGGCCCTCGACCTCGCGGACGAGTCGACGTCGGTGACCGTGGACGGCACCGCCAAGGTGGCCGGCCGGGACGCGTACCAGCTGGTCGTCGCGCCGAAGGACGCCGCACACTCCACGGTCGGCTCGCTGCGCATCGGCGTGGACGCCGACAACGGCGCGCCGCTCAGCGTCCGGCTGATGCCGGACGAGGGCGGCAAGGCGATCGTCGACGTCGCCTACACCGAGGTCGACTTCGCCCGGCCGGACGCCGGCACCTTCACGTTCGAACCCCCGAAGGGCGCGGACGTCACGGAGGAGAAACTCGACCACGGCGCGAAGGGTTCGCAGAAGCCGAAGGACCTCGACGGGCCGATGAACGGCGCCCGGCCCGAGTTCGGAGGCGGCCTGGAGATGCTGGGCGACGGCTGGGGCACGGTGGCCCGCATCGAAGCGCCCGAGGTGAAGGGCGAGGGCAAGGGCGGCAAGGCTCTGTCCGGCCTCGACGACTTGGGCGACCCGCGCGCGCAGCGGATGCTGGACGGCTTCACCGACAAGGTGAACGGCGACTTCGGGACCGGCCGGGTCTTCGAGACGCGCCTGTTGAACGTCCTGATCACGGACGACGGCACGGTCTACGCCGGTGCCGTCACCAAGGAGGGCCTCGTCGAGGCCGCGAACGAGGCGAAGTAGCACCGGCCCGCGTGCCGCCGCCGGCCCGGCACTCCACGGCCGGCCGGCGGCGGCACGCGGGGCCGACTCACCACACCACTCTCGGGGAAGCGGGCGGAGGCGGGATGGCAGACGCGGCGGGAGCGGCGGAAGCCGCCACGGTCGTCGAGACGACCGGGCTGACCAAGCGTTACCGCGGTGGTCAGCTCGCCGTCGACGGCCTGGACCTCGCCGTGCCGCGCGGGAGCGTCTTCGGCTTCCTGGGGCCGAACGGCTCGGGCAAGACCACGACCATCCGCATGCTGCTCGGCCTCATCGAGCCGACGCGCGGCACCGCACGGCTGCTGGGCGAGCCGATGCCGTCGGCCGCCCGCCGGGTGCTGCCGCGTGTCGGCGCCCTGATCGAGGGCCCGGCGCTGTACGGGTTCCTCTCCGGCCGGGACAACCTGCTGCGGTACGACGCCGCCGACCCGGACGCCGACCCCCGTACGCGGTCCGTGCGGGTGGGGGAGGCGCTGGAGCGCGTCGGTCTCGCCGCGGCGGCCGGCAAGAAGGCGCGGGCGTACTCGTTGGGGATGAAGCAGCGGCTCGGCCTCGCCGCCGCCCTGCTCCAGCCGCGCGAGCTGCTGGTGCTGGACGAGCCGACCAACGGCCTGGACCCGCAGGGCATGCGGGAGATCCGTGCCCTGGTCCGCGAACTGGCCGCCGACGGCATCACCGTCTTCCTCTCCTCCCATCTGCTGGACGAGATCGAGCAGGTGTGCACGCACACCGCCGTGATGCACCGGGGCCGGCTCGTCACGCAGGGCACGGTCGCCGAGATGTCGGCAGGCGTACGCGGCCGGCTGGCCGTCGGCACCCCGGACACCGCGGAGGCCGCCCGTCTCCTGAAGGAGCACGGGGTCACGGACGTCACGGTCGAGGAGAACCGGGTCACCGGTGAACTGCCGGTATCGGCACCGGCGCACGGCGACGCCGGAGCCGACGGGGCCGCGCCCGGCGCGGGCGCGGGAGCCCGGGAAGGGGACCCGCTCGACCTCGCCGCCCTCAACGCGGCACTGGTCCGTGCGGGCGTACGCGTCCGGGCCTTCGGTCAGGAGAACGCCTCGCTGGAGGACGCGTTCGTCGCACTCACCGGGGAGGGCTTCGATGTCGCAGACTGAACTCACCCGGGGAGGCGGGCCGAGGTCGGCCGCCCCGACGCCCGGCCGGCGGCTGCTGCGGCCGTCCGGTCTGCTCCGCAGCGAGATCGTCCTCACCTTCCGCCGCTGGCGGACCCTGGCCCTGCTCGGCGTGCTCGTCGCCGTACCCGCGCTGGTGGGTATCGCGGTGAAGATCGAGACGGGCGACGACGGTTCGGGCGGCGGAAGCGGCGGGGGCGGACCGGCGTTCATCACCCAGGTCACCAACAACGGCCTCTTCCTGGTCTTCACGGCGCTGGCAGCCACCCTGCCGTTCTTCCTGCCGATGGCGGTCGGCGTGATCGCCGGCGACTCCGTCGCGGGTGAGGCCGGCGCGGGGACGCTGCGGTACCTGCTCGTCGCCCCGGCGGGCCGTACCCGTTTGCTGCTGGCCAAGTTCGTCTCGGTGGCGGTGTTCTGCATCGCGGCGACACTCGTGGTGGCGCTCTCCGCGCTGGCGGTGGGCGCGCTGCTGTTCCCGCTCGGCGATGTGACGCTGCTGTCCGGCACCTCCGTACCGCTGGCCCAGGGACTGCTGCGGGCGCTGGCCATCGCGCTCGTGGTCGCGGCGTCGCTGCTCGGCCTGGCGGCGATCGGCCTGTTCGTCTCGACCCTGACCAACAGCGGCATCGCGGCGATGGCGACGACCGTGGGTCTGCTGATCACCGTGCAGATCCTGGACCAGATCCCGCAGTTGGACGCCGTGCACCCCTACCTCTTCCCGCACCACTGGCTGTCCTTCGCGGACCTCCTGCGCGACCCCGTCCTGTGGGAGCCGGTGTGGCGGAACCTCGGCCTCCAGGCCCTGTACGTCGCGGTGTTCGGCTCCGCGGCGTGGGCCCGTTTCACCGCGCGCGACGTCACCGCCTGAGCTCCCGGCGGAACGCGGCGGATCGCGGGGGAGTGGCCTGCGTCACCCATCCGACCTGCGGTGTCAGTGTGTTGACGGCGATGTGACAGTGCGGCCGTGGACACTGGCCGGGCTTCTCCGCACACCGGGAGAAGCGTGACTCCCTTCGTCCGCGGTCTCATCGGGCCGCCTTCCCCCCTCGGAGGAACGGATGCGTCGTCGGTCCATCTTTGGCATGTCCGTGGCAACGAGTGCTGCCGCCGTGCTCGCTCTCGCCGCGCCCGCCAATGCGGCCACCAAGCTCCAGCTCATGTCGGACTGGAGCCAGACCAGCTCGTCCAGCTCGTCCGCGTTCCACAGCGCCCGGGCGAACCAGGGCTCGTACGCCCAGTACGGCTTCGACTGGGGCACCGACAAGTGCAGCAGCTCGCCGGACAACCCGTTCGGCTTCCCGTTCGAGAACTCGTGCATCCGTCATGACTTCGGCTACCGCAACTACAAGGCCGAGGGCCAGTTCGACGCCAACAAGTCGCGTATCGACAGCGCCTTCTACGAGGACCTGAAGCGCGTCTGCAACGGCTACTCCGGGGCTACGAAGGCTTCCTGCAACGCCACCGCGTGGACCTACTACCAGGCCGTGTCGATCTTCGGCATCTCCGCCGCCGACGCCCCGCAGTACGCCGACAAGGTGCCCGCCGCGGTCGCCGAGGCCCACTGACGCCGCACGCGTCCCGAAGCCCGGCCCGCCGCACCCCCACACGGCGCGCCGGGCTTCGGCGTGCCCCGGCCGCATCCGGCCCGCCGCCACCGTCCGCGCCACCTTTCGTCTCCGACCGTCTGCCGAATCGCCTGTCGGACCCGCCTGACAAACAGAGCGGCATTCGCCACGGGGTACGAATGGAGACACGAGCGCGCCCACTGGCGCTCCGTGATGGATGCCGTCACCGGCGCCCTCACTGGCTGAACCGTTCCCCGGAACGGCGACGGCCCGCCGCGCGGATGCACGCGGGCGGGCCGTTCAGGAGCCGTGCGGTGTCACTCGTACTGCCACAGCGGCCCGTACGAGGTACCGGACAGCCGCAGGCCGAGCCCCGCCTCCGGCACCGAGCCGCCGAGCACCGCCGGGCCGAACGACCGCACCCCGTCGGTCGTCACACCCGCCGGGCTGCCGGGGAAGGACCAGACGGCGCCGCTGCCGTCGTTCTCGTCCGGCGCGGTGACGGCCAGGTCCGCGAAGCCGTCGCCGTCGAAGTCCCGCAGCCGCACCGCACCCCCGAACCGGTCGTCGGCCTCCGCCGCGCCGGGCACACCGGCGAAGCTCTGGCTCATCGCCTGTGCCCCTTTGCCGCTCAAACCCTCCGGTCCGCCCTTGAGCACAACGAACGAGCCTGCGGAGCCCAGGTTGCCGATGTCCTCGTAGGGCACCCCCGCCGCGAGGTCGGCGAAGCCGTCGCCGTCCACGTCGCCGGCGGTCAGGGTGCCGCCGAACTGGTCCCCCTCCTCGTCCGCGCCGGGCACGCCCGGGGTCGCCTGGGTGAAGGACGCGGTGCGCGCGCCCGGCCCGTCGGGGCCGCCGTACATCACCTTCACGGTGCCGGCGTCCCAGGGCAGGTTCTCCACCACACCGCCCGGCACCTCGCGGTAGGCCAGGTCGCCGTAGCCGTCACCGTCGAAGTCGGCGACGTCGCCGGTCGCTCCCTTGGGGAGCCGACGCTCGTACGTCAGCCCGTCCGGGCCGCCCGAAAAGAGCTCGCCCGGTTCGGCCATCTCCTCGAACGAACGGAAGGCTGCCACGTCGTCGGCGCCGTCGCCGTTCATGTCCCCCGCGACGATGCTGAGCGCGCCCTCCAGCTCCACCTGCTGCTCGCGCGCCCACCGCCCGTCCCGGCCGAACGGCCCGTGCAGCACGCTGTAGCCGTCCCCGGCGCGGTAGGTCAGCAGGTCGGCGTGGCCGTCGCCGTCGAAGTCGCCGCCCGTCAGGTGGGTGCCGACGCCCCAGTCGCCCTCCTCCGCGGCGATCAGCACCGCGCCCTCGCCGGTGACACCGTCCGAAGACCCCCAGAGCAGGGTCACGGAGCCGCCCCCGCGCGGGTCCACGCTGGTCTCCCCCGTGCTCGAAACGGCGAGGTCGGTGTACCCGTCGCCGTCCAGGTCGCGCGCTTTGAGGGCCGCGCCGAACCAGTCACCCGTCTCCGGTTCGCCGGGGACACCGGGCGTGGCCTGGTCGATCACCGTCGCCGTGGCCGGGTCCGGGCCCGTGGCCGACCCGTACACCACGGCGACGTACCCGGTGTTCTCCGCGTGACGAAGGGCCGCCACGGCGAGGTCCTCGAAGCCGTCCCCGTTGAAGTCCTCGCGCACGTCCCGGGACGGTGCGGACCCCGTCGCGGGAACCGAGGGGCCCGGATCGGCCGCAGGACCCCCGGGCCGGGCGGGCGCGGCCTGCACCGGCTGGAAGCCGGCTGTGGCGGCCAGTACCGCGACGGCGCACGCGAGGCCGCGCGCGGCGGTGTGACGACGGGACATGCGTTCTCCTCGGAGTCGGGGCCCGGCTGGTCAGTCCGGGCGTGTGCCCATCCGTAACCACCTGGACCCACGGCGGCCCGCCCCGGTTGTACGCCGCCCGCCCCGCCCGAAGCGTCATACCCCCTTCGCGCCTCCACCCCTGGGGTGGCCGCACGCTAGTGGTGCCAAGCGTGTCCGCCCGTGTTGCGGATGAACCGCTGCAACACCTTGAGGGTGGTCAGGTACTCCTCGTCGGAGATCCCCGCGTGCCGTTCCGCCCAGAGTTCGCCCTGCAGGGCGGCGGCCTCGTCGAAGAACGTCCGGCCCTCAGCCGTGATGCCCAGCCGCCCCTCCGCATCCTCCGTGATCCAGCCCTGGGTGATGATCGTGTCGATCTCCGAGTCCATGGCCTCCCGGCCGGTGTCGAGGTACCCCCGGAGGAGGCTGGACACCTCGTCACGAGTCTTTGCGGCTTCGGCGTTCGCCACCTGCGCGAGGGCCCACCACTGCGGCTGGGTGATACCGATCCCGGCCAGAGCGGCCCGGGTGCGCGCGATGACGGCCTTGTGGGCCGCCCAACTCCAGTAGCCGATGGGCTGCTTGATCAGGTCGGTGTCGCTGTGTGAGTACTCCATGAGATCGACCGTAGAAGTTCAATATGACTTCAAGTCAAGCCTCACTTCCCCACCCTTCCCAGCGACGAGGTCGGGGCCTGGCCACGCCCAGCCCCCCGTCCCCTCCCTCTCAAGGGCGCGGGGTGGGCGGGGAGCCGTGACGGACATGAGGGGGCGTGGGCGGAGGGCAGGGCCGATGCGCCCGGAAACACTTGCCCGTGATGTGTGGGCCGCGAAGTAAGAGTCGTGCCCAACGTTCGCCGAGAACGCGGCCCGTAAATCATGGGTTTCCGGGTCGTCGGCCCGGACCGCAGCCCACGCCCCCGACCCACACCCACACACACCAGCCACCGGGAACAACCCCACCCGGCCCCGGCGTCAGCCCCGCCCCGGGCCCCGCCCCTCGCCGCAGGCCGCAAGCGGCTCCGCCCCCGCCGCCTGCCGCGCGGCCCTCGCACCCGCACCCGCACCCGCACCCGCGCCGCGCACCTCGCGCAGCGCCCGCCGCCCCCGGCGGGCGGCCCGCAGCGCGTCCCAGGTGAGCAGGGCGAGCGCGGCCCACACCAGCAGGAAGCCGGTCAGCCGCTCCGGCGGCATCGGCTCGTGGAACAGGGTCACCCCGAGCACGAACATGAACGCCGGCGCCATGTACTGCAGCAGCCCGATCGTGGACAGCGGCAGGCGAACGGCCGCGTTGCCGAAGAGGATCAGGGGCACGGCGGTGGCCAGTCCGGAGAGCGCGAGGAGCGCGGCGTGGCCGGGGCCCTCCGTGGTGAAGCTGGCCTGGCCCTGGGCGGCGAGGTAGATCAGGAAGCCGAGGGCGGGCAGGAACTGCAGGGCCGTCTCGGCGCTGAAGCTCTCCACTCCCTCCAGTTTCACGTGCTTCTTGACCAGCCCGTAGGTGGCGAAGCTGAATGCCATGGCGATGGACAGCCACGGCACCTGGCCGTAGCCGACGGAGAGCGCGCCCACGGCGATCGCGCCGATGCCGACGGCCGTCCACTGGGCGGGACGCAGGCGTTCACGGAGCAGGAGGACGCCGAAGGCGATGGAGACCAGCGGGTTGATGAAGTAGCCCAGCGAGGCCTCCAGGACGCGCTCCTGGGTGACCGACCAGATGAACATGCCCCAGTTCAGGGAGATGAAGATCGCGGCGAGCAGCAGCAGTCCCAGCGTGCGGGGCTGCCGCACCAGGGCGCGTATCCACGTCCAGCGGCGCAGCGCGGCGAGCAGCAGCAGCGCGGTGGGCAGCGACCACACCATGCGGTGCGCGAGCACTTCCGTCGCGCCGGTGGACTTGAGGAGGTGCCAGTAGAGCGGAAGGAGCCCCCACAGGCCGTACGCGGCGATTCCGTAGACCAGACCGCCGCGGGTCTCGCTCGACGACGACATGGGCACACCTCCGGAAGAAACGATTCGTCGAAGGTAACGCCGAGGGACCCCGCCTGTCATTCCCGTTTTCGCTTAACGGTCATGACGTGCGAGGTCCCGTCGAGACTGCGGAACCGTGCGGCCCGTCGGCCCGTTCAGCCGACGACCGTCCAGGTGTCCCTGCCGGCGAGCAGTGCACCGAGGTCGCCCTTGCCGTTCTGTTCCACGGCGGCCTCCAACTGCTCCTCCATCTCCTGTTCGTAGACCGGCCGGCGCACGTTGCGGAGCACGCCGATCGGCGTGTGGTGCAGCGTGTCCGGGTCGGCCAGCCGGGAGAGGGCGAAGGCCGTGGTGGGCGATTCGGCGTGTGCGTCGTGCACCAGCACGCCGTCGGTGCCCGCCTCGGTGACGTCCACGATCTGCAGGTCGCCGGTCGCAGGGTCGCGCACGACGCCCTTCGCGCCCAGGCCGTCCTCCGCCGGGGCGCCGAACCGGATCGGCTGTCCGTGCTCGAGCCGGATCACCGCCTCCAGCGCCTGCTTCTTGTCCTTCAGCACCTCGAAGGCGCCGTCGTTGAAGATGTTGCAGTTCTGGTAGATCTCCACCAGGGCGGTGCCCGGGTGGTCGGCGGCCTGCCGCAGCACCTCGGTGAGGTGCTTGCGGTCGGAGTCGACCGTGCGGGCCACGAACGACGCCTCGGCGCCGATCGCCAGCGACACCGGGTTGAACGGCGCCTCCAGCGAGCCCATCGGGGTCGACTTGGTGATCTTCCCGGCCTCGGAGGTCGGGCTGTACTGCCCCTTGGTCAGACCGTAGATGCGGTTGTTGAACAGCAGGATCTTGAGGTTCACGTTGCGGCGCAGCGCGTGGATGAGGTGGTTGCCGCCGATGGACAGCGCGTCGCCGTCACCGGTGACGACCCATACCGACAGGTCGCGCCGCGCGGCCGCGAGACCCGTGGCGATGGCCGGAGCGCGGCCGTGGATGGAGTGCATCCCGTAGGTGTTCATGTAGTACGGGAAGCGCGAGGAGCAGCCGATGCCGGAGACGAAGCAGATGTTCTCCTTCGCCAGCCCCAGCTCCGGCATGAATCCCTGCACGGCGGCGAGCACGGCGTAGTCACCGCAGCCGGGGCACCAGCGGACCTCCTGGTCGGACTTGAAGTCCTTCATGGACTGCTTGCCCTCGGCCTTCGGCACCAGGGAGAGCAGGGGGTTACCGGGGTGGCTCCCCTGGTGGTTCTCCCCCGCCTCCGGGACCGCGGTGAGCTGCTGCTCAGGCATTTCCGATGGCCTCCTTGAAGAAGTCCGCCAGCTGTTCGGCCTTGAACGGCAGGCCGCGGACCTGGGTGTAGGACTGCGCGTCGACCAGGTACTTCGCGCGGAGCAGGGCGGTGAGCTGTCCGAGGTTCATCTCGGGGACGATCACCTTGTCGTACCGCCGCAAGACCTCGCCGAGGTTCTTCGGGAAGGGGTTGAGGTACCGCAGGTGGGCCTGCGCGATCCGGCCCTCGTCCCGCCGCACGCGCCGCACGCCGGCGGTGATGGGGCCGTACGTCGAGCCCCAGCCGAGCACCAGCACGCGCGCCGGACCGTCGGTGGCGTCGGTCGTCGGGTCGTCCACGACCAGGTCGGGGACCTCGACGCCGTCCACCTTGGCCTGGCGGGTGCGCACCATGCGGTCGTGGTTCTCGGGGTCGTAGGAGATGTTGCCGGAGCCGTCGGCCTTCTCGATGCCGCCGATCCGGTGCTCCAGACCGGGCGTTCCGGGCACCGCCCACGGGCGGGCGAGCGTGTGCGGGTCGCGCTTGTATGGCCAGAACACCTCAGTGCCGTCCGCCAGCTCGTGGTTCGGCGTGGTGGCGAACTGGGTGCGCAGGTCCGGGAGCTCGTCCGGCTCCGGCACCCGCCACGGCTCGGAGCCGTTGGCGAGGTAGCCGTCGGACAGCAGGAAGACCGGGGTCCGGTAGGTCAGCGCGATGCGCGCCGCGTCCAGCGCCGCGGTGAAGCAGTCGGCCGGCGTCGCGGGGGCGACGATCGGCACCGGCGCCTCGCCGTTCCGCCCGTACATGGCCTGGAGCAGGTCGGCCTGCTCGGTCTTGGTCGGCAGACCCGTCGAGGGCCCGCCACGCTGCACGTCCACGATCAGCAGCGGCAGCTCCAGCGACACCGCGAGGCCGATCGTCTCGGACTTCAGTGCCACACCGGGGCCGGAGGTGGTGGTCACGCCCAGCGAACCGCCGAACGCCGCACCCAGGGCCGCGCCGATCGCGGCGATCTCGTCCTCGGCCTGGAAGGTGCGCACGCCGAAGTTCTTGTGCTTGGACAGCTCGTGCAGAAGGTCCGAGGCCGGGGTGATCGGGTATGAGCCCAGGAACAGCGGAAGGTCCGCCTGCTGAGACGCGGCGACCAGTCCGTAGGACAGTGCCAGGTTCCCGGAGATGTTCCGGTAGGTGCCCGCCGGGAACGCCGAGGTCGCCGGGGCCACCTCGTAGGAGACCGCGAAGTCCTCGGTGGTCTCGCCGAAGTTCCAGCCCGCGCGGAACGCGGCGACGTTCGCCTCTGCCAGATCCGGCCGCTTGGCGAACTTGGTGCGCAGGAACTTCTCGGTCGACTCCGTCGGCCGGTGGTACATCCAGGACAGCAGCCCGAGCGCGAACATGTTCTTCGAGCGACCGGCGTCCTTGCGCGACAGGTCGTAGCTCTTCAGCGCCTCGACGGTGAGCGTGGTCAGCGGCACCGGGTGCACGCTGTACCCGTCCATCGAGCCGTCCTCCAGCGGCGAGGCCTCGTAGCCGACCTTCGCCATCGCGCGCTTGGTGAACTCGTCGGTGTTGACGATCACCTCCGCACCGCGCGGCACGTCGCCGAGGTTTGCCTTCAGTGCCGCCGGGTTCATCGCGACCAGCACGTTCGGCGCATCGCCCGGGGTGAGGATGTCGTGGTCCGCGAAGTGCAGCTGGAAGCTGGAGACGCCCGGCAGGGTGCCGGCGGGGGCGCGGATCTCGGCGGGGAAGTTCGGGAGCGTGGAGAGGTCGTTGCCGAACGAGGCGGTCTCCGAGGTGAACCGGTCACCCGTGAGCTGCATGCCGTCGCCGGAGTCACCCGCGAACCGGATGATCACCCGGTCCAGTCGGCGGACCTCCTTCACGGTCTCCGCCCCGGCCGGGGACGGCTGTCCGGCGCCGGTCTCTGCGCCGGCTGGACTGTTGACCTGACTGGTCACGGATTCGGACCTCCCTCGAGGCTGCGGCTCGTCGACATCGTACGTGGGTAAGGTTCGCCTTCCTTGCCCCGGCCACATAGTGGAACGGATTCTGAGACAAACAACAGATTTACCGGGAACGGGATTCCCCAGCGCCCTTTCTGACCTAGGAATTCAGGTAACGGAGAACCGCCAGCACCCTCCGGTGATCTCCGTCACTCGGGGAGAGCCCGAGCTTCATGAAGATGTTGCTGACGTGCTTCTCCACCGCGCCGTGGCTGACGACGAGCTGCGCGGCGACCGCCGAGTTCGTCCGCCCCTCCGCCATCAGGCCCAGCACCTCGCGCTCCCGCGGCGTCAGCCCGGCAAGCGCGTCCTGCTTGCGGCTGCGGCCCAGGAGCTGCGCCACCACCTCCGGGTCCAGCGCCGTGCCGCCCCGCGCCACCCGCACGACCGCGTCGACGAACTCGCGGACGTCCGCCACCCGGTCCTTCAGGAGATAGCCCACCCCGTGACTGGAGCCGGCCAGCAGCTCGGTCGCGTACTGCTCCTCCACGTACTGCGACAGCACCAGCACCCCCAGATCCGGGTACGCCCGGCGCAGCGCCACCGCCGCCCGCACACCCTCGTCGGTATGCGTCGGCGGCATCCGCACGTCCGCCACCACCACGTCCGGCAGCCCGCCGGACCCGCTCCCGCCCCCGGAACCGTCGGAGGCCAGCTCGTCGATCGTCTTGACCAGCGCTTCCGCGTCGCCGACGCCCGCGACCACCTCGTGGCCACGGTCGGTGAGCAGTCGGGTCAGCCCCTCCCGCAGCAGCACCGAGTCCTCGGCGATGACGACACGCACCCTGTCCTCCATGTGGCTCCCCGGCCCCCACCCGCGCCGGGCGCATCCCGGCGCTCCCAGTATCCCAGCGGGCCTCCTCGCCGGGGGGACGCCGCCGTGCTCCGGAAGGGTTGCGCGGCGGCGCACGCGGCGCACGAGGGAGCGGGCCGCGCGCTACGGCACCACACGTGGCCGCACGGGGCGCGGGCAACGTGCCCCGCAGAGCGCCTCAGCGGGGCGCCGGGTCCGGGTCCCGCCACGGCAGCTCGGCGGTGATGGTGGTCGGTCCGCCCGTGGGGGAGTCGACGACGAGCAGTCCGTCGACGGCGTCCAGCCGTTCCGCCAGCCCCGCCAGCCCGGACCCGGGGGACGCCTGTGCGCCGCCCCTGCCGTCGTCGGTCACCTGGAGCAGCAGCCGGTCCGCCGTGCACCACACGTCGACGACCGCGTGCTCGGCGCCAGCGTGCTTTCCGATGTTCTGCAGGAGTTCCGACACTGTGAAGTAGGTGATCCCCTCGATCGCCGGTGCGGGGCGGGCCGCACCGAGGTCCACCGTGAGGGTGACGGGGACGGTGCAGCGTCGGGAGAGGGTGGTGAGGGCGGGGCCGAGGCCGCGGTCGGTGAGGATGGCGGGGTGGATGCCGCGGGCGAGGTCGCGGAGTTCGGTGAGGGCGAGTTTCACCTCTCCGTGGGCGTCGTCGACCATGCGGGCGGCGGCTTCGGGGTCTTCGAGGAGTTTCTCCTTGGCGAGGCCGAGTTCCATGGCGAGGGAGACCAGGCGGGCCTGGGCGCCGTCGTGCAGGTCGCGTTCGATGCGGCGCAGGTCGGCGGCGGCGGTGTCGACCACCACCCCCCGGTCCGACTCCAGCTCCCGCACCCGGGTCGTCAGCCGGGAGGGTCCCAGGAGCCCGTGCACGGCGAGCCGGTCGACCGTCGTCAGCCCCCGGACCAGCCACGGCGTGGCCAGTACCACGAGCAGACCGGCCGTGCATGCCATCACCAGATCGGTCGGCGTCTCCACGTACCCGTTCTCGCCGGGGCGGGCCTCCCACATCTGGAGGCCCGGCTGGTCGGTGAAGGTGGGGAACACCCAGTGCCAGGCCGGATAGAGGAACGCCGTCCAGCCGGTGGCGAGGAGACTCACCGTCAGGGAGAAGGTGAACACCGCCCACGGGAAGTGCAGCAGTGCGTACAGCATGCTCCGCCACGACACCCCGCTCCGCAGCACCGCACCCATCAGCGCCACCGCGCCCGGTTTGCGCTGCGCAGTCCGCACGGGTTCCGGCTCGTCGACCCTTATGCCCAGCAGCGCCCGGGCGCGGGCCCGCTCCAGCCGCCCCAGCGCCCGGCAGCCGGCCAGGCCCGCGGCCAGCACCGGCACACCGAGGAACGTGACCAGCAGCCCCGCGCCGGCGGACAGCATCGCCACGGCGAACGCGAAGGCGAACGGCGCCACGACCATGCCGGTCGCGACGTACCCGTACTCCCGCCATGCACGGCCGGAGACCGGTGCGAGCAGCAGCCGGGCCAGCGGCCCGCGACGGGCTGCGGCGGCGCCGCGGCCGGCGGCCGACGGAACAGCGGTGTACGTCATGGTCGTCGCCCTCTCCTCGGACTCCTCGGACCGGGTCGTCATCGACCCGCGCGCTCCCGTGCGCGCCACGGCAGCTCGGCGGTGACGGTGGTCGGCCCGCCCGTGGGGGAGTCGACGACGAGCAGTCCGTCGACGGCGTTCAGCCGTTCCGCCAGCCCGTCCAGCCCGGACCCGGGCCGGGCGCCCGCGCCGCCCTTCCCGTCGTCGGTGACCTGGAGCATCAGCCGCCCGGCCGACCGCCACACCTCCACCGCGGCCTTCCGGGCGCCGCTGTGCTTGCTGACGTTCTGGAGCAGCTCGGAGACGGTGAAGTACGCGATGCCCTCGATCGCGGGCGCGGGCCGTTCGCTCAGGTCGGCGGTCACGGTGACAGGGACGGTGCAGCGTCGGGAGAGGGTGGTGAGGGCGGGGCCGAGGCCGCGGTCGGTGAGGATGGCGGGGTGGATGCCGCGGGCGAGGTCGCGCAGCTCCTGGAGGGCCAGCTTCACCTCGCCGTGAGCCTCGCCGACCATTTTCGCTGCCGCCTCGGGGTCCTCCAGAAGCTTCTCCCTGGCGAGGCCGAGTTCCATGGCGAGGGAGACCAGGCGGGCCTGGGCGCCGTCGTGCAGGTCGCGTTCGATGCGGCGCAGGTCGGCGGCGGCGGTGTCGACCACCACCCCCCGGTCCGACTCGAGTTCGGCGATCCGCCGCTCCAGCTCGTCCGACGGCGACAGCAGTGCCCGCGCCATCGCCCGGTCCACGTTCGTCAGCCCCCGCGCCACCCACGGCAGCGCAGGCCACGCCACGAACAGGCTCACCAACGCCACCGTGAAGGTGAGAATCCCCCACGGCAGACGGATCAGGCCGTACAGCGAACCGCGCCACGCCACCGGGTCCTTGAGCCGTGCCCACAGCCACGCGAAGAAGCCCTTCTCGCGGGTGCGCAACGGACTCGGCTCGTCGATCCGCACGCGCAGCAGCGCGCGCACCCTCCGCCGCTCGATCCTTCCCAGCCCCCGGCACCCCAGCAGCCCCAGAGCCAGCAGTGGCAGGCCGACGACGGTGAACGACAGCACGGCGCTGACGTACAGCGCGGCCGCCACGTACACGAAGCCGACGACGTCCACCGGCATGTTGCTCAGCAGGTGGGCGATCTCCCGCCACGTCTGCGCGCTCAGCGGCGCGCGCGGTGCGGGCAGGGGCGCGTCGGCCGCTCTGGCCGGCTGCTCGCCCGGCTGCGGATCCCTCACGGTCATGCGCCCAGCCTGCCCGGCGCCGGACCCGACCGCCATGGGGCTCCTCGGCGCCCCGGGGTGGGGTTTCCCCCACCCCGGGGCCCGCGGGCGGGGGTATGGGTGGCATGCAGAACGCGTTCTGAGGAAGCGCCGAGCGGCGCGCTCCGGCGGCTGAGTCGAGCCCCGTCGGAGCACAAAGCAGTCCCCGGGGGTCCGCTGCTGGCACCCTCCGCCTCAGTCGTCGCCGAGGTTCCGGTGTCCACGGGCTCCCGGGGCCCTGAGCCAGAGCCTGCCGAGTGTCTCCTGCCGACGGACGTCTCCGCCGACGGTGCGGCTCTCCGACTTCCTGACCTGTGTCCAGTTTCCTCCTGATTCGTTCCCTCGGTCAAGGGTGATGCCGGACCGACCTGCGGCAGGATGCGGTTCATGCCCTCCCTCGTTCCGCCCGTCCTTCCGCCCGGCACCCTCGCGAAGACCGCGCAGCCCGTGCTCCCCGCTGACGGCGGGCTGACGCTCCGCCCCTGGCAGCCCTCCGATGCCCCCGCGGTGGTGGCGGCGTTCCGGGACCCGGCGATCCAGCAGTGGCACCGCCGCCGTGCCGACTCCGAGGACGAGGCCCGCGACTGGATCGCTCGCTGGCGCGCCACCTGGCATGCGGAGACCGACGCCCACTGGGCCGTCGTCGACACCGCGACCGACGCCCTCGTCGGCCGTGCCGCCCTGCGCTGCCTCGCGCTGAGCGAGGGGCAGGCCGACGCCGGCTACTGGACGCTCCCCGCCGCCCGTGGCCGGGGCGTCGCAGCCCACGCGGTCGCCGCGATGGCCGCCTGGGCCCTCCACGCGGTGGGCTTCCACCGCCTCGAACTCCAGCACTCCGTCGCCAACCTTGCCTCCTGCCGTGTCGCGGCGAAGACGGGCTTCGCCCTCGAA
Source organism: Streptomyces sp. RKND-216 (assembly GCF_004795255.1). Lineage (NCBI taxonomy): Bacteria > Bacillati > Actinomycetota > Actinomycetes > Kitasatosporales > Streptomycetaceae > Streptomyces > Streptomyces sp. RKND-216. The sequence continues at coordinate 2,295,324 of NZ_SSBQ01000002.1, read as the reverse complement.
GGCACCCGCCGCTCCGCCCTCCGCCACCCCGACGCCTGGCACGACATGCACCTCCACGCCCGCCTCGCCCCCAACGCCTGAACGCGATGCCGACCGCCGTGCCCGCGCCCGTCCGGATGCGTGCCCGAGCGAGGGGTCACAGCGAGAGCCGGTAGGCGCGCCACCGGCCCCTGGCCGGCGGGCAGTCGAAGGGCAGTTCGTCGTGGACCTCGGGTCCGCCGGCGGAACCCCAGGGGCTAGACTCCCCGCCACGGAACGCCGGACGGAGCGGGCAGAACGAGCAGCAGAGGACGGGCAGCGGACGTGCCGGACTACTTCCACGGCTACGCGGTCGTCGGGCTGGTCGCGGTCGTCGGCGTGCTGTTCGTCGCCGTCGCCTTCACCGCCGGCCGGCTGCTGCGGCCCGTCGTGCCCACGCCGGAGAAGCTGCTGACCTACGAGTGCGGCGTCGACCCGGTCGGCGAGGGCTGGGCGCACACTCAGGTCCGGTACTACGTGTACGCGTTCCTGTACGTGATCTTCGCGGTCGACTCGATCTTCCTCTTCCCCTGGGCGACGGTCTTCGCCGATCCCGGGTACGGGGGAGTCACACTGGTGGAGATGTTCGTCTTCCTCGGGTTCCTGACCGTGGGCCTGCTCTACGCGTGGAAGAAGGGCGTCCTGGAATGGACGTGACGCCATGGACGTGACGCCGACGACGACCGACCTGCCCGAGCCGCGCCGGCTCGGCGCGCTGGCGCGGCTGGCACCGGAGCCGATGAAGGTGGTCCTCAACTGGGGCCGCCGCTACAGCCTCTGGGTCTTCAACTTCGGCCTCGCCTGCTGCGCGATCGAGTTCATCGCCGCGTCGATGGCCCGGCACGACTTCATCCGGCTCGGCGTCATCCCGTTCGCGCCGGGCCCGCGACAGGCCGACCTCATGGTCGTGTCCGGCACGGTCACGGACAAGATGGCGCCCGCGGTGAAGCGGCTCTACGAGCAGATGCCGGAGCCGAAGTACGTGATCTCCTTCGGCGCCTGCTCCAATTGCGGCGGGCCGTACTGGGACTCGTACTCGGTGACGAAGGGCGTCGACCAGATCATCCCGGTCGACGTGTACGTGCCCGGCTGCCCACCGCGCCCCGAGGCGCTCCTCCAGGGCATCCTCAAGCTCCAGGAGAAGATCGCGAACGAGTCGGTGGCCGAACGGTACGCCGCCCCGGCAGCCGGGGCGGTGCAGCAGCCGACGCCCGGCGAGCTGACCAGCGGCCTGGTGGAACCCCCGCGCCGCGAGGGGGAGCGGTGAGCACGCCCGACGGGTCCCCCGAGCCGACCGACCGTCCCGAATCCACGGGACCGGCCGAGCCGTCGGCGTCCGCAGGGCCCGGCGAGCCGGCCGAGCCTTCGGGCGCACAGGGGACCGGCGGCTCCGGGCAGCCGGTGTCCGAGGTCCCCGGCGAGGCGATGCCCAAGCCGACGGAGGACCCCGGTGCCGTGCGCCGCGCCGAAGTGGAGGACGAGCCGGTGGCCGAGGCGCCGGCCGAGTCCGACGAGGCGCCGGTGGGGTGGCTGCCGCGCGGAGCCGCGGCACTTTTCGGCGAGGGCGCGAGCGCCGAGGAGGCGTACTCCCTGCTCACCGTCGACGTCCCGGCGGAGCGCTGGATCGCTTCCCTCGAAACCGCCCGCGACGCACTGGGGTGCACGTACTTCGACTGGCTGAGCGCCGTCGACGAGCCGGGCACCGGATTCCGCGTCTGCGCCCACCTCGTCGCCCTGCCGCACGAGCCGGGCAGTGACCACCGCGGGGGACCGGGCGACGGTGTGCGACGGCTCGTGCTGCGGACCACCGTGCCGCACGAGGCGCCCGTCCTGCCGACGGCGACCCCCGTGTACGCGGGCGCCGCGTGGCACGAACGGGAGACCCACGAGATGTTCGGCGTCGACTTCACGGGCCATCCGCATCTCGCGCCGCTGTTGCTGCCCGACGAATTCGAGGGGCACCCACTGCGCAAGGACTTCGTCCTGGCGGCACGGGTGGCCAAGGCGTGGCCGGGGGCGAAGGAGCCCGGCGAGTCGGAGCACGGCGGGCCCAAGCGGCGGCAGATGTTGCCACCGGGCGTGCCGGACCCGAACGAGTGGGGCCCGCTGAAGGGACAGCTTCCGCCCGCGCCGGCCCGTCCGGCGCGCGGCCGTGCGGGGGCGGGCGGCGACCGGCCGCCCCGGCGCACCCGCTCCGCGTCGGCGGGCTCCGCGAGCCAGAACCCTGCGAGCCAGAGCCCCGCGACCGGCGGGGCCACGGGGACGCCTGAGGTGTCCCGCCCGCCGTCCCGCCCGCCGCGCCGCTCGCGGAGCGCGAGCGAGGGCTCGGCGACTCAGCGCGCGGCACGCCCCGCAGACGAAACGGGCGAGACCCCCGGTGAGACGCCGAGCCCCGCGGACGCGCCGTGGCACCACGCCCGCCCCGCCTTCGAGGAGCCGGAGCGGGAACCGGACCCGGGCGCCGACCGACGTGAGGACGAAGCGGCCGGCCCCACCACCGGCGAACCGCGCGACGAGCGTGGAGCGCAGGACGACGAGAAGGGCGGTGAGCGGTAGATGGACGTGCTGGACGTGACCCTGCGGCTGCTCGCCGTGCTCGCCGTCTTCCTCACCTTCCCCCTGCTGATCGGGCAGACGGAGCACAAGGTCATGGCCCACATGCAGGGCCGCGTCGGCCCGATGCATGCCGGCGGTTTCCACGGCTGGGCCCAACTCGTCGCCGACGGCGTCAAGTTCGCGCAGAAGGAGGACGTCGTCCCGGCGGGCGCCGACCGACGGGTGTTCCAGCTCGCACCCGCCGTCGCGCTGCTGCCCTACCTCCTGGTCCTCATCGCCATCCCCTTCGCTCCGGACGGGGGCGTGGGGCAGGTGATCGACGCCGGGGTGTTCTTCGTCCTCGCCGTGATGGGGGTCGGCGTGCTCGGCTCGGTCATGGGCGGCTGGGCGTCGGCCAACAAGTTCTCCCTGCTCGGCGGCCTGAGGACGGCCGCGCAGCTGATGGCGTACGAGCTGCCGATGCTGCTGGCCGCGGCGTCCGTCGCGATGGCTGCGGGCAGCGTCTCGCTGACCGGCATCCTGGACGGCTTCCAGTGGTGGTGGGTGCCGTGGCAGCTGATCGGCGCCTTCGTGTTCTTCACGGCCGGGCTCGCCGAGCTGCAGCGGCCGCCGTTCGACGCGCCGGTCGCCGACTCGGAGATCATCTTCGGCGCCTACACCGAGTACACGGGCCTGCGCTTCGCGTTGTTCCTGCTCGCCGAGTACGCCGGGATCGTCGTGCTGTGCGGGCTGACCACGGTGCTCTTCCTCGGCGGCTGGCACGGTCCCGCGTCGGGGGACCTCGGCTGGGTGTGGACGCTGCTCAAGACCGCCGTCCTCGCCTTCCTCGTCATCTGGCTGCGGGTCAGCTATCCGCGGCTGCGGGAGGACCAGCTGCAACGGTTCGCCTGGACGATGCTGGTGCCGCTCGCCCTGTTCCAGATCGCCCTCACCGGCGTCGTCAAAGTGGTGATCAACTGATGCCCGTGCCCGGCTCCGGCCTCGCCAAGGGGCTCGCCGTCACCCTGCGCACGATGACCCGGCGCGCGGTCACCGCGCACTACCCGGACACGCAGCCCGAACTCGCCCCCCGCACCCGGGGCGTGATCGGGCTGTTCGAGGAGAACTGCACGGTCTGCATGCTGTGCGCCCGCGAGTGCCCCGACTGGTGCATCTACATCGACTCGCACAAGGAGACCGTGCCGGCCGCCGCTCCGGGAGGGCGCGAGCGCAGCCGCAACGTGCTGGACCGGTTCGCCATCGACTTCGCCCTGTGCATGTACTGCGGCATCTGCATCGAGGTCTGCCCGTTCGACGCCCTTTTCTGGTCCCCGGAGTTCGAGTACGCGGAGACCGATATCCATGAGCTGACGCACGAGCGGGACAAGCTGCGCGAGTGGATGTGGACGGTGCCCGAACCGCCCCCGCTCGACCCGGCGGCCGAGGAGCCGAAGGAGATCGCCGCTGCACGCAAGGCCGCCGAGAAGGCCGCCCAGAAGGCCGAGGCACGCCGCGCGCAGGCCGAGGCCGAAGGAGGCGACGCCGAGTGAGCCCGTTGGCGTCCGCCACCGCCGCGCTCGCGGCGGACCACCCCGGATTCCTCTCGCCCACCGGCGTGGAGATCGTCTTCCTCCTCGTCGGCGTCGTCACCCTCGCCGCTGCGATCGTCACCGTCACCACCCGGCAGCTCGTGCACGCCGCGCTCTGGCTGGTCGTCGCGCTCGGCGGCATCGCCGTCGAGTACCTGCTGCTCACCGCCGAGTTCATCGCCTGGGTGCAGGTACTGATCTACGTGGGATCGGTTGTCGTGCTGGTGCTCTTCGGGCTGATGCTCACACGGGCGCCGATCGGACGCTCTCCCGACGCGGACTCCCGCAACCGGCCGGTCGCCCTGCTGGTGGCCGTCACCGCGGCCGCGCTGCTGGTCACCCTCGTTGTCGACGCGTTCCGCACCACACGGATCGACCTCGACGGCCCCGTGCAGGGCTCCACCCGGGTCGCGGGCGCGATGCTCTTCCGGCACTGGGTCCTGCCGTTCGAGGCCCTCTCGGTGCTGCTGCTGGCGGCGCTCGTCGGCGCCATCGTGCTCTCCCGCCGCCGCGGGGACACGGCCGCGGCGCGAGGGGGCAAGCGCTGATGCACCTCGCCTATCCGGCGGTTCTCGCCGCCCTCCTCTTCTGCACCGGCCTGTACGGCGTCCTCGCCCGGCGCAACGCGATCCTCGTACTGATGTCGGTCGAGCTGATGCTCAACGCCGTCAACCTCAACCTCGTCGCCTTCGACGTGTGGCTGCGCGATGCCCTGCACGCAGGACAGGCGCTCACCCTCTTCACCATCGCCATCGCCGCCGCCGAGATCGGCATCGGCCTCGCCATCGTGCTGCTGGTGTACCGCAACCGGGGCAGCGCGGACATCGACCGCCTGCGCGCCCTGCGCGAGGACGACGGCGACGAGCCCGACGAACGGCAGGGCGGCGCACCGGAGGGCGCACCACCCGACCTCGCGCCCGACGGGCCAGCCCACGACGCCGTTCCAGGGAAGACCGCCGCCGGGAGGCAGACCGCGTGACCACCACGACCCTGGCCGTTCTCGTCCCCCTCCTGCCGTTCCTCGGCGCCGTCTCCGGCCTGCTGCTGGGCCGCCGCGCACCCGGCTTCGTCCGCCCCCTCGCACTGCTGCCCACCCTGGCCTCGGCGGTGCTCGCCGTCATGGTCGCGGCGCGGCAGGCTGGCGGCACCCCGCTCAGCGCCGCCACCGAACTGACCCCGACCGGCGCCCCGGATCTCCCCGTACAGCTCGCCCTGCACATCGACGGCTACGCCGCGCTCGTCGCCGTCCTGGTCGGTGTCGTCGCCACCTGTGTGCAGCTGTACTCCACCGGCTACCTGCGCGACGACCCGCGCTACTCCTCCTACGCCGCGCTGGTCTCCCTCTTCACCGCCGCGATGCTGCTCGTCGTCTACAGCGACGACCTCATCGTGCTCCTCGTCGGCTGGGAGGTGATGGGCATCTGCTCCTACTTCCTCGTCGGCCACTACTGGGAGACGCGCGCCGCCCGCGACGCCTCCCTCAAGGCGTTCCTGGTCACCAAGCTCGGCGACGTGCCGTTCCTCGTCGGCATCTTCGCCCTCGCCACCGACCTGGACACCTTCCGCATCAGCACCCTGGTCATACGGGTCAGCTCCACCCTCTCCGACTACGAACTGCAGCACCCCACCCTCGTCGCCCTGCTCCTGCTGGCCGGCGTCGCGGGCAAGTCCGCACAGTTCCCCCTGCACACCTGGCTGCCCGACGCCATGGCCGGCCCCACCCCCGTCTCGGCGCTCATCCACGCGGCCACCATGGTCGCCGCGGGCGTGTACGTCGTCGGACGGCTGCTGCCGGTCTTCGCCGCCTCCACCGCGGCGCTCGCCGTGCTCGCAGCCATGGCCGCCGTCACCATGGTCGGCTCGGCGCTCGCCGCGCTCGCACAGGACGACGTCAAACGCGTCCTCGCCTGGTCGACCGTCGGCCAGCTCGCCTACATGGCCGGAGCCCTCGCCGTCCTCGACCGCGGTGCGGCCGTCTTCCACCTCCTCACGCACGGCGCCTTCAAGGCGCTGCTCTTCCTCGGCGCCGGCGTGCTCATCCACGCCGCCGGCACCAACTCCCTCGCAGCCATGTCCCGGATGCGCGGCATCGCCAAGCGCGCCCCGGACGCGGCCTGGACCATGGCCGTCGCACTCCTCGCCCTCGCCGCCATCCCGCCGTTCTCCGGCTTCTTCTCCAAGGAGGCCGTGCTCGGCGCCGCGGAGCACGCCGCGTTCGGCGACACCGACGGCGTGCCCGCCGCGGTCGGCTGGATCGTCCTCGCCGCCGGGCTGCTCACCGCGCTCCTCACCGCCGCCTACGCCGGCCGCCTGTGGCTGCTGGCCCTGCGCGGCGACGGCCCCGAGGAGGCCCCCGACCACGGCCGCGAGCCCGTCGTCATGAACGCTGTGCTGTGGGTGCTGGCCGTCCCCTCCCTCGCGCTCGGCCTCGCCTACGGCGTGCTGCCCGAATGGTTCGACGGCACCTCCCTCGCGCCGACCCTCGTCACCTCCGTCCTCGCCACCGGCCTCGCCCTCGTCGGCGGCATCACCGTCTACGCCGCCTGGCGGCACACCGCCGCCCGCCGCCGCGTCCCGCTCGGCGCCGTCGCCGCACACCCCAGGGACGACGCGGCCACCTCCGAGGCCGAGGCCATCGCGACCCACGAGCCCGCCTACGGCGACATCGCCACCGCCCCGGACCCCGCCGACCCCGGCCGCGTACTCCTCGGGCCGCTTCACCGGCATGCCGCCCACGGCTTCCACCTCGACGCCGTGTACGCCGCCCTGTTCGTCCGCCCCACCCGCGCCGCAGCCCGACTGGTCCGTTTCCTCGACCACGCCGTCGTCGACACCTACGTCCGCGGCGCCGGTCTCGGCCCGCGCATGCTCGGCGGCGCCGTCCGCCGCGCCCAGACCGGCAACGTGCAGACCTACCTCAGCGCACTGCTCGCCGGCTCCCTCGTGCTCGCCGTGGCAGCCGTGGTAGCCGCCACCAGAAACGGAGGCTCTTGAGCCGTGCTGCCGCTGAACGACACCGCCATGCGACTGCTGCTCGCCTCCGCCGTCGTGCTGCCCCTACTCGGGGCGGGCGCCGCCCTGCTGCCCGCACCGCCAGGCCTGCGCGGGCGCAGCCCCGAACAGGCCGTCCTGCGGCACGGCGTGACCGTCACCGGCGCCGTCCTCGCCGTCACGCTCGTGCTCACCGCCGGCTTCGACCACGACCAGCCGGCCGCCGTCCAGGCCGAGACCGACCTCAGCTGGATCCCCGCCCTCGGCGTACGGCTCCACCTGGGCATCGACGGAATCTCGCTCCCCCTCCTCGTCCTGACCGCGCTGCTGACCTTCCTCTGCGCGGTCTACTCCTACTTCCGCATGCCGGCGGGCCCGTCTCCCACCGGCTTCGTCGCGCTCCTCCTCGTCCTCGAGGCCGGCACCCTCGCCACCTTCGCCGTCCTCGACCTCGTGCTCTTCTTCCTCGCCTTCGAGATGGTCCTCATCCCGATGTACTTCCTCATCAACCGCTGGGGTGGCGACGGACGCGGCCCCGCCGCCTGGAAGTTCATCCTCTACACGCTGCTCGGCTCCGTCGTGATGCTGCTCGGCCTCCTCCTCGTCGGCATCCAGGGCGGCACGTTCGACATGCTCGCACTCGCCACTGACAACGGCTCGGAACTCAGCCGCGCCACGCAGATCACCGCCGTCCTCGCCATCGGCGTCGGCCTCGCCGTGAAGACCCCGATGTGGCCGCTGCACACCTGGCTCCCCGACGCGCACACCGCCGCCCCGACGATCGGGTCCGTCCTCCTCGCGGGTGTCCTGCTGAAGATGGGCACCTACGGGTTCGTCCGGATCGTGCTGCCCGTCGCCCCGGACGGCTTCCGGACCTTCGCCCCCTACCTGGCCGCGTTCGCCGCCGCCGGCATCGTCTACGGCTCCCTCGCCTGCCTCGCGCTCGCCCGTCGCGGCGCCGGGGGCGACCTCAAGCGGCTGATCGCCTACTCCTCCGTCGGCCACATGGGCTTCGTGCTGCTCGGCATCGCCACCATGACGCCGACCGGCGTCAACGGCGCCCTGTTCGCCAACGTCGCCCACGGCCTCATCACGGGCCTGCTGTTCTTCCTCGTCGGCGCGCTCAAGGACCGCACCGGCACCACCGACCTCGACGCCCTGGCCGGCCGCAGCGGAGCCGCCCTCTACGGCCGGATGCCGCGTTTCGGCGGCCTCCTCGCGTTCGGGGCCGTCGCCTCTCTCGGCCTGCCCGGCCTGGCCGGCTTCTGGGGCGAGATGCTGGCCCTCCTCGGGGCCTTCGACCCGGCCCCCGGCCTCGACCGCGCTGCGTTCCTGGTCTGCTTGGCAGTCGGCGCCTTCGGCACCCTGCTCACCGCCGCCTACCTGCTGATCGTCGTCCGCCGGGTGTGCATGGGCGACCCCGCGGAACGGCGCGCCCCCACGCCCGGGGCCGCCCCCACGCCCGGGGCCGAACCCGTACCCGACGACCGCACCGGCACCGGCACCCACGGGGGCACCACGACCCTCCCCGCCACCCGCGAGGCCGCGGCACCGCTGCCCGACGTGCACGGCCACGAGTACGCGGCCTGGGCCCCGCTCGTCGCCCTCACCGTCCTCGCCGGACTCTGGCCCGCGCTCCTCCTCGGCCTGACCGACCCCGCCGTCCAGCACCTCCTGCCGGGAGCCACCCCATGACCCCGCTCGCCGGAGCCGCAGCGGCACCGAGCCTCGTGCAGTCCGTCGACTGGCTCGCCATCGCGCCGCCCACCGTCGCCGCCCTGGCCGCCCTCGCCGTCCTCGTCGCCGACCTCTTCCTCCCCGAGCACCGCAAGCACCTGCTCGGCGCCCTGGCTCTCGGCGGACTGGCCGCCGCGGCGCTCACGATCGTCCCGCTCGTCGGCGCCGACCTCAGCACCTTCTGCCTCACCACCGCCGCCGCCGAGCCCACCGCCGCCGCCTGCAGCTACGTCGCGGACCCCTTCACCCTGGTCACCCAGTTCCTGGTGCTCGGCGGCGCGCTCCTCGCCGCGCTGCTCTCCGTTCCCGCCGTACGCGACGAACGCCTTCCCGCCGGCGAGTACTGGTTCCTCCTGCTGACCTCCGCAGCCGGAGCCGCCCTGCTCCCCGCCTCCCGCGACCTGGCCACCCTGGTCATCGCCCTGGAGGTCGCCTCCCTGCCCGCGTTCGCGCTGGTCGGCCTGCGCCGCGGCGAACGCCGCTCCTCCGAAGCCGCGCTCACCTTCTTCCTCTCGTCCGTCACCGCCACCGCCGTGATGCTGCTCGGCGTCAGCTTCGTGTACGCCGCCACCGGCTCCCTCCACCTCACCGTCGTTGCCGAAGAGCTCACCTCCGTCGACCCCCGCCTCGGCACGCTGGCCGCTGCGGGCGTGGCCCTCACCCTGGTCGGCTTCGCCTTCAAGACCGCCGCCGCGCCCTTCCACTTCTGGGTCCCGGACGCCTACGCCGGCGCCCCGCTCCCCGTCGCCGCATACCTCTCGGTGATCGGCAAGGTGGTGGGCTTCTCCGGTATCGCCCTGGTCACCCTGGTCGGGTTCCCGTCCTACGCCGACGTCTGGGGCCCGGCCCTCGCCGTACTCGCCGGCCTCACCATGACCGTCGGAAACCTGGGGGCGCTGCGCCAGCGCGCCGACCGCTCGCGCGGCGCCGTACGGCTGCTCGCCTGGTCCTCTGTCGGGCAGGCCGGCTACCTGCTCGTTCCCCTCGCGGCCGCCGGCCGCACCTCGGAGTCCGGCACCGCCGACGCCCTCGGCTCCACCGTCGCCTACGCGCTCATGTACGCCGTGGTGAACCTCGGCGCCTTCGCCGTCGCCGCACACGTCGGCGGCAAAGGCCGGCTCCGGGACTACCGCGGCCTGTACGCCCGCAACCCGCTCGCCGCGCTCGCCCTCGGCTTCTTCCTGCTGTGCCTGGCCGGCCTGCCGCCCGGTGTGATCGGCCTCTTCGCCAAGGTCGTCGTCTTCCGCTCCGCCGTCGACGCCGGCCTGGGCTGGCTCGCCGTGATCATGGCAGTGAACGTCGTGCTCGCCCTCTACTACTACCTGCGCTGGACGGCGCTCCTCTTCCGCCGCCCGGAGCCCGCCGAGGCGGCCACCGCCCCCGCGGGCCGGCGGCCGGAGCTGGGCGCTCCCCTCGCCGCCACCCTCGCCGTCACCGGGCTCGTCGGCGTCACCCTGTCGGGCGCCCCGCAGCTCGTCCTCCGCTTCGCAGCGACGACCCTGCTCTGACCCGCCCGCCCCTCCACCCTGCCGAAGCTACCGGCCGGGAACCGGCGTCCCCCGTCTCGCGTTGACCCGTACGTGAGGGTCCACTGGGAGGTGGAACGACCACCTGCCTCAAGGGTTCTCCTGCGGCACCATCTGGAGGGCGTACCGTGCACCGCCGGCACAACGGGCTGAGGACAGCTCTGCTCCTCGGAGGGCTGTCCGCCCTGATCATCCTGATCGGCAGCTTCTTCGGCCGTACCGGCCTGGTCGTCGCACTCGTCGTCGCGCTGGGCACCAACGCCTACGCGTACTGGAACAGCGACAAGCTGGCGCTGCGCGCCATGCGAGCCCGTCCGGTGAGCGAGTTCGAGGCCCCGCAGCTCTACCGCATCGTGCGGGACCTCTCGACCGCCGCCCGGCAGCCCATGCCCCGCCTCTACATCTCCCCGACCCGCGCCCCCAACGCCTTCGCCACCGGACGCAACCCGCGCAACGCCGCCGTCTGCTGCACCGACGGCATCCTCCGCCTCCTCGACGAACGCGAGTTGCGCGGTGTCCTCGGGCACGAGCTGAGCCACGTCCACAACCGCGACATCCTCATCTCGTCCGTCGCGGGGGCCATGGCCTCCGTGGTGCTCTTCCTGGTCAACTTCGCCTGGCTCATCCCCCTCGGCCGCTCCGACGACGACGAGGGCCCCGGCCTGGCCGGAATGCTGCTGATCATCATCCTCGGTCCGCTCGCCGCGACCCTCATCCAGCTTGCCGTCAGCCGCTCCCGCGAGTACGAGGCCGACGCAGCCGGCGCCCAGCTCACCGGCGACCCGCTGGCGCTCGCCTCGGCTCTGCGCAAACTGGAAGCAGGAACGAAACAGCTGCCGCTCCCGCCCGAACCACGGCTCGAGACGGCGAGCCACATGATGATCGCCAACCCGTTCCGCGGCGGCGGGATGTCCCGGCTGTTCTCCACCCACCCGCCGATGGCGGAACGCATCGCCCGGCTCGAAAAGATGGGAGGCGGGCCCCGATGAGGACCTTCCTGAACGTCGTCTGGCTGATCCTCTCCGGTCTCTGGATGGCCCTCGGCTACCTCGTGGCAGGTGTCATCTGCTGCATCCTGATCATCACGATCCCCTTCGGCATCGCGTGCTTCCGCATCGCGGTCTACGCGCTGTGGCCCTTCGGCTACCGCGCGGTCGAACGCGGCGGCGGCGCGAGCCTCGCCTCCGGCGTCGGGAACGTGATCTGGCTGGTCGTCGCCGGTATCTGGCTCACCATCGGCCACATCACCGCCGGGATCGCCTTCTTCGTCACGATCATCGGCATCCCGTTCGGCATCGCCCACTTCAAGATGGTGCCGATCTCCCTGATGCCTCTGGGCCGCGAGATCGTCCCCACGACCGCGCGCGACGCCTACCCCGGCTACCGCTGGTAGCCGGGACAGGCGTCACCGGCACGGGACGCCGTGCCCTGCCTCAGCGGTAGTTCACGAACTGCAGCGCGAAGTCGAAGTCCTTGCCCTTCAGCAGGCCGATGACCTCCTGCAGGTGGTCACGGCTCTTCGACGACACCCGCAGCTCGTCGCCCTGCACCTGCGCCTTCACGCCCTTCGGGCCCTCGTCGCGGATGATCTTCGCGACCTTCTTCGCGTTGTCCTGGGAGATGCCTTCCTGGATGGACGCGAACAGTTTGTACTCCTTGCCGGACGCCTGCGGCTCACCCGCATCCAGCGACTTCAGCGAGATCCCCCGCTTGACCAGCTTGCCCTGGAAGATGTCGAGGACGGCCTTCACGCGCTCCTCGGAGTTGGCGCGCATCTCGATCCGCTCGCCGGACCACGCGATCGACGCGTCCACGCCCTTGAAGTCGTAGCGTTGCGAAATCTCCTTGGCGGCCTGGTTGAGCGCGTTGTCGACCTCCTGCCGCTCGACCTTCGAGACGATGTCGAAACTGGAGTCGGCCATGGTGTCTGTGGCTCCTCGTAGGTAGGAAACGGTCCAACACGTCACGCGTCCGGCCCGCCCGTTCGCGGGCCCGTCGCGCCCGCCAGCCTAGCCATCCGCGCCGCCTCCGGCCGCCGGTCAACCAGGTGGCGGACCACCCCCGCCCATCAGGTATGGTTTACCCCGTTGCCACGGAGCACCGCCGAGAAGCGGTGTCCCCGGGCGGCAATCCCAGGCGGTGTGCCCGAGCGGCCAAAGGGAGCAGACTGTAAATCTGCCGGCTCAGCCTTCCCAGGTTCGAATCCTGGCGCCGCCACAGCGGAAAAGGGCCCGGTGACCAGCGAAAACGCTGATCACCGGGCCCTTTCGCATGCCACCTCTGCGGGGCAACTCGATTGTCGGGAACGTCCCACTCTGTCCCATTCCGTTTCGCGTGCTGACCAGCGCGTGTGGGGCACGCGTGAGACACGTCCCCTCGGGCCTACCTGCGGGAACGTCGGCGGGGCAGGGCACGCTCTGTGCTGCACCACCTGCTCAACTCAGAGGGACAAGTCGGGCAGGCCCCTCATGTTGGTGGCATGAGCAAGCAGCCAAAGTACCGGCAGGTCGCGGACGCGCTGCGGCGCGAGATCGACGACGGCACCTACCCGCCCGGGTCTCGACTGCCCTCGGAAAGCGAGCTGTCGGCCCGCTTCGACGCGTCGCGGAACTCGGTGCGCTCCGGTCTGGGCCTATTCGTGACGCAGGGACTCGTGACCTCCAGTCAAGGCCTGGGGTACGAGGTCGCGAAGCACGAGGTCTTCGAGCTGAACGCGTCACGCTTCGAGGACCTGAGCTTCCCGCAGAACGGGAGCGCGTACAGCATGGACGGGACCAACGCGGGCCGTCGCCCGCACCAGACCTTCCGGGTGGAGATCCGCCCGGCTCCTGACGAGGTGGCGGCTCGCCTCAAGGTCGAACCAGGCTCGCGGGCCGTCCTGCGGTTCTGTCACCGCTTCGTGGACGACGTGCCGTGGTCGACGCAGGCGACGTACTACCCGGCGTGGCTGGCGGACGAAGCGCCCCGCCTCGCGGAGCCAGGGGACATGGAGGGAGGGACGACCAGGCATCTCGCTGAGCGAGGAACCGAGCAGCTGGGCTACCTCGATGAGATCTCCACCCGCATGCCGACGCCCGAAGAGGCTCGCGCGTTGGAGGTGGGGGCGGGTGTGCCGGTGCTCCTCTGGATGCGCACGGGGTAGAGAATCAGCTCGGCTCGCTTGCCGGGAGGAGGCGTCAGCTCGGCAGCGGCGAGTTGGCAGCGTCCCTGCCCTGCGGACCGTCTCCTCGCGACAGTCGAAGCCGGAGCCAGCCCGCTGTAAGTCTGTCGGGTCGTCGCCGAAGTCGGGGTCGCTTCCTGGACTGAGGACCAGTGGGGCCCAACGACCGAGACCCGCGGGGCATCACGGTCTGCCTGGTCACTGCGCGTGGGATGGAGCGACGCCCTGGTTTCTGAAGACGGGCAGGCTGCGCTGACGGCGCTGTGGTGGCAGCGCTGGTCCGACTGTGAGCCTGTTGGACGCAGACTCAAGAGCGCCTGTCAGGACGTGTGGGTGCGCTTCCACTGTCTGCCAGGCTCCAAGCGGTATCCCGAGGGCGACGACACGTACGCCGTTTCCGCCCGCCGCGCGCTACGGGCCGCTGAAGGCGTCCTGCCGCTAGCTGTATTGCTCATGAGCGTTGTTGACACTCACAGGTCTTGATCATGGCGAAGGCCTCCGTGTGTGGTGGAGGTGTCGAATCTTCACCGCACGGAGGCCTTCGTGTCCCACCGTAATGCCCGTCTGACTCCTTTGGGCAGGCGTCTGCTGGTCGATCGTGTCCGTTCCGGCCGCCCGGTGGCCCATGTGGCTGCGGAGATGGGCATATCCCGGGCCACGGCCCACAAGTGGGTCCACCGGTGGCGAGCCGAGGGCGAGCCGGGCCTGTGTGACCGCCCCAGCCGCCCGCACACGACACCGCACCGCACCGATGCCGATACCGAAGCACGGGTCTGCCGGCTGCGGACCGAACGCAAACTCGGACCCGCCCGCATCGGCCCGATCCTGGGCATGCCGCCCTCGACCGTGCACCGGATCCTCACCCGGCACGGCCTGCACCGGCTGGCCTGGATGGACCGGCCAACCGGGCGCATCATTCGCCGCTACGAACGCGAGCGGCCCGGCGAGCTGGTGCACGTGGACGTGAAGAAACTCGGGCGGATTCCCGACGGCGGCGGCTGGCGTGTCCACGGCCGCGCGGAAAGCCGCCTGACCAAGACCGGAGTCGGCTTCGACTACATCCACTCCGTCGTCGACGACTACACCCGCCTCGCCTACAGCGAGGTCCACCCGACGAGAAGGCCGCCACCTGCGCAGGCTTCCTCCGCCGAGCCGCCGCCCACTTCGCCGCCCTCGGCATCGACCGCATCGAAAGGGTGCTGACCGACAACGCCTGGTCCTACCGCAAGAGCACCCTCTGGAAGCAGTCCCTGACCTACCTCGGCGCCACCAGCAAACGCATTCGCCCTTACCGACCGCAGACCAACGGCAAGGTCGAACGCTTCAACCGCACCCTGCTCGACGAATGGGCCTACCTGCGGCCCTACACCAGCAACGAGCAGCGGACCGCAGCTCTGCAAGACTTCCTGCACACCTACAACCACCACCGCTGCCACACCGCACTCGGCGGCCAGCCACCGATCAGCCGTGTGAACAACGCTCCGGGTCAATACAGCTAGCGGCCCGTAGATCGCCCGGGCCAGAACCAAGCCGGTTCCGGCCACCGCACCCATGGTCCCGGCGGACAGGAAGCCCCGCGAGGAGGCCCAGGACAGCACCGACCACCGCGATCGGGCGGACAGCAGAGATCCCGTGCTCAGCCACGATCCGGCCGAGATCAGCGACAGGGCAGAGCCGATTGAGCCGACCGACAGGGTGCTCCCGACTGAGCCGACGGAGAGGGCGGAGCCGACGGACCCGATCGAAAGGACCGACCCCACCGAACCGACCGACAACACCGAGTCCTTCGACCACACGGACAGCAGCGAGCAGTGAGGCTCGGGACAGGTGGAGGGTGACTCGGCCATGACGTCATTGTGTCCACAGATCGCCCGGACCGGCACGTCTGACGACCGGCGGCGATGCGAGAAGGCGGCGAGAAGCCGTGCCATGCGTCGTGGACCGGCGGCCTTCCCGGGGGCTGCGGGGGCTGCCCCCTACGCTGGGGACGGATGAGCAGACAGTTGCGGCGGCTCGGCCCGAGGCGGGCGGAGGGCGCCGACACGGAGCACGTGTGGTACGCGGCCTACGGGTCGAACCTGCACCACACGCGGCTCGGCTTCTACCTGCGCGGCGGGAAGCCGCCGGGCGGCAGGCGGACGTATCCGGGGTGCCGTGAGCCGCAGGATCCCCCGCGCACGGAACCGATCATGCTGCCGGGCCAGGTGTACTTCGCACTGGAGTCGCCCGCGTGGACCGGAGGTATGGCCTTCTACGACCCGGGCGCCCGCGGTGAGACGCCGGCCCGGGCCTATCTGATCAGCGCGCGGCAGTTCTCCGACATCGCGGCGCAGGAGATGCACCGCCCGCCCGGGGCGGACCTGGACCTCTCCGGGGTGCTGGCGGAGGGCCGGTCCCGGATGGGGTCGGGCTGTTACGAGACGCTGGTCTGCCCCGGATCGCTGGACGGGCGCCCGGTGCTCACCTTCACCGCTCCGTGGGGGATGGGCGACGTGGCGTGGCGGCCGCCGGCGGCCGCGTACCTGCGGTGGCTGGCCTCGGGGCTGCAGGTGTCGCACGCCTGGCCGGCCGCCCGCATCGCCGCGCACCTGGCGCGGCGACCCGGGGCGGCGATGCGGTGGACGGCGGCCGAGATCGCCGCTCTCCTGTAGCGAAAGGGCTGTTCAGCGCCGGGATACGGCGGCGGCGACCGCGTCGGGAACGGTCGTGTCGCCGGAGACCAGCTCCAGGGTGAGACCGGCCGTGCGCGGCTCGTCCAGCAGCGCGGCCAGCACCGCCGCGACGTCCGCGCGCGGCACCTCGGAGCGGCCCGTGTGAGCGGACAGCGCGACCCGGCCCGTCGGGGGGTCGTCGGTGAGGCGGCCGGGCCGCAGGATCGTCCAGTCCAGGTCGCCGCGTGCCCGTACGGCCGCGTCGGCGGCGCCTTTGGCGCGCAGGTAGGCGGCGAAGACCGGGTCCATGTCGGCGGGCGGCTCCTCGTCGACGCCCATCGCGGAGACGACCAGGAACCGTCGTACGCCCGCGCGGGCGGCGGCGTCGGCGAACAGGATCGCCGCGTCGCGGTCCACGGTCTCCTTGCGGGCTGCTCCGCTGCCCGGGCCCGCTCCGGCCGCGAAGACGGCCGCGTCCGCGCCCTCCAGCGCGCGGGCGACCTCGTCCGCGGTCGCCGACTCCAGGTCGCAGACGGCGGGTTCGGCACCCGTGGCCGTCACGTCGTCCGCGTGGGCGGGGTTGCGGATCAGGCCCACGGCCCGGTCGCCGCGGTCGGCGAGGAGCGCCTCCAGGCGCAGTGCGATCTTTCCGTGTCCACCGGCGATGACTGTACGCATGCCCCCGACCGTACGCCCTCCGGTGTCGTGCCGGACGGAGCGTCAGCCCTGCGCCTGCCGCGGCAGGTCGAGCTCCACCGCGGCGGCGGAGTCGCAGTACTCCCGTACCGCGCTGGTGCGTGCCACCACGCGGCCGCGGTGGATGACGATCCGGCTGTACGAGAGGGACAGCGCGCCGGCGACGTCCTGGCCGCGCACTGCGAGGAGTTCGGCCGGGAAACCGGCTTCGACGCGCACTTCCGGCAGCCCCATGGCCGTGCGGGCGTCCGAGCTGACCGCACGGTAGGCGCCGTCGGCGCCGGCCTCGCCGCGCGAGGCGAGCAGGTAGGCGGCCTCCAGCGGGTCGCCGCGGCCGACCGGATTGGCGGCGTCGCGCAGAGCCCCGCTGCCGGCCGCGACGCGGACGCCGGCCGCCCGCAGCAGCCGTACGGGCGCCGAGGTCGCGACGCCGGAGTGTTCCAGGGCGGCGCAGCTGCCCTGGGGGAGCGCGACCACGGTGACCCCGGCGGCGGCGAGCTGCTCGGCGGCGCGGGTGGCGAGGTCGTGCGGCAGCCGGGAGAGGCCGCCGCACGGGCCGAGGGTCACGCCGGGGCGGAGGCCGCCCGCGGCGGCGGCGAGGCGGGCCAGCCGGGCCGGGTCGGCGGCGTCGGTGTGCAGGTCCACGGCGCAGCCGTGTTCGGCGGCGACGGTGAGGACCGCCTCGACGTAGCCGCCCGGGTCGGGGTCGAGGTCGGGGCAGCCGCCGACGACGGTGGCGCCCATCTTCAGGGCGTCGCGCAGCATCGCGAGTTCCTCCTCGCCGGCGCGTCCGGTGAGGAGGCGGGGCACGGCGACGGTGGTGAGGTCGGCGAGGCCGCGCAGGCTGCGGCGGGCCTGGAGCACGGCCTCCAGGGAACGCAGCCCGACCACGTCGCCGATGCGTACATGGCTGCGCAGCGCGGTGGCGCCGTGGCCGAGCTGGAGCAGGGCCGCCTCGGTGGTGCGGCGCTGCACCTCCTCGACGTCGTCGGACGGCGGTCCGCCCGCGCGCGCCCCGCTGCCGGTGGTCCTGCCCTCCGCGGTCCGGGCGTCCGGGGTGCCGCTCGCGGCGGTCAGGGCGGTGTCGTGGTGGGCGTGCGCTTCGGCGGGAGCGGGCAGCAGCAGGTATCCGCTCAGGTCGACGCGGGCGCCGGGCCGGGTTCCGGTGCTGGCGGCGAGGCTGCCCGCGGTGCCGACGGCCTCGATGCGGCCGCCGCCCAGCCGGACGTCCACGGTCCGGCCGTCGGCGAGGCGGGCGCCGCTCAGCAGCAGGCCGGAGCCGTCGGCGGGGGAGCCGGAACCGGCCTCGGGGTCCGGCGTCTGGCTGTCGCCCATCGTCTCCCCAGCGGTCGCGGCGGCGTTAGGGGCCGGCGGCTGATCACGGTGGCCCGGCGTGTGACGAGCGTACGGTGCGCAGCGGGAGACGCAGCGGAGGAGCGGAATAGTCGTACCGGCGTGGTGGCAGGAGGAGCAGTACGACTGTGCGGTACCGCGGCCCCGGATACGGATTTCACGTATCGAGCCGGGACCGTGTAGTGTCTTCACCGCTCGCCCCAATAGCTCAGTCGGCAGAGCGTCTCCATGGTAAGGAGAAGGTCAACGGTTCGATTCCGTTTTGGGGCTCTGATGTGTGAGGTCGCCGTCCGGTTCATCCGGGCGGAGGTCGAAGCGCATCGCGGCGGCGTAGCTCAGTCGGTAGAGCAAACGGCTCATAATCGTTGTGTCACCGGTTCAAGTCCGGTCGCCGCTACTTCACTGACAGTAGCCGATTGCGGGCTCGGTCCTCCGGTCGGCTACTCTTTCTGCGTTCAACCCGTCCCGTCCGTCAAGGAGCACTCACGTGGCTGCCACCGACGTCCGCCCGAAGATCACGCTGGCCTGCGTGGAGTGCAAGGAGCGGAACTACATCACCAAGAAGAACCGGCGTAACAACCCGGACCGCATGGAGATGAAAAAGCACTGCCCGCGCTGCAACGCGCACACCGCGCACCGCGAGACGCGCTGACGTACCCGCGCTGACGCGCAGACGTACTTCGCATGTGAGGCCGCCCCCGCCCGTCGGGGGCGGCCTCACATCGTTCTTCCCGCCCCGGCGGCAGGCAGAGATTCAGGAGACCGAGATCCATGGCGCTCGACCAGTCCTTCGTCGGACGCAGCTACCCGCCCTCCCGGCCCTACGAGGTCGGCCGGGAGAAGATCCGCGAGTTCGCCGAGGCCATCGGTGACGCCAACCCGGCCTACACCGACCGGGACGCGGCCGCGAAGCTGGGCCACCCGGACGTGGTCGCGCCGCCCACCTTCGTGTTCTCCCTCACCTACCGGGCCGCGTTCGAGGTCGTGCAGGACCCCAAACTGGGCCTGGACTACAGCCGGGTGGTGCACGGCGACCAGCGGTTCGCCTACCGCCGGCCCGTACGTGCCGGCGACCTGCTGACCGTCACCTCCACCATCGAGTCGGTGAAGTCCATGGCCGGCAACGACATCCTGGACGTGCGCGGCGAGGTGCACGACGAGGCCGGCGAGCACGTCGTGACCGCCTGGACGAAGCTGGTGGCGCGCGCCGCCGAGGAAGGCTGAGCGAGACGATGACCGCTGCGATCGCCTATACCGACGTCGAGGTCGGCACCGAACTGCCCGCGCAGACCTTCCCGGTGACCCGCGACATGCTCGTCCGCTACGCGGGCGCCTCCGGGGACTTCAACCCGATTCACTGGAACGAGCGGTTCGCCACCGAGGTCGGCCTGCCGAACGTCATCGCGCACGGCATGTTCACCATGGCCGAGGCCGCCCGCGTGGTCACCGACTGGGCCGGCGACCCGGGCGCCGTACGCGAGTACGGGGTGCGCTTCACCAGGCCGGTCGTGGTGCCGGACGACGGCGAGGGCGCGCGAGTGGAGGTCTCCGGCAAGGTCGCCGCGAAGCTGGACGACGCGGCCCGCACTGTCCGCGTCGACCTGACCGTGACGGCCGCCGGGCAGAAGGTGCTGGGCATGTCCCGCGCCGTGGTCGCCCTGGCCTGAGAGACCCCGGTCTCCCCGAGGGGACCGCCCCGCCGCGCGCGGGACGCAGCGCTTCCCGCGTGGAACGTACTCTTGTGCGCGTGCAGGAATTCCACGACGCCCCGCTGGCCCCGCTGACCACCTTCCGGCTCGGCGGCCCCGCCGCACGTCTGCTGACCGCCGCCACCGACGACGAGGTGGTGGCGGCCGTGCGCGAGGCTGACGACTCCGGGACGCCGCTGCTGATCGTCGGCGGCGGCAGCAACCTGGTCGTCGCCGACGCGGGCTTCCCCGGCACGGCCCTGCGCATCGCCACCCGCGGCTTCCACCTGGAGGGCACGCGGCTCGAACTTGCCGCGGGCGAGAACTGGTCGGAGGCCGTGGCCCGCACGGTCGAGGCCGGCCTGGCCGGCGTCGAGTGCCTGGCGGGCATCCCGGGCTCGGCGGGCGCGACGCCCATCCAGAACGTCGGCGCGTACGGCCAGGAGGTCTCCTCCACGGTCACCGAGGTCGTCGCCTACGATCGCCGTGCCCGCGAGACCGTCGTCGTCCCGAACGCCGAGTGCGGCTTCGCCTACCGGCACAGCCGCTTCAAGGCCGACCCGACGCGGTTCGTCGTCCTGCGGGTCCGGTTCGCGCTGGAGGACGCCGACGGCATGTCCGCGCCGCTGAAGTACGCCGAGACGGCCCGTGCGCTGGGCGTCCAGCCCGGCGAACGCGTCGCGGCGGCCACCGCCCGCGAGACCGTGCTCAAACTCCGTGCCGGAAAGGGCATGGTGCTGGACCCGGAGGACCACGACACCTGGTCGGCCGGCTCCTTCTTCACCAACCCGATCCTCGACGACGCCGAGTACGCCGCCTTCCTCGCCCGCGTCGCCGAACGGCTCGGGCCGGACGTCACCCCGCCTGCATTTCCCGCGGACGACGGCCGGACCAAGACCTCGGCCGCGTGGCTGATCGACCGGGCGGGCTTCACCAAGGGCTACGGCGACGGCCCGGCACGCATCTCCAGCAAGCACACCCTCGCCCTCACCAACCGGGGCCGCGCCACGACCGCCGACCTGCTCGCCCTCGCGCGCGAGGTGCGGACGGGCGTCCGTGACGCCTTCGGCGTCACGCTCGTCAACGAACCTGTGACGGTCGGCTGCGCCCTCTGAGGCGCACGTCCGGCAGCGGCACCGGCATCGACGTCAGCCGGCCGGTGCCGCCAGCCACGCGTCGATGTCGGCGAGCATCCCGCGCCGCACGTCCTCCGGGGCGACGGAACCGCGCACCGACTGGCGGGCCAGTTCGGCCAGCTCCTCGTCGGTGAACGCGTGGGCGTCGCGGGCGAGTTCGTACTGGGCTGCGAGCCGGGAGCCGAAGAGCAGCGGGTCATCGGCGCCGAGTGCCATCGGCACGCCCGCGTCCCACAGAGCCCGCAGCGGCACGTCCTCCGGCTTGTCGTACACCCCGAGCGCCACGTTGGACGCCGGGCACACCTCGCAGGTCACCCCGCGATCGGCGAGCCGGCCCAGCAGTCGGGCGTCCTCGGCCGCGCGGACGCCGTGGCCGACGCGGAGGGCGTGCAGGTCGTCCAGGCAGTCCCGGACGCTGGACGGGCCCGACAACTCGCCCCCGTGCGGCGCGGCGATCAGCCCGCCGTCCCGGGCGATGGCGAAGGCACGGTCGAAGTCGCGGGCGAACCCCCGCCGTTCGTCGTTGGAGAGGCCGAAGCCGACGATGCCCCGGTCTCGGTAGCGGACGGCCAGCCGGGCGAGCGTACGGGCGTCCAAGGGGTGCTTCATGCGGTTCGCGGCGACCAGCACGCGGATCTCGAGGCCGGTGTCCCGCATCGCCCGGTCGATGGCGTCGAGGATGACCTCCAGCGCGGGGATCAGTCCTCCCAGCCTGGGCGCGTACGAGGTGGGGTCGACCTGGATCTCCAGCCACCGCGAGCCGTCCCGCACGTCCTCCTCGGCGGCCTCGCGCACCAGCCGCTGGATGTCCTCCGGCGCCCGCAGGCAGGAGCGGGCGGCGTCGTAGAGGCGCTGGAAGCGGAACCAGCCGCGTTCGTCCGTGGCCCGCAGCTTCGGTGGCTCGCCGCTCCGCAGCGCCTCCGGCAGGTGGACGCCGTACTTGTCGGCGAGTTCCAGCAGCGTGGAGGGCCGCATCGAACCGGTGAAGTGCAGGTGCAGATGGGCCTTGGGGAGCGAACGTACCTCTCGTGCCATCCCCTGATCCTGCTACACGCGAGCCCCCGCCCGGAACCGCATTCCCCGGACGGGGGCTTGCCCGAAAGCACGGCCGCATGCCGCGGCCCCGCCTGTCGGCTGGATCAGTCGCGTGCCTCGGCCAGCAGCTTCTGGACGCGCGAGACGCCCTCGACCAGGTCCTCGTCGCCGAGCGCGTACGAAAGCCGCAGGTAGCCGGGGGTGCCGAAGGCCTCGCCCGGCACGACGGCGACCTCGACCTCCTCCAGGATCACCTCCGCCAGTTCCACCGAGGTGGCGGGCCGCCTGCCGCGGATCTCCTTGCCCAGCACGCCCTTGACCGACGGGTAGGCGTAGAACGCCCCCTCCGGCTCGGGGCAGAGCACGCCGTCGATCTCGTTCAGCATCCGCACGATGGTCCGACGCCGGCGGTCGAAGGCCTCGCGCATCATCGCGACGGCGTCCAGGTCGCCGCTGAGCGCGGCGATCGCCGCGACCTGCGCGACGTTGCTCACGTTGCTGGTGGCGTGCGACTGCAGGTTCGTCGCGGCCTTCACGACGTCCTTGGGGCCGATGACCCAGCCGACCCGCCAGCCGGTCATGGCGTACGTCTTGGCGACGCCGTTGACCACGATGCACTTGTCCGCCAGCTCCGGCACCACCACGGGCAGCGAGGTGAACGCGGCGTCGCCGTAGACCAGGTGCTCGTAGATCTCGTCGGTCAGCACCCACAGCCCGTGCTCGGCGGCCCAGCGGCCGATCTCCTCCGTCTGCTCCCGGCTGTAGACCGCGCCGGTCGGGTTCGACGGGGAGACGAAGACCACCATTTTGGTGCGCTCGGTGCGCGCCGCCTCCAGCTGCTCCACGGACACCCGGTAGCCGCTGGACTCGTCCGCGACCACCGGCACCGGCACGCCGCCCGCGAGCTGGATGGACTCCGGGTAGGTCGTCCAGTACGGCGCGGGCACGATGACCTCGTCGCCCGGGTCCAGGGCCGCGGCGAAGGCCTCGTAGATGGCCTGCTTGCCGCCGTTGGTCACCAGGATGTTCGCGGCCTCGATCTGGCGACCGGAGTCGCGCAGCGTCTTGTCGACGATCGCGGCCTTCAGCTCGGGCTGCCCGCCGGCCGGGGAGTAGCGGTGGTTCTTCGGGTCGCGGCAGGCCTCGACCGCCGCCTCGACGATGTAGTCGGGCGTCGGGAAGTCCGGCTCGCCCGCGCCGAAGCCGATCACCGGGCGCCCGGCGGCCTTGAGGGCCTTCGCCTTGGCGTCCACGGCGAGCGTCGCGGACTCGGAGATCGACCCGATGCGGGCCGACACGCGTCGTGCGGTGGGAGACTGTGCGGAAGGGGTAGCAGCGGTCATGCCGTCATCGTTGCAGACCGGGCGGCCCCGCCGCAGCAAGGTGTGGAGCCGGTCACGGCCGCTGCCGCGGACCGTGCGTGGTGGGCGGTGTTCGACGGAGAGCCGCGGAACACGTACACTCCTACGTCGTCGGCCTTCAACGATCGCTCAGCGCTGCGCACTGTGTGCACCGGCGCAGATGCGGTAGGTTGAGGACGGCACAAAGGGTCGTAGCTCAATTGGTAGAGCACTGGTCTCCAAAACCAGCGGTTGGGGGTTCAAGTCCCTCCGGCCCTGCTACACACATCACCACATGGTGTGTGCTTTTTCAGTACGTACTCGAACTGCACCGCCGTGCGGCCGGCCCGTGCGCCGCAGGGCAACGATCCGGATCAAGGTGAGGACTAGTGACGGAGATCACGGACACCACCGAGGTCCCCGAGCCCGGACGGTCCTCGGACGACAAGCCCCGGCGCGGTGGCAAGCGTGGCAAGAAGGGCCCGCTGGCGCGTCTCGCTCTCTTCTACCGGCAGATCATCGCGGAGCTCCGCAAGGTCGTCTGGCCCACGCGGAACCAGCTCTCCACCTACGCCAGCGTGGTGATCGTCTTCGTGGTCATCATGATCGCTCTGGTGACCGTGCTTGACTATGGGTTCACCGAAGCCGTCAAGTTCGTCTTCGGCTGACCCTCGCGGAGGGCCGTGAGTGCCCGCCGAGGGGTACGTTGAGTCGTGAAGGGCGCGTTTGACGCGTGCCCGGCCCCTCGGTCGCCGTGACAGCGGCCACCGCATGTTCGACCCCACGAAGCCAGGAAGAAGCAGCCACCGTGTCTGACCCGAACCTGAACGACGCCGTCGAGCCCGCCACGGGCGACGACTCCGCGCGCGACCTCGTCGAGGCGACGGACGCCACGGCGGACGGCGTCGACCAGGCGGCAGTTGCCGACGCCGCCGAGGAAGCGACCGAGGCTGCCGAGCCGGCTGCGGACGTGGACGCGGACGAGCCAGCCGAGGGCGAGGGCGACACCGACGAGTCCGCCGAGGACGCCTCCGCCGAGGCGGAGGAGGAGCCGTTCGACCCGGTCGCCGCCCTCCGCGACGAACTGCGCTTCCTGCCCGGCGAGTGGTACGTCATCCACACCTACGCCGGCTACGAGAACCGCGTGAAGACCAACCTCGAGCAGCGCGCCGTCTCGCTCAACGTCGAGGACTTCATCTTCCAGGCCGAAGTGCCGCAGGAGGAGGTCGTCCAGATCAAGAACGGCGACCGCCGCACGGTCAAGCAGAACAAGCTCCCCGGCTACGTGCTGGTCCGCATGGACCTGACGAACGAGTCGTGGGGCGTCGTCCGCAACACCCCGGGCGTCACCGGCTTCGTCGGCAACGCGTACGACCCGTACCCGCTGACGCTGGACGAGATCGTGAAGATGCTCGCCCCGGAGGCGGAGGAGAAGGCCGCGAAGGCCGCCGCCACCGACGACGAGGGCAAGCCGGTCGCGGGCGCCGGACGCCGCGTCGAGGTCCAGGTGCTCGACTTCGAAGTCGGCGACTCCGTCACCGTCACCGACGGCCCGTTCGCGACCCTTCAGGCCACGATCAACGAGATCAACGCCGACTCCAAGAAGGTCAAGGGCCTGGTCGAGATCTTCGGCCGCGAGACCCCGGTCGAGCTCAGCTTCGACCAGATCCAGAAGAACTGACCTTCCGGCATTCCATGCCTCGGGTGGGGGCGGGCGGGCCTGCGGGGCCTGCCCGCCCCCACCGATTTCAGAGCTCGCCACGGTAGGCGCTATCGTGGTGCGGTATGCCTCCATCCGGCTGACGGGCTCGTCCGGGCCCGGCCGCGGACGGAGGCGCGAATCACTTCTCACCAGGACCCGGAGAGAACATGCCTCCCAAGAAGAAGAAGGTCGCGGGGCTGATCAAGCTCCAGATCCAGGCCGGTGCCGCCAACCCGGCTCCGCCGGTCGGCCCGGCGCTGGGTCAGCACGGCGTCAACATCATGGAGTTCTGCAAGGCCTACAACGCTGCGACCGAGTCGCAGCGCGGTTGGGTCATCCCGGTGGAGATCACGGTCTACGAGGACCGCTCCTTCACCTTCATCACCAAGACGCCGCCGGCCGCGAAGATGATCCTCAAGGCCGCCGGCATCGAGAAGGGCTCCGGCGAGCCGCACCTCAACAAGGTCGGCAAGGTCACCCGTGACCAGGTGCGCGAGATCGCCACGACCAAGATGCCGGACCTGAACGCGAACGACCTGGACCAGGCGGAGAAGATCATCGCCGGTACCGCTCGTTCCATGGGCGTCACCGTCGAGGGCTGATCCCTCCACCCGATCACCCGTGGAAGGGCCGGCGCGGCCCGCACCACGACTCCGAACCTGAGACAGCAGGAGCAGCAGTGAAGCGCAGCAAGACTCTCCGCAGCGCGGACGCCAAGGTCGACCGGGCGAAGTTCTACGCCCCGCTCGAGGCCGTCCGGCTCGCCAAGGAGACCTCCTCGGTGAAGTTCGACGCGACCGTCGAGGTCGCCATGCGTCTGGGCGTCGACCCGCGCAAGGCCGACCAGATGGTCCGCGGCACCGTGAACCTCCCGCACGGCACCGGTAAGACCGCCCGGGTCCTGGTCTTCGCGACCGGTGACCGTGCTGCGGCCGCGGAAGCCGCCGGCGCCGACATCGTCGGCTCCGACGAGCTGATCGACGAGGTCTCCAAGGGCCGTCTGGACTTCGACGCCGTCGTCGCCACCCCGGACCTGATGGGCAAGGTCGGCCGTCTCGGCCGTGTGCTCGGTCCGCGTGGCCTGATGCCGAACCCGAAGACCGGCACCGTCACCCCGGACGTCGCCAAGGCCGTCACCGACATCAAGGGCGGCAAGATCGAGTTCCGGGTGGACAAGCACTCCAACCTCCACTTCATCATCGGCAAGACGTCGTTCGACGAGGCCAAGCTCGTGGAGAACTACGCCGCGGCGCTGGACGAGATCCACCGCCTCAAGCCGTCGGCCGCCAAGGGCCGTTACGTGAAGAAGACCACCATCAGCACCACGATGGGCCCCGGTGTCCCGGTCGACACCAACCGCACGAAGAACCTCCTCGTCGAGGAGGACCCGGCGGCCGTCTGAGCCGTCG
Source organism: Streptomyces sp. RKND-216 (assembly GCF_004795255.1). Classification (NCBI taxonomy): domain Bacteria; kingdom Bacillati; phylum Actinomycetota; class Actinomycetes; order Kitasatosporales; family Streptomycetaceae; genus Streptomyces; species Streptomyces sp. RKND-216. The sequence goes on along the minus strand of NZ_SSBQ01000002.1, from coordinate 2,268,758 downwards.
GCCACGCGGGACGCACACGGCGCCGGGCCCCGTTCTCCGTTCGGAGGGCGGGGCCCGGCGCCGTACCATATGTGCCAACCGAACATATGAAGAAACAGTGGGGGTTGGGGATGCGCGCGTTTCGCAAGGCCGTCCTGGCGACCGTGAGCGTGGCCATGGCGGCCACGCTCACCGCCTGCACCAGCGGGGAGAAGTCGGATGATGCAGGCAAGGCGGGAGAGGAGGTCTCGCAGCAGACCGACTCACGCTCCGCGATAGCGGTCATGACCGCGTCCACGCGGAAGACCAGTGAGGCGAAGTCCGCGAAGGTCTCGATGGAAATGACCCTGCCCGGCCAGACCGGCGGCACCATGGAGATGAACGGCGTCATGGGCTGGGACCCGTACGCGATGGACATGACCATGACGGGTGGCGAACTGGCCGGGGCCGGCGGGGCGGGCGGCAGCCGGGTGATCTGGCTGGACGACGCCATGTACATGGACATGGGCGAGGCCGCTGCCGCCGACATGGAGGGCAAGCGGTGGATGAAGATCGACCTGGGCGCGGTCGCGGAGTCCGCGGAGGACCCCGAGATGGCCGAGGCCATGACCTCCGGCCTGGACAACCTGGGCCAGAGCCCGGCCCAGCAGATGGGCATGCTGCTGGACTCGCCGAACGTGAAGTTCGCCGGTGAGGAGAACATCGACGGCGTTGCCACCCGGCACTACACGGGTTCGCTGACGATCGAGGAGTCGCTGGAGGCGAACAAGTCGCTCGAGGTGCTGGAGGAGAAGGAGCGCGAGCAGCTTCTCGACCAGCTGGAGTCCTCCGGGATCGAGGAGTACCGCATCGAGGCATGGGTGAACGAGGAGGACCTTCCGGTACGCATCGATGTCGGGATGGAGACCCCCGAGGGCACCGTCGACATGACGCAGAAGATGAGCGACTTCGGTGCCGACGTCTCGGTGGACGCTCCGCCGGCCTCCGAGACCATCGACCTGATGAAGATGCTGGAGGAGCTCCAGGGTGCGGGGAGCACCGCGGGAGCCGGCACCGGCATGTGACGGACGCCGCCGGAGAGCTCCGGACCCGTCCACGGCGGCTTCGCCGCCCACCGGCGGGAGAGGCGGCCTGTCGGCGGGAGAGGCGCCCTGACGTCTCTCCCGCCGCCTCCGGCCTGCCGCCGAGCCGATTTGCCTGCGCAGGTGTCGCCCGCGTAATCTGACGCGGAAGCCAAAGACCGCTGGTTGCGGTGCGTCCACACGAGGGCGCACGGCCGAAGGATCCGCTAGCTGCGGGCGACCCGCGTAGGTGAACTGGAAGAGCTCCCGGTCGACGTGCGCATCGAGCGCGTGGCATCCGGTCGAGTCTCGCCCCGTGCGCCTGCGCCCGGGGCGTTTCGCATTCCCAGCCCCTTCCGCGCGGTCCTCATCACCCGGAAGGAGGCCGAGGCTCATGGCGAGGGACCAGGTCGCACCCGACAAGGTCGCAGCCGTCGAGGAGATCACGAACCGTTTTCGCGACTCCAACGCGGCGGTCGTGACCGCGTACACCGGTCTCACCGTGGCGCAGCTCAAGGACCTGCGCCGTTCTCTCGGTGAGAACGCTCAGTACCGTGTGGTGAAGAACACGCTGACCAAGATCGCGGCCAACGAGGCCGGGATCAACGAGCTCGACGAGTACTTCACGGGCTCGTCGGCCGTCGCCTTCGTGACCGGTGACCCGGTCGAGGCGGCGAAGGGTCTGCGCGACTTCGCCAAGGACCACCCCGCTCTCGTGATCAAGGGCGGCATCGTCGACGGCGGCGCGATGACCGCCGCCGAGCTCAACAAGCTCGCGGACGTCGAACCCCGCGAGGTGCTGCTCGCCAAGCTGGCCGGTGGCATGAAGGCGTCCATGGCCAAGGCCGCGGCGACCTTCCAGGCCCCGCTCACGAAGATGGTCCGCACCGCGGACGCCCTTCGCAGCAAGGTCGAGCAGGGCGGTGCCGGTACGCCGGCTCCCGCCGAGGCCGACGCGGAGTAAACACCCCCGCACGGTCGCAGCGGGCCCGAGTACGCCCGCCGATATCGCAAGACAACCGGCACCCGCCGAATTAGTGGAAGGACCGCCACCATGGCGAAGCTCAGCCAGGAAGACCTGCTCGCGCAGTTCGAGGAGATGACCCTCATCGAGCTCTCCGACTTCGTGAAGAAGTTCGAGGAGAAGTTCGACGTCGAGGCCGCCGCCCCGGCCGCCGTCGCCGTCGCCGCCCCCGGCCAGGGTGGCGGCGCCGCCGAGGCTGCCGAGGAGCAGGACGAGTTCGACGTCATCCTCACCGGCGCCGGCGACAAGAAGATCCAGGTCATCAAGGTCGTGCGCGAGCTCACCTCGCTCGGCCTGAAGGAGGCCAAGGAGCTCGTGGACGGCACCCCGAAGCCGGTCCTCGAGAAGGTCGCCAAGGACGCCGCGGAGAAGGCCAAGGAGTCCCTCGAGGGCGCCGGCGCCTCCGTCGAGGTCAAGTGACCTCACGAGTCTGCTGACTCTTTCGCGGTACGTCTGAACGTGCCGTTCCGAAGGGCGATCACCCGAACGGGTGGTCGCCCTTCGGCCGTGCCGGGACGGGTTCCTTGCCCTTCCGAAACGGGCGGGTATGGTGATCACCGCTGCCGAGGGGGCGCCGAGGGGGCCTTGACGAATGGCACGCAGCGCGCAATTCTCGGGTCGCGTCGTCACACCGATCCAGGTTCCGAGGCATGGATCGGTGACGAAGCGGGAAGCATGGTGATGCGCCGAGAGCACCCGTCGCCTCCGAGGGCCGGAGGGTGCCCCGGCGCTGTGACGACAGCACAACGAGAGAGGGGGAGAGTGGCACTGCGCCGTTCTCCGGAGAACCGCTCTGGACATCAGTGGGCCGTTTGGCTACACTGACCCTTTGCGCTGCCTGTTAGATGCTCCCTGCCCGTCACCAGGGGCACCGGTATGCGCGTAGTGAGTCCGAGCCCTCGGAAGGACCCCCTCTTGGCCGCCTCGCGCAACGCCTCGACCGCCAATTCGAACACCGCCGTCGGCACCGCCCCGCTGCGAATCTCCTTTGCGAAGATCAAGGAGCCCCTCGGGGTTCCGAACCTTCTTGCGCTGCAGACCGAGAGCTTTGACTGGCTCCTCGGCAACGACGCCTGGAAGGGTCGCGTCGAGGCCGCGCTGGACAGTGGTCAGGACGTCCCCACCAAGTCCGGTCTGGAGGAGATCTTCGAGGAGATCTCCCCGATCGAGGACTTCTCCGGGTCGATGTCGCTGACCTTCCGCGATCACCGCTTCGAGCCTCCGAAGAACTCGATCGACGAGTGCAAGGAGCGCGACTTCACCTACGCCGCGCCGCTCTTCGTCACCGCCGAGTTCACCAACAACGAGACCGGCGAGATCAAGTCCCAGACGGTCTTCATGGGCGACTTCCCGCTCATGACCAACAAGGGCACCTTCGTGATCAACGGCACCGAGCGTGTCGTGGTCTCGCAGCTGGTGCGCTCGCCGGGCGTCTACTTCGACAGCTCGATCGACAAGACCTCCGACAAGGACATCTTCTCCGCCAAGATCATCCCGTCCCGGGGTGCCTGGCTGGAGATGGAGATCGACAAGCGCGACATGGTCGGCGTCCGCATCGACCGCAAGCGCAAGCAGTCGGTCACCGTGCTGCTCAAGGCGCTCGGCTGGACGAACGAGCAGATCCTCGAAGAGTTCGGCCAGTACGAGTCGATGCGCGCCACCCTGGAGAAGGACCACACCCAGGGCCAGGACGACGCACTGCTCGACATCTACCGCAAGCTGCGTCCGGGTGAGCCCCCGACTCGCGAGGCCGCGCAGACGCTGCTGGAGAACCTCTACTTCAACCCGAAGCGCTACGACCTGGCCAAGGTCGGCCGGTACAAGATCAACAAGAAGCTGGGCGGCGACGAGCCGCTCGACTCCGGCGTGCTCACCACCGCCGACGTGATCGCCACCATCAAGTACCTGGTCAAGCTGCACGCCGGCGAGGAGGAGACGGTCTCCGCCGAGGGCGACCAGATCGTCGTCGAGACCGACGACATCGACCACTTCGGCAACCGCCGCCTGCGCAACGTCGGCGAGCTCATCCAGAACCAGGTCCGCACCGGCCTGGCCCGCATGGAGCGCGTCGTCCGCGAGCGGATGACCACCCAGGACGTCGAGGCGATCACGCCGCAGACCCTGATCAACATCCGGCCGGTCGTCGCCTCCATCAAGGAGTTCTTCGGCACCAGCCAGCTGTCCCAGTTCATGGACCAGACCAACCCGCTCTCGGGTCTGACGCACAAGCGCCGCCTGTCGGCGCTGGGCCCGGGTGGTCTGTCCCGTGAGCGGGCCGGCTTCGAGGTCCGCGATGTGCACCCGTCGCACTACGGCCGCATGTGCCCGATCGAGACTCCCGAGGGTCCGAACATCGGCCTGATCGGTTCGCTGGCCTCCTACGGCCGGGTCAACGCGTTCGGCTTCGTCGAGACCCCGTACCGCGTGGTGGAGAACGGCGTCGTCAGCGACGAGGTGCACTACCTCACCGCCGACGAGGAGGACCGCTTCGTCATCGCGCAGGCGAACGCGCCGCTGAACGAGGAGATGCGGTTCGCCGAGGACCGCGTACTGATCCGCCGCCGCGGCGGCGAGGTCGACCTCATCCCCGGCGACGACGTGGACTACATGGACGTCTCGCCGCGCCAGATGGTGTCGGTCGCGACCGCTATGATCCCCTTCCTCGAGCACGACGACGCCAACCGCGCGCTCATGGGGTCGAACATGATGCGCCAGGCCGTGCCGCTGATCAAGGCGGAGTCGCCGCTGGTCGGCACCGGCATGGAGTACCGCTGCGCGGTCGACGCCGGCGACGTCATCAAGGCCGAGAAGGAGGGTGTCGTCCAGGAGGTCTCCGCCGACTACGTCACGGTGGCCAACGACGACGGCACGTACACCACGTACCGCATCGCCAAGTTCTCCCGCTCCAACCAGGGCACCTCCTTCAACCAGAAGGTGCTCGTCGACGAGGGCGAACGCGTCGTCGTCGACCAGGTGCTGGCCGACGGCCCGTCCACCGAGGCCGGTGAGATGGCGCTCGGCAAGAACCTGCTGGTCGCGTTCATGCCGTGGGAGGGCCACAACTACGAGGACGCGATCATCCTCTCCCAGCGTCTGGTGCAGGACGACGTCCTCTCCTCGATCCACATCGAGGAGCACGAGGTCGACGCCCGCGACACCAAGCTGGGCCCGGAGGAGATCACCCGGGACATCCCGAACGTCTCCGAGGAGGTCCTGGCCGACCTCGACGAGCGCGGCATCATCCGCATCGGCGCCGAGGTCGAGGCGGGCGACATCCTCGTCGGCAAGGTCACCCCCAAGGGTGAGACCGAGCTGACCCCGGAGGAGCGCCTGCTGCGCGCGATCTTCGGCGAGAAGGCCCGCGAGGTCCGCGACACCTCGCTGAAGGTGCCGCACGGCGAGACCGGCAAGGTCATCGGCGTCCGCGTCTTCGACCGGGAGGAGGGCGACGAGCTGCCCCCGGGCGTGAACCAGCTGGTCCGCGTCTACGTCGCGCAGAAGCGCAAGATCACCGATGGTGACAAGCTCGCCGGCCGCCACGGCAACAAGGGCGTCATCTCCAAGATCCTGCCCGTCGAGGACATGCCGTTCCTGGAGGACGGCACGCCCGTCGACATCATCCTCAACCCGCTCGGCGTCCCGTCCCGGATGAACCCGGGCCAGGTCCTGGAGATCCACCTGGGCTGGCTCGCGTCGCAGGGCTGGAAGGTCGAGGGCAGCGAGGAGTGGATGGAGCGTCTGAAGTCCATCGGGGCGGACGAGGTCGCCGCGGGCACCAACGTCGCGACCCCGGTCTTCGACGGCGCCCGCGAGGACGAGATCGCCGGTCTCTTCGAGTCCACGATCCCGAACCGCGACGGCGAGCGCATGGTCCAGCCCTCCGGCAAGGCCAACCTGTTCGACGGCCGCTCCGGCGAGCCGTTCCCGGACCCGATCTCGGTCGGGTACATGTACATCCTCAAGCTGCACCACCTGGTCGACGACAAGCTGCACGCCCGGTCCACCGGTCCGTACAGCATGATCACCCAGCAGCCGCTGGGTGGTAAGGCCCAGTTCGGCGGTCAGCGCTTCGGTGAGATGGAGGTGTGGGCGCTCGAGGCGTACGGCGCCGCGTACGCCCTCCAGGAGCTCCTGACCATCAAGTCCGACGACGTCACCGGCCGCGTGAAGGTCTACGAGGCCATCGTCAAGGGCGAGAACATCCCGGAGCCGGGCATCCCCGAGTCCTTCAAGGTGCTCATCAAGGAGATGCAGTCGCTCTGCCTCAACGTGGAGGTGCTGTCCTCGGACGGCATGTCCATCGAGATGCGCGACACCGACGAGGACGTCTTCCGCGCCGCGGAAGAGCTCGGTATCGACCTGTCCCGGCGCGAGCCGAGCAGCGTCGAAGAGGTCTGACGGGGGCCGGGGACCCGCTTTGGCGGGCCCCCGGCACCCACCCCGGACCCCCGTTCAGACCATTGATCTAGAGACGACCCTGAGAGGGATTGACGAGAGTGCTCGACGTCAACTTCTTCGACGAACTGCGAATTGGCCTGGCCACCGCTGACGACATCCGTCAGTGGTCGCATGGCGAGGTCAAGAAGCCGGAGACCATCAACTACCGCACCCTCAAGCCGGAAAAGGACGGGCTCTTCTGCGAGAAGATCTTCGGCCCCACCCGGGACTGGGAGTGCTACTGCGGCAAGTACAAGCGCGTCCGCTTCAAGGGCATCATCTGTGAGCGCTGCGGTGTCGAGGTCACCCGCGCCAAGGTGCGCCGCGAGCGGATGGGCCACATCGAACTGGCCGCCCCCGTCACGCACATCTGGTACTTCAAGGGCGTGCCGTCCCGGCTGGGCTACCTGCTGGACCTCGCTCCGAAGGACCTGGAGAAGGTCATCTACTTCGCCGCGTACATGATCACGTACGTGGACGAGGAGCGCCGTACGCGCGACCTGCCCTCGCTGGAGGCGCACGTGGGCGTGGAGCGCCAGCAGATCGAGCAGCGCCGTGACGCCGACCTGGAGGCCCGGGCCAAGAAGCAGGAGGCCGACCTGGCCGAGCTCGAGGCCGAGGGTGCCAAGGCGGACGTGCGCCGCAAGGTGCGCGAGGGCGCCGAGCGCGAGATGAAGCAGCTCCGCGACCGCGCGCAGCGCGAGATCGACCGCCTCGACGAGGTGTGGAACCGCTTCAAGAACCTCAAGGTGCAGGACCTTGAGGGCGACGAACTGCTCTACCGCGAGCTGCGCGACCGCTTCGGTACCTACTTCGACGGCTCGATGGGCGCCGCCGCGCTGCAGAAGCGGCTGGAGACCTTCGATCTGGAGGAGGAGGCCGAGCGCCTCCGCGAGATCATCCGTACCGGCAAGGGCCAGAAGAAGACCCGTGCGCTGAAGCGCCTCAAGGTCGTCTCCGCCTTCCTCCAGACCAGCAACAGCCCCAAGGGCATGGTGCTGGACTGCGTCCCGGTGATCCCGCCGGACCTGCGTCCGATGGTGCAGCTGGACGGTGGCCGCTTCGCGACCTCCGACCTGAACGACCTGTACCGCCGCGTCATCAACCGCAACAACCGCCTCAAGCGGCTCCTGGACCTCGGCGCGCCCGAGATCATCGTGAACAACGAGAAGCGGATGCTGCAGGAGGCCGTCGACGCGCTGTTCGACAACGGCCGCCGCGGCCGGCCGGTCACCGGCCCGGGCAACCGTCCGCTGAAGTCGCTGTCCGACATGCTCAAGGGCAAGCAGGGCCGCTTCCGGCAGAACCTGCTCGGCAAGCGCGTCGACTACTCGGCCCGTTCCGTGATCGTCGTCGGCCCGCAGCTCAAGCTGCACCAGTGCGGTCTGCCGAAGGCCATGGCGCTGGAGCTCTTCAAGCCGTTCGTGATGAAGCGCCTGGTCGACCTGAACCACGCGCAGAACATCAAGTCGGCGAAGCGCATGGTCGAGCGCGGCCGCACGGTCGTGTACGACGTGCTGGAAGAGGTCATCGCCGAGCACCCGGTGCTGCTCAACCGTGCACCGACCCTGCACCGCCTCGGCATCCAGGCCTTCGAGCCGCAGCTGGTCGAGGGCAAGGCCATCCAGATCCACCCGCTCGTGTGCACCGCGTTCAACGCGGACTTCGACGGCGACCAGATGGCCGTGCACCTGCCGCTGTCCGCGGAGGCGCAGGCCGAGGCCCGCATCCTGATGCTGTCCTCGAACAACATCCTCAAGCCGGCCGACGGCCGTCCGGTGACCATGCCCACCCAGGACATGGTGCTCGGGCTGTTCTTCCTCACGACCGACGAGGAACAGCGCAAGACCATCGGCGACGACCGGTCGTTCAACTCGGTCGCCGAGGCGATCATGGCGTTCGACGCCCGCGAGCTCTCGCTCCAGGCGAAGGTCGACATCCGCTTCCCGGTCGGGACCCTGCCGCCGCGCGGCTGGACTCCGCCGACGCCGGAGGAGGGCGAGCCCGAGTACCAGCCGGGTGACAGCTTCCGGCTGCGGACGACGCTGGGCCGCGCGCTCTTCAACGAGCTGCTGCCGGAGGACTACCCGTTCGTCGACTACACGGTGGGCAAGAAGCAGCTCTCCGGGATCGTCAACGACCTGGCCGAGCGCTACCCCAAGGTGATCGTCGCGGCAGCGCTGGACAACCTCAAGTCCGCCGGTTTCCACTGGGCGACCCGTTCCGGTGTGACGGTCGCGATCTCCGACGTCGTGGTCCCGGCCGCGAAGAAGGAGATCATCGCGTCGTACGAGGCTCAGGACGAGAAGGTCCAGAAGCAGTACGAGCGGGGTCTGATCACCAAGGACGAGCGTTCCAACGAGCTGGTCTCGATCTGGACCCGGGCGACCAACGAGGTCGCCGAGGCGATGAACGAGAACTTCCCGAAGACCAACCCGATCTTCATGATGGTCGACTCGGGCGCTCGAGGAAACATGATGCAGATGCGCCAGATCGCCGGTATGCGCGGTCTGGTGTCCAACGCCAAGAACGAGACCATCCCGCGTCCGATCAAGGCGTCCTTCCGCGAGGGCCTGTCCGTGCTGGAGTACTTCATCTCCACGCACGGTGCCCGTAAGGGTCTGGCCGACACCGCCCTGCGTACCGCCGACTCGGGTTACCTGACCCGTCGTCTGGTGGACGTCTCGCAGGACGTGATCATCCGCGAGGAGGACTGCGGCACCGACCGCGGCCTCAAGCTGGAGATCGCGGCCCAGGGCGAGGACGGGGTGCTGCGCAAGGCCGAGGACGTCGAGACCAGCGTGTACGCGCGTGCCCTGGCCGAGGACGTCGCGGTGGACGGCAAGGTGCTGGCCCCGGCCAACACCGACCTGGGCGACGTGCTCATCGACGAGCTCGTGCGGCACGGCGTCTCCACGGTCAAGACCCGCTCGGTCCTCACCTGCGAGTCCCAGGTCGGCACCTGCGCCATGTGCTACGGCCGCTCGCTGGCCACCGGCAAGCTGGTGGACATCGGCGAGGCCGTCGGCATCATCGCCGCCCAGTCCATCGGTGAGCCCGGCACCCAGCTCACGATGCGCACCTTCCACACCGGTGGTGTGGCCGGTGACGACATCACGCAGGGTCTGCCGCGTGTCGTCGAGCTCTTCGAGGCCCGTACGCCGAAGGGTGTCGCGCCGATCTCCGAGTCGGCCGGCCGGGTGCGGATCGAGGAGACCGAGAAGACCAAGAAGGTCGTGGTCACGCCGGACGACGGCTCCGACGAGACCTCCTACCCGGTCTCCAAGCGTGCGCGCATGAAGGTGTCCGAGGGCGACCACGTGGCCGTCGGCCAGCCGCTGACCGTCGGTGCGACCAACCCGCACGACGTGCTGCGCATCCTCGGGCAGCGCGCCGTCCAGGTCCACCTGGTCAACGAGGTGCAGAAGGTCTACAACTCGCAGGGCGTGTCGATCCACGACAAGCACATCGAGATCATCATCCGGCAGATGCTGCGCCGGGTGACGATCATCGAGTCCGGCGACGCGGAGCTGCTGCCGGGCGAGCTGGTCGAGCGGACGAAGTTCGAGGGCGAGAACCGCCGGGTCGTGACGGAAGGCGGCCACCCGGCCTCCGGCCGTCCGCAGCTGATGGGCATCACCAAGGCCTCGCTGGCCACCGAGTCGTGGCTGTCGGCGGCGTCCTTCCAGGAGACGACCAGGGTTCTGACCGACGCGGCGATCAACGCCAAGTCGGACTCCCTGATCGGCCTCAAGGAGAACGTCATCATCGGTAAGCTCATCCCGGCCGGTACGGGCCTGTCCCGCTACCGCAACATCCGGGTCGAGCCGACCGAGGAGGCCAAGGCCGCGATGTACTCGGCCGTCGGCTACGACGACATCGACTACTCGCCGTTCGGCACCGGCTCCGGCCAGGCCGTTCCGCTGGAGGACTACGACTACGGTCCGTACACCGGCTGACGAGTCGTACGTCGCGCAGGGCGGTCACCCCTCGGGGTGGCCGCCCTGCGGTATGTGCGGGGGGAACTGTACGCGCGGGGCCTGCGTCCTGGATGATGGTTGTCCCCTCCCGTCGCACGCGTACGGGAGGGGCCACGGGGAGGTCGGAAGATGCTGGCTGGAAACGCGGACCGGGAGCGGACGGTCGACGTGCTGCGCGCCGCCTACGCGGAGGGTCGACTGACCCGCGAGGAGCACGACCAGCGGGCCGCCCGGGCGCTTGCCGCGCGCACCGTAGAGGAGCTCCAGCTGCTCGCCGCGGACCTGCCGCAGGGGCCCGGTGGCGTGCCGGCGGTGTTCCAGCAGCCCCGCCCCTTCCCGGGGCCGTTCCCGGGGTATCCGGCGTACCGCGGCTTCGGGCCGCCCGCGTCCCCGTACCCGCCGCCCGTCCCGTACGCGCAGCCGCCCGCCAACGGCGCGGCGATCGGCTCGCTGGTGTGTGGTCTGCTCGCGCCGTTCAGCGCCGGCTTCACCGGTGTCCCCGCGGTGATCCTCGGGCACAAGGCCAGGGCGGAGATCCGGCGGACGGGGGAGCGGGGCGACGGCTGGGCCATCGCGGGGCTGGTACTGGGCTGGATCGGGGTGTGCTTCGTCCTCCTGATCCTCATGGGCATCGCCGCCGGTTGATCGCCCAGGGGCCGCGCGGGTACTTGTTTTGACCGGTGCGGACGCGGTAGGTAGGCTCTGACCTTGTGCCTGGGGTATCCCCTGCCCTTCCTGCGCGCATCGACGCCAGGAACGGGTGACTTCGGATACCGGTGTCTGCACGCTTCTCCCGTAAGGGAAGTCCCGCTCGCGGCACGTTTCCGCAGGCGGGGGGCTGTGCAGGCCCCGACACACCCGACCGCGTGGGTCGGGGACGTGTTCCAGGTTAGCTTTACCGAGACGGCACACAGAAAACGGAGAATCTGTGCCTACGATCCAGCAGCTGGTCCGCAAGGGCCGGCAGGACAAGGTCGAGAAGAACAAGACGCCCGCACTGGAGGGTTCGCCTCAGCGCCGCGGCGTCTGCACGCGTGTCTTCACCACCACCCCGAAGAAGCCGAACTCGGCCCTGCGCAAGGTCGCCCGTGTGCGACTGACCAGCGGGATCGAGGTCACCGCCTACATTCCGGGTGAGGGCCACAACCTGCAGGAGCACTCCATCGTGCTCGTGCGCGGCGGCCGTGTGAAGGACCTGCCGGGTGTTCGCTACAAGATCATCCGCGGCTCCCTCGACACGCAGGGCGTCAAGAACCGCAAGCAGGCTCGCAGCCGCTACGGCGCCAAGAAGGAGAAGTAAGCATGCCTCGTAAGGGCCCCGCCCCGAAGCGCCCGGTCATCATCGACCCGGTCTACGGCTCTCCTCTGGTGACCTCCCTGATCAACAAGGTGCTGCTGAACGGCAAGCGCTCCACCGCCGAGCGCATCGTCTACGGCGCCATGGAGGGTCTGCGCGAGAAGTCCGGCAACGACCCGGTCATCACGCTCAAGCGCGCGCTCGAGAACGTGAAGCCGACCCTCGAGGTCCGCTCCCGTCGCGTCGGTGGCGCCACCTACCAGGTGCCGGTCGAGGTCCGCCCCGGCCGTTCCTCCACCCTCGCGCTGCGCTGGATCGTGGGTTACTCCCGCGCCCGCCGTGAGAAGACGATGACCGAGCGTCTGATGAACGAGCTGCTCGACGCCTCCAACGGGCTCGGCGCCGCCGTGAAGAAGCGCGAGGACACCCACAAGATGGCCGAGTCCAACAAGGCCTTCGCGCACTACCGCTGGTAGTCGCAGACCCCATCGAGAGACCGAGAGAAGACTGAAGCCTTATGGCTACCACTTCACTTGACCTGGCCAAGGTCCGCAACATCGGGATCATGGCCCACATCGACGCGGGCAAGACGACCACCACCGAGCGGATCCTGTTCTACACCGGCGTCAGCTACAAGATCGGTGAGGTCCACGACGGCGCTGCCACGATGGACTGGATGGCGCAGGAGCAGGAGCGCGGCATCACCATCACGTCCGCCGCGACGACCTGCCACTGGCCGCTCAACGACATCGACCACACCATCAACATCATCGACACCCCCGGGCACGTCGACTTCACCGTCGAGGTGGAGCGGTCCCTGCGCGTGCTCGACGGTGCCGTGACGGTGTTCGACGGTGTCGCCGGCGTCGAGCCGCAGTCCGAGACCGTGTGGCGTCAGGCCGACCGGTACGGCGTTCCGCGGATCTGCTTCGTCAACAAGCTGGACCGCACCGGTGCGGAGTTCCACCGCTGCGTCGACATGATCGAGAGCCGCCTGGGTGCGGTTCCGCTGGTCATGCAGCTGCCGATCGGCGCCGAGGCGGATTTCAAGGGCGTCGTCGACCTGGTGCAGATGAAGGCGCTCGTCTGGTCCGCCGAGACCAAGCTCGGCGAGGCCTACGACGTGGTCGACATCCCCGACACGCACACCGAGGCCGCCGAGGAGTGGCGCGGGAAGCTGCTCGAGGCCGTCGCGGAGAACGACGAGGAGATGATGGAGCTGTACCTGGAGGGCCAGGAGCCCACCCAGGAGCAGCTCATCGCGGCGATCCGCCGTGTCACCCTCGCCTCCACCGGCGCCGAGGGCACCATCACCGTCACCCCGGTGTTCTGCGGTACCGCGTTCAAGAACAAGGGCGTGCAGCCTCTGCTCGACGCGGTGTGCAGCTACCTGCCGTCGCCGCTGGACGTCGAGGCCATCGAGGGCCACTCCGTGAAGGACCCGGACGAGGTCCTGAAGCGGAAGCCCTCGGAGGAGGAGCCGTTCGCCGCCCTGGCGTTCAAGATCGCGAGCGACCCGCACCTGGGCAAGCTCACCTTCATCCGCGTGTACTCGGGGCGCCTCGACACCGGTACGCAGGTGCTGAACGCGCTCAAGGGCAAGAAGGAGCGCATCGGCAAGATCTACCGGATGCACTCCAACAAGCGCGAGGAGATCGAATCGGTGGGTGCCGGCGACATCGTCGCCGTCATGGGTCTGAAGCAGACCACCACCGGTGAGACGCTCTGCGACGCGTCCAACCCCGTGATTCTCGAGTCCATGGACTTCCCGGCCCCGGTGATCGAGGTCGCCATCGAGCCGAAGTCCAAGGGCGACCAGGAGAAGCTGGGCGTCGCGATCCAGCGTCTGGCCGAGGAGGACCCGTCCTTCCAGGTCAAGACGAACGAGGAGACCGGCCAGACCATCATCGCGGGTATGGGCGAGCTGCACCTCGACGTGCTGGTCGACCGTATGAAGCGCGAGTTCAAGGTCGAGGCCAACGTCGGCAAGCCGCAGGTGGCCTACCGCGAGACGCTGCGCAGGAACGTCGACAAGCACGACTACACGCACAAGAAGCAGACTGGTGGTTCCGGCCAGTTCGCGAAGGTGCAGATCCAGCTCGAGCCCCTCGAGGGCGACGGCTACGAGTTCGTCAACAAGGTCACCGGTGGCCGTATCCCGCGGGAGTACATCCCGTCCGTGGACGCGGGCTGCCAGGAGGCCATGGAGTTCGGCGTGCTGGCGGGCTACCCGCTCACCGGCGTGCGCGTCACCCTGCTCGACGGCGCGTTCCACGAGGTCGACTCCTCCGAGATGGCGTTCAAGATCGCCGGTTCGATGGCCTTCAAGGAGGCCGCACGGAAGGCCTCCCCGGCCCTCCTCGAGCCGCTGATGGCCGTCGACGTCACCACGCCCGAGGACTACATGGGCGACGTGATCGGTGACATCAACTCCCGCCGTGGACAGATCCAGTCCATGGAGGACCGGGGCAACGCCAAGCTCGTCAAGGGCCTGGTGCCGCTCTCGGAGATGTTCGGATACGTCGGTGACCTGCGCAGCAAGACCTCCGGTCGTGCTGCGTACTCGATGCAGTTCGATTCCTACGGTGAGGTTCCCAAGAACGTCGCCGAGGAGATCATCGCGAAGGCCAAGGGCGAGTAAGGCCGGTTCGCCGGCTGCACTCACCCATTAGGCTGGAGCAAAGGCATTCGGGGCATACCGTCTCAGATCCGCAGGATCTGAGACGGGCCCCCGGAGCCCCGCCCAGAAGACGAAACGGTCAAGGGCGTCCCCCTCGGGGTCCTGACCGGTTCGGTACGACCACCTGAACCCCACCGCAGAGCGTGGTGGGCGTACAGCACCAGTCCACAGGAGGACCCCAGTGGCGAAGGCGAAGTTCGAGCGGACTAAGCCGCACGTCAACATCGGCACCATCGGTCACATCGACCACGGTAAGACCACTCTTACCGCGGCGATCACCAAGGTGCTGCACGACGCTTACCCGGACCTCAACGAGGCCTCGGCGTTCGAGAACATCGACAAGGCGCCCGAAGAGCGTCAGCGCGGTATCACCATCTCCATCGCGCACGTCGAGTACCAGACGGAGAACCGTCACTACGCGCACGTCGACTGCCCGGGTCACGCGGACTACATCAAGAACATGATCACCGGTGCCGCGCAGATGGACGGCGCCATCCTCGTGGTCGCCGCCACCGACGGCCCGATGCCGCAGACCAAGGAGCACGTGCTCCTGGCCCGCCAGGTCGGCGTTCCGTACATCGTCGTCGCCCTGAACAAGGCCGACATGGTGGACGACGAGGAGATCATGGAGCTCGTCGAGCTCGAGGTCCGTGAGCTGCTCTCCGAGTACGAGTTCCCGGGCGACGACGTCCCTGTCGTCAAGGTCTCGGCGCTGAAGGCGCTCGAGGGCGACAAGGAGTGGGGCGAGTCGGTCGTCAAGCTCATGCACGCCGTTGACGAGGCGATCCCGGAGCCGGAGCGCGACACCGACAAGCCGTTCCTCATGCCCATCGAGGACGTCTTCACCATCACCGGTCGCGGTACGGTCGTCACCGGCCGTATCGAGCGCGGTGTGCTCAAGGTCAACGAGAACGTCGACATCATCGGCATCAAGGAGGAGAAGACCTCCACCACCGTTACCGGTATCGAGATGTTCCGCAAGCTGCTCGACGAGGGCCAGGCCGGTGAGAACGTCGGCCTGCTCCTCCGGGGCATCAAGCGCGAGGACGTCGAGCGCGGCCAGGTCATCATCAAGCCGGGCTCGGTCACCCCGCACACGGAGTTCGAGGCGCAGGCGTACATCCTGTCGAAGGACGAGGGCGGTCGCCACACCCCGTTCTTCAACAACTACCGCCCGCAGTTCTACTTCCGTACCACGGACGTGACCGGCGTGGTGACCCTCCCCGAGGGCACCGAGATGGTCATGCCGGGCGACAACACCGAGATGAGCGTCCAGCTCATCCAGCCGGTCGCCATGGAGGAGGGCCTCAAGTTCGCCATCCGCGAGGGTGGCCGGACCGTGGGCGCCGGCCAGGTCACCAAGATCAACAAGTGACCTTCGGCTCCTGCTCCTAGCGAGCGCTTCGCCGGCTTCGGCCGGCACGGAGGGCCCGCACGACGCCTGTCGTGCGGGCCCTCCGCATGTCCCGGTCGCGGTCCCGGTGGAAACGGTTCCCTGCCGACGGAATAGTTGAGCCTTCAACCATGTTGTGCCGTGCAGAGAGCACGACCACGAACTTCGGAGGCCTACCATGACCGTCACCGACGACCGCGCCGGGCTCACCGGCGCGTACACCCTCGACCCGGCCCACACCCGCATCGGCTTCGTCGCCCGCCACGCGATGGTGACGAAGGTGCGCGGCGCGTTCAACGACTTCACCGGCACCGCCCGCATCGACGGCGCGCACCCGGAAGAGTCCTCCGTGGAGCTGACGATCAAGGCCGAGAGCATCGACACCCGCAACGCCGACCGCGACGGTCACCTGCGCAGCAACGACTTCCTCGACATGGCGCAGTACCCCGAGATCACCTTCCGCTCCACCGGTGTGCGGGCGACGGGCGACGACACCTTCGACGTCACGGGCGACCTCACGATCAAGGGCGTCACCCGGCCGGTGACGGTCCCCTTCACCTACGAGGGCAACGCCACCGACCCCTTCGGCAACAGCCGTATCGGGCTGGAGGGCAGCACCACGATCAACCGCCAGGACTTCGGCATCACCTGGAACGCCGCCCTGGAGACCGGAGGCTTTCTGGTCAGCGACAAGATCACGCTCGAGTTCGAGGTGTCGGCCGTCCGGCAGGGCTGACACGCGCCGCCGCCGGCCGTACGGGCCCCCGCCCGGTGCGCGGTCACCGGGCGGGCCGTACGCCCTGCGCTCCGGCGTGGTGGGAGGATCGGCCCCATGGCTCTCACGCACCACGCCCCCGGAATGGTCCTGACCGAGCTGGAGTTCCACGTCCCACTGGACCACGCGGACCCGGACGGCGCGCACATCACCGTCTTCGCCCGCGAGGTCGCCGCGCCGGGCGGGCGCGACCGGCCGTATCTGGTCTACCTCCAGGGAGGGCCGGGCCAGGAGGCGCCCCGTCCCACCGTCGCGCCCACCGCCCCCGGCTGGCTCGAGCGCGCGCTGCCCGAGTACCGCGTCCTGCTGCTCGACCAGCGCGGCACCGGCCTCTCGACGCCCGTCGGGACCCTGTCGGGCATGTCGCCGCGACAGCAGGCCGCACACCTCGCCCGCTTCCGTGCCGACGCGATCGTGCAGGACGCGGAGTGGATCCGCGCCGACCTGGACGTCGACCGGTGGAGCCTGCTCGGGCAGTCCTTCGGCGGCTTCTGCGCCCTGCACTACCTCAGCGTGGCGCCGGAGGCGCTGCGGGAGGTCTTCTTCACCGGCGGCCTGCCGCCCGTGGGGCGCCACCCCGACGAGGTGTACGCGGCGACGTACCGGGTGATGCGGGAGCGCAACGCCCGCTACTACCGGCGCTACCCGGGCGACCGCGCCCGGGTCCGCTCCCTGGTGGAGCGGCTGGAGGCCGGCGAGGTCGTGCTGCCGGACGGCGACCGGCTCACCGCGCGGCGCTTCCGGCAGCTCGGCAACCTGCTGGGTACCAGCGACGGTGCCGAGCGTCTTCACTACCTGCTGGAACGCGACCCCTCGTCGGCGGCGTTCCGTCACGACGTGGCCGCGGCGATGCCGTTCTCCGGCCGGAACCCGCTGTACGCGGTCGTCCACGAGTCGTCCTACGCCGACGGGCACGCCACCCGGTGGTCCGCGGAGCGGACCCTGCCCGCCGGGTACGCCGCCGACACCACGCTGTTCACCGGCGAGCACGTCTACCCGTGGATGTTCGAGGACTACCGCGAGCTGGCGCCGCTGCGGGAGGCCGCCGATCTGCTCGCCGAACACGAGTGGCCCCGGCTCTACGACCCGGACCGGCTGCGCGACTGCGACGTGCCCTGCGCGGCGGCGATCTACGCGGACGACGCGTATGTCGACCGTGCCTTCTCCGAGGAGACGGCCGCGCTGATCCCGACGCTGCGGCCCTGGCTCACCAACGAGTACGAGCACAACGGCCTGCGCGCCGATGGTGCCCGCATCCTCGATCGCCTCATTGCGCTGGCCCGTGGTCACGCGTAGTCCGCCGTGGCGCGGATTGCCCGCACTTCCGGGTACGGGCTCGACCAAGCACCGGACCCCAGCTGTGGTCCGGTCGTCGGAAGTTCCGCCGGGCCGCTGCCGCCCGGCTGCGTGCCGTTCCGGCGCCGGAGGGCTGGGCCGTCGGCCGCACCGCGGTCAGGCGGAGGGAGCGCCGCCGACGAGGTAGTCGACGCGGCGGCGCAGCGGGCCCCAGCGCCGCATGTGGGCGTCGGCACGCTCGGCCGCGCGGTGCTGCGCGCGCGGCCGCCGCGTGTAGAGGCGTTTCGCCCACGGCGACGCCGGCTTCGCGAGCCGCACCGCACCGAAGAGGGCGACCGGCGGGATCAGCACCCCGACAAGCGCCATCCACGTCTTGCCCTTGACCAGCGCGATCAGCACGATCGCGAAGTTCGCCAGCGCGGTGAGCGCGGCCCCGAGTCGGCTCTGCTCCTCGTCGTCGCCGAGGCTGTCGACGCCGAGCGGGGAGAAGCCGCTGAGCAGCAGCAGCGTCAGCGCGAAGGTGACGAGCACGACCTCGACGCTCTGCGTGCCGGCCTTGCTCCAGTACACGTCGTTCAGGTGCAGGACGAGCGCGAACTCGTCCAGGACGAGTCCCGCGCCCATCCCGAACAGCACCGCGGCCACGCCCGCGCCCCAGCCGTGCCGCCCGCCGGCGAAGGCGGTGAACCCGCCGACCGTCATGAGAAGGATGCCGGGCACCACGTGGTGGATGTGCATGCCGCCGGGCGTGACGTTGCGGAACGGCCCGCGTCCGGCGCGGATCATCCGGGTCACCAGCCGCGTGATGGCGAAGGTGAGCACGAACGTCACCAGCGCCAGCAGCAGCGGCAGCTTGCCGGGCTCGACGATGTTGCGCATCCACCAGTCACCGGACATTACGCCCACCTCTCCACGACCCTCTGCAGGGCACGCATACCAGTGCGGAAGGGGAAAGACCCGGAACCGGGCCGCGCCTCCTGTGTGTGTCGGGGTGGCGCGGGGGGTGCGCCGCACAGGCGCGGGACCGGTACGGTCGAGGGCCGGGTCCGAACGCCCGTGTGGGCCTCGTCACCTGCCTGGGCGGGGCCCGGCGCCGATTCGCATGGCCCCCGCCTGGTATGGCACACTGTTCCGGTTGCTCGGTTGAGTGCCGATGCTGTGCGCCTCCCGCCGGGAGGACTGGAAGCGAGTCCCGATGTACTCGTCGCCCCTCGTCAGGGGCGGAAGTACGGGAATCTTCCGGGAAGTGCAGGAGGGGCTCCGACCAGGCATCCCGGTGGGTCTCTTCCCCCGACTCCCTCCTTCATCGAGGACGTTCTCCTGTGGAGACGTACGAGGAGGGTTGCGACACGCCCGACCGCGTGGGTCGGAGCGGAGGAGCAATCGCAAGGAGCGGGAGCGGGGAGCGGACGACCTCCGGGGTTCCAGAGCGTGACGAGAAGAAGGACTACGAAGTAGCCATGGCGGGACAGAAGATCCGCATCCGGCTCAAGGCCTACGACCACGAGGTCATCGACAACTCGGCGAAGAAGATCGTCGAGACGGTGACCCGCACTGGTGCGTCGGTCGCGGGCCCGGTGCCGCTGCCCACTGAGAAGAACGTGTACTGCGTCATCAAGTCGCCGCACAAGTACAAGGACGCGCGCGAGCACTTCGAGATGCGCACCCACAAGCGCCTGATCGACATCCTCGACCCGACGCCCAAGACCGTTGACTCGCTGATGCGCCTGGACCTCCCGGCCGGCGTCGACATCGAGATCAAGCTCTGAGAGGCGCGGTAGTGATGACCAAGCAGATCAAGGGTGTCCTGGGCGAGAAGCTCGGCATGACCCAGGTCTGGGACGACAACAACCGCGTCGTGCCCGTGACCGTGGTCAAGGCCGGCCCCTGTGTCGTGACCCAGGTGCGCACCAACGACAAGGACGGCTACGACGCCGTCCAGATCGCCTTCGGCGAGATCGACCCCCGCAAGGTGAACAAGCCACTCAAGGGTCACTTCTCGAAGGCCGACGTGACCCCGCGTCGCCACCTCGTGGAGATCCGTACCAACGACGCCGGCGCGTACACGCTGGGCCAGGAAGTCACCGCCGAGGTCTTCGACTCCGGCATCAAGGTCGACGTGACCGGCACCAGCAAGGGCAAGGGCTTCGCCGGTGGCATGAAGCGCCACGGCTTCCGCGGTGGCAAGGCCTCGCACGGTGCGCACCGCGTGCACCGCAAGCCGGGCTCCATCGGCGGCTGCGCGACCCCCGGCCGTGTCTTCAAGGGCACGCGCATGGCTGGCCGCATGGGCAACGAGCGGGTCACCACCCAGAACCTGACCGTCCACGCCGTTGACGCGGAGAAGGGCCTGCTGCTCATCAAGGGCGCAGTTCCCGGTCCGAACGGCGGCCTCGTCCTGGTCCGTACCGCGGCCAAGGGGGCTTGAGGTAATGAGCACCGTTGACATTCTTTCGCCGGCAGGCGACAAGACCGGCACCGTCGAGCTCCCCGCGGAGATCTTCGACACGCAGGTCAGCGTTCCGCTGATCCACCAGGTCGTCGTCGCGCAGCTGGCCGCGGCCCGCCAGGGCACGCACAAGACCAAGACCCGTGGCGAGGTCCGCGGCGGTGGCAAGAAGCCGTACCGCCAGAAGGGCACCGGTCGCGCCCGTCAGGGTTCGACCCGCGCGCCGCAGTTCGCCGGTGGTGGCGTCGTCCACGGCCCGCAGCCGCGTGACTACTCGCAGCGGACCCCGAAGAAGATGAAGGCCGCCGCCCTTCGCGGTGCCCTCTCCGACCGGGCCCGTCACGGCCGTGTCCACGTCGTCTCCGGCGTGGTCGAGGGCGAGGTCTCCACCAAGGCCGCCAAGACGCTGTTCGGCAAGGTCAGTGAGCGCAAGCACCTGCTCCTGGTCGCCGAGCGCGCCGACGAGGCCGCGTGGCTGTCCGCCCGCAACCTGCCCCAGGTGCACATCCTGGAGCCGGGCCAGCTGAACACGTACGACGTGCTCGTCTCCGACGACGTGGTCTTCACGAAGGCCGCCTTCGAGTCCTTCGTGGCCGGCCCGCAGAAGGCCGCTGCCGGGGCTGAGCTCGAAGGGAGCGAAGCCTGATGAGCGAGGCGACCGAGCAGACCGCCGTCACCAGCAAGACGTTCACGGACCCCCGTGACCTGCTGCTGAAGCCGGTGGTTTCGGAGAAGAGCTACGCGCTGCTGGACGAGAACAAGTACACCTTCCTCGTCGACACGCGCGCCAACAAGACCCAGATCAAGCAGGCCGTCCAGGCGGTCTTCTCGGTCAAGGTCACCGGGGTCAACACGATCAACCGGCAGGGCAAGCGCAAGCGCACCCGCACCGGTTACGGCAAGCGCGCCGACACCAAGCGCGCCATCGTGACCCTTGCCGAGGGCGACCGCATCGACATCTTCGGCGGCCCGGTCTCCTAACGGGGGCCGAACCGCCAGAAGTCCGGAATCTTCCGAGGACTGAGAAATGGGTATCCGCAAGTACAAGCCGACGACCCCGGGCCGTCGTGGCTCCAGCGTCGCCGACTTCGTCGAGATCACGCGGTCCACGCCGGAGAAGTCGCTGGTCCGCCCCCTGCACAGCAAGGGCGGCCGTAACAACGCCGGTCGTGTGACCGTCCGCCACCAGGGCGGTGGCCACAAGCGCGCCTACCGCGTGATCGACTTCCGTCGTCACGACAAGGACGGCGTGCCGGCCAAGGTCGCGCACATCGAGTACGACCCCAACCGCACCGCGCGCATCGCGCTGCTGCACTACGTGGACGGCGAGAAGCGCTACATCCTCGCCCCGGCCGGCCTCAAGCAGGGCGCCCGGATCGAGAACGGCCCCGGCGCGGACATCAAGCCGGGCAACAACATGGCGCTGCGCAACATCCCCGTCGGTACGGTCATCCACGCCATCGAGCTGCGGCCAGGCGGCGGCGCCAAGTTCGCCCGCTCCGCCGGTGCGTCCGTGCAGCTGCTGGCGAAGGAGGGCCGCATGGCCCACCTGCGCATGCCGTCCGGTGAGATCCGCCTGGTCGACGTCCGCTGCCGCGCCACCATCGGCGAGGTCGGCAACGCCGAGCAGTCGAACATCAACTGGGGCAAGGCCGGCCGTATGCGCTGGAAGGGCGTCCGCCCGACCGTCCGCGGTGTGGTCATGAACCCGATCGACCACCCGCACGGTGGTGGTGAGGGTCGTACCTCCGGTGGCCGCCACCCGGTGTCGCCGTGGGGCCAGAAGGAGGGCCGTACGCGCTCGCCGAAGAAGGCCAGCAACAAGTACATCGTCCGCCGCCGCAAGACGAACAAGAAGCGCTAGGAGGCGGGGTTTTCGATGCCGCGCAGTCTCAAGAAGGGGCCCTTCGTCGACGACCACCTGACCAAGAAGGTGGACACGCAGAACGAAGCAGGCACCAAGAACGTCATCAAGACCTGGTCCCGCCGCTCGATGATCGTCCCGGCGATGCTGGGCCACACGATCGCGGTGCACGACGGCCGTAAGCACGTCCCGGTGTTCGTCACCGAGTCGATGGTCGGCCACAAGCTCGGCGAGTTCGCCCCGACCCGCAGCTTCCGCGGCCACGTCAAGGACGACCGCAAGTCGCGGCGTCGCTGACCGGGGTGACGACCATGACTGACACCGAAGGGACAACCATGGAAGCCAGGGCCTCCGCGCGCTATGTGCGCGTCACGCCCATGAAGGCCCGCCGGGTGGTGGACCTTGTCCGTGGCATGAGTGCCACGGAGGCTCAGGCGGTCCTGCGTTTCGCCCCGCAGGCCGCCAGCGTGCCCGTGGGCAAGGTGCTCGACAGCGCCATTGCCAATGCCGCGCACAACTACGACCACACGGATGTCGACAGCCTCTTCATCTCCGAGGCCTACGTCGACGAGGGTCCGACCCTGAAGCGGTTCCGGCCGCGCGCCCAGGGCCGCGCCTACCGGATCCGTAAGCGGACCAGCCACATCACGGTGGTCGTCAGCAGCAAGGAAGGAACCCGGTAATGGGCCAGAAGGTAAACCCGCACGGGTTCCGCCTCGGCATCACCACCGACTTCAAGTCGCGCTGGTACGCCGACAAGCTCTACAAGGACTACGTCAAGGAAGACGTCGCGATCCGCAAGATGCTCACCAAGGGCATGGAGCGGGCCGGCATCTCCAAGGTGGAGATCGAGCGCACCCGTGACCGCGTGCGCGTCGACGTCCACACCGCTCGTCCGGGCATCGTCATCGGCCGCCGCGGCGCCGAGGCCGACCGCCTGCGGGGCAACCTGGAGAAGCTGACCGGCAAGCAGATCCAGTTCAACATCCTCGAGGTGAAGAACCCGGAGACGGATGCTCAGCTGGTGGCCCAGGCCGTCGCCGAGCAGCTGTCCTCCCGCGTCTCCTTCCGCCGCGCGATGCGCAAGAGCATGCAGACCGCGATGAAGGCCGGCGCCAAGGGCATCAAGATCCAGTGCGGTGGCCGTCTCGGCGGCGCCGAGATGTCCCGCTCGGAGTTCTACCGCGAGGGCCGGGTGCCCCTGCACACCCTGCGCGCCAACGTCGACTACGGCCTGTTCGAGGCTCGTACGACCTTCGGCCGCATCGGTGTGAAGGTGTGGATCTACAAGGGCGACGTCAAGAACATCGCCGAGGTGCGCGCCGAGAACGCGGCCGCCCGTGCGGGCAACCGCCCGTCGCGCGGTGGCGGCAGCGACCGTCCCCGCCGGGGCGGCGAGCGCGGCGGCCGCGGCCGCCGGCCGCAGAGCTCGCAGCAGTCCGAGGCACCGAAGTCGGCCGAGGCTGCGGCTCCCGCCGCTGCTGCCGCGGAGCCCACGGCTTCCGGAAAGGAGAGCTGACCCATGCTGATCCCGCGCAGGGTCAAGCACCGCAAGCAGCACCACCCGAAGCGCAAGGGCATGGCCAAGGGCGGCACCGAGGTCGCATTCGGCGAGTGGGGCATCCAGGCCGTCACCCCGGCCTACGTGACGAACCGGCAGATCGAGGCAGCTCGTATCTCCATGACCCGTCACATCAAGCGTGGTGGCAAGGTGTGGATCAACATCTACCCCGACCGCCCGCTGACCAAGAAGCCCGCCGAGACCCGCATGGGTTCCGGTAAGGGTTCGCCGGAGTGGTGGATCGCGAACGTGAAGCCCGGTCGGGTCATGTTCGAGCTGTCCTACCCGAACGAGAAGATTGCCAAGGAGGCGCTCATCCGCGCCGCCCACAAGCTTCCGATGAAGTGCCGGATCGTGCGGCGCGAGGCAGGTGAATCGTGATGGCGGCCGGAACCAAGGCGTCCGAGCTGCGTGAGCTTGGCGGCGAGGAGCTCGTCGGCAAGCTGCGCGAGGCCAAGGAAGAGCTGTTCAACCTCCGCTTCCAGGCGGCGACCGGGCAGCTCGAGAACCACGGCCGGCTGAAGGCCGTCCGCAAGGACATCGCGCGGATCTACACCCTGATGCGTGAGCGCGAGCTGGGCATCGAGACGGTGGAGAGTGCCTGATGAGCGAGACCAACGTGACTGAGAAGAACGAGCAGAAGCGCGGCTTCCGCAAGACCCGCCAGGGTCTCGTCGTCAGCGACAAGATGGACAAGACCGTCGTCGTCGCCGTCGAGGACCGCGTCAAGCACGCGCTGTACGGCAAGATCATCCGCCGTACCGAGAAGCTCAAGGCGCACGACGAGCAGAACGCCGCGGGCGTCGGCGACCGTGTCCTCCTCATGGAGACCCGGCCGCTGTCCGCCACCAAGCGCTGGCGCGTCGTCGAGATCCTCGAGAAGGCCAAGTAATTTCCCGGGGCCGTCTGGCCCCGGGAGGAGTTCCGCCAGGCTCGGTGGGGCGCGCACCCCGTGTGGGCGCCCCGCCGGGAACCGGCAGACGATCAGGAGATAGACGTGATCCAGCAGGAGTCTCGGCTTCGCGTCGCCGACAACACGGGTGCGAAGGAGATCCTCACCATCCGTGTACTCGGTGGTTCGGGCCGTCGCTACGCGGGCATCGGTGACGTCGTCGTCGCCACCGTCAAGGACGCGATCCCGGGCGGCAACGTGAAGAAGGGCGAGATCGTCAAGGCGGTCATCGTGCGCACCGTGAAGGAGCGCCGTCGCCCCGACGGTTCGTACATCCGTTTCGATGAGAACGCCGCCGTCATCCTCAAGGGCGACGGCGACCCCCGCGGCACCCGTATCTTCGGCCCCGTGGGCCGTGAGCTGCGCGAGAAGAAGTTCATGAGGATCGTCTCGCTCGCGCCGGAGGTGCTGTGAGCATGAAGATCAAGAAGGGCGACCTGGTCCAGGTCATCACCGGCAAGGACAAGGGCAAGCAGGGCAAGGTCATCGTGGCCTTCCCCCGCGAGGACCGTGTCCTGGTCGAGGGTGTCAACCGGGTCAAGAAGCACACCAAGGCCGGCCAGACCGCTCGTGGCTCGAAGACCGGCGGCATCGTGACGACCGAGGCACCCATCCACGTGAGCAACGTGCAGCTCGTCGTGGAGTCCGGTGGCAAGAAGGTCGTCACCCGTGTCGGATACCGCTTCGACGACGAGGGCAACAAGATCCGCGTTGCCAAGCGGACCGGTGAGGACATCTGATGACTGCCACCACCACTGCCACCGCGCCGCGTCTGAAGACGCGCTACCGCGAGGAGATCGCGGGCAAGCTGCGTGACGAGTTCAAGTACGAGAACGTCATGCAGATCCCCGGTCTCACGAAGATCGTGGTCAACATGGGTGTGGGCGACGCCGCCCGCGACTCCAAGCTGATCGAGGGTGCCATCAAGGACCTCGCCACGATCACCGGCCAGAAGCCGGCCGTGACCAAGGCTCGGAAGTCCATCGCGCAGTTCAAGCTGCGCGAGGGGCAGCCGATCGGCGCCCACTCCACCCTCCGGGGCGACCGGATGTGGGAGTTCCTGGACCGCCTGCTGTCGCTCGCACTGCCGCGCATCCGCGACTTCCGCGGACTGTCGCCCAAGCAGTTCGACGGCCGCGGCAACTACACCTTCGGTCTCACGGAGCAGGTCATGTTCCACGAGATCGACCAGGACAAGATCGACCGGGTCCGGGGCATGGACATCACCGTGGTCACCACGGCGACCACCGACGAGGAGGGCCGCGCGCTGCTTCGTCACCTCGGCTTCCCGTTCAAGGAGAACTGACATGGCGAAGAAGGCTCTGATCGCCAAGGCGAGCCGTAAGCCGAAGTTCGCGGTGCGCGCCTACACGCGCTGCCAGCGCTGCGGTCGCCCGCACTCCGTCTACCGCAAGTTCGGCCTGTGCCGCGTGTGCCTCCGCCAGATGGCGCACCGCGGTGAGCTGCCGGGCGTCACCAAGAGTTCCTGGTAATCGGCTCTTCGCAGTCGACCAGCCAGGACTCTCGGTAAGGAACCTGGATGTCGAGCCCCGACCCGCATCCCTTAGGGTGGAGGGTCGGGCGCCCGGCGCCCGGACACGACTTACTACGCCGTAGGTCCCCGCTCCACACCTGTCCCGCCGCGCCGCCGAGGCGCGTGCGGGGAGAAGGACGGAGCAGACAGGAAACCCCGGCGAGAGAGGCCGAAGGCCAGCACATGACCATGACCGATCCGATCGCAGACATGCTGACGCGTCTGCGAAACGCGAACTCGGCGTACCACGACACCGTCGCGATGCCGCACAGCAAGATCAAGTCGCACATCGCGGAGATCCTCCAGCAGGAGGGTTACATCACCGGCTGGAAGACCGAGGACGCCCCCGTGGGCAAGTCCCTCGTCCTCGAGCTGAAGTTCGGCCCGAACCGTGAGCGTTCGATCGCCGGCATCAAGCGGATCTCGAAGCCGGGTCTTCGGGTCTACGCAAAGTCCACCAACCTGCCGAAGGTTCTCGGCGGCCTGGGCGTGGCGATCATCTCCACGTCCCACGGCCTCCTGACCGGCCAGCAGGCACAGAAGAAGGGTGTGGGCGGGGAAGTCCTCGCCTACGTCTGGTAACGGAAGGGAACGGAGGTAAAGCCATGTCGCGAATCGGCAAGCTCCCCATCCAGGTTCCCGCCGGTGTGGACGTCACCCTCGATGGCCGGCAGGTCGACGTGAAGGGCCCGAAGGGCTCCCTCACGCACACGATCGCCGCACCCATCGAGATCGCCAAGGGCGAGGACGGCGTGCTCAACGTCACCCGCCCGAACGACGAGAGCCGGAACAGGGCCCTGCACGGCCTGTCCCGCACGCTGGTGGCGAACATGATCACTGGCGTGACCCAGGGTTACACCAAGGCTCTCGAGATCAGCGGTGTCGGTTACCGCGTCCAGGCCAAGGGCTCCAACCTGGAGTTCTCGCTGGGCTACAGCCACCCGATCCTGATCGAGGCGCCGGAAGGCATCTCGTTCAAGGTCGAGTCGCCGACCAAGTTCTCGGTCGAGGGCATCGACAAGCAGAAGGTCGGCGAGGTCGCCGCGAACATCCGCAAGCTGCGCAAGCCCGACCCGTACAAGGCCAAGGGCGTGAAGTACGCGGGCGAGGTCATCCGCCGCAAGGTCGGAAAGGCTGGTAAGTAAGCCATGGCATACGGCGTGAAGATCGCTAAGGGCGACGCCTACAAGCGCGCCGCCGCCAAGCGCCGGCACATTCGCATCCGGAAGAAGATCTCGGGCACGCCCGAGCGTCCTCGTCTGGTCGTGACGCGCTCGAACCGCCACATGGTGGCGCAGGTCATCGACGACATCAAGGGCCACACCGTGGCCTCCGCGTCGTCGCTGGACGGCTCCATCCGGAGCGGTGAGGGCGACAAGAGCTCGCAGGCCCAGAAGGTCGGCGCCCTGGTCGCCGAGCGTGCGAAGGCTGCGGGTGTCGAGGCCGTCGTCTTCGACCGCGGTGGAAACAAGTACGCAGGGCGGATTGCCGCTCTGGCTGACGCCGCCCGCGAAGCCGGGCTCAAGTTCTGAGCCGGTTCCGCGGACGCGGACGGAAACGAGAGAGGTAATTCCAATGGCTGGACCCCAGCGCCGCGGTGGCGGCGCCGGTGGCGACCGCCGGGACCGCAAGGGCCGGGATGGCGGCGCCGCCGCCGAGAAGACGGCGTACGTCGAGCGCGTCGTCGCGATCAACCGAGTCGCCAAGGTTGTGAAGGGTGGTCGTCGCTTCAGCTTCACCGCGCTGGTCGTGGTGGGCGATGGTGACGGCACCGTGGGTGTCGGTTACGGCAAGGCCAAGGAGGTGCCGTCTGCCATCGCCAAGGGCGTCGAGGAGGCGAAGAAGCACTTCTTCAAGGTCCCCCGTATCCAGGGCACCATCCCGCACCCGATCCAGGGTGAGGAGGCCGCGGGTGTCGTGCTGCTCAAGCCGGCGTCGCCCGGTACCGGTGTGATCGCCGGTGGCCCGGTGCGTGCCGTGCTGGAGTGCGCGGGCATCCACGACGTGCTGAGCAAGTCGCTCGGCTCGGCCAACCCGATCAACATCGTGCACGCCACGGTGGCCGCTCTGCGGGGCCTGCAGCGTCCCGAGGAGATCGCCGCCCGTCGTGGCCTGCCGCTCGAGGACGTGGCTCCCGCCGCTCTGCTGCGGGCGCGTGCCGGGGTGAATGCGTAATGGCTCGCCTGAAGATCACGCAGACGCGTTCCGTCATCGGGACCAAGCAGAACCACCGGGACACGCTGCGGACCCTCGGTCTGAAGCGTGTGAACGACGTCTCCGTCAAGGAGGCCCGTCCCGAGGTCGTCGGCATGGTGCACACCGTGCGTCACCTCGTGACGGTCGAGGAGGTCGACTGAGATGGCTGAGCCGCAGGGCGACAAGCCGCTGAAGGTCCACAACCTCCGGCCGGCCCCCGGCGCCAAGACCGCCAAGACCCGTGTCGGTCGTGGTGAGGCGTCCAAGGGCAAGACCGCGGGTCGTGGCACCAAGGGCACGAAGGCCCGTTACCAGGTTCCCGAGCGCTTCGAGGGCGGGCAGATGCCGCTGCACATGCGGCTGCCCAAGCTCCGGGGCTTCAAGAACCCGGCGCACAAGAACTTCCAGGTGGTGAACCTCGAGAAGCTCGCCGTCCTCTACCCGAAGGGTGGCGAGGTGACCGTGGCCGACCTGGTGGACAAGGGCGCCGTGCGCAAGAACGAACTGGTGAAGGTGCTGGGCGACGGACAGGTCTCCGTGGCGCTGCAGGTGACCGTCGACAAGGTCTCCGGCTCCGCCAAGGAGAAGATCACCGCCGCCGGTGGAACCGTCACCGAGCTCGTCTGAGTTCGTTTGACCGGCTGACCGGGGGTGTCCCATGGGCATCCCCGGTCAGCTGTTGCCGGGGTCGGCCAGCGGTCGTGATGGTTCCGTCACGAGTGGTCGTTCCCCGGGCCCGTCGCCGCCGGTAAGGTGGCGTGCACTGTTGATACCGACCCCCAAGACCGTCCCTCTCGCGCGTTCGTGCCGGGAGGTCGCAGGAGGCACCGTGCTCACCGCGTTCGCCCGGGCGTTCCAGACGCCCGACCTGCGCAAGAAGCTGCTGTTCACGCTGGGCATCATCGTGCTCTTCCGCGTCGGGGCGCACGTCCCGGTACCCGGCGTCAGCTTTGAGAACGTCAACCAGTGCATGAACATGGCCGAGTCCAACAGCGGCCTGTTCGGTCTGGTGAACATGTTCAGCGGCGGTGCGTTGCTCCAGCTCACCATCTTCGCGCTCGGCATCATGCCCTACATCACTGCCAGCATCATTCTCCAGCTGCTGGTCGTGGTGATTCCCCGGCTGGAGCAGCTGAAGAAGGAAGGACAGTCCGGCCAGGCCAAGATCACGCAGTACACGCGTTACCTGACCGTGGCGCTGTCCGTCCTGCAGGCGACCGGTCTGGTCGCGACCGCCCGCAGTGGCGCGCTCTTCCCGCAGTGCCCGGTGGGCAGGGAGATCGTCCCGAACGACGGCGTCTTCACCACCGTGGTGATGGTGATCTGCATGACGGCGGGTTCGGGTCTGATCATGTGGCTCGGTGAGCTCATCACCGACCGCGGCATCGGCAACGGCATGTCCATCCTGATGTTCATCTCCATCGCGGCCGGTTTCCCCGGTGCGCTGTGGGCCATCAAGCAGCAGGGCAAGCTCGCCGGCGGCTGGATCGAGTTCGGTGTTGTGATTCTCGCGGGCCTCGCGATGGTCGTCCTGGTCGTCTTCGTCGAGCAGGCGCAGCGCCGCATTCCGGTGCAGTACGCGAAGCGCATGATCGGCCGGCGTTCCTACGGCGGCACCTCGACGTACATTCCGCTGAAGGTCAACCAGGCCGGCATCATTCCTGTGATTTTCGCCTCGTCCCTGCTCTACATTCCCGCTCTGGTGGTGCAGTTCAGCAACTCCCAGGCGGGCTGGGCGGACTGGATCCAGGCCAACCTGACGCAGCAGAGTTCCCCGCTCTACATCAGCGTGTACTTCCTCCTGATCGTCTTCTTCGCCTTCTTCTACGTGGCCATCACGTTCAACCCCGAAGAAGTTGCAGACAACATGAAGAAGTATGGTGGCTTCATCCCGGGCATCCGTGCGGGACGCCCCACGGCCGAGTACCTGAGCTATGTGCTGAACCGCATCACATGGCCCGGTTCGCTCTACCTGGGTCTGATCGCTCTGGTGCCCACCGTCGCGCTGGTTGGTTTCGGTGCTCAGCAGAACTTCCCGTTCGGTGGCACGAGCATTCTCATCATCGTCGGTGTGGGGCTCGAGACCGTGAAGCAGATCGAGAGCCAGCTGCAGCAGCGCCATTACGAAGGGTTCCTCCGCTGATGCGAATCGTCCTCGTCGGACCGCCGGGTGCGGGTAAGGGCACGCAGGCCGCGTACCTCGCCGAGAACCTGTCGATCCCGCACATCTCCACGGGCGACCTCTTCCGCGCCAACATCTCCCAGGGCACGCCGCTCGGACGGCAGGCCAAGGAGTTCATGGACGCGGGGCGCCTGGTGCCGGACGAGGTCACCATCGGCATGGCCGAGGACCGTATGCAGCAGGAGGACGCCTCCGGCGGCTTCCTGCTGGACGGTTTCCCGCGGAACATCGGCCAGGCTGAGGCGCTGGACCGCTACCTCGGCACCCACGAGTTGAAGCTCGACGCGGTGCTGGACCTGGAGGTCCCCGAAGAGGAGGTCGTCAAGCGGATCGCCGGCCGGCGCATCTGCCGTACCGACTCCAGTCACGTCTTCCACGCGGAGTACGCGCCGCCGGAGGCCGACGGGGTCTGCGACAAGTGCGGCGGCGAGCTGTATCAGCGCGAGGACGACAGCGAGGCGACCGTGCGCAAGCGGCTCGCCGTGTACCACAGCGAGACCGAGCCGATCATCGACTACTACAAGGCGCAGGGTCTGGTGACCACCATCTCCGGGCTCGGCGCCGCGGCCGAGGTCACGCAGCGGGCGATGTCCGCGCTGGGGCGCGGCTAACAGTCGTCCCTGGCCCGCCCGGGCCGCGTCCGGCTTCCCGCCGCAGTGCCCGACGGCCGTTCCCTCGACCGCCCCGGGCACCCCGCGTGCCCGGGGCCGGCCCGGCCCCGGGCGTCTGTGAGGCCCGGGCGGTCTCCCGGCTTTCGGGAAGGGTCGGGGACGGGGAGAATTCCACGCAGTAGCGCCCACGGGCAGGAGGCGACAGAACACCATGGTCGAGATCAAGACCCCTGAGCAGATCGCGAAGATGCGCGCCGCGGGGCTGGTCGTCGCCGCCATGCACAAGGCGTGCCGCGAAGCCGCCGTCCCCGGCGCGACGACGAAGGACCTGGACGACGTCGCCGCCAAGGTGCTCGCGGAGCACGACGCCAAGCCGAACTTCCTCGGCTATGGCGGGTTCCCCGGCAACATCTGCACCTCGGTCAACGACGTCGTCGTCCACGGCATCCCCAGCAAGGACACCGTCCTCAAGAACGGCGACCTGCTGTCCATCGACGCCGGGGCGATCATCGACGGCTGGCACGGCGACGCCGCGATCACTGTCTTCGTCGGCGAGGGCCATGCCCCCGAGCTGCACGAGCTGAGCCGGGTGACCGAGGAGTCCATGTGGGCCGGCCTCGCCGCGGTCCGCAAGGGGCACCGGCTGGCCGACATCTCCCGGGCCATCGAGGGCTACATCCGCCGCCAGCCGCGGCCGGCCTCCGGCAAGTACGGGATCATCGAGGACTACGGCGGCCACGGCATCGGCTCGCAGATGCACATGGACCCGCACCTGCTGAACTACGTCGATCGGCGCCGCCTCATCGGCCGGCACAACCCGAAGCTGGTGCCGGGCATGGCTCTGGCCATCGAGCCCATGGTCGGCCTGGGGACGCCGAAGACGCACGTGCTCTCGGACGAGTGGACCGTCCTCACCGACGACGGCACGTGGTCGAGCCACTGGGAGCATTCGATCGCGCTGACCGAGCAGGGTCCGCTGGTGCTCACCGCGCCGGACGGCGGCCGGGCCAAGCTGGCCGAGCTGGGCGTCACCACCGCCCCCGACCCGCTCGGGTAACAGGACGGTCTCGAAGAGACGTCGTTCCCGACGCTTAACGATCTTCCTCCCGGGGGATACTTCCCCGATTCGTCTTTCCGGGTGCCGTGAAGTAGACTTGCTCGTCGGTCCGGGTGTCTTCGTGTGCCCCGGGCCACCCCAGGTAGCCGATCCCGGAAGGTGAAGCGCTCAAGCATGGCCAAAAAACAAGGGGCCATCGAGATCGAGGGCACGGTCGTCGAGTCTCTCCCGAACGCGATGTTCAAGGTGGAGCTGCAGAACGGCCACCAGGTCCTTGCGCACATCAGCGGCAAGATGCGGATGCACTACATCCGTATCCTTCCCGACGACCGGGTCGTGGTGGAGCTGTCTCCCTACGACCTGACGCGCGGGCGGATCGTCTACCGCTACAAGTAGATCTTGCAGACGCCCTGAGCCGGAATCCTCCGGTGCAGGGCGTCGGCACTGACCCGGAGAACCTCACTTTCATGAAGGTCAAGCCGAGCGTCAAGAAGATCTGCGACAAGTGCAAGGTGATCCGCCGTCACGGCCGGGTCATGGTCATCTGCGACAACCTGCGCCACAAGCAGCGCCAGGGCTGAACGCAGCCGACCCTCGCCTTCGCACCTCGCTCGCAACTCTTCGCGCGACGCAAGCGAAAAGTACATACGCAGTCACCCGACCCCCCGCTCGCCGAGAACGCACAGCCGGTGGGGACGACACCCTCGGTCGGAGGCCGAGGACCCGGCTCGTAACTCCCCCGGGAGACCTACGGGAACGGTGCTGCGCCAGACCTCCGCAGAAATCAGGAGCCACATACATGGCACGCCTCGCAGGCGTTGACCTCCCGCGCGACAAGCGCGTCGAGGTCGCCCTCACCTACGTCTTCGGCATCGGCCGTACGCGATCCCAGGAGACCCTGGCCGCCACCGGCGTCAGCCCGGACACCCGCGTCCGGGACCTCGCCGAGGAGGACCTGGTCAAGATCCGCGAGTACGTGGACAACAACCTCCAGGTGGAGGGTGACCTCCGCCGTGAGATCCAGGCCGACATCCGCCGCAAGGTCGAGATCGGCAGCTACCAGGGTCTGCGCCACCGTCGGGGCCTCCCGGTCCACGGCCAGCGCACGAAGACCAACGCGCGTACCCGCAAGGGCCCGCGTCGCGCGATCGCCGGCAAGAAGAAGCCGGGCAAGAAGTAGTCCACTGCGGACACGCTGACCAGCGGTCCCGCTGTCGGACCGACCACCTCCACGGGAGTAGACCTCTATGCCTCCGAAGGGCCGTACGGCCGGCGCCAAGAAGGTGCGCCGCAAGGAGAAGAAGAACGTCGCCCACGGGCACGCTCACATCAAGAGCACGTTCAACAACACCATCGTCTCGATCACCGACCCGACCGGCAACGTGATCTCCTGGGCCTCGGCCGGCCACGTCGGCTTCAAGGGCTCGCGCAAGTCCACGCCGTTCGCCGCGCAGATGGCCGCGGAGAACGCCGCGCGTCGCGCTCAGGAGCACGGCATGCGCAAGGTCGACGTCTTCGTGAAGGGTCCCGGCTCCGGCCGTGAGACCGCGATCCGCTCCCTCCAGGCCACCGGCCTCGAGGTCGGGTCCATCCAGGACGTCACCCCGACCCCGCACAACGGCTGCCGCCCGCCGAAGCGTCGCCGAGTCTGACCATCAGGAAGTAGGAGATCTAGACAATGGCGCGTTACACCGGGGCCGACTGCAAGCGTTGCCGTCGGGAGAAGCAGAAGCTCTTCCTCAAGGGAGCTAAGTGCGAGAGCGCGAAGTGCCCGATCGAGATCCGTCCTTACCCCCCGGGTGAGCACGGGCGCGGGCGCACCAAGGACTCCGAGTACCTGCTGCAGAAGCGCGAGAAGCAGAAGGCTGCTCGCATCTACGGCGTGCTGGAGAAGCAGTTCCGCGGGTACTTCAACGAGGCGAACCGCCAGCAGGGCAAGACGGGTGAGAACCTGCTGCGCATCCTCGAGACCCGCCTCGACAACGTGGTCTACCGGGCCGGCTTCGCCAAGTCCCGCGACCACGCC
This sequence comes from Streptomyces sp. RKND-216, assembly GCF_004795255.1. Taxonomy (NCBI): domain Bacteria; kingdom Bacillati; phylum Actinomycetota; class Actinomycetes; order Kitasatosporales; family Streptomycetaceae; genus Streptomyces; species Streptomyces sp. RKND-216. The sequence goes on along the minus strand of NZ_SSBQ01000002.1, from coordinate 2,234,404 downwards.
CGTCAGCTGGTCCGTCACGGGCACATCGAGGTGAACGGTCGCAAGACCGACATCCCCTCCGCCCGCGTCGTCCCCAGCGACATCATCCAGGTCCGCGAGTCCTCCCGGAACATGACCCCGTTCCAGGTGGCTCAGGCCGAGGCCGGCGACAAGACCGTCCCCGCGTGGCTCGAGGCCATCCCCTCGCAGCTGCGGATCCTGGTCCACTCGCTGCCCGAGCGCCCGGTGATCGACACCCAGGTGCAGGAGCAGCTGATCGTCGAGCTGTACTCGAAGTAATTCGGGTCACGCTCGGTAACGGGGCGGGCGGTACTCGGCCATTCGGCCGGTACCGCCCGTACCCTGTCAGTACGGCATCAAATAGCGGTTGCCGCAGACTGGAGGCACACACCCATGCTGATCGCTCAGCGCCCCTCACTGACCGAAGAGGTCGTCGACGAGTTCCGCTCCCGGTTCGTCATCGAGCCGCTGGAGCCGGGCTTCGGCTACACCCTCGGCAACTCCCTTCGTCGCACGCTCCTCTCCTCGATCCCCGGTGCCGCCGTGACGAGCATCCGGATCGACGGCGTCCTGCACGAGTTCACCACCGTGCCGGGGGTCAAGGAGGACGTCACTGACCTCATCCTCAACATCAAGAGCCTCGTCGTCTCCTCCGAGCACGACGAGCCGGTCGTGATGTACCTGCGCAAGCAGGGCCCGGGCGTCGTCACCGCCGCCGACATCGCGCCGCCGGCCGGTGTCGAGGTGCACAACCCCGACCTGGTGCTCGCCACGCTGAACGGCAAGGGCAAGCTCGAGATGGAGCTGACCGTCGAGCGCGGTCGCGGCTACGTCTCCGCCGTCCAGAACAAGCAGGTGGGCCAGGAGATCGGCCGCATCCCGGTCGACTCCATCTACTCGCCCGTCATGAAGGTCACCTACAAGGTCGAGGCGACCCGAGTCGAGCAGCGCACCGACTTCGACAAGCTGATCGTCGACGTCGAGACCAAGCAGGCCATGCGCCCGCGTGACGCGATGGCCTCGGCCGGCAAGACCCTGGTCGAGCTGTTCGGGCTGGCCCGCGAGCTCAACGTCGACGCCGAGGGCATCGACATGGGCCCGTCGCCGACGGACGCGGCCCTGGCGGCGGACCTCGCGCTCCCGATCGAGGAGCTCGAGCTCACCGTCCGTTCCTACAACTGCCTCAAGCGCGAGGGCATCCACTCCGTGGGCGAGCTCGTCGCGCGTTCCGAGGCGGACCTGCTCGACATCCGCAACTTCGGTGCGAAGTCGATCGACGAGGTCAAGGCGAAGCTGGCCGGCATGGGCCTGGCCCTCAAGGACAGCCCGCCCGGATTCGACCCGACCGCCGCGGCGGACGCCTTCGGCGCCGACGACGACGGCGGCGACCCGGGCTTCGTGGAGACCGAGCAGTACTGAGCCAGCCGGAAACGGCAGGCAGGCAAGCCGACAGCGGACCGTCCCGGCGTCCACGGACGCCGGGACCGGCCCGAGAGCGGCGAGCGGGCGGCACGCGCTGCGGCCGCCCGCAGCACGACTTCCGGCCTCCGGGCCGGGTGGCCGGCCGGTTCGCACCGGCCGGCTCCGGGGCGGCGGTACGCCGACCGTCCCGGGCCCGTGCGGACGGCCCGTCCGTACGGACCCCTGACACCGGTACCTGACACGGCCGGTGCAGTAACCAAGGAGAATCACCATGCCGAAGCCCACCAAGGGTGCCCGTCTGGGCGGCAGCGCCGCGCACCAGAAGGCCATGCTGGCGAACCTCGCCACTGACCTCTTCGAGCACGGCCGCATCACCACCACCGAGGCGAAGGCCCGCCGCCTGCGCCCGGTCGCGGAGCGTCTGATCACCAAGGCGAAGAAGGGTGACCTTCACAACCGCCGCCAGGTCATGCGCACGGTCCTGGACAAGGGTGTCGTCCACACGCTCTTCACCGAGATCGGTCCCCGCTACGAGAACCGTCCGGGTGGCTACACCCGCATCACCAAGATCGGCAACCGCCGCGGCGACAACGCCCCGATGGCGGTCATCGAGCTGGTGGAGGCCCTCACCGTGCAGCAGAAGGCTGTCGGCGAGGCCGAGGCGGCGACGAAACGGTCCGTGAAGGAGGCCGACGAGAAGAAGGCCGCCGACGCGGAGAAGGTCGACGTCACCAAGGACGAGGCTGCCGACGAGGCCGCCGAGGAGTCCAAGGACGCCTGACGCGACCCGCAGCTGCGAACGGGCCCGCACCCCTCGGGGGTGCGGGCCCGTTCCCTGTGCGGCGGGGCCGGGGAGACCTCACCGTCGGCGACGGCGGCGGGCCAGACGGGTGAACGCACGCAGGGAGCGTTCGGGCGGGGGAAGCGCACCGGCGACCGCGTCGGCCAGCAGCGTCCCCACGGTCTCCGCCGCGCACGCGCGGTTCGCCCCGATCCCCCCGGACGGTCCCCGCTTGATCCATCCCACCACGTAGGTGCCCGGACGGCCGGGTACGCGGCCGCCCTCGTGCGGCACCGTTCCGGTGACCTCGTCGAAGGGGAGCCCGGCGACCGGCCTCCCCCGGTGGCCGACCGCCCGGAGGACCGCGCCGGCGGGGAGCTCCACGTCACCGTGCGGGCCCGAGACACGGACCGCGCGCACCGCTCCGCCCGCGCCGCAGACCTCCACCGGCGCCGAGTGGAAGCGGAGGACGATGCGCCGCGCGTCGCCGGCCGGGGGCCGCGTCCAGTCCACGGCCTCCCGCGTCATGCCGCGCAGCACGCCTGCCGTGCCGTGCGTCCCGGCGGCCGCGTCGACCGCCGCGCCCACCCTGGGGTCGTGGGCGTCCAGGACCAGGTCCACGCCCGGCAAGTGCCGCAGCGCGGCCAGCTCCGAACGGGTGTACGCCGCGTCCTCGGGTCCGCGCCGTCCGAGCACGACCACCTCCCGCACGCGGCTGCGCCGGAGCGCGGCCAGCGCGTGACCGGCGATCTCGGTGGCGGCCAGCTGCTCCGGTTCGCTGGCGAGGATGCGGGCGACGTCGAGCGCCACGTTGCCGTTGCCGATGACCACGACGCGCTCGGCGGACAAGTCGACGGCGTCCGGGGCCACGTCCGGGTGGCCGTTGTACCAGGAGACGAAGGTGGTCGCCGGGATGCTGCCGTCGAGGTCCTCGCCGGGGATGCCGACCCGGCGGTCGGCGGAGGCGCCCACGGCCCAGACGACTGCGTCGTGGTGGGCGGCGAGTTCGTCCGCGGTGACGTCCCGGCCGGCTTCCAGGCCCAGGTGCAGCCGCACGCGGGGGTGGGTGTGGAGCCGAGCGAAGGACGCGCCGATCCTGCGGGTGGAGAGGTGGTCGGGTGCCACGCCGTACCGCACGAGGCCGCCGGCCGTGGGCAGCCGGTCGATCAGCGTGACCTCGGCGGGCGTGTGCAGCAGCAGGTCCTCCGCGGCGTACATGCCCGCAGGCCCGGTGCCGACCACGGCCACCCGCAGCGGCCCGAAGTCGGACGGCAAGGTGCGGTCGAACGTCGGCCGGCCCCAGGCGTGGAAGACGGGGCCGTGGTCGGCTCTCTCGCCGGGGGAGGCGGCGCCCGCGAAGTACGCGGCGTTGATGTCGGCGTACTCCTGCTGCGCCGGAGGCAGCCGGTCCACGGGGAAGACCGCCTCCACCGGGCAGGCGTCCGCGCAGGCACCGCAGTCGATGCAGGTCCGCGGGTCGATGTGCAGCATCTCGGTGCTGCCAAAGGCCCGTTCCTGCGGCGTCGGGCGGATGCAGTTGACCGGGCAGACGGCCACGCAGGTGGCGTCGTTGCAGCAGGTCTGGGTGATCGCGTAGGCCATGGGTTTGCTCAGATGAGGTGGGCGCGCCGGTAGAAGACCAGCGCCGGCTTGGTGAGCAGACCGCAGGAGGAGAGGAACTCCATCAGGCCCGAGCAGCTGGAGCGCATCATCGCCTTGTGGTGCTCGTTTGCCTTCGCCTCGCGGACCGCCCGCTGCTCGTCGAGGCCGGCGTTCGCGTAGACCCCGGGGTGCACCATGCTGGTGACGATCACGTACGCGGCGACCGCGATGACGAAGGCGTGGATCGTGCGGCGGGTGCGGCCGGTGCGCGCGAGGTGCCGGCGGGTCTCGTCCCGGGCGAACTTCATGTGCCGGGACTCCTCGACGACGTGGATGTTGTTGATGGTGCGTACGAACGGCACGACCCGTTCGTCGCGCATCCAGTCGCGCTGCATCACGTCGAGGACCTCTTCGGCGACGAGGATCGCGGCGTACGCGGCCTCGCCGAAGGCGACGGTCTTGAAGGCGCGGCCGAGTTCGACGGCGACGCGGTGCGGGCGGTAGGCGGGGGCGCGCAGCTTCTTCGCGCCGCGGGCGAACATGAGGGAGTGGCGGCACTCGTCGGCGATCTCGGTGAGCGCCCACTGCACCGTCTCGTCCGTCGGGTCCTTGGCGTAGATGTCCCGGAGCACCATCTGCTGGAGGATCATCTCGAACCATATGCCGGTGCTGGCCACCGACGCGGCCTCCTGCCGGGTCAGCTCCTTGCGTTGCGCCTCGGTCAGTTCGTTCCAGTACGGCGTCCCGTAGAGCGTGCTCCACTCGGGGCTGGCGCCGTGGAAGTCCTCGTCGAGGGGCGTCTCCCAGTCGACCTCGGTGGCCGGGTCGTAGGAGAGCCGGGCGGAGGAGTCGAGCAGCCGCTGCGCGAGGCGGTCCTCGCGGGGCCGTGCGTCGGCTCCGTTCTCCGGCCGAACGGTGCTGCCTGCCTTGCTGGGCTCCCTGATGCGCGTCGTCGTGATCCGCCGTGGCTTGTTGACGGCCTGTATAGCAAGAACTCCCGGCGATGCCTACCCTCGAGTAAGGAACGGGCGCGGAGGGCCGTCACGCGCGCCGGGGCGTGGTGAGAGGATCGAGTGCGTGAGCGACGACGTGGAGCCCGGCCTCGTCCGGGTACGGCTCGACCTGAGCTACGACGGCAAGGACTTCTCCGGCTGGGCCCGCCAGAAGGGCGGGCAGCGCACCGTCCAGCAGGAGATCGAGGACGCGCTGCGCGTCGTGCTGCGCCTGGACGCCGCACCACCGCTCACCGTCGCGGGCCGCACCGACGCGGGCGTCCACGCCCGCGGCCAGGTCGCCCACGTCGACCTTCCCGCCCACCTCTGGGCCGAGCAGGGCGGCCAACTGCTGCGCCGCCTCGCCGGACGGCTGCCCATGGACGTCCGCGTGCACCGGGTCGCCGAGGCGCCGCCCCACTTCGACGCGCGCTTCTCCGCGATCTGGCGGCGCTACGCCTACCGCGTCTGCGACCATCCCGGGGGCGTCGACCCGCTGCGCCGCGGCCACGTGCTCTGGCACAACTGGCCCCTGGACCTCGACGCGATGAACGCCGCCGCCGACGCGCTGCTCGGCGAACACGACTTCGCCGCCTACTGCAAGAAGCGCGAGGGCGCCACCACCATCCGCACCCTACGGCGGCTGCACTGGGTCCGGCACCGCGACGGCGTCCTGGAGGCGACCGTCCTGGCGGACGCGTTCTGCCACAACATGGTCCGGTCGCTGGTCGGCGCGATGCTGTTCGTCGGCGACGGCCACCGGCCCTCCGAATGGCCCGGCAAGGTCCTTGCGGCGGGCGTCCGCGACTCCGCCGTGCACGTCGTCCGCCCGCACGGCCTCACCCTCGAGGAGGTCGGTTACCCCGCGGACGCCGACCTCGCCGCCCGCAACGCCGCCTCCCGCAACAAGCGCACGCTGCCGGGAGCCTCCGGCTGCTGCTGACCGGAGGTGTGCCGGCGAACTCCACGAGATCCACCGCCGATCCGTCGGCCGTGCGGCCCGACGGGGCCGTCCCGGCGGCTGCCAAGCCCCCCGGCGCCGGTCAGCGGAGCGGCGCCGTCGCCTCGTCCAGCCGGGCGTCGAAGCGGCGCGCGTAGGCCTGGGCGTCGTCGCTCTGCCAGTAGGGTCCGCCGTTGTACCGCGCGGCGAGCTCCTGCATCTGCGCACGTGTCATCTGCTCGGCCGGCACGTCCGCGAAGCCGCTCTCCGCCTTCATCTGCGCGAGGTACTCGGAGGCGATGAAGACGTTCTGCGCCGGGTCCTTGATCGCCTCCTCGACGCGCGCCCGCTGGTGGTCGGTGAGGTGGTGCGGGTCGTAGCCGAGGACTTCGGCGCCTCGCCGGACCTGCACGGCGAGCGGCCCCATCGACGTGTGGTCGGCCTCCCCGGTCCCGGGCACGAGCTGCCGTACCTCGTCGGCCACGTCGTCCACCACCGCCGGCGCGCCCCCGACCTCCTGCCACGCGATGCCCGCGACCATCTCGGGCGGCAGCCCGGAGTGGTGGGCGGCAGCCCTGATCAGCGCGCTGTTGGCGTCGACGTAGCCCCGGAGGGTCTCTTCCGAGTCCGAGGGCAGGAGGTAGCTGATGCCCTTCGCGTCGGGGTGTTCCGCCGCCAGTGACCGGATGCGCTCCAGCTTCTCGTTCACGACGAGCGCGTCGCTGAGGGACGGGATCGCGTCGGCCTTGACGCCGGTGCCGGGAAGTTGCGCGTGGGGGTCGTCCGCGGCCTGCCGCGTCTCCTCCCGGAGGAGGCCGAGGCTGCCCAGGATCTCGGCGGAGTCGCCGGAGCCGCCACGGAACTCGGGGAGCGAGGCGTACGCCGTCCGCAGCTCGGCGAGGCAGCGGCTTCGTGCCTCCGACTCGACGCGCTGCGCGTCCCCGTAGGCGTCGTTCGCCTGCTGGTAGTGGCGTTCGGCGTCCTCCCGGATCGCGTCGACGTCGACGCCGAACTCGCCGATCCGGTCCAGCAGACCGGAGGAGTCGCGCAGGTCCTCCCACTCCCGCATCGGGCTCTCCGCACCGGTCAGACGCGTGAGCAGAGTCGCCTCCCGTGCAACAACCTCGGCCAGCTTCCGTTCGGAGAACTCGCCGTCGTCGAAGTGGCGTTGCGCCGTCGTCACGGCCTCGGCGTAGTCGGCCAGCGCCTGCCAGGCTTTGCGGAAACCGGCGGACAGGCCGTCCACGAGCTGCTTCGCCTCGTCCAGGCGCTTCACGTACTGCTGCTGCGACGTGCTGACCCAGTCGACGCGGCCGGCCTTGAGGAAGGCGTCGTCCGTCGAGTCGGCGAGCCGGTGCAGCCGCGCGAACTCGTCGGCGTTGCGCTCGATGAGCGCCGGGTTGGCGTCGGCGAGGAACGCGACGTCGGCTCGGTGGGCCATCGCGGTCACCTGTCCTGGGGGTCGACGAGCCGCCCGGACTGCAGGACGCCGTCCAGGGCCCGCTGGGAGTCCTCGTCGGCGCGGGCGTAGGCGTGGCCCGTCGCCTCGAGCTTCGTCGCGAGGGCGGCCAGCAGCAGGACGGCGTCGGCGTACTGGTCGCGGGCGAACGTCGCGAACCGGTGCACGGACTGAGCCACCTCGGGATGCGACCGCGGCACCCGGCACATCGTCGCGTTCTCGCCGTCCATCCGTCCGGCGTGGAGCAGTCCCGCGACCTCGAGGAGCAGGTGTGAACTGCCGTCGATGGATGCGGCGCTCGCCGAGAACTCGCCCCCGTGCGTCGTCATGCGTCTCCCCGTTCCGTACCCCTGCGTGGCGCGCCGACCAGTGTAGGCAGCGGCCGAGCGGGGGACGCGCGGAAATTTCACGTACGGTCCGTTGTCACCGCATACGTCTCCGCCGGATCCTCACCTCAGCGTGCGTCGCCGGGCAGCGCCGCCGCCGATTCGGGTTCCGTGGCACGGCGGGGCGGAGTGAAGGTGTCCCGGGCATGCTGCCCACACTCCCCTCCGGGGAAGTCCGCCCCGGTTCGTCGAGGGGCGACCGCGGGAGTCTCCTGGCTCTCGGGTCACTGCTCGTCCCGGCCTTCCCGCCCGCCGGGGGCAGTGGCCTGTTCGGGATCCGCTCGCCGGTCACAGTGGCGGGACCTCGCCGGATTCACACCGGCTTCCTCGTTCCGCCGTCGCCTTGTCGCCGGACATCGTCGCACACTCGGCTGCGCGCGCCGGGGGCCTCCACGGGAGCCGGGGCGTTCAGCCGGGGGAGCGAGGAAGCCCGTGTCCGGGGCGGGTTCGCCCCTTCGGGTGGGGGGGCCGGACGAGTCAGTACGGCTGGGCGCGGTTCTCGAAGGGGGCGGCGAGGGAGGGCTTGCGGTCGGCGGGGAAGGAGACGCGGTCCGGGTCGCCGTCGGAGGTGTAGCGGGCGACGGTGCCGTCCGCGAGCTTGTCGAGCCAGGCGGCGGAGGCGAATTTCGCGTCGGGGCCGTCCGGGCCCTGGGAGCGGATGCGGGGGATCGCCGCCGGGTCGAAGTCCGAGGAGAAGGGGGACGGCGCGGGGTTGGCGCCGACCAGGTAGACTCCGGCGTGCCGGTAGTCGGTGCCGCCGGAGGAGCCCTCGACGGCGAGCCCGGCGGCGGACGGCATCGAGCCGTTGGGCAGGGCGAGGGAGTCCACGGTGACGTCGTCCGGGAGGGCGTCGGTGATGGCCTTCTGGTTGCGGGCGACGGCGCGCTGGACCTCGGAGCCGGAGACCGTGCCGAGGGTGGTGTGCCGCAGGGTGTGGTTCCCGATCTCGAAGCCGTGGTCGTGCAGCCAGCCCAGCGTGCGCTGCCCACCGGGTTCGGCGAACGGGTCGCCGTTGACGAAGAAGGTGGCGACCGGGCGGAAGTCCGGGTGCTTCTCCGCGACGTCGCGGAGGACGGCGACGGCGGTGTCCCGTTCGGGCTTCCCGGCGGCGTCGAGCGCGAGCTGGCTGACGGTGGAGTCGTCGAAGGTGAGGACGACGGGGTGGGTGCCCGCAGGGATGTCGATGCGGCCGCCGGTCAGTTCGCGGGCCGTGACCGGAACGTAGTCCTCGCGGGCGAGGCGTTCCAGCTCGGCCTCGAAGTCCTCGGGCGTGCGGTCGTAGATGCTCTGCGGATCGTCGACGATCTGGTGGTACATCAGCACCGGTACGGCGCCGAGTTCGTCAGCGTCGACGGCGGCCGGGTCGGGCGCGGAGGGGGACGGCGACGGGCTGTCCCGTTCGCCGCCGGCCGTGTCCGCCGCACCCGGCGCGCGTTCCGCTTTCCGGTCCTCCGGCTCGTCCGATGAGGTGCTCCCGGCGCATCCCGCGAGGGTCAGGAGCGCGGCCGCGGCTGCCGCCGCGCCGAGCCGGAGTGGACGAACCATGATTGGCCTCCTGCCGCGCCAGGGAAGTATGAAGAGACGACAGTGGCATTGTTGCCGGGAGTCGAGTGGTCGAATCGTCCGAGGCGGCAGCCCTGTTCAGGCTGACGTCACGTCAGACACGACCTCCCGAACGGCAGGTGATCGCGCGTGCAGACCAGTCCACCCGGAGCGGGAAGGCGCAGGAGCTTCGTCCAGGTCCTCGGCCGCCGACGTCTCGCGATCCTCGCCGTCATGCTGGTGGTGGTCGGCTGCGCGGGCCTGGCCGCCGTCGCGTTCCGGTCCGTACCGCCCCAGATACGCGTGGCGGGCCTGGAGAACGGTGGTGTGCTGAACGGCGCGGAGACGAAGAACGGCCGCCTGGAGCTGGTCGCGCGGGGCGGCACGTCGCTGGACGGCCTCACCGTCTCTCTCGACGGCGAGCCCGCGAAGACCCGTCGGGACGGCGACCGCCTGCTCGTCGAGACGCCCGGGCTGGACGACGGCGCGCACGAACTGACCGTCGCCGCCAACGGGAACCTCGGCTTCACGCAGACCACCCGGCGCTCCTTCACCGTCGACACCACCGCGCCGCGCCTGACCATCGAGAAGGCGCAGGCCGAGTCGCTGCGCGCGCCAGCGACCATCCGCGGACACGTCGAGGGCGCGCGGACGGTCACTGTCGGCGGGGCAGAGGTGAAGGTCGGCGACGACGGCGCGTTCTCCCACCGCCTCGCCGAACCCGCCCCCGAGGTCGAGGTCCGCGCGGTCGACGAGGGCGGTAACGAGACGGCCGAGAACGCCACGGTTCTGGTGCCCTACCCCGACACCCGGGCGGTGCACATCACGGCCATCGGCTGGACGTCGAAGGCCCTGCGCGATCCCATCCTGAAGATGGCCGAGGAGGGGCGGATCAACGCCGTCCAGCTCGACATCAAGGACGAGGACGGCGAGATCGGCTACGACTCGCAGGTCCCGCTGGCGCGGAAGATCGGAGCCGCCAAGGGCTACTACGACGCGAAGAAGGCCCTCCGCGAACTCCACGAGCGGGACGTGCGCGTGGTGGGCCGCATCGTCGCCTTCCGCGACCCGATCCTGGCGAGGGCGTCCTGGAGGTCCGGTGCCCGCGAGCGCGTGGTGCAGGACGCGAACGGCGCCCCGTACGGCGGTGGCGGGCACTACGGGAAGCTGTCGTTCACCAATTTCGCGAACGAGGAGGTCCGCGAGTACAACATGGACCTCGCCGTGGAGGCCGCCGAACTCGGCTTCGACGACATCCTGTACGACTACGTGCGCCGCCCCGACGGCCGGATGAGCGGCTTCACCTTCCCCGGGCTCGGCGACCGGAGGCCGACGGAGAGGATCGCCTCCTTCATGGCCGAGACCCGTGAACGGGTGCGCCCCGAGGGCGCGTTCCTCGGCGCCTGCGTCTTCGGGGTGGCGGCCACCCGCCCGACGGAGATCGCGCAGGACATCCCGGCCATGGCCGAGCACTCCGACTACATCGCGCCCATGGTCTACCCCTCGCACTGGGCGGCCGGCGAGTACGGCGTGTCCAACCCCAACGCCGACCCGTACAAGATCGTGAAGCGGTCGCTGGCGGACTTCGAGAAGCAGGCGAAGGGCAGCGGCGCCGTGATTGTGCCGTGGCTCCAGGACTTCTCGCTCGGCGTCGCCTACGGCGACGACGAGGTGGCGGCGCAGGTGAAGGCGGCCCGTGACAACGGGATGGACTCCTTCATCCTCTGGAACGCCGGAGCCCGCTACCACGCAGGGGGACTCACTCCGAGGAGGTGACGCCGGCGTCCGCACGTCCCGCACCCGAGCGCAGCCACGTGCCGAGCTGGGTGCGGGACCGGATGCCGACCTTGCGGTAGATGCGGGTCAGCGACGCCTCGATGGTCTTGACGCTCAGGAACATCCGCGCCGCCACCTCCTGGTTGGTCGCCCCCTCGCCCACCAGGGCCGCGATGCGGGCCTCGTTGTCCGTCAGCACGCGGCGCTGCGCCGGGGCACGGTCCTCGTGGGCCCCCGTGCCCTGCCGGGCGGGAGGCGTGCCCGCACCGAGCCGGTCGAGGCTGCGCCCCGCCTGCTCCGCCCACGGCCGGGCACCGCACTCGGTGAACAACTCCAGCGCCTCCGCCACGGCGGCCCGGGCGGCGGCGTGCCGGCGCCGCCGGCGGTGGACACGGGCACGTTCCAGCAGGCAGTGACCACGCTCCAGGGGCTGGCCCAGCTCCTCGAACCGCCGCGCCGCGCCCCCCAGCAGCTCCAGTGCCGTGTCCGCGTCGCCGCGCGCAGCACGGACGGCGGCCTCGGCACGGTCGAGCTGTGCGGTGACGCCCACCCCACGGGCGCGGGAGCCCACGGCCGCCCGGGCGGCGCGGATCACCTCTTCGGCCCGTTCGGTCTCGCCCAGCGCCGCCAGCCCGGACGCCAGGTCGCCGTGCCAGCGCAGCGCCAACGGCGAGCACACGCCCTGCCCCCGCTCCAGGGCCTCGATGCGCAGCAGCGTCTTCACGCCGCCCCGCACGTCGCCGCCGCGCATCCGTGCCTGGCCCAGCACATGCAGGTGGCGGCCGCGGTATATGGCGTCCCGTTCTTGCGTGGAGGCCCGCAGCCCGCTCTCCGCGTACGCCACGGCGCGTTCGATGCTGCCGCCGGCGAGTTCGGCGACGGCAGCGTCCCACCAGGCGGGCCCCGGGCTGAGCGACGCCTCCTCGGTGATCCGCACCGCGCGGTCGGCGAAGTCCAGGGCGTCCCGGCAGCGGCCCGTCCGCACCGACACCTCGGCCAGGCTGCGCAGCACCTGCACCACCTCCTCGCCCGACCCGCGCTCCACCAGCGCCAGCATGCGCAGCAGTTCCTCGCGGGCCTCGGCCAGCCGGTCCTCGAACACCGCGAAGCGGGCGGCGACGAACCGGGGGGACGCGTGCAGCCAGCCGTTCAGCGGCGGTTCGGGCAGGCGCAGCGCGCGGTCGAGCACCGCCCGGTGGTCGTCGCGGCCCGTGATCACCGACACGGTCGCCCGGACGCCGAGTGCCATCGCCTCGGTGGTGGTGTCGCCCGCGGCGCGGGCGTGCTCGGCCGCGGCGTCGGCCTCCCGCCCGCTGCGTTCGGGGCGGCCGTCGACCAGCGCCGACCAGGAGATCCGCAGCCGCAGCGGGCCCATCAGCGCGGGGTCCCCGTCGGCGTCCAGCAGCGCGGCGGCGAACACCTCGTCCATCTCGGACAGCCCCTGCCCGGACAGGTCCAGCAGCGCGATCCGCACCCGGGTGCGCTGTGCCCGCGAGGCGTCCGCGGCGAGCACGGCGTCGGCGGCGCGGTGCACCAGCGCGGGCAGCGCCGCCGAGGCGCCCGCCTCGGCGGCGGCGACCAGCCACTCCAGGCGGGCGCTCTGCCCGGCCGGTTCGGCGGGCGTACGGTCGGCCGCGAGCAGGTACAGCTCGGCCGCCATCCGGTGCGAGCCCTGCCGGGCGGCGGCCTCGGCGGCGGTCACCAGTGAACGGACCAGCGCGGCGTCCGGGCCCGGCGCGGCGAGCGCGCGGTGCCGTACCCGGCCGGCGGCGTCGGGGACCACGGTGGCCAGCGCGGTGTGCACCTCCGCGCGGTGCGCCGCGGCGGCGTGCTCGGCGAGCACCGTGCCGACCGCCGGGGGCGTGAAGCGGACGGTGCCGCCCTCGGCGACGAGCAGCCCGGCCGCGGCGGCGAGCCGGATGTCGTGCTCGGCCTCGGCGCGCCCGGCGCGGCGCAGCAGGTCGACGGTCGGATGGGTGGTGAACGCCGCGGTGAGCAGCGTCTCCCGGGAGCGGTCGGGCAGCGTGGCCAGTCGTTCGCTGATCATGTCGTGCACGCGCTGCGGCAGCGGTGCGGGCCGCCAGTGGCGGGGGATGCGGTCGGTGAACGCCCCCGCCAGGGCGAGCGCGAGGTAGGGATTGCCGCCGGAGTCGGCGTGCAGGGTGTTCGCGACGCGGGCGGGGAGGCCGTACTGGGCGAAGAGTTCGGCGAGTTCGTCGGGTGCGAGCGGCGGCAGCGGGACGACGACGGAGGCGGGGGTGGGAGTCCAGGTGGCGCTGCCGCCGTCACCCGCGGCCAGGCCCTCCGGCCACCGGCCGGCGGTGACGGCCCGTACGCCGAGCCCGGTGAGGCGGCGGGCCGCGTAACGCAGGGCGTCCACGGTCGGGCCGTCCAGCCACTGCGCGTCGTCGACCACGAGCAGCACCGGACGGTCGGCGGCACACCGGCCGAGCAGGCCGCGCCAGGCGAGGCGGCACACGGACTGGCTCTGTCCGCCGGCGCCGGTGGTCTGCCGGTCGCGCAGCAACACCCCGTACAGGGCGGAGCGTTGGGGCTCGGGGAGAGCGGCGAGCAGGCCGACGGGAACCTGGCCGAGGAGGTCGGCCAGGCCGGCGTAGGGCAGCCAGCGTTCCGTCTCCGCGCCGGAGGCGCGCAGCACCAGTTCGCCGCGGGCGGTGGCGGAGGCCGCGACGGCTTCCAGCACGGTGGACCTGCCGATGCCGCTGGGGCCGGTCAGGACGGCGCTGCCGCCGGCGGCGACGCGGGCTTCGAGCGCGGCGAGCAGGGCGGTGCGGCCCGCGGGTGGGTGGTGTGGGCCGGTCCGGGTGGTCCGGGTGGTCCGGGTGGTCCGGGTGGTCCGGGTGGTCCGGGTGGTCCGGGTGGTCTGGTGGGTGGTGTCGGCGGCGTGGTCGGTCAACGGGCTCCCCCTCCAGCACGAGCGGGACGGCGCGCTGAGGTTAACCATCCGGTTTCCGGGACTCAATGCCCGTTCATCGAAATATTGCGCTTCGCCCGCTGCCGGGGTGTGCGGCGCCGCGCTGACCTGGAGGGGCGGGGAGGGGTTATCACCGGATGCCATCACCTGCGCGGGGGTGTGGGTCGGGCCGGGACCGGCAGCCCGGCGCTTCCGGTGCGGTGTGGCGGGACGTGCGCAGGGCGCCGGCGCGCGAGGGAGCGCGCGCCGACGCCCTGCGTTCAGGGGTGGGTCACCGGGTCACGGTGTCTCGTATCCCAGGGTGTAGCTTCCGGAGCCGCTGTAGGCGTGGACCTCGTAGCGGTAGTAGCCGGAGGAGCCGTTGTACTCGATGTTCTCGTCGGGGCCGGCGCTGGTGGAGCTGTCGACGTCGGCCCAGTTCCAGCCGTTCCACTTCTGGAGGTAGAGGTCGAAGTCGGTGCCGTCGGGGCCGTCGAGGCAGGCGGTGTGGGTGCCGGCGGGGGCCTGGAAGTAGCTGCCGTCGGGCTGGATCGCGCTGCCGCCGCTGCTCAGCGTGCCGTTCTTGGTCTTGGCGTAGTCCGAGCAGGCGCCCGGCTCGGGGTCGGGCGGGGTGCCGTCGCCCACCACGCGCAGGAGGCGGTTGGGGGAGCCGCTGCCGGCGCCGGATACCACACCGGTGGTGGCGTTCTGCACCAGGTAGTCGCGCACCTGCTGGGGCGACCAGGACGGGTTGGCACCGACGGCCAGCACCGCCGCGCCCGCGACGTGCGGGGACGCCATGGACGTGCCGCTGATGGAGTTGGTGTCGGTGTCGCTGCCGATCCAGGCGGAGGTGATGTCGCTGCCCGGCGCGAAGATGTCGAGGCAGGAGCCGTAGTTGGAGAAGTACGACCGGCTGTCGTTGATCGTCGTGGCGCCCACGGTGATCGCCTCGGGCACCCGGTTCGGGGAGCCGGTGCAGGCGTTCTGGCTGCTGTTGCCCGCGGCGACGGCGTAGGTGATCCCGGAGGCGATGGAGCGCTGCACCGCGTCGTCCAGCGCGGGGGAGTTGCCGCCGCCGAGGCTCATGTTGGCGACGGACGGACCGGAGGCGTTCTGGGTGACCCAGTCGACGCCGTCGATGACGCCGGCGTTGGTGCCGCTGCCGTCGCAGCCGAGGACCTTCACGGCCACCAGGTCGGCCTCCTTGGCGACGCCGAAGTCGTCGCCCGCGGTGGTGCCGGCGACATGGGTGCCGTGGCCGTTGCAGTCGGTGTTCTGGCCGTCTCCGGTGGAGTTGTAGCCCCAGGTCGCCCGGCCGCCGAAGTCCTCGTGGGAGACGCGGATGCCGGTGTCGATGATGAAGGCGGTCACCCCGGAGGACGTGTCCGGGTAGCTGTAGCTGTCGTCCAGCGGCAGTTGCGCCTGGTCGATCCTGTCCAGGCCCCAGGACGGCGGGTTGCTCTGCGTGCCGGTGGCCTCGACACGCTGATCGGCCTCGACGTAGGCGACGCCCGGGGCGGCGGCGATGGCGCGGGCGGCCTTCTCGTCGCCCTTCAGGGCGAAGCCGTCGAGCGCGGTGGAGAAGGTGCGCGTCACCTTGCCGCCGTGCTGGTCGGTGAGCTGCTCGGCCCGGTCGACGACCGAGGGGTTGCCGTCCAGGACGACGATGTAGCGGCCCTCGACGCGGTCGGGGCTGTTCGCGGCTCGGATCTCGCCCTCGGCCGCCTGAGCGGGGGCGGCCAGGGCGCCGGCCGCGAACAGGGCGGTCAGGGACGCCGCGAGCAGCCCGCGTCTCGCGCGGGGCTGGGGTGCGGGGTGGTTTCTGTGCAGCATGCTTCCTCACTCGGATGTGTGGGGTCGGGCCGTGCGGGGGGCACGGCCCGCGAGATCGTGCTGCGTTGCCGTCGTGCGGTGGTGCGGTGGTGCGGTGGTGCGGTGGTGCGGTGGGGGGTGCGGCCGGGCCCTCGTCACCGGGCCCGGCCGTCCGGTCAGGGGGTGTTCCAGCCGAGGCTGTAGGAGCCCGAGCCGCTGTAGGCGTGGACCTCGTAGCGGTAGTAGCCGGAGGAGCCGTTGTACTCGATGTTCTCGTCGGGGCCGGCGCTGGTGGAGCTGTCGACGTCGGCCCAGTTCCAGCCGTTCCACTTCTGGAGGTAGAGGTCGAAGTCGGTGCCGTCGGGGCCGTCGAGGCAGGCGGTGTGGGTGCCGGCGGGGGCCTGGAAGTAGCTGCCGTCGGGCTGGATCGCGCTGCCGCCGCTGCTCAGCGTGCCGTTCGCGCCGTTCTCGGCGGAGCATGCGGAGGTGCCGTTCACGGTGAGGGCGTAGCCGGCGCTGGTGGTGGACTCGCTTCCGTCGCCGGTGACGGTGACCGTGGCGCTCGACGAGGGCGCGTCGTCGGCGGCGGTGAGGGTCAGCGTCGAGGACTCGCCGGAGGTGACGGTGGCGGGGGAGAAGCTCGCGGTGACGCCGTCGGGCAGGCCCTGCGCGGAGAGCGCCACCGTCTGTGCGCTGCCCCGTGTGGTGGCGGTCGCCACGGTGGTGGTCGCCGACGCGCCGGCCTCGAGGGTGCCGGAGGCGGGCGACAGGGAGATGCTGAAGTCGTTCGCGGTCCGCTGTCCGCCGACCGTCCACATCGCATAGGCGACGGCGTCGGCGTTGCGGTTCAGCACGGTGTCGTCGATGTTGCCGAGGTCGTCGCAACTGCGGTGGTAGCACGGGTCGTACGCCTGTCCTGCGGTGCCGCCCCACATGCTCGCCTCGGACTGCGTCTTGCGTCCCTCCGCCCCGGTGAACGTGCCGCCTGCCGGGATGCCGACCCGGATGAACGGTCCGTAGTCGCTCCGGCCGTCGAAGTCGGTGCCGCGGGTGGGGACGTCGATCGTGGCGAAATACTCCTCCAGCACGTTCTCCAGGTGCGCGGAGCCGTCCGGTCCGGGCCCGGAGCCGGTCCCGTCTGAGTTGTCGCCGTCGTAGACGAAATAGCCGCCGTTGGACGAGCCGATCATGTCGAAGTTGTAGTAGCCGGCGATCTTCTGGCGCTCGGCTGACGACAGGGTGTCCACATAGTGCTCGGAGCCGACCAGCCCCAGCTCCTCGGCGCCCCACCAGGCGAACCGCAGGTGCTTGTCCGGCTGGTGGTCCTGACGCGCGACTTCGAGCGCGACCTCAAGGATGCCCGCCGACCCGGTGCCGTTGTCGTTGATGCCGGACCCTGCGCTCACGCTGTCCAGGTGGGCGCCCGCCATGAGCACCTGCTCCGGGTCGCCGCCCGGCCAGTCGGCTATCAGGTTGTAGCCGGTCTCGCCGAAGTAGCTGAACGTCTGGAGGGTGGTGTCGTAGCCGGCGGCGTCCAGCTTCCCGCGGACGTAGTCCACGGACGCCTGGTAACCCGGCTCGCCGTGTGCACGGTTCCCGCCGTTGGCGTCGGCGATGCTCTGGAACTCGTTCAGGTGCGACTTGACGTTCGCGAGCGAGATGTCCGGCACGGCCGCGGTGGCCGTGACCTCCCCGGCGCCCGGCGCGGCACTGGGGGCGTCGGCCTGCGCGGCTCCTCCGGCGAATGCGGCGCCGGACACCGACAGGGCGAGAACCGCCACCGACGCGGCCACGCGTCTGAGCTTGGGCATCCCGGCCCTCCTTCCTCTCCACCCCTGCAAGGCCACGAGCAGGGAGCGGGGTCGCCGTGACCCCGTGGGTGAGCATCGGAAAGATGCGGAAGAAGTGAAATCGGGGAAATCCCTTGTCGTGCCGGGGGGTTGGCCGGGGCCGGGGTGTGGTCCGGCTGGGCGGGGGTGTCGCGGGGCGGCCAACCGCCCCGACCACTGCCCGGATCGCTTGCAGGAACGTGCGGTTGGCGGGGCGGAGTTCGAGCAGAGGCGAAGTGGAGGAGACGCGATGAGTTCGTGACGGCTCATCTGTTCAGATGTCGGACATGGGGACTTGTGGGGAGGCAGGGCGTGCTCGAAAATCGCCCTTTCAACGGTGATCTGTGGAGAGATGACGAAGTGCAGAAGAACGTGCGCCGAACGACCCCGACGGCTGCCGCGGCTGTTGCCGCGCTCGCGGCACTGGTGCTGACCGGGTGCGGAGGCGCCTCGGAGGCCGCCGACGATGCGAAGCCGGGCGACGAGAAGAAGACGGAGGCGCCCGCCGCTCCCGCCATGTCCCAGGGCGACCTGGAGAAGCTGGCGCTGGCGGAGGGCGACGTCGAGGGCTTCACCGTCGAGAAGGGCGCGGCCGACGACGTGATGCCGCCACCGAAGGGGGCGAAGGCCGAGCCCGCCGAGTGCGGGCCGTACGCCGACCTGTTCATGAAGACGGCTCCCGGCGAGCCCGGCCCGGCGGTGCTCCGCACCGTTTCGGAGAAGCAGGAGACGCCCGCCCTCGACGGTGACGGCGACCTCGACATGGACGAACTCGAGGCGTTCGAGGACGCGATGGACGACGCGTTCGACGTGCAGGTGGTGCGGGTGGGCGTCGCCGGGTACGGCGGCGACGGTGCCGCCGACGCGATGAAGGAGCTCCGGGACTGGACCGGCGCGTGTCAGGGCGGCTTCGCCGTGGGTCCGCAGAAGCAGGGTGTCACCGACGTGGTGCCGGACGCCCCCGCACGGGGCACCGACGAGGCGACGACGTTCACGGTGACGGTCGACACCGAGGGCAAGAAGATCCCGATGTCCAGGTTCGCCGTCTACCGGGACGGTGACACGGTCGTCACGTTCATGGCGATGAACGGCGCCGCGCTGCTCGGCGAGGGCGGCGGGGACTGGGGAGTCCCGGAGGCCGTGGTCGAGGCGCAGCTCGGCAAGCTCGGCTGATCCGGCGGTCGTGCGATGTCGCCCCGCACCCGGTGCGGGGTGGCCGCACGCTTCCGCCGGCCGGGCTCAGTCCGCGGAGGCGTCGGCGGCGGCCTGGCGTTCGCCGCGGTCGATGAGGCGGGAGTAGCCGTAGTTGGAGCCGTCGACGGCCACCTGCTTGGCGGGCTCGTCGTCGTCGCCGGCGGGCTTGCCGTCGGTGTGGCCGGAGATGGTGAACAGGGCGTACCGGCCGAGCGAGTTGACGGTGGTACGGCAGACGACCGTGCGGCAGTACGTGGGCACGTCGCCGCCGGACAGGGACTCGACATTCGGCTCGTAGCCGGACTTGACGGCGGAGGCGTCCTTCTCGGAGTCGAAGACCGCGATGCCCAGGGTGAAGGCCAGCCCGTCGCGGACGAAGGTGGCGCGGAACATCTCCCGGCAGTCGTTCTTCTCCAGCACCGAGCCGAGACCGCCCTGGGCGGAGGCGGTGCACTTCTTCGTGGAGTCGACGGCCTCGCGGGTGTACTCGCGGCCGTTGACGGTGATCGTCGTGTCCGGGAAGAGCGTGCCCGTGTCGATGGGTGCCTTGTCCTTCTCCGGGTTCTTCAGGTAGTCCTGCGGCGGAGCGGGCGGCAGCTCCTTCTCGAAGGTGGGCTCCGGCTGCGGAGGGCTCGACGGCAGGTCCTCCGGCGTGGGGAGGGACTGCGACGGCTTGTCCTCCGGGTCGCCGTTCTCGCTGACCACGGCCACCGCGACGACGCCCGCGACCGCGACCGTCGCCAGGGCGCCGCCGCCGATCATCAGCCAGCGCCGTTTGCTGGCGCGCTTGCGCTCCGACTCCTCGGCGAGCGCGGCCCAGTCCGGCGTGGATCCCCCCGAACCTCCCGGACTCCCGGCTCCGCCGCGCCCGAACGGATCACCCTGGCTGAAACTCATGCGCCGCATCCTAAGCCGTACTCCGCCGCACGCGTGCGGCGGAGTACGGCTGTGTGGGCCCGAGGAGCGGGGGGTGCGGCCTACGCGGGCGAGGCGAGGGACAGGGCGAACCGGCCGCCCGGATCGGTCCACCAGTGCCGCAGGGTGAGGCCGGCTGCGGACAGCTCCTCCCGTACGCCCGCCTCGCGGAACTTGGCCGAGACCTCGGTGCGCAGCTCCTCCCCGGCCGCGAAGTCGACCGTCAGGTCCAGGGCCGGGATCTTCGCGGTGACCGCGCTCCGCGCGCGCAGTCGCATCTCGATCCATTCGTGTTCCGCGTCCCAGACGGCGACGTGGTCGAAGTCTTCGGGTGCGAAGTCGGCGTCCAGTTCGCGGTTGAGCACGGCGAGCACGTTCCGGTTGAAGGCGGCGGTGACGCCCTGCTCGTCGTCGTAGGCGGCGACCAGGGTCGCCGGGTCCTTGACCAGGTCGGTGCCCAGCAGCAGCGCGTCCTCGTCGCCGAGCAGCGAGCACACCATACGGAGGAAGCCGGCGCGTTCCCCTGGAACCAGGTTGCCGAGGGTGCCGCCGAGGAAGGCGATCAGGTGCGGGCCGGGGGTGGCGGGGAGCGCGGGCGCAGTGGAGAAGTCTGCGACCAGGGCGTCCACGGTGAGGCCGGGGTGGTCGCTGAGCAGGGCCTTTCCGGCGCCGGTCAGTGCGGACTCGCTGACGTCCACCGGTACGTAGTGCGGGGGGCCGCCGCGCGCGGTGAGGGCGTCGATGAGGAGGCGGGTCTTCTCGGAGGAGCCGGAGCCCAGTTCCACCAGAGTGCGGGCCCGGGTGACGTCCGCGATCTCGGTGGCGCGGGCCTGGAGGATCTCCCGTTCGGCGCGGGTCGGGTAGTAGACGTCCAGCCGCGTGATCTCCTCGAACAGTTCGCTGCCGCGGGCGTCGTAGAACCACCGCGGCGGCAACTCCTTGGGCCGCAGGGCGAAGCCCTGCTGCACGTCGGCGCGGAGGGCCGCGGCGGTGGCGTCCGGCGGCAGGGTGCGGGTGAGGGAGAAGGGGCTCACAGTGCGGGCTCCTGTCGCTGGGCACGGCGGGCGTGCTCCGTGCGGGCGTGCTGCGGGTGGACGGAGGGGTGAACCGGGCGGTCTCCGGCGTGCTCGTCGAGTGGGGTGAGGTGGACGGCGGACGGGTCGCCGGTGAGCAGATGGCGGTCGGGCACGGTCGCCCAGCGCGGGTCGTCGTCGTACGGCTCGGACGCCACGACGAGGGAGCGGTCACCGAGGTGCAGGTACCACAGCTCGTCGCCCCACGCGGTGCCGGCAATGGTGCGGCCGTCGGTGAGAAGGAAGTTGAGCCGGGAGGCGGGGGCCGCCGCG
This sequence comes from Streptomyces sp. RKND-216, assembly GCF_004795255.1. Classification (NCBI taxonomy): domain Bacteria; kingdom Bacillati; phylum Actinomycetota; class Actinomycetes; order Kitasatosporales; family Streptomycetaceae; genus Streptomyces; species Streptomyces sp. RKND-216. The sequence goes on along the minus strand of NZ_SSBQ01000002.1, from coordinate 2,213,491 downwards.
GCGAGTTCGCGCGTGACGCCTGCGAGGGCGTCGCCCGGGCTGCTCCCGGAGGACCGGAGCCGGTGCTGGACCAGTGCCCAGGCGAGCGCGGAGTCGCAGCGTGCCTCCAGGGCGAGCAGTTCGGCGGTGGAGAGGGTGGCGGCCGGGCCGACGACGGAGGCGGGCCAGCCGTCCAGGGCGCCGTTGTGGCTGAACAGCCACGACCCGGCGGCGTACGGGGCGGCGGCCGACTCGTCAGCGACGCAGCCCTCGGTGGTGTCGCGGACCGCGGCCAGCACGGCGTGCGAGCGGACCACCCGGCACAGGTCCTGGAACGACGGGTCGCCCCACACCGGCCCGGAGCGGCGGTAGCGGGCGGGCACCGGGTCGTCGGGCGCGTACCAGCCGGCGCCGAAACCGTCGGCGTTGACGGTCCCGTACCGCTGCCGGCGCGGAGCCCAGGACTGGCGGTACAGCGAGTGGGCGGGGGCCAGCAGCACCTCGCGCAGTGCGACCGGCGGCCCGAGGTAGGCGAGGTGACGGCACATCAGGCGGTCACCTCCTCGCCGTCGGCACGGGGGCTCGCGTCGCGCGCGGTGCGGAAGCCGGAGAAGATCTGCCGCCGCACCGGGTGGTCCCAGTTGCGGAACGTGCCCCGGCAGGCGACGCCGTCCACGGCGAACGACCCGCCGCGCAGCACCTTGTAGTCGCCGCCGAAGAACACCTCGGAGTACTCGCGGTACGGGAACGCGCGGAAGCCCGGGTAGGGAAGGAAGTCCGACGCCGTCCACTCCCACACGTCGCCCATCAACTGCCGTACGCCCAGTGGGGACGCGCCCTCGGGGTAGGCGCCCGCGGGTGCGGGACGCAGGTGCCGCTGCCCGAGGTTGGCGTGCCGCGGGCCGGGGTCGGCGTCGCCCCACGGGTAGCGGCGGGACCGGCCGGTCGCCGGGTCGTGGCGGGCGGCCTTCTCCCACTCGGACTCGGTGGGCAGCCGTCGCCCGGCCCAGCGGGCGTACGCGTCGGCCTCGTACCAGCACACGTGCAGCACGGGTTCCTCGGGCGGCACGGGTTCGGTGACGCCGAACCGGTCGCGCAGCCACTGGCCGCCCTCCCGGGACCAGAACCGGGGCGCGTACAGACCGTACCGCCGTACGTGCTCCCAGCCGGCCTCCGTCCACCAGCGGGGGTCGTCGTAGCCGCCGTCCTCCAGGAAGCGGGCGTAGGCGGCGTTGGTCACCGGCAGGGTGTCCAGGAAGAACGCCGGAACGTTCCTGCGGTGGGCGGGGCGTTCGTTGTCCAGGGCCCAGGGCTCGGTGTCCGTGCCCATGACGAACGGCCCGCCCGGGACGAGCACCTCGGGCGGGAGGAGCGCCGCGTCGCCCGGTGCCGGGGGCGGCTGGGGAGCGGTCAGCGCCGCCGGGCCGCGGCGCAGCTGGTGGGTGATCAGCATCGTCTCGTCGTGCTGCTGCTCGTGCTGGGCGATCATGCCGAACGCGAAGCCGCCGTCCAGCAGACCGGTGCCGCGCAGCGGGCTGGCCTCCAGCACGTCCAGCGCCCGGCCGCGTACCTCGGCGACATAGGAGCGTGCCTCGGCGGGGGAGAGCAGCGGCAGGGAGGGGCGGGCGGCGCGCGGATGCTCGAAGGCGTCGTACAGCGGGTCGATGTCGGGCCGGATGGCCTCGCGTCCGCCCACGGCGCGGAGCAGCCACTGCTCCTCCTGGTTGCCAATGTGCGCCAGGTCCCAGACCAGCGGGGACATCAAGGGAGAGTGCTGCGCCGTCAGGTCGTGCTCGTCGACGCAGTCGGTCAGTCCGGTGGTGCGGGCGCGGGCCGCGAGCAGCGTCTCCAGGGCCCGGGCGCGCAGCACCTCGGGGTCGTACGGGACCGTCCGGTCCTCGGCGGTGGTCATGGGCGGCTCTCCCTCGGTACGTCCGTGGTGGTGCCGGCGGGGTCTGCGGGGTCAGCGAGAACGGCGGGGCGGGGGGTGCGCTGGGCGGTCGGGGGCCGCGGGCGCCACGCGTCCAGCACGTCGTCGGCGGGGCACCGGCCCCGCTCGACGTACCGCTCGCGGAACCGGTCGACGGCCGCCAGCACCTCCGGCCCGGCGCCGAGGCGGGGCAGCGCCTCGCGGCCGGCGGCGAAGCAGGCGCGGGCGGCGGCGTGCAGCTCCGGGTCGGTGAGCCCGTACCGCGCGGCGCGCCGCCACAGCGGGTTGCGCGGCGCGGGCGACGGCCCCGCCATGTCCCCCAGGGGCTTCAGCGTGCGGTAGACGCTCTCGGCGGCGGCCGGATCGTCGAACAGCGCCGTGGCCACCGCCGTCGGCACGATCCAGCCGTCGTCACCGGGCTGGGCGTCGATCATCCGCAGTTCCAGGTGCCCGCGCGGCCGCACGGGAGGGAACAGCGTCGTCAGGTGGTAGTCGAGATCCTCCACGGTGGGCGGCCGCGGACCGGCTCCGCGCAGCCAGGCGCGGAACGAGTAGCCGCAGTCCGGCGGGAGCTCCCACGGTTCGTCCGGTTCCGCCGCCCGGACGCACAGCACGGGGGCGTCCAGCGCGTAGGCGGTCCAGGCGGCGCGCGGGTCGCGGCCGGGCGCGGGGGCGAGGGTGCGGCCGTTGTCGATCGCCGCCCACACGGCCTGCCGGGTCGACCGCCAGCCGGTGCGCCGCCCCCGGTGCAGCGGAGAGTTGGCGAACGCGGCGACCAGAACGGCGCCCAGCAGGTGCGCCAGCAGCCAGCGGCGGGCGTAGCCGAGCGGTCCGGGCTCCTCCGTGCCCGCGTCCACGCACACCTGCACGGACGCCGAACTGCACATCATGGCCCGCCCGGCCGGTCCGGAGCGGTCGAAGTACGCCTCCATCGCGCGGTAGCGCGGTAGGTCCAGCAGGCGCCGGGACGGACGGTACGGATCGAGTCCGTGACCGACGAGGGCGAGGCCGTGCTCGCCCAGCCGCGCGCGTACGGCGGCCAGGTCCGTGTGGAGGGACCGGAGGCAGGAGGTGAGGGAGCCCGCGGGCAGCGAGCTGAGCTCGATCTGGCCGCCGGGCTCGACGGTGAGCGCGGAGCGCAGCGGCGTGGCGCGGAGAGCGGCGTAGGCGGCCTCGAACCGGGCCGGGTCGAGGGCGGTGCGGTCGAGCGGTGGGCGGTCGCCCTGCCGGCCGAGGGGCGGGCGGTCGAGCGGTGGGCGGGTGGGGGTCGTGGCGGCGCGCGGGTGCGGGCGTCGGGAGCCGGTGCGCCCCGGCGGAGGGGCGTGCAGGTCGTGCACCAGCCATTCGAGCTCCACGCCGAGACGGCGGGGCGGGCCGGTCTTGAAGCAGATGCCCCGGATGTGGGCCGCGGCCTCGTACTCGGTGAGCGGGCCTCCGCTCGGGACGGGATGCGCACGGGCCACGGAGGCTCCCCTCGCAGGTGAACGGTTCGCGGTGGCGTACGGCGTTCGTGGTGCGGGTCGCGGACGGTCACCGGCCGGCGCCCGTCCTCGGTCATCGTATGGCGGTTCCCCCTCGCCCGCGACGGCACACTTCCCGCCGCGCGGGACCACCGATTCCGGCCCCTCCCGGCCGCCCGCCCGCGCGTCCGGCGGGCCGGTCGGGCGGCGCGTTCCGCGGCGTGGACCGGGCCGGGCACGTCGGCCGGGAACCGGCGCTCCGCCTCGTTGCCGGGGCGGGGGACCGCGTGCGCGGGAGCGGGGAAGGGGAGGCATCCGTCCTTACACAGGGCAGCGCTCCGCTGTGGGGCACGGGACGCTCCGGGACGGCTCCTACCGCCCGGCGGCGTCAGCTCCGGGTGGCGGCCAGGCGGGTGACGGCCTCGGAGAGGATCTCCGGGGTCGTCCCGAAGTTGAGGCGGACGTGTCCGGCGCCCGAGGAGCCGAAGACGTGGCCCGGCACCACGGCGACCCGGCCCCGTCCCAGGAACGCCGCGGCCGGGTCGTCGCCGAGACCCAGTGCCGCGCAGTCCAGCCAGGCCAGGAACGTGCCTTCCGGCTCCCGCCACCGCACGTCCGGCAGTCGCTCTGCCAGCAGGTCCGCGAGCAGGGTGCGGTTCGCCGCCAGGCCGTCGAGCAGGGAGTCCAGCCAGGCTCCGCCGTCCCGCAGCGCGGCCACGTGCGCGAGCACGCCGAAGTGCGAGGCGCCGTTCTGCACCTCGGCGGGCATCCGGGCCAGGTCGTCGGCCGCCGCCTCGCCGGCCACAGCGACGGCGGCTTTGAGACCGGCCAGGTTCCACGCCTTGGACGCCGAGAACAGCGCGTAGCCGCGTTCCGCGCCCGGCACGGTCAGATAGGGGGTGAACGTCGCGCCCGCCGGGACCAGCGGGGCGTGGATCTCGTCCGCGATCACCCGCACTCCGTGCGTCTCGGCGAGCCGCGCCACGGCGGCCAGCTCGTCGGCCGTGTGCACCGTGCCGGTCGGGTTGTGCGGGCTGGACAGGAGGTACGCTGCGCGGCCCCCGCCCGTGACGGCCGTGCGGAACGCCGCATCCAGCACGTCGAGATCCAGCCGCCCGTCCGCGCCCAGCGGGGCCTCGACCAGCCGGCGCCCGAGCCGGGCCACGGTCTGGAAGAACGGCGTGTACACCGGCGGACTCAGGACCACCGCATCGCCCGGACGGGTGACCAGCCGCAGCAGCTCGGCCGCGCCCTGCATCACGTCCGGCACCAGCCGGATCCGGTCGGCCGGCACGCGCCATCCCCAGCGCTTCGCGGCGAAGCCGTCCAGAGCCGCCGCATAGGGGCCTGGTCCCTCCGCGTACCCGGTGTCGCCCAGGTCCACGGCCTCGCGCAACGCCTGCGCGATCGGCTCGGCGAGCGGCACGTCCATCTCGGCCACCCACAGGGGCAGCACGTCCGCGGGATGGGTGCGCCACTTCGTGCTCGTGCGGCGGCGCAGCTCCGTCAGGGAGCACTGCACCAGCGGGTCGGTCCGTATCGCCTCGGTGTCCGTCACGGGCCTCACGGTAAATCGGTTGGCCGCGTCGGGACAGACGGCCAGAATCGGCCGGATGGGACACGTCGAGGCGGCACATGTGGAGTACTTCCTTCCGGACGGGAGGATGCTGCTCGCCGACGCCTCGTTCCGCGTCGGCGAGGGCGCGTCGGTCGCGCTGGTCGGGGCGAACGGCGCCGGCAAGACGACCCTGCTGCGCCTGATCTCCGGCGAGCTGACTCCGCACGGCGGCACGGTCACCGTCTCCGGCGGACTCGGCGTGATGCCGCAGTTCGTCGGGTCGGTCAGGGACGACCGGACCGTGCGCGACCTGCTGGTCTCCGTCTCCCCGCCCCGCATCCGCACCGCCGCCCGCGCCGTGGACGAGGCGGAGCACGCGATCATGACCGTGGACGACGAGGCCGCCCAGATGGCGTACGCGCAGGCGCTCGCCGACTGGGCCGAGGCGCAGGGCTACGAGGCCGAGACGTTGTGGGACGTGTGCACCACCGCCGCCCTGGGCGTGCCGTACGAGAAGGCGCAGTGGCGCAAGGTGACCACGCTCTCCGGCGGAGAGCAGAAGCGCCTCGTCCTGGAGCTGCTGCTGCGCGGCACCGAGGAGGTGCTGCTGCTCGACGAGCCGGACAACTACCTCGACGTCCCCGGCAAGCGCTGGCTGGAGGAGCAGCTCCGGGAGACCCGCAAGACGGTGCTCTTCATCTCCCACGACCGGGAGCTGCTGGCCCGCGCCGCGGACAAGATCGTCAGCGTGGAGCCCAGCCCGGCCGGGAGTGACGTGTGGGTGCACGGCGGCGGCTTCGGCACGTATCACCAGGCGCGGCGCGAGCGGTTCGCCCGCTTCGAGGAGTTGCGCCGCCGCTGGGACGAGCAGCACGCCCAGCTCAAGCGGCTCGTGAACATGTACAAGCAGAAGGCGGCCTTCAACTCCGACATGGCCTCCCGTCTCCAGGCCGCCCGCACCCGGCTGCGGAAGTTCGAGGAGGCCGGCCCGCCGCAGGAGCCCCCGCGCGAGCAGGACATCCGAATGCGGCTGCGCGGCGGCCGCACCGGCGTACGCGCGGTCACCTGCGAGCAGCTGGAGCTGACCGGGCTGATGCAGCCGTTCGACCTGGAGGTCTTCTACGGCGAGCGGGTCGCCGTGCTCGGGTCGAACGGCTCCGGCAAGTCGCATTTCCTGCGGTTGCTCGCGGGGGACCCCGAGCACCCGGTCTCCCACACGGGGCGCTGGCGGCTGGGCGCCCGCGTCGTCCCGGGGCACTTCGCGCAGACTCACGCGCACCCGGAACTGGAGGGCCGCCGACTGCGGGACATCCTGTGGGAGGAGTACGCCCGCGACCGGGGCACGGCGATGAACGCGCTGCGCCGGTACGAGCTGACGGCGCAGGCCGAGCAACCCTTCGACAAGCTGTCCGGCGGGCAGCAGGCCCGCTTCCAGATCCTGCTGCTGGAGCTGGCGGGCACGACGGCGCTGCTGCTGGACGAGCCGACCGACAACCTGGACCTGGAGAGCGCGGAGGCCCTGCAGGAAGGGCTGGAACGCTACGAGGGAACGGTGCTGGCCGTCACGCACGACCGCTGGTTCGCCCGCTCCTTCGACCGCTTCCTGGTCTTCGGCTCCGACGGTCGCCTGCGGGAGGCGCCGGAGCCCGTCTGGGACGAGGGACGCGTCGCGCGGGTGCGGTAGGTCCGAGCCGCGAGGGCCGACGGGCGGCGTCGCAGCCCCTTCCGCACGCCGCCGCACGCCGAGAACCTGTCGTCGGCCGCGGCGGCCCCCGGCGGAAGCTCGGTGAACGAAGGGCGGAGGGGCGTGACGGCACGCGCGTGCGCCCGTGCGACGGGACCCGCCGTGGGCGGCAGCGCGGCGTACGCCGTCACCGTGTTTTGACCGGCGTTCGGCGGCCCGGTATTCTGCCAGTTCGTTGTGTGTATTGGCTTGCTCATTCTCACGTGAGGGGCCCTTACACCGGCCACACCGCCGGTCACCGGCGACCGCACTCCCGGACTGCGTCATCCGCGTGCGGTCGATGCTGTCGTGACCTGCACAGGTGGCCCTGTCAGGACCCGTCCCCACGGCCTAGCGGCCGGGGGAGACCACAGTTCACTGAAGAAGCGAAGGCCAATACCGTGCGTACGTACAGCCCCAAGCCCGGCGACGTTCAGCGCCAGTGGCACGTCATCGACGCCCAGGACGTCGTCCTGGGCCGGCTCGCCACTCAGGCCGCCACCCTTCTGAGGGGTAAGCACAAGCCGGTTTACGCGCCCCACGTCGACACTGGTGACTTCGTCATCGTCATCAACGCCGACAAGGTGCACCTGTCCGGCAACAAGCGGACCCAGAAGATGGCCTACCGCCACTCCGGCTACCCGGGCGGTCTGCGGTCCGTCCGCTACGACGAGCTGCTGGAGAAGAGCCCCGAGAAGGCCGTCGAGAAGGCCGTCAAGGGCATGCTCCCGAAGAACACCCTGGGCCGCCAGATGCTCTCGAAGCTGAAGGTCTACGCGGGTGACCAGCACCCGCACGCGGCCCAGCAGCCCGTTCCGTTCGAGATCAGCCAGGTCGCGCAGTAAGTCCGGCCACCCCTTACGACGAAGAGAATCTGAGGAGAATCGTGGCCGAGACCACCCCTGAGGCCCCTGTCGAGGACGTGCAGGAGTACACCACCGAGACCCCCGAGGCCCCGGCGGAGTACACCTCCGAATCCCTGGCGTCCAGCTTCGGCGAGCCGCAGCCGGCCGCCGGCACCGGTCGCCGCAAGAACGCCATCGCCCGCGTCCGGATCATCCCGGGCAGCGGCAAGTGGAAGATCAACGGTCGCACCCTCGAGGGCTACTTCCCCAACAAGGTGCACCAGCAGGAAGTCAACGAGCCCTTCAAGGTGCTCGAGCTCGACGACCGCTACGACGTCGTGGCCCGCATCGCGGGCGGCGGCATCTCCGGTCAGGCCGGTGCGCTGCGCCTCGGCGTGGCCCGTGCCCTCAACGAGGCGGACGTGGACAACAACCGCGGCCCGCTCAAGAAGGCCGGCTTCCTGACCCGTGACGCCCGCGCCGTCGAGCGCAAGAAGGCCGGTCTGAAGAAGGCCCGCAAGGGCACGCAGTACAGCAAGCGCTGACGCCCGCGCTGGCTGGAGCCGCCCTGCAGACGCCCCGTCGGCACCTCGGTGCCGACGGGGCGTCCGTCGTACGGGCGTACGGCCGGGGCGTGGGACGGAGGCGTACGGGGCGGACATCGGACATCGGTGGCGGAGCGGCGAGTCTCCGGCACCGCGAACGCGGAGGAACACACGTGGGACGACTCTTCGGTACGGACGGGGTGCGCGGCGTCGCCAACGAGGACCTGACGGCCGAGATGGCACTCGGCCTGTCGGTCGCGGCGGCGCACGTGCTCGCCGAGGCGGGGACGTTCGAGGGGCACCGCCCGGTGGCGGTGGTCGGACGGGACCCGCGCGCGTCCGGGGAGTTCCTGGAGGCCGCCGTGGTGGCCGGGCTGGCCAGCGCCGGCGTCGACGTGCTGCGGGTCGGCGTGCTGCCGACGCCCGCGGTCGCCTACCTCACCGGCTCGCTCGGCGCGGACCTCGGCGTGATGCTCTCCGCCAGCCACAATCCGATGCCGGACAACGGCGTCAAGTTCTTCGCGCGTGGCGGTCACAAGCTCGCGGACGAGCTCGAGGACCGTATCGAGACCAAGTACCGCGAGCACGCCTCCGGCGAGCCGTGGGACCGCCCCACCGGGGCCGGCGTCGGCCGCGTCCGCGACTACGACGAGGGCTTCGACAACTACGTCGCCCACCTCGTCGGCGTGCTCCCCAACCGCCTCGACGGCCTCAAGGTCGTCATCGACGGCGCGCACGGCGCGGCCGCCCGTGTCTCTCCCGAGGCGTTCGCCCGCGCCGGCGCGGAGGTCGTCGTCACGCTCGGCACCGAGCCCGACGGCCTCAACATCAACGACGAGTGCGGCTCCACGCACCTGGACGGCCTGCGCGCCGCGGTCGCCGCGCACGGCGCGGATCTGGGCGTCGCCCACGACGGCGACGCCGACCGCTGCCTGGCCGTCGACGCCGACGGCAACGAGATCGACGGCGACCAGATCCTCGCCGTCCTCGGCCTCGCCATGAAGGAGGCCGGCACGCTCCGCGGCGGGACCGTCGTCGCGACCGTCATGTCCAACCTCGGCTTCAAGCTGGCGATGAAGCGGGAGGGCGTCGAACTCGTCCAGACCGCCGTCGGCGACCGCTACGTGCTGGAGGAGATGAAGCGGAACGGCTTTACCCTCGGCGGCGAGCAGTCCGGCCACGTCATCGTCCTGGACCACGCCACCACCGGCGACGGTACGCTGACCGGCCTGTTGCTGGCCGCCCGCGTCGCGGCCACCGGTCGTACGCTGACCGACCTCGCGTCCGTCATGGAACGGCTCCCGCAGGTGCTGGTCAACGTGCGGGACGTGGACAAGGCCCGCGTCGGCACGTCGGCAGAGCTCGCGACGGCTGTCCAGGAGGCCGAGCGCGAGCTCGGCGAAACCGGGCGCGTGCTGCTGCGGTCCTCCGGCACGGAGCCGCTGGTGCGCGTCATGGTCGAGGCTCCCGAGCTGGACGTCGCCCGCGACGTCGCCGACCGTCTCGCCGACGCCGTCAAGCGCTCCCTCGGCTGACGTGTCCGGCTGACGCCTCCGCCTGGCGCCGGGCCCGCCGACGCCCCACGCGCGGAGCGCGGCGCATCGTCCCTCCGACACCCCCTTCCCGCTCGGCGGGACGGGGGTGTCGGTCGTGCTACGGGACGTCGGCGGGCCCTGCGCAAAGGTCGGGCAAATCCGGCTTCGATGAGAAATGTCAGTCGCAGGAGTCACAGTTGTGGAGAGTGGGTGCCACCCGGGCGCCCACGGACCACAAGGGACCACGCCATGAGTTACGCGATCCAGGCCGAGGGCCTGGCCAAGCGGTTCAAGGAGACGGAGGCGCTCGCCGGGGTGGACCTGGCGGCCCGCACCGGGACGGTGCTCGGCCTGCTGGGCCCCAACGGCGCCGGAAAGACGACCGCCGTCCGCATCTTCGCGACGCTGCTCCGCCCCGACGCCGGCCGGGCCACGGTCGCCGGCCACGACGTGGTGCGCGAGGCCGGCCTCGTCCGCTCGCTCGTCGGCCTCACCGGCCAGTACGCCGCGGTCGACGAGAACCTCACGGGCACGGAGAACCTCCTCCTCATCGGCCGCCTCCTCGGCATATCGCGGCGTGAGGCGAAGGCGCGGGCCGCCGAGCTGCTGGAGCGGTTCCAGTTGAGCGACGCGGCCGGCCGCGCCGTGAAGACGTTCTCCGGCGGCATGCGCAGGCGCCTCGACCTGGCGGCCAGCCTCGTCGGAAGGCCGCGGGTCCTCTTCCTCGACGAGCCGACCACCGGCCTCGACCCGCACAGCCGCGGAGAGCTGTGGGACATGCTGCGCGGCCTGGTGGCCGAGGGCGTCACCGCGCTGCTCACCACCCAGTACCTGGAGGAGGCCGACCGGCTCGCCGACGAGATCGTGGTCATCGACAAGGGCCGGGTCATCGCCGACGGCACGCCCGACGAGCTGAAGTCGGCCGTCGGCGGGCAGGTGCTCCAGTTGCGGCCGGTGCAGGCCTCCGACCTCGCCACCGCCGCCGCCCTGGTCGCCGAGGCGGCCGGTCCGCAGACCCAGATCGAGGGCGAGTTCATCACCGCGCCGGTGATGGAGCCGGAGCTGATGCCGGCCGTGGTCCGGCGGCTGGACCAGGAGGGGATCGCCGTCGGAGAGCTGGCGCTGCGCCGCTCCTCCCTGGACGAGGTGTTCCTGGCGCTCACCGGCCACCGGGCCGAGCCGGAAACGCAGAAGGACGAGGAAGCCGCCGCCGAGGAGTCCCTTGCCGAGCCCGTGGAGAGTGCGTCATGACCGCTGCGACGATCACCGCGCCGCTGACCAAGACCGGCCGGGTGCGTCCGGTGGCCGCGGTGCGGCAGACCGGCACCATGGCCTGGCGCAGCCTGGTCTCGGTGAAGCACAACCCGCTCGAACTGGTCGACTACAGCATCACGCCGATCATGTTCGTGTTCCTGTTCACCTACGTGTTCGGCGGCCAGATGGCCGGTTCGCCGGAGGAGTACCTCCAGTACGCGCTGCCCGGCATCATCGTGCAGAACACCTTGTTCATGTCGATGTACACGGCCATGTCCCTGAACAGCGACCTCACCAAGGGCGTCTTCGACCGGCTGCGCAGCCTGCCCATCGCGCGGTCCGCGCCGCTGTTCGGGCGGATCACCGCCGACCTGGCGAAGCAGCTGTGGGCGATGGTGCTGATGATCGGGCTCGGCGCGGCGCTCGGCTTCCGGATCACCACGGGTGTGGGCGGCTTCCTCGGCGCGGCACTGCTGCTGATGGTGTTCGCGGCCGCCGTGTCCTGGAGCGCGGTGCTGATCGGCATGCTCGCGGGCGACCCGGAGAAAGTACAGGTCTTCGCGTTCACGCTGATCTTCCCGATCACCTTCACCTCCAGCGCGTTCGTGCGGGTGGAGACCATGCCGGGCTGGCTCCAGGCATGGGTGGACATCAACCCGGTGACGCATCTCTCCGACGCGTTCCGCGGGTTGCTGGTCGGCGGTGAGGTCGGCCAGCCGGTGATGTGGTCGCTGGTGTGGGCGGCGGCGATCGCCGCGGTCTTCCTCCCCCTCGCCATGCGCGCCTACCGTTCGCAGGCGTGACGCGCCGACCGCGTGACGCTTCCCTCATTCACGCACGGGCGTGGGGAAAGGGTGTACGCACGCGCGGACTTCCACTACGTTTCCCTCACCCGCGACGCTCCCGGGGGGAGACATGCTCCACGTGCCCATCCCGCGCATGCGGCTGCGCCGCGGCCGTACGGACGTCGCCGGTCCGCCGCCCGGCCCGCACGGCCCCAGCGCGGTCTACGACGAGATCGCCGCCGAACTCCCCGACGAGGACCTGTCGGAGGATCTCGCCGACACCCTCGACCTCTACCGCAGCGGCAGCAAGCCACGCTGCGAGGAGGCCGAGTACCAGTACCTCATACAGGACGCCGTCGACCGGATGTCGCGCGAGGGGTGACCGGCGGGCGGTCCGCCGCAACGTAGGCTGCTGCGCATGTGCGGAATCGTCGGTTACGTGGGAGGGCAGTCCGCCCTCGATGTGGTCATCGCCGGCCTGCGCCGGCTGGAGTACCGGGGCTACGACTCGGCCGGAGTGGCGGTGCTCGCCGACGGCGGGATGGCTGCGGCGAAGAAGGCGGGCAAGCTCGCCAACCTGGAGAAGGAGCTGAGCGACCGGCCGCTGCCGAGCGGCCCTGCGGGCGTCGGTCATACGCGGTGGGCCACCCACGGCGGCCCCACCGACACCAACGCCCATCCGCACCTGGACAACGCCGGGCGCGTCGCCGTCGTGCACAACGGCATCATCGAGAACTTCGCCCTGCTCCGGGAGGAGCTGGCCGAGCGCGGCCACGAGCTGCTGTCCGAGACCGACACCGAGGTCGTCTCGCACCTGCTCGCCGAGTGCTTCTCCGCCAGTGGCGACCTCGCCGAAGCCATGCGGCAGGTGTGCCGTCGCCTGGAGGGGGCGTTCACGCTCGTCGCCGTCTCCGCCGACGACCCGGATGTCGTGGTCGGCGCCCGGCGCAACTCGCCGCTGGTCGTCGGCGTCGGCGACGGCGAGAACTTCCTCGCCTCCGACGTCGCCGCGTTCATCGCCCACACCCGCGAAGCCATCGAGCTGGGTCAGGACCAGGTCGTGGAGCTGCGCCGGGAGGGTGTGACGGTCACCGACTTCGACGGCGCCACCGCGGACGTGCGCCGCTACCACGTCGACTGGGACGCCTCCGCCGCCGAGAAGGGCGGCTACGACTACTTCATGCTGAAGGAGATCGCCGAGCAGCCCAAGGCGGTCGCCGACACCTTGCTCGGCCGCATCGACGCGGCTGGCGAACTGCGGCTGGACGAGGTCCGCATTCCCGACCCGGTGCTGCGCGAGATCGAGAAGGTCGTCATCGTCGCCTGTGGCACCGCGTTCCACGCCGGAATGATCGCCAAGTACGCGATCGAGCACTGGACCCGCATCCCCTGCGAGACCGAGCTGGCCAGCGAGTTCCGCTACCGAGACCCGATCATGGACTCGCGGACGCTGGTGATCGCCATCAGCCAGTCCGGTGAGACCATGGACACCCTGATGGCCCTGCGGCACGCCCGCGAGCAGGGCGCGAAGGTCCTCGCCATCTGCAACACCAACGGCTCGACCATCCCGCGCGAGTCCGACGCCGTGCTCTACACGCACGCCGGCCCCGAGGTAGCGGTCGCCTCCACCAAGGCCTTCCTCACCCAGCTCGTCGCCTGCTATCTGGTGGCCCTCTACCTGGGCCAGGTGCGCGGCACCAAGTGGGGCGACGAGGTCCTCGCCGTCATCAAGGAACTCTCCGCCATGGGCACCCATGTCGAGGAGGTCCTCACCACCATGGAGCCCGTGCGGGAGCTGGCGCGCGGCCTGGCCGACAAGAACACCGTGCTGTTCCTCGGCCGTCACGTCGGCTACCCCGTTGCCATGGAGGGCGCGCTCAAGCTCAAGGAGCTCGCCTACATGCATGCCGAGGGATTCGCCGCCGGCGAGCTGAAGCACGGGCCGATCGCCCTGATCGAGGAGGACCTGCCGGTCGTCGTGGTGGTCCCGTCTCCGCGCGGCCGTTCCGTCCTGCACGACAAGATCGTGTCCAACATCCAGGAGATCCGCGCCCGCGGCGCCCGCACGATCGTCATCGCCGAGGAGGGCGACGCGACGGTCCGCCCGTACGCCGACCACCTCATCGAGATCCCGCAGACGCCGACCCTGCTCCAGCCGCTGGTCGCCACCGTGCCGCTGCAGGTCTTTGCCTGCGAACTGGCCACCGCCCGCGGCAACGAGGTGGATCAGCCGCGCAATCTGGCGAAGTCCGTGACGGTGGAGTGACGGTCGGCGGGCAGGCATGATCATCGGGGTGGGCATCGACGTTGCGGAGATCGACCGGTTCGCGGCCGCGCTGAAACGCACGCCGCAGCTCGCGGACCGGCTCTTCGTCGACGCCGAACGGACGTTGCCGGACGGCGACCCGCGCGGCGTCGCCTCGCTGGCCGCGCGCTTCGCTGCCAAGGAGGCCCTGGCGAAGGCCCTCGGCGCACCGCGGGGTCTGCGCTGGACGGACGCGGAGGTCGTCGTCGCCGATTCCGGGCAGCCCTCCCTCGCGGTCCGCGGCACCGTCGCCGCCCGCGCCGCCGAACTCGGCGTCCGGCACTGGCACGTGTCCCTCAGCCACGATGCGGGCGTCGCCTCCGCCGTCGTCGTCGCCGAGGGCTGAGCCGGTCCCCGTCACGTCCCCCCGCCGGGCGGGTGGCTTCGAGGGTGCGTGCCGACGCGTCCCAGCGGTCACACTTGGACGCATGAGGACTGCGTACGACGTGGAGAGTGTGCGGGCGGCCGAGCGGGAGTTGATGGCTCAGCTGCCGGAGGGGGCGCTGATGCGGCGCGCGGCGGCCGGGCTGGCGGCGGCCTGCGCGGGCCTGCTGCACCGGACCTACGGTGCGCGCGTGGTGCTGCTCGTCGGCAGCGGTGACAACGGCGGCGACGCGTTGTACGCCGGCGCGCGGCTGGCGCGGCGCGGCGCCGGGGTGACGGCCGTACTCCTCGCACCGGACCGGGCGCACCCCGGCGGACTCGCCGCCCTCCGGGGCGCGGGCGGCCGTACGACGGGCCCGGACGCGGCCGGAACGGCCGTCGCGCGAGCCGACCTGGTCGTGGACGGCATCGTGGGCATCGGCGGCACGGGCGGCCTCCGTCCCGACGCGGAGGCGCTGGTGCGGCGCGTCGAGGAGGCCGGGGTGCCGGTGGTGGCGGTGGACCTGCCCAGCGGGGTGGACGCCGACAGTGGGGAGGTGTGCGGCGCGGCCGTACGGGCGGCTGCCACCGTGACGTTCGGCGCGTACAAGCCGGGCCTGCTGGTCGACCCGGCCGCCGGGCACGCGGGCGCGCTGCGGCTGGTGGACATCGGCCTCGGCCCGCACCTGCCGGAACGTCCCGAACTGGAGGCGCTCCAGCACCCCGACGTGGCCGCGTTGCTGCCGCGGCCGTCCGCGGAGAGCGACAAGTACCGGCGTGGCGTCGTCGGCCTGGTCGCAGGCTCCGCCCGTTACCCGGGGGCGGCGGTGCTGGCCGTCGCGGGCGCCCTGCACGGCGGCGCCGGTGCGGTGCGGTACGTCGGTCCGGCCGCCGACGACGTGGTCCGGCGGTTTCCGGAGGCGCTGGTGTCGGACGCGGCGCCCTCCAAGGCGGGCCGGGTGCAGGCGTGGGTGATCGGACCGGGCCTCGGCGACGGCTCGGGACCGCAGGGCGCGCTGGAGGACGTGCTGGAGTCGCCCGTCCCGGTCCTCGTGGACGCGGACGGGCTGCGACTGCTCGACCCCGCCGCGGTGCGGCGCCGCGAGGCGCCCACCCTGCTGCCCCCGCACGCCGGCGAGGCGGCGGCCCTGCTGGGCGAGACCCGCGAGGAGGTCGAGGCCGGGCGTCTGAAGGCCGTGCGCGCACTGGCGTCCCGGTTCGGCGTGACGGCCCTGCTGAAGGGCTCGACGACCCTGGTCGCCACACCGGACGGCGCCGACCCGGTGCGCGTCAACCCCACCGGCACGCCGCGACTCGCCACGGCGGGGACGGGCGACGTGCTGTCCGGTCTGATCGGCTCGCTGCTGGCGGCGGGCCTCGCTCCGCGTGACGCCGCGGCCTGCGGCGCCTATCTCCACGGACTCGCCGGCCGCCTCGCCCCCACCCCGCCGTCCGCCGGCGACGTCGCCGCCGCCCTCCCCCGGGCCTGGTCCGACGTCTCCTGACCCGCCCCGTGCCGCCCGCCGCGGTTGCTCCCGGCGGGGGAAAGGCGGGCCGCAGCGGGGTGAACGCGGGGAACTCCGTGCACGGCGGACGCGGGGTGCGGGAGGGGTGGGGCGTGCACTCGACGAACCCACGCAAGCGCCCACGTCTCCGCGCGGCCCTGCTGGCCGCCCTGACCGCCCTGCCCCTGGTCCTCGCCGGCGGCGCCGCGACCGCCGCACCCGGCGACGGCCCGATGCCCCGCGGCCACGTGCCCGAGGCCGACCTCGTTCCCGGCTACCCCCTGCCGGAGAAGCAGCCGTACCAGCGGGGCACGCCCGACCAGGGATCCTTCCCGCCGAGCACCGCCGGGGACGGTCCCGGCTCGGCCGCCCCGGAGGGCTCCACGCGGGCCCGTCCCACGCCCCGCACGCCGGGCGCCGAGTACGCCGTGCGGAGTTCGCTGATCGAGTACGTGCCGCCGGGTGAGCAGATCCGCGCGGACGAGCCGAAGCCGAAGCTGCCGCCGTGCACCGCGTCGACGGGCCCGTACCAGCTCTTCGTGGAGCGCTACCTGGGGCTGGAGGAGGACGGTGTGCAGTCGAAGGCCGACTGCAGGGCGATCCAGGAGTGGCAGACGAAGGTCGGCATCTACCCCAACAGCGGTTTCGCGGGGCCGGTGACCTGGAAGGTGATGACGCTCCGCTGGGCGCGCGCCCACCCCGAGAAGCTGCGCGGCTGTCCGCGCCGCGACGGCGTCGTGGCCTGCCTGGACCTGAGCCGGCAGATCATGTGGGTGCGGGACGGGGACCGGATGATCTACGACCCGGTCCCGATCCGCAGCGGCAAGCCGGGCTACGAGACCCGCACCGGCTGGCACGACGTCTACCTGCGGGTGCGCCACGAGCACTCGACGCTGTACGACTCGCCGATGCCGTTCAGCCAGTACTTCGACGGCGGGCAGGCGCTGCACGGCGTGTACGACGACCTCTACACCGGCCCCGGCTCGCACGGCTGCGTCAACCTCCGTTACGAGGACGCGGAGCGGCTGTGGCAGGTGCTGGGCAAGGGCGACCGGATCTACGTGTGGGGCGCCAAGCCCGAGCGCTGACGTCGCCGGGAGCCGTCGGGTGCGGCTCCTGAGAGACTGGGCGCGTGAACGACACGGACCTCACGCCGCTCCCGGCACCGTCCCCGCCGCCGGCGGGCACCAGGCGCGCCCGCGCCGAGATCGACCTCGGCGCGGTGCGCGCCAACGTGCGTGCGCTGCGCGGGTACGCGGCGGGCGGCGCCGGCCTGATGGCCGTGCTGAAGTCCGACGGGTACGGGCACGGCGCCGTGCCGTGTGCCCGGGCCGCACGGCAGGCGGGCGCGTCCTGGCTGGGCACGGCCACCCCCGAGGAGGCGCTGGCGCTGCGCGCGGCGGGTGACACTGGCCGCATCCTGTGCTGGCTGTGGACACCGGGCGGCCCGTGGCGGGAGGCGATCGAGGCCGACCTGGACGTGTCGGCGAGCGGCCGCTGGGCGCTGGAGGAGATCCGCGCCGCCGCCCGCGCCTCCGGCGTCACGGCGCGCGTGCAGCTCAAGGCCGACACCGGGCTGGGCCGCAACGGCTGCCAGCCCGCCGACTGGCCGGACCTGGTGTCCGCCGCCCGTGCCGCCGAGGTCGAGGGCACGGTGCGGGTCACCGGCGTCTGGTCGCACTTCGCCTGCGCCGACGAGCCCGGCCACCCCTCCATCGCTCTGCAACTCGCCGCCTTCCGGGAGGCGCTGGCGACCGCCGCCCGGGCCGGGCTGGACCCGGAGGTGCGGCACCTGGCCAATTCGCCGGCCACGCTGACGCTGCCCGCGTCGCACTTCGACCTCGTACGGTCCGGGGTCTCGGTGTACGGCCTGTCGCCGTCGCCGGAGGTGGGCGTCGCCGCGGACCTCGGGCTGCGCCCGGCGATGACGTTCAGCGCGTCGCTGGCGAACGTCAAGCGGGTGCCGGGCGGGCACGGCGTCTCGTACGGGCACACGTACACCACTCCGGGCGCCACGACGCTCGCGCTGGTCCCGGCCGGCTACGCCGACGGCGTGCCCCGGCACGCGTCGGGCACCGGTCCGGTGCTGGTCGCCGGGAAGCTGCGGACGGTGGCCGGGCGGGTGGCCATGGACCAGTTCGTCGTCGACCTCGGCGGGGACAGCGCGCAGGCGGGGGACGAGGCGGTGCTCTTCGGGCCCGGCGACCGGGGCGAGCCGACCGCCGAGGACTGGGCCCGTGCGGTGGGCACCATCGGGTACGAGATCGTCACCCGCATCGGCACCCGCGTGCCCCGCGTGCACGTGCACGCCCAGGCGCCGGAAGCCGGCGAGCCAGGCGCGACCGAGCCGGTCGGGGGCTGAGGGGGATGGCCGAGGGGGCGGGGGGCGCCGTCGTGCGCCCGGCGGGCTGGGCGCGCCGGGCCGGCATCGCGGGCGCGGTGGTCGGCGTGGTCGCCGCCGGGTTCGCGGCGGAGCGGCTGACGGTCAACCGGGCCGTACGCCGCCGCGCGCGGCTCGCCCTGGACGCCTCCGGTCCGTACGGCACGCTGCGGGGCACCCCCGGCACGGCGTGGACGGACGACGGCGTGGAGCTCCACTACGAGACCGACGAGCCGGACTCGCCGGTCCCGGGCGCCCCCACGGTGGTCTTCACCCATGGCTACTGCCTGGACCAGGACTCCTGGCACTTCCAGCGCGCCGCGCTCCGCGCCGCCGGCACGCACCGGTGCGTCTACTGGGACCAGCGCGGACACGGCCGGTCCGGCCGCGGCGCGGAAGGCCGCCCGGTGAGCATCGACCGGCTCGGCCACGACCTGCGGGCCGTCCTGGACGCGGCCGTTCCGGAAGGGCCCGTGGTGCTGGTCGGCCACTCCATGGGCGGCATGTCGGTCATGGCGCTGGCCGAGCACCACGCGGAATACGTCGCCGAGCGGGTGGCCGGCGTGGCGCTGCTCAGCACCTCGGCGGGCGAACTGGGCGAGGTCACCTACGGGCTGCCGGCCGCCGGGGTGCGCGCTGCGCGGCGGCTGGCGCCGGGGGTGCTGCGGGCGATGGCGGCGCAGAGCGCCCTGGTGGAACGCGGCCGGCAGGCGGCCTCCGACGTCTTCGCGTCCCTGGTGCGCCGCTACTCCTTCGGCAGTCCGGCGGACGCGGACCCGGCGGTGGCCCGGTTCGTGGAACGGATGATCGAGTCGGTGCCGGTCGATGTGGTCGCCGAGTTCTATCCCGCCTTCGCCGCTCACGAGAAGACGACGGCGCTTGCGGCCTTCGGGAACGTCCCGGCGCTGGTGCTGGCGGGCGACCGGGACGAGCTCACGCCGTTCCCGCACAGCGAGCGCATCGCCGCCGCGCTGCCCGCCGGGACGGCGGAGCTGGTGGCCGTCGAGGAGGCCGGGCACCTGGTTCCGCTGGAGCGGCCCGAGGTGGTCGACGCGCACCTCGCCGCGCTGCTGGCGCGTACCATCCGGAGCCATGGAAGCACCGCAGCACAGCGCCCCCCAGCCGCACGCCGTCCGGGCCGCGCACGCCGTCGAGATCGAGACCGCTGACCGGATGCGGGAGCTGGGCCGGCGGCTGGCGAAGCTGCTGCGGGCCGGCGATCTGGTGCTGCTGACCGGCGAACTGGGGGCGGGCAAGACCACGCTGGCGCGCGGCCTCGGCGAAGGACTGGGGGTACGCGGCGCGGTGACCTCGCCGACGTTCGTGATCGCTCGTGTCCACCCCTCGCTGTCCGACGGGCCGCCGCTGGTGCACGTGGACGCGTACCGGCTGGGCGGCGGCCTGGAGGAGATGGAGGACCTCGACCTGGACGTCTCGCTGCCGGAGTCGGTGGTGGTCGTGGAGTGGGGCGAGGGCAAGGTCGAGGAGCTGGCCGACGACCGGTTGCACGTCGTCATCGCACGCACGCTGGGCGCCGAGGCGGCCGAGGCGGCCGAGGCGGACGCCGGGGTGGACGACGTGCGCCGGGTCGTCGTCACCGCGGTGGGCGGGCGTTGGTCGGGGGAGGACCTGACCCTCCTTGGCTGAACGGGCGACGCGCACCCGGTGAAGGTTTCCGACAGCGCGTCGGAAAAAGGTTGCGCAGGTGGGCGCGCCCGTGGTCCCATGGAGGCCCAGAGCTGGTTAGGTCAGCCTAACTTCGGAGGTGTCCATGTCGGCAGAGGAGCGGGTCCGCCCCCGTGCGTGGCACCAGTCGCCGACCATGAGCGAGCTGCTCGCGTCGTGCGTCGCCGCCGACGCGGTCTCCCGGCCGCCGCGCACGCCGGACGCCCCTGCGGCGGAAGCCGAGCAGGAGGCGGGCACCGAGCGTCCTGCCGTGCCGCAGGTGCGTCGCGACGCGGCCTGAGCGTCGCCCGTACGGGTGGTTTCCGGCTGTCCCCGCGCACGTGCTCCCGGCGCCTGCGGTGCCGTGCCGCCGCCCGCGCCCGACCGTCAGGGGACGACGACCACCGGGGTGCCCGGGGTGGCGAATCGCCACATGGCCTCGCCGTCCGCGGTGCGTTCCCGGATGCCGCCGGTCTTCTTCGCCGGGTCCAGCTCCGGACGGGAGCCGTCCGCCGCGGCGCTGAAGCCCACGACCGTCCCGTCCGCGTACCCGAAGATCACCACGTTCTCGATCGGCACGCCGTCGGTGCCGGTGACCTGCGCCGTGCGCGAGGTCACCTCGTACGCGTCAGGCTCCGGGTCCACCGTGCCCGGCCAGACCTCGTACGTGCGGGAGACCCGTTCGTTGGCGCCCACCAGCCACACGCGGTCGCGCCGCAGCGAGTAGACGACGCGTTCCCCGGTGCCGGAGTCGGCGGGCAGGACGCGTTCGGACTCCTTGCGGTCCAGGGCGGACGCGCTGGGGGTGGGGGAGCCGTTCGCCCCGGTGCCCGCGCCGTTCGGGGCCGTGTGCCCGTCGTCCTGGGCGGCGGCCGCCTGGAAGGCGAGGAAGGACACCACGGCGAAGGCCAGCGCGGTGAGAACCGCGACGAAAGTCCCCGCGCTGCGGCCGCTTTTGCCTGTCACCGGCTGCCACCCTCCGTCTGCCTGCGTTCGCCAGCGGCCCGACGTTAGCAGTGCCCGGGGGCGGCGCGCCCCCGGGCGTGGCCGAGAGCCCGGGCCCCGGGGCGGGAGGGCTCCGTCCGGGCGCACTACCCGGCGCCGTTCGGGCCCGGTACGGCGGGACCCGCGCGCCGCCGAACCGGACCGGCCGCCTCCCGTGCCACAGTGGCGCGTCCCGTTCCGGTCGTCGCCCCGGGAGGGCGTGTCAGAGCCGGTGGGGGCAGGTGAGGGCCCGGCGGGGCCGGGGCGAGGAGGCGCAGCGTATGGCAGCCGGGTCCGGCACCCCTTCTCCGTCGCCCGGCCCCCGCCCGGGTTCCGGCGCCGCGACGGGAGCGGTCGGCGATCCTCTCGCCCTGGTGCGCAGCCGCCGCTACGCGGTGCTGCTGGTGGCGTCGGCCCTGCTCGGAGTGCCGGTCTGTGCGGCGGCGTTCGGGTTCCTCGCGCTGACGGAGAGCCTCCAGCACGTGTTGTGGAAGGACCTGCCGGAAGCCCTGGGCCTGGCCGCCACCCCGCTGTGGTGGCCGTTGCCGCTGCTCGCGGTCGGCGGCCTGTGCGCGGGTCTGGCCATCCGCTACCTGCCGGGGAACGGCGGTCACGAGCCCTCTGCCGGCTTCGCGCCCGGTGCCCCGCCGCGTGCCGTCGAGCTGCCGGGCATCGTGCTGGCCGCGCTGGCGTCGCTCTCCTTCGGCGCGGTGCTCGGGCCGGAGGCGCCACTGCTCGCCCTGGGCGCCGGACTGGCCGCGAACGCCGTACGCCTGGCCCGCCGCGATCCGGCGCCGCAAGCGAGCACCGTGCTCGGCGCGGCGGGGAGCTTCGCGGCCGTCAGCTCCCTGCTCGGCTCGCCGCTGCTGGGCGCGTTCCTGCTGATGGAGGCCTCCGGGCTGGCCGGGGCGATGCTGGGGCCGGTGCTGGTGCCCGGCCTCCTCGCGGCCGGAGTCGGATCGCTGCTCTTCGTCGGCCTCGGGTCCTGGACCGGGCTGGGCACCTACGCGCTGGAACTGACCGACGTGCCCCCGGCCCAGGACCCGACCGTTCCCGAGTTCGGCTACGCGGTCCTGACCGGGCTCGTCGCCGCCCTGGCCTGCGCGCTCGTCCGCAGGGGCGCCGTCCGGGTGCGCCGGTGGGTCGAGCCCCGGCGGGTTACCGGCACGGTCTGCCTCGGCCTGGCCGTCGGCGCCGTCGCGGTCGGCTATGCGGCGGGTACGGACCGGGAGGCGAGCGAGGTGCTCTACTCCGGGCAGTCCGCGCTCAGCCCGCTGCTGGCGGACGCCGCCGGCTACTCGGCGGCCACCCTGGCGCTGCTGCTGGTGTGCAAGACGGTCATGTACGCGCTGTGCCTCGCCGGTTTCCGGGGCGGCCCGGTGTTCCCCGCGATGTTCGTGGGAGCCACCGGTGGGCTGCTCCTCGCCCACCTGCCCGGGCTGTCCCCGCTGTCCGGCTTCGCCATCGGCATCGGCGCCATGGGAACCGCCATGCTCCGGTTGCCCCTGACCTCGGTCCTCCTGGCGACCCTGCTGCTCGGGAAGGCCGGGCTGACGGTGATGCCGCTGGTGATCGTCGCGGTGGTCACGGCCTACGTCGGCACCGCCGTGCTCAGCCCTCCCGGGACGGCGGGGGACACCGCGGACCGCTGAGTGCGCGACGGCGGCGCGTCGGCCTCCGACGGCGCACATCCGGTGCCGCGCGCCTTGCGGGGCGCCGTACGCAACGGTCCGGGTCAGCGCACGACCTCCCGTCCGGGCGCCGGACGCCTCGGCCCGCACGCGGCCCCGGAGGCCTGCACGCGCCTCGGCCCGCGCGCCGACGGGCCGGGCCCGAACGGGGGCGGGGCGGCGGCGCCTCCCCTGCGTCCGCCCCGTGCAGAGCCGACCGGTCCGCCCGCCGCGTCCACGGCCGTCGGCCGAGGTCGTTCGCGGGTGATCCACCACCATGCCTCCGTCCGGTTCCGGGTCTCGCTCCCGGAGCCCCGCACGTCGGGGGACGGACCGCCGGTGAGACGGACGTGCCGCCCCCGTGAGGCCGTCCCTCGCGGCGTTCCGCGGAGCCCTGACGGCGCACGTGCGCCGCGGAGACGTGGTTCGGGAGGCCGACCGATCGGCCGTAGGCTGGCACCGTGCTGCTGCTCGCTCTGGACACCGCCACGCCCGCCGTCACCGTCGCCGTGCACGACGGTGCGCAGGTACTCGCCCGCGCCGACCAGGTCGACGCCCGCCGCCACGGGGAGCTGCTGCTCCCCTCCGTGGACCGGGTGCTCCGTGAGGCGGAGCGCACCCTCGCCGACGTCACGCACGTCGTGGCCGGCGTCGGGCCCGGCCCGTACACCGGCCTCCGCGTCGGACTGGCCACCGCCGAGGCGTTCGGCGCGGCCCTCGGCGTGCCCCTGCACGGTCTGTGCACGCTGGACGGCATCGCCTACGCCACCGGTCTGGACACCCCGTTCGTGGTGGCGACCGACGCTCGCCGCAAAGAGGTGTACTGGGCGCACTACGCCGACTCCCGTACCCGGCGGGGTGAACCGTCCGTGGACCGCCCGGCGGACATCGCGGACGCCGTGGCGGGCGTGCCCGCCGCCGGAGCGGGCGCCCGCCTGTACGCCGACACCTTCACCGCCGTACGCGAGGACCTGCCCGAACACGTGTCGGCCGCGGCGCTGGCCGAACTGGCGGCGGAACTCCTGACCGCCGACCCCGGCGGCGGCACCGGGTTCCTGCCGACGCGCCCGCTGTACCTGCGGCGGCCGGACGCGCAGGTGCCCCGGAACTACAAGGTGGTCACTCCCCGGTGAGCATCCGGAACGCACGCCCCGCCGAGACCCGGAAGCCCCCGGGCGACGCCCCGACGTCCGGCACCGGCACCGGAACGACGCGGGGGCAGACGCCGGCGGAGACGGTCGCCCTGCGCGAGATGCGGTGGTGGGACATCGAGGCCGTGCTCGGGCTGGAACGGGCGCTCTTCCCGCAGGACGCCTGGTCGGCGGGCATGTTCTGGTCAGAGCTGGCGCACGCCCGCGGCCCGCACGCCACCCGCCGCTACCTGGTCGCCGCCGCACCCGGTGGCGGTCTCGTCGGCTACGGCGGGCTCGCCGCGGTCGACGGGGTCGGCGACATCCAGACCATCGGCGTGCTTCCCGCCCACGAGGGCACCGGGCTCGGCTCCCGGCTGCTCGCCGCACTGCTGGACGCCGCCGAGGGCGCGTTCGGCTGCCGCAGCGTCATGCTGGAGGTGCGCGTCGACAACCCGCGCGCCCAGCGCCTCTACGAGCGCTTCGGCTTCGAGACCATCGGCGTCCGCCGCGGCTACTACCAGCCCGGCAACGTCGACGCCTACGTGATGCGGCGCCACCGCGATCCCGCGCCGCGCGACGCGCACGACGAGACCCAAGGAAGCCGCCATGGCTGACGAGCCCCTAGTCCTCGGTATCGAGACCTCCTGCGACGAGACCGGTGTCGGCGTCGTCCGCGGGCACACGCTGCTCGCGGACGCCATCGCCTCCAGCGTGGACGAACACGCACGGTTCGGCGGCGTGGTGCCCGAGGTCGCCAGCCGCGCCCACCTGGAGGCGATGGTGCCGACCGTCGAGCGGGCGCTGAAGGAGGCCGGCGTGTCCGCCCGCGACCTCGACGGCGTCGCCGTCACCGCCGGTCCGGGCCTCGCCGGGGCCCTGCTCGTCGGCGTCTCGGCCGCCAAGGCGTACGCCTACGCGCTCGGCAAGCCGCTGTACGGGGTGAACCACCTTGCCTCGCACATCTGCGTCGACCAGCTGGAGCACGGCGCGCTGCCGGAGCCGACGATGGCGCTGCTGGTCTCCGGCGGCCACTCCTCGCTGCTGCTCGCCCCAGACATCACCTCCGACGTGCGGCCGCTGGGCTCGACCATCGACGACGCGGCCGGCGAGGCGTTCGACAAGATCGCTCGCATCCTGCACCTCGGCTTCCCCGGCGGGCCGATCATCGACCGGTACGCGCGCGAGGGCGACCCGCGGGCGATCGCGTTCCCGCGCGGGCTCACCGGCCCGCGCGACGCGCCGTACGACTTCTCCTTCTCGGGCCTGAAGACGGCCGTCGCCCGCTGGATCGAGGCGAAGCGCAACGCGGGCGAGGACGTGCCCGTCGCGGACGTGGCCGCGTCCTTCCAGGAGGCGGTCACCGACGTACTGACCCGCAAGGCGATCCGCGCCTGCAAGGACGAGGGCGTCGACCATCTGATGATCGGCGGCGGCGTCGCGGCCAACACCCGGCTGCGGGCGATGGCCGAGGAGCGCTGCGCGGACGCCGGCATCACGCTCCGCGTGCCACGGCCCAAGCTGTGCACGGACAACGGAGCGATGGTCGCCGCGCTCGGTGCGGAGATGGTCGCCCGGAACCGGGCGGCGTCCGACTGGGATCTGCCCGCCGACTCGTCCCTGCCGGTCACGGAACCGCACGTTCCGGGCCGGGAAGGGCAGGAGGACGGCCATGACCATGCTCTCGGTCACCGCCACGACCACGACCACGTGCACGAACTGAGCAGGAAGAACCTGTACGCATGACCGTCGCACTGATGTGGGAGGCCAAGGCCGTCGAGGGCCGCGGCGACGAGCTGCTCTCCTGGGCCCGTCACCAGGTGCTCTCTCCGGCGCCGCTGCGCCGCGAGACCTACCGCGCGCCCGGCGACCGGGTGCTCGTCATCGCCTGGTGGCACGCGGGCTACGACGCGGACCTCCCCGAAGTACCCGAACCGCCGGCCGAGCTGATCGCCCGCCCGGTGCACCGCTGGCGCTTCGAGCAGGTCCAGCCCGCCTGACGGCCCACCACCTCGGGGGTGGTGCGTCAGGCGGACCGCAGGACCGCTCTCGGCACCTGGTCGCTGACGTAGACCGGGTCGTCGGCCAACTGCCGTGCGAGGTAGGCGGATCGGGAGACCTGCCCTTGGCCTTCCCCGGCCAGGGCCGGGGCGGGGCCGGCGAGCACCAGGACGAGCGTGAGCAGGATCAGGCGTACGGCTCGTCTCACGGTGCCCCCCGGTGTCGCGTGTGGGCACCATCCCTGCCGGGCGACGCGCGCCCTGCGAACCCCCGGGGGGCCGAAGCGGCCTACGCGCTCGCCGGGCGGCCGAGCAGCATGGTGGGGGCGCCCGCGACGCGGGTGAGGAACACGGTGGCCGAGCCCGGGCCCCGGGGCTTCACCTTCCTCCGCAGCTCCTCGGGTTCGACGGCGGAGCCGCGCTTCTTCACCGTCAGCGTGCCGATCCGCCGCTCGCGGACCAGAGCGCGCAGTCGTTTGAGGTGGAACGGCAGCACGTCGGTGATCTCGTACGCGGTCGCGAACGGCGTGGGGGTGAGCGCGTCGGCGGTGACGTACGCGATCGTCGGGTCGATCAGCCGGCCGCCGACGGCCGCCGCTGCCTCCGCGACGAGATGGGCGCGGATCACCGCGCCGTCCGGCTCGTAGAGGTAGCGGCCGACGGGGCCCGGCTCCGGGTCGGGCAGCCCGGCGCCGTGCAGGGTCGCGCCCTGCGGCAGCAGCGTGGCCCGCACGCGCGGACCGTCTCCGCCCGCGGGCCCGCCGAACCAGAGCACGGCCTCCTTCACGTCCCCGGCGCAGGAGATCCACTCCGCCTCGGCCTCCTCCGGCACCACGTCGTGCGGGATCCCGGGCGCCACCTTGAGGGCGGCGTGCTGCGCGGCGCGTGCGGTGTCGATCGCCCAGCTCAGCGGCGGGGAGTACGCCTCCGGGTCGAAGATGCGGCCGCCCCGGCGCCCGCCGCGCCGGGCGGGGTCGACGAACACGGCGTCGCAGCCGGTGAGGTCCGCCGCGGCGACGTCGCCGCAGCGCACCTCGATCAGGCCGTCCAGCCCGAGTACCGCCGCGTTGGCGCGGGCGACGGCGCAGGTCAGCGGGTCGCGGTCGACCGCCCGGACGGACAGGCCGGCACGGGCCAGGGCGAGTGCGTCGCCTCCGACGCCGCAGCCCAGGTCGGCGACGCGGCCTGCCCCGCGCGCGGCGAACCGGGCGGCGCGGTGCTCCGCGACCGCCGTACGGGTGGCCTGCTCCAGCCCGTTCGGCGTGAAGTACATCCGGGCCGCGTCCGCCGCGCCGAACTTGGCGACGGCTCGCTGCCGCAGCCGGGCCTGCGCGACGGCCGCGGTCACCAGCGACGGCGGATGCGTCCGCCGCAGCCGGGTCACCACGGCCAGCTCGTCCGCGGGGTCGTGGTCGCGCAGCGCGTGCAGCAGCGTCGCGCCCTCGGGCGTCAGCAGCGCGGCGAACGCGGCGACGTCCTCGGGCACGTCGTCCGGTAGGGAGTCGGGTACGGCGCCCGGTGCGTCGTCCGGCGGGTCGGGGGGACCTGGCGTGTCGGGGGTGTCGGATACGGCCACACGGCTCATTCTCCCCGCCGCGCCGGAACGTCTGCGGGGTGTCCCCGGGAGCGGGTGGCACGATCCGGCGTCATGCGAGTAATGCGACAAAAGGTAAATATGACCGGACGAACGACCCGTCCCGTCCTGGCTTTCTCCGCCCTCGCGCTACTCGCCGCCCTCGCCCCCGGTGCGGGAACGGCCGACGAGCCGCCGCCCGCCTCGGCCGCCGGCGACCCGGTGCAGGCGGACGGGCCCGCCGCAGGGCGGGCGGGCCCCGGGGCCGCCACGGCGACCGACGCCGGAACCGCCAGACCCCGCGAGCACCGGGCGGCACCCGGGGAGCGGGAGGACACCTCGCAACAGGACGGCCGGACCGGGGCACGGCCCGCGACGCGTCACCGGGACGACGGCCGGCCCCCCGGCCACGGGGGCGGGGAACCGGCCGCCCGCCCGCGCGCCGCGGACCGCGTCGCCGCACCGGCACGCCGCCCGCTCGCGCTCTCCGTCGCGGTGGGCCCCGCCGCGCGCGCCCGGGCACTGACCACCGCCGACACCCTCGCCGCGCACGCCGCACGCATCCAGCGGCGGGTCGCCGCGTACCACCGCTGGGGGCTTCAGCCGCCGCCACCGCGCCCCGCGCCGCCCGTCGTCAAGCCACGCGTCCGAGGCGCCACGGTGGTGCGCCGGGTGCCCACGGACGACCGGGTCGTCTTCCTCACCATCGACGACGGCGCGCGGAAGAGCCCCGAGTTCCTGCGCATGGTGGACGACCTCGACATCCCCGTGACGTCCTTCCTCGCCGACGACGAGGCGGTGCTCCGCCCGGGATACGGGTACTTCCGCCGCCTGGAGGTCCTCGGCGGGACCGTCCAGAACCACACGCTCACCCACCCCTACCTGCCGGCACTCTCCTACCGGGAGCAGCGCCGCGAGATCTGCGGGCAACAGGACCGCATCCAGGAGGAGATGGGCGGTCCCCAGCCGCGCCTGTTCCGTCCGCCGTACGGCGCCTACGACCGGGACACCCTGCGCGCGGCCCGCGCCTGCGGCCTGGACGCCGTCGTGCTGTGGGGCATGGAGGCATGGGCGGACCGCATCGACTTCCAGGAGCCCGGCGCGGACCTCTACCCGGGCGCCGTGATCCTCACCCACTACCGCGGCCCGGCCTCCTGGGGCGACGGCGGCACCATGGCCGACATGCTGCGCGGAGTGCTGGAGGCCGCCGCCGAGCAGGGCTACGCCGTCGGCCGGCTGGAGGACTACCTGTGAGCGGCCCGTCGGCTCACCGCCCGTACAGCGTGGTGAGGTCGATCTCCATGGGGAACGGGACGACGACCGAGAGCGTGTCCCGGTGGATGCCGGTGGCCACGTAGGCGCCCGTGGTGTCGTCCCGTTCGTAGGCGTGCACGACCGTCCGGTCGTCCTCCTCCTCGACGCGCCAGAAGTGCCGGATGCCGGCGTGGGCGTACTTCAGCGGCTTCGTCTCGCGGTCCCGTGCGACGGACTCCGGCGAGACGATCTCGACGACGAGGACGACTTCGCCGGGCAAGTAGGAGGTGCGCTGCTTCTTCGGAGGCGCGTCCACGACCAGAATGTCCGGCTCCGGGCGCTGACGTTCACCCAGACGGATGGTCATCTCCACCTCGGTCAGCAGGTCGTGCGGGGCCGCGAGCTCTATGGCGTTGGCCAGCCGCCGCATCACCCGGCTGTGAAAAGAGGTCTGCGGCGACATCATGATGAGAGCTCCGTCGATCAGCTCCGTGCGCGGGGCGGACGGCGGAAGCCTGTCCAGGTCGTCGGCCGTCCAGCCGTCCGGGGGTGCCGGCCACAACCAGTCCGGCAGGGATTCCGCACTCACAGTCGGCACTCCTTCGCAGGGCGGGCACCTCGACGCGTCGATGCCGCTCAGCGTACCGCCGAGGCCCCGGGACACTCCGGTCGTTGGCACTCTGGTTGACGGAGTGCTAACCGCGGCATAATCTCGGTTCTGGCACTCTCCACCGGTGAGTGCCAAAGCGCGACGGGCAGATCCGGCACCCGCGACGACGGGTCTTCCAGGTCGCCACCCCAGACATTCATGACCCCGCTGAGAACTCCGAAGGGGGAGGTCGGATCGTGACGACCGCCACCAGCTCCAAGGTTGCCATCAAGCCGCTCGAGGACCGCATCGTGGTCCAGCCGCTCGACGCCGAGCAGACCACGGCCTCGGGCCTGGTCATCCCGGACACGGCGAAGGAGAAGCCCCAGGAGGGCACCGTCCTGGCCGTCGGCCCGGGCCGCTTCGAGGACGGCAACCGCCTGCCGCTCGACGTGTCCGTCGGCGACGTCGTGCTGTACAGCAAGTACGGCGGCACCGAGGTGAAGTACAACGGCGAGGAGTACCTCGTCCTCTCGGCTCGCGACGTCCTCGCGATCGTCGAGAAGTAAGCACCTCCAGCAAGCCGAGAAAGCCGAAGAGAAGCTTTCGATCCGCGCCCCGGTACCCGCCGTGCATGAGCTTCCGGGACCGGGGCGCGGTTCATTCGAGAGGACCCATAGCTCCCATGGCCAAGATCCTGAAGTTCGACGAGGACGCCCGTCGTGCCCTCGAGCGCGGCGTCAACAAGCTCGCCGACACCGTCAAGGTGACCATCGGCCCCAAGGGCCGCAACGTCGTCATCGACAAGAAGTTCGGCGCCCCGACCATCACCAACGACGGTGTCACCATCGCCCGCGAGGTCGAGGCCGAGGACCCCTACGAGAACCTCGGCGCCCAGCTGGTGAAGGAGGTGGCGACCAAGACCAACGACATCGCGGGCGACGGCACCACCACCGCCACCGTGCTGGCGCAGGCGCTGGTCCGCGAGGGCCTGCGCAACGTCGCCGCCGGCGCCTCCCCCGCCGCCCTGAAGAAGGGCATCGACGCCGCGGTCAAGGCCGTCTCCGACGACCTGGTCGGCACCGCCCGCCCGATCGACTCCAAGGAGGACATCGCCGCGGTCGCCGCGCTGTCCGCCCAGGACAAGCAGGTCGGCGAGCTGATCGCCGAGGCGATGGACAAGGTCGGCAAGGACGGTGTCATCACCGTCGAGGAGTCGCAGACCTTCGGCCTGGAGCTGGACTTCACCGAGGGCATGGCCTTCGACAAGGGCTACCTGTCGCCCTACATGGTCACTGACCAGGAGCGCATGGAGGCTGTCCTCGACGACCCGTACATCCTGATCCACCAGGGCAAGATCAGCTCCATTCAGGACCTGCTGCCGCTGCTCGAGAAGATCATGCAGGCCGGCAACAGCTCCAAGCCGCTGCTGATCATCGCCGAGGACGTCGAGGGCGAGGCGCTGTCCACCCTCGTCGTCAACAAGATCCGCGGCACCTTCAACGCCGTCGCCGTCAAGGCGCCCGGCTTCGGCGACCGCCGCAAGGCGATGCTCGGCGACATGGCCACCCTGACCGGCGGCACCGTCATCGCCGAGGAGGTCGGCCTCAAGCTCGACCAGGCCGGTCTGGACGTGCTGGGCACCGCCCGCCGCGTGACCGTCACCAAGGACGACACCACCATCGTCGACGGCGGCGGCAAGGCCGAGGACGTGCAGGGCCGCGTCGCCCAGATCAAGTCCGAGATTGAGACCACCGACTCCGACTGGGACCGCGAGAAGCTCCAGGAGCGCCTGGCCAAGCTGGCCGGCGGCGTCTGCGTGATCCGCGTGGGCGCGGCCACCGAGGTCGAGCTCAAGGAGAAGAAGCACCGCCTGGAGGACGCCATCTCCGCGACCCGCGCCGCGGTCGAGGAGGGCATCGTCTCCGGTGGCGGTTCCGCACTGGTGCACGCCGCCAAGGTGCTCGAGGGCTCGCTCGACAAGAAGGACGACGAGGCCACCGGTGTCGCCGTGGTCCGCCGCGCGCTCGTCGAGCCGCTGCGCTGGATCGCCGAGAACGCCGGCCTGGAGGGCTACGTCATCACCTCCAAGGTCGCCGAGCTCGACAAGGGCCAGGGCTTCAACGCCGCCACCGGCGAGTACGGCGACCTGGTGAAGGCCGGTGTCCTCGACCCGGTCAAGGTCACCCGTTCCGCGCTGGAGAACGCCGCGTCCATCGCGTCGCTGCTCCTCACGACCGAGACCCTGGTCGTCGAGAAGCCGGCCGAGGAGGACGAGGCCGCCGGCGGCGGTCACGGCCACGGCCACGCGCACTGAGCCTGCCCGCTCCGCGAGCCGGTGACGAGGCCCGGTGCACCCCGTGAGGGGTGCACCGGGCCTCGTCCGTTCCCGGAACCCGTTCCGTGAGGGGTGCCCGGGCGCCGTCAGGCGGATGCCTCGGCGCCGAGTTCGCGCATCAGCCGCGGGATGTCGTAGTGCCACCAGCTCTCGTGGATCTTCCCGTCCTGGAACCGGCACACGGTCGTGCCGGTCATGGTGCACTCCCGGCCGGTGGGCGCGATGCCCATGAAGTCGCCGCGGTGCCGGCCCCGCCACGTCCAGAGCGTCACCACGGTGTCCCCCTCGGCCACCTGCCGGTCGAGGGTGAAGTCGAAGTCGAACGCCTCCCGCCAGCGCGTGATGTCGGCCTTCAGCACGTCCCTGCCGACGGTCGTGTTCGCCTCCTTGGCCACGTCGTGGTCGATGTGGTCCGGGATGTACAGCTCGTCGATGACGTCGATGTTGCCGCCGACGGCGACCTCCTCGTAGAAGCGGCGCATGGTCTCCGCGTTGAAGGTCTCGTCCCGCACCACGTCGAGGTCGGTGAAGGTGGGCATGCCGTCGCAGAGCGCCACCATCTCCCGGAACACCCGGTCGGTCTCCGGGAGCTCGGAGTTGCGCATCGCCTCCTCGTACGACGGGAACTCGACGATCTCGACGAAGTGCGCGCCGTCCGAACGGTCCCGGCCCACCACCTCGTGCGTCGCCGTCCGCTTGCCCCGGGTCTGCTCGGCCCAGGTGTCCATGAGCCGGTTCATCTCCTCGAACCTGTCGGTCCGGCAGTCGATGAGCTGGAGGAAAGTCATGGCGCCTCCCGCGCTGGCGGAGGTCCCGTCAGCAGGCGGGGCCTCGCTGGTCGGAGGTCGTCCCGGTGCCGGGGAGGGGACCGACGGACGCCGGCGGCGGCCCTTTCCCTTCCAGCTTAGGCCGGTTCGCGGCAGGTCTCATGCGGTCACCTCGGTCCGTACTTCCGGCCCGTTCCGGTGCTCGCGCGGGCCAGCACGCCGCGTGGGGCGAGCCGCATGAGTCCCGCCAGCGCCTTGTACCGGGGGTCCGGGACGGACAGGGCGCGGCCCCGTGCCAGGTCGGCGAGCGCGGCGTCCACGACGCGCCCCGCGTCCAGCCACATCCATCCCGGCACGTTCCCGGCGTCCATGCCCGCCCGCTGGTGGAACTCGGTGCGCACGAAACCCGGGCACAGCGCCATCAGCCGTACCCCGGAACCCGCCAGGTCGGCCGCGACGCCCTGGGTGAACTGCGTGATCCAGGCCTTGGACGCGCCGTAGGTGCCGCGCGGCAGGAACGCGGCGACCGAGGCGACGTTGACCACGCCGCCGCGCCCGCGCTCCCGCATGGCCTCCGCGGCCGCCGCCGTGGAGCGCAGCACCGCCTCGCAGTGCACCCGCAGCATCGTCAGCTCGTCGGCCATCGGCACGTCGAGGAAGCGCCCCTTGTTGCCGAAGCCCGCGTTGTTCACCAGCAGGTCCACCGGGCGGTCGCGGTCGCCGACGCGCTCCTCCAGCGCGACGATGCCCTTCTCGGTGGCGAGGTCGGCCGTGAGGACGGAGACCTCGACGCCGTGCCGGTCGTGCAGGTCGGTGGCCCGCTCGTGCAGCCGTTCGGTGTCGCGGGCGAGCAGCACCAGGTGGTGCCCGTCCCGGGCGAGCCGTTCGGCGAACGCGGCGCCGAGGCCCGCGGTGGCCCCGGTGATCAGTGCAGTCGTCATGCGGGCACGGTATCGGCCGTCAGGAAGGCGCCGTCAGGAGGACGCCGTCCGGCGCATCGCCTTGCTCCGCGCCTCGGGGTGCAGGGCGTCGCCCGCGTCGAGCAGTTTCGGCAGCAGGTCGGGCTCGGTGGTGACCGCCCGGAACAGCTGGGAGACGGTGACGTCGTGGCCGGGCCGGTGCACGAGGTCGATCGGGTCCCCGGCGCGGATCTCGCCCGGTTCGATCACCCGCAGGTAGGCGCCTGGGACGGCGCGCTGCGTGAAGGTCTTCACCCAGCCCTTCTCCCCGAGCCAGCCGGCGAACGTGCGGCACGGGATGCGGGCGCTGCTGACCTCCAGCAGCAGGTCGGCGCCGATCCGCCAGCGTTCGCCGATCCGTGCGCCGTTCACGTCGACGCCCGAGGTGGTGAGGTTCTCGCCGAAGACGCCGCCGGTCAACTCGCGGCCCAGCTCGCGCGCCCAGACGTCGAGGTCCTCGCGCGCGTAGGCGTACACGGCCTGGTGGTCCCCGCCGTGGTGGCGCAGGTCGCCGATGGTGTCGCCGGTCAGCCCGCTGCCGCCGACCCCTTTGGCTCCCGGTGCCGTGACGGAGACGGGGCCGTCGGCCGGGCGCTTGTCGATACCGGTGACGTGGGAGGGCGAATCGGTGTAGTCCGCGGTGCGCGGCCGGGCGAGGTTCACGGACAGCAGCTGCATCATGGACGCACGCTAGCCCCGGGGCCGTCGCCGGGGCGACCGCACAGGTCCTGTTCCGCGCGAGGCGGGTCACCCCGGCCGCGCGGATGATGAATCGTTTCTGCTCAGCCGCCCGAGCCGGACGACGTCGCGATCAGGCGGTGGCGTGCCCGGCCCATCAGTTCCTCGCGCTCGTCCTCGGTCAGGCCGCCCCACACGCCGTACGGTTCGCGGACCGTGAGCGCGTGCGCCGCACACTCGGAGCGGACGGGGCAGCGCATGCAGACCTCTTTCGCGGATGCCTCACGCGCACTTCGGGCCGCTCCGCGCTCACCCTCGGGGTGAAAGAACAGGGAACTGTCGACGCCCCGGCAGGCGGCCAGCAGCTGCCAGTCCCACAGATCGGCGTTCGGGCCCGGGAGGCGGGAGAAATCTGCCATTGCGTGTCCCCTCAGTGGCGTAGTGCGACTGATGTGTCACTCATCGGTAAATATGATCCCTTGCCGAATCTAGCTATTACCCAACCGAAACGGAAGGAATCCCGACCAAACAGGGCATTCGTGAACGAGCAGCGCGGCTGCGTGATCTCACCCGACCGTGTCCGTACACTCACGTAGAGTGTCGGAGGCGGCCGCGGCAGCCCGTAACTCTTTTGGGTGACCGTCGTTGAGAGTGCGGAGGTGGTCGACGAGAACCGTCGGGAACCGCGGGTTCCCGGAGTCGTCGGCCGCACACAGGTGACGTTCTGCAACAGCCTGGAGGCTCAAGGTGATGCGCATCAGTGGTGGAGGGTGGTCATGACGTCCGTCCTCGTCTGCGACGACTCCCCGCTTGCCCGAGAGGCGCTCCGCCGCGCGGTCGCGACCGTGCCCGGCGTCGAGCGAGTGACGACGGCCGCCAACGGTGAGGAAGTCCTCCGCCGCTGGGGTGCCGACCGCTCCGACCTCATCCTCATGGATGTCCGGATGCCCGGCCTGGGAGGTGTGGAGACCGTCCGGCGGCTGCTGTCCGCCGACCCCGGCGCCCGCATCATCATGCTGACGGTGGCCGAGGACCTGGACGGCGTCGCCCTCGCGGTGGCCGCCGGTGCCCGCGGCTACCTGCACAAGGACGCCTCACGCGCCGAACTGCGGGCCACTGTCACGCAGGCCCTGGCCGACCCGACCTGGCGGCTCGCCCCGCGGCGGCTGCGGTCGGCGGAGATGGGCGCGGCTCCCACCCTCACCGCCCGGGAGATCCAGGTGCTGGAGGGCATGAGTCACGGCCGTTCGAACGCCGAGATCGGCCGCGAGCTGTTCCTCTCCGAGGACACGGTCAAGACCCACGCACGTCGGCTGTTCAAGAAGCTCGGCGCCTCCGACCGCGCGCACGCCGTCGCCCTCGGCTTCCGCTGGGGCCTCGTCCGCTAGGACACCACGCGCCCCAGCCCGGCAACTTCTCGCAGGTCGCGTACGTCGCCCGGTCTCCCCGACGGGTGCGGGAAGCCCTCCCGCACCCGTCGGCCCGGGGGCCGACCGGCGCCGGGCCGGGCCGGAACACTCGCGCGTGCCGCATGCTTGAGGTATGGAGTTCCTCGGAACCGGCCGGACAGGCGTGAGGGGAGGGCACGGGAAGTGACCGCGAGTGCGACCGCTCACAGTGCGCATAACGCTTCTGTGCAGAACCAGGGCCGCGATGCGGCGAAACGCAGGGGCCCGGTGCACCATGGACCGATGCGCGACGACGAGAACTCGCCGATCGGCGCCCTCGTCCAGCGCGCCGTCGAGGGGGACGACCAGGCCACGCACGACCTTCTCGCCCACGTGCACCCTCTCGCTCTGCGCTACTGCCGCACCCGGCTGACCCGGCTGCCCGGCGACGCCCGCCACTTCGTGGACGACCTGGCGCAGGAGGTGTGCCTGGCGGTGCTCTGCGCGCTGCCCCGCTACCGCGACACCGGCAAGCCCTTCGACGCCTTTGTGGTCGCCATCGCCCAGCACAAGGTCGCCGACCTTCAGCGGGCCGCCATGCGCCACCCCGGCAGCACGGCCTTCCCCTCCGACGAGATGCCCGAGCGGCCCGACGACTCGCTCGGCCCGGAGGAGCGCGCCCTGCTGAGCAGCGACGCCGAGTGGGCGAAGAAACTCCTCGCCAACCTCCCGGAGCACCAGCGCGAACTGGTGCTGCTCCGGGTCGCGGTGGGGCTCTCGGCCGAGGAGACCGGCCAGATGCTCGGCATGTCCCCGGGGGCCGTGCGCGTCGCCCAGCACCGGGCGCTCAGCAGACTGCGTGCGCTGGCCGAGCAGTAGGCTCGTCGCCGCCGTCGGCCCCGTGCCGGGTCCGGTGAGGATCACCCGTCCGGCCCGCTAGCATGGACGTCCGCGCCGCGCAAGCATTGGGAAGGTGTCATGACAGGCAACATCGACGGAGTGCCCGCCAAGTTCGCCATGCTCGGGCTGACCTACGACGATGTGCTCCTGCTGCCGGGCGAGTCGGACATGGCCCCGCAGGACATCGACACCTCCTCGCAGGTCTCCCGCAACGTCCGGGTCAACGTGCCGCTGCTGTCCGCCGCGATGGACAAGGTCACCGAGGACCGCATGGCCATCGCCATGGCCCGTCAGGGCGGCGTCGGCGTGCTGCACCGCAACCTGTCGATCGAGGACCAGGCCGCCCAGGTCGACCGGGTCAAGCGGTCGGAGTCGGGCATGGTCACCGACCCGATCACCATCGGGCCCGACGCGGACCTGCGGGAGGCGGACGCGCTGTGCGGCCGCTTCCGGATCAGCGGTGTGCCGGTGACCGACGGCACGGGCAAGCTGCTCGGCATCGTGACCAACCGCGACATGGCCTTCGAGCTGGACCGCAGCCGTCAGGTCCGTGAGGTCATGACGCCGATGCCGCTGGTCACCGGCAAGGTCGGCATCTCCCGCGGCGACGCCATGGAGCTGCTGCGCCGGCACAAGATCGAGAAGCTGCCGCTGGTCGACGGCGAGGGCGTGCTCAAGGGCCTCATCACCGTCAAGGACTTCGTCAAGGCGGAGAAGTACCCGGACGCCGCCAAGGACGCCGAGGGCCGTCTGCTCGTCGGCGCGGCGGTCGGCGTCGCCGGCGACGCGTACGACCGCGCGCAGGCCCTGATCGAGGCGGGCGTCGACTTCGTCGTCGTGGACACCGCGCACGGCCACTCCCGGCTGGTCGGCGACATGGTCGCCAAGATCAAGGCCGACTCGTCGGTCGACGTGGTCGGCGGCAACGTCGCCACCCGCGAGGGCGCGCAGGCCCTGATCGACGCGGGCGTCGACGGCATCAAGGTCGGCGTCGGGCCCGGCTCCATCTGCACCACCCGCGTGGTCGCCGGCATCGGCGTCCCGCAGGTCACCGCGATCTACGAGGCCTCGCTCGCCGCCAAGGAGGCCGGTGTCCCGGTCATCGGTGACGGCGGCCTGCAGTACAGCGGCGACATCGCCAAGGCGCTGGTCGCCGGCGCCGACACGGTGATGCTCGGCAGCCTGCTTGCCGGCTGCGAGGAGTCCCCGGGCGAACTGCTCTTCATCAACGGCAAGCAGTTCAAGTCCTACCGCGGCATGGGCTCGCTCGGCGCCATGCAGACCCGCGGCGACCAGCGTTCCTTCTCCAAGGACCGCTACTTCCAGGAGGATGTCGGCGCCGACGACAAGCTGATCCCCGAGGGCGTCGAGGGACAGGTGCCCTACCGCGGCCCGCTGGGCGCCGTCGTCCACCAGCTCGTCGGTGGCCTGAAGCAGTCCATGTTCTACGTCGGCGGCCGGACCGTGCCGGACATGAAGGAGCACGGTCGCTTCGTCCGCATCACCGCGGCGGGGCTCAAGGAGAGCCACCCGCACGACATCCAGATGACTACCGAGGCGCCGAACTACTCGCGGCGCTGAGCCGCCCGTACCGGCTCGTCCCAGCCCGCGGCCGTCCGGCCGCGGGCTGCGGCGCGTCGGGGATACTGGCACCGCACTCGCAGACGGAAGGGCCCACACGTGACTGAGATCGAGATCGGACGCGGGAAGCGCGGCCGCAAGGCGTACGCGTTCGACGACATCGCCGTCGTCCCGAGCCGGCGCACGCGCGACCCGAAGGAGGTCTCGATCGCCTGGCAGATCGACGCCTACCGCTTTGAGCTGCCCTTCCTGGCGGCCCCCATGGACTCCGTCGTCTCCCCGCGGGCCGCCATCCGCATCGGCGAACTCGGCGGCCTCGGCGTGCTCAACCTCGAGGGCCTGTGGACCCGTTACGAGGACCCCGAGCCGCTCCTCGCGGACATCGCGGAACTGGACGAGGCCGAAGCCAACCGCCGCATGCAGGAGATCTACGCCGAGCCGATCAAGGAGGAGCTGATCGGCCGCCGCATCAAGGAGGTGCGCGACGCGGGCGTCGTCACCGCCGCCGCGCTGTCGCCGCAGCGCACCGCGCAGTTCTCCAAGGCCGTGGTGGACGCCGGCGTCGACCTCTTCGTCATCCGCGGCACCACCGTCTCCGCCGAGCACGTGTCGGGCCGGGCCGAGCCGCTGAACCTCAAGCAGTTCATCTACGAGCTGGACGTCCCGGTGATCGTCGGCGGCTGCGCCACCTACACCGCGGCGCTGCACCTGATGCGGACCGGCGCGGCGGGCGTGCTCGTCGGCTTCGGCGGCGGTGCCGCGCACACCACGCGGAACGTGCTGGGCATCCAGGTGCCGATGGCCACGGCCGTCGCCGATGTCGCTGCCGCACGGCGCGACTACCTCGACGAGTCCGGCGGCCGGTACGTGCACGTGATCGCCGACGGGGGCGTCGGCTGGTCCGGCGACCTCCCGAAGGCGGTCGCCTGCGGCGCGGACGCGGTGATGATGGGCTCCCCGCTCGCGCGCGCCACGGACGCGCCCGGCCGCGGCCACCACTGGGGCATGGAGGCCGTCCACGAGGACGTGCCGCGCGGCAAGCGGATGGACCTGGGCACCGTCGGCACGACGGAGGAGATCCTCCTCGGGCCCTCCCACACGCCGGACGGGTCGATGAACTTCTTCGGAGCCCTGCGGCGTGCGATGGCGACGACCGGCTACTCCGACCTCAAGGAGTTCCAGCGCGTCGAGGTCACGGTCGCGCGCTCGCGCTGATCCTGGTGCCGTCGTCGCGGCTCAGAGCCGGTGCGCCGCGCCCGTCGGGCTGACGCCGCGGGTGTCCAGCAGGAGCTGGGACTTGGCCGCCAGACCCTGGAGGTCGTAGACGCGGTGGTTCTGCAGCAGCACCGTCAGGTCGGCCGCCCCCGCGGCCTCGTACAGCGAGTCGGCGCGGGGGACGGCGACCCCTCCCGCCTCCCAGCGCTGCACGTACGGGTCGTGGAAGCCGACCTCCGCGCCCAGGTCGCGCAGCCGGCTCGCGATCTCCTCGGCGGGCGAGCCGGCCCGGTCCGCCAGGTCGGCCTTGTAGGTGACGCCCAGCAGCAGCACTCGCGCGCCGCGCGCGGACTTGCCGTGTTCGTTGAGGAGCGCGGCGGCGCGCTGCGTCACGTAGCGCGGCATGCGGGCGTTCACCTCCTGTGCCAGTTCCACCATCCGCAGCGGGTAGCCGAGCGAACGGCTCGGGTATGACAGGTGGTTGGGGTCGATGGGCACGCTGTGGCCGCCCACTCCGGGCCCCGGCCGGAAGGCATGGAAGCCGAACGGCTTGGTCTCCGCGCAGCGGATCACGTCCCACAGGTCGACACCGATGTCGTGGCAGAAGACGGCCATCTCGTTGATCAGCGCGATGTTGATCTGCCGGTAGTTGGTCTCCAGCAGCGCGGCCGTCTCCGCCTCGCGCGGCCCGCGCGCGCGGACGACCTTCTCGGTGAGCCGGCCGTAGAAGGCCGCGGCGGCCTCCGTGCAGGCGGGGGTGAGGCCGCCGATCACCTGGGGGATGCGGGCGAGGTCGGCCCCCGCCCCGTCCCCCGGGTCGAGACGGTCGGGGGCGTAGGCGAGGTGGAAGTCGCGACCGGCGCCGAGCCCGGAGCCGTCCTCCAGCACGGTGCGCAGGAACTCCTCCGTGCTGCCGGGGTAGACGGTGGACTGGAGCACCACGGTGGTGCGCGGCCGCAGTACCGGTGCCAGCGTGCGGGCGGCCTCCCGGACCGGGCGCAGGTCGAGCGTGCGGTCGGCGCCGAGCGGGGTGTCGACGCAGATCACGACGGTGCGGACGCGGCCGAGGACGGCCGGGTCGCCGGTGGTGCGGAAGCCCTGGGAGAGCATCCGACGCAGTGCGGGCGCGGTGAGCGAGCCGTCGGCGGGCGCCCGGCCGGCGGCCAGGTCGGCGACGGTGCGCGGGTCCGGGTCGCAGCCGATGGTGCCGATACCTGCGGCGGTCGCGGCCCGGGCCAGCGGGAGACCCGAATGGCCCAGACCGAGTACGGCGAGATCTGCGCGCATGGTTGCGGGCATCCCCTTCCCCGGTGATCGGTGGCGACGCGTGCGGACCGGCGCTGACCGGCCCGGCGCGGAGCCGAGTGGCGAAGACAGCTCTGTCAGGTTAAGGGCCTATATGACAGATATGTGGTATTGCTCCGCGTGGCAGTCCCGGTGAACAGCCGAAGTGGCGCGAATGGGGGACCATCGACAGTGACGGGGAAGGGATACGACAGCGTCACCCGATGTGACGCGGGTAGCGACACCGAGACACCGCAACGACAGCGGCCGAGGACGACCGGACCGAACCCCGAGGAGGACGCGGTGAGGACAGCGACACTGGGACCGGAGCAGCGCACCGAGGCGCTGGCGAGGATGGCCGAGCGCGAGCTGGACGTGCTCGTCGTCGGCGCGGGCGTGGTCGGCGCGGGCACCGTTCTGGACGCGGCGACCCGCGGCCTGTCCACCGGCATCGTGGAGGCGCGGGACTGGGCCTCCGGTACGTCCAGCCGTTCCAGCAAGCTGATCCACGGCGGTCTGCGCTACCTGGAGATGCTGGACTTCGCGCTGGTCCGGGAGGCACTGAAGGAACGCGGGCTGCTGCTGGAGCGGATCGCGCCGCACCTGGTGAAGCCGGTGCCGTTTCTCTACCCGCTGCAGCACAAGGGCTGGGAGCGGTTCTACGCCGGTTCGGGCGTGGCGCTCTACGACGCGATGTCGCTGTCCTCCGGGCACGGACGCGGGCTGCCGATGCACCGTCACCTCTCCCGTCGGCGCGCGCTGCGCGTGGCCCCCTGCTTGAAGAAGGACGCTCTCGTCGGCGCTCTGCAGTACTACGACGCGCAGATGGACGACGCCCGTTACGTCGCCACGCTCGTCCGTACGGCCGCCCGCTACGGCGCGCACGCCGCCAACCGGGCCCGGGTGACCGGCTTCCTGCGCGAGGGTGAACGCGTCGTCGGCGCCCGCGTGCAGGACCTGGAGCAGGGCGGCGAGTACGAGGTCCGCGCCAAGCAGGTCGTCAACGCGACCGGCGTGTGGACGGACGACACGCAGGCGCTGATCGCCGAGCGCGGCAAGTTCCACGTCCGCGCGTCCAAGGGCATCCACCTGGTGGTGCCCAAGGACCGCATCAACTCCACCACCGGCCTGATCCTGCGGACCGAGAAGAGCGTCCTCTTCGTCATCCCGTGGGGCCGGCACTGGGTCGTCGGCACCACGGACACGGACTGGGACCTGGACAAGGCGCACCCCGCCGCATCGAGCGCGGACATCGACTACCTGCTCGAACACGTCAATTCGGTGCTCGCCACTCCGCTGACGCGGGACGACGTGGAGGGCGTGTACGCGGGCCTGCGGCCGCTGCTGGCCGGCGAGTCGGAGGCCACCAGCAAGCTCTCCCGGGAGCACACCGTCGCCCACCCCGTGCCGGGGATGGTCGTGGTCGCGGGCGGCAAGTACACGACGTACCGGGTGATGGCCAAGGACGCGGTGGACGAGGCGGTGCACGGGCTGGACCACCGGGTCGCGGACTGCTGCACTGAGGACGTGCGGCTGGTCGGCGCCGAGGGGTACCGCGCGATGTTCAACGCCCGCGCCCGCATCGCCGCCCGCACCGGCCTGCACGTGGCCCGGGTCGAGCACCTGCTGGGGCGTTACGGCTCGCTCACCGAGGAGGTGCTGGAGCTGATCGCCGGGGATCCGAAGCTGGGCGAACCGCTGCCCGCGGCCGACGACTATCTCAAGGCGGAGATCGTCTACGCCTGCACCCACGAGGGCGCCCGCCACCTGGACGACGTACTCACCCGTCGTACGCGGATCTCCATCGAGACCTTCGACCGCGGGACGCGCAGCGCCCACGAGTGCGCGGAGCTGATGGCTCCGGTGCTCGGCTGGGACGCCGAGCAGATCGACCGCGAGGTCCAGCACTACCGGAAGCGGGTGGAGGCCGAACGGGAGTCGCAGCGCCAGCCCGACGACCTCACCGCCGACGCCGCCCGCCTGGGCGCGCCGGACATCGTGCCGCTCTGACGCCGCCGCCCGGGCCCGCCGGCCCTCGGGTCCCGGGCCGCGTGCGGCCGGCCGGAGCGGCCGGCCGGGCGCACGCGGCCGCCGGTCAGTGCCCCTCGTGCTGCTTCGCCAGCGACGGGCCGTAGTTGGGGATGTTGGCACCCACGCCGACCGTCACGCTGCCGTTGTACGCGGTGCCCTGGTACGGGGCACCGCCGGCTGCGAACTGCCAGCCGCCGATCACGGCGCCGTGCACGTTGATGTAGCTGTCGCCGCTCAGCAGCGAGAAGTGCACGTGCGGGCCGCTGGACGCGCCGCCGCAGGAGACGTCGTTGCCGATGTGGCCGAGGGCGGTGCCGGCGCCCACCGAGGCGCCCTGCGGCGTGATGTTGTTGACCAGGTGGTAGTAGTCCGTGGACAGGCCGTTGTCGTGGTAGATCCGGATCCAGCCGCGGTAGCCGCCGGAGGCGCACATCGCGTACGCCACGCCCCCGCGGGCCGCGCGGGCGATGCCGTCGCCGCCGGAGAAGTCCAGGGAGCTCCACGCGCCGCCCGCCCCGACGCCGAACGGGTGCGGCCCGCCGGTCCAGGTCCAGGTCTGGCCCACCGCCCACGGCAGCGTCAGCCCGGTGTTGGCGAACCCGGCGGCGCCCTGCGGCTCACGGGTGCCGACCTTGCCGAGGACCGACCGTTCCTGCGCGGAGAGCAGCGTGCCGGGCGCGCGCTCGACCAGCGTGCGGAACTCCGCACTGCCCTCAAGCGCGACGTCCCACGCGCCGCCTTCGGCCCGCGCGACGTACAACCAGCCCTCCGGCGAGGCGTGCTTGTCCGGCGGCGCGGTCAGGACGGTCGAGCCGAAGGCCCACCGGCCGTCGCCGGCCCGCCGTTCGACGGCGACCTGGCTCTCGCGGGAGTCGGCTGCCAGCCGTGCCGTGGTGGCGTCGGCGCGGCCGAGCGTCGCCTCGGCGACGGAGCTGCGCAGTGTGCCCGAGGGCGGGGCCTCGGCGGGCTCCGCCCCGGCGGGGGCGGCGGTGCCGACGAGGACGGAGAGGGCCGCCGCCAGTGCGGCGACGCCGGCGCGGAGGCGGAACCGCCGTGCGCCGTCGCGCGGGGCGCGTCTCGGGCGGGGGGAAGGGGACGGTGCCATGTGGGGCTCGCTTTCACGAGAGTGTGGGGGGCGCGGTGCCGCATTGGGGTGATGTGGACATGCCACTTGTACACGTCGTGCGCCCCGAGCAGAAGGACGCGGGCGGAAGACGGCACGCGCCTCCCGCCCGCCCTGGTGCGGCAGCCGTCCCGCCCTTCAGGACGCCGCGCCGCACTCCCGTCACCGCGCCGGAGGCGCGGTCGGCGGTGTCCGTGCGCCTCGTCCAGCAGCGGCTCGAGGTGCTCGCCCACCCCGCGAGGATGCGGCTCGCCCGCTTCCTCGCCCGCGCGCCGTACACGACGGGGGAGTTGGCCGAGTCGATGGGCATCAGCGCGCCGGAGGTGTTTCGGCATCTGACGCAGATGCGCAAGGTGGGTCTGCTGACCACGCGCCGCCGCGGCCGGTACGTGCTGCACCAGCTCGACCTGCGGGTCGTGGTGCGCCTGGGCGCGGACTACCTGGAGGGCGTGCTGCGGTAGCCGCCCCGGTGCCCGCCGGGGGAGGGGACGACGGGACGGTCCTGTGCCCGCCGTGCGGGGGCCCGTTGGGCA
The DNA here is from genome assembly GCF_004795255.1 of Streptomyces sp. RKND-216. NCBI lineage: Bacteria > Bacillati > Actinomycetota > Actinomycetes > Kitasatosporales > Streptomycetaceae > Streptomyces > Streptomyces sp. RKND-216. The sequence goes on along the minus strand of NZ_SSBQ01000002.1, from coordinate 2,169,662 downwards.
CCTGCCCGCGTGCACGCGGTCCCTTGAGGTAGGCCACAATGGGTATCCGCCGAGGAGTCGGCCGCTTGAGGGGAAGCAAGGGGTTTCATGGGCCAGGACGTTGAGGAGGGCCGCCTCGTCGGCGGCCGTTACCGGCTCGAGGGTGTGCTGGGCCGCGGCGGCATGGGAACGGTGTGGCGCGGCACGGACGAAACCCTGGGCCGCACGGTCGCGGTGAAGGAACTGCGGTTCCCGTCGAGCGTGGACGAGGACGAGAAGCAGCGCCTCATCACCCGCACCCGGCGCGAGGCGAAGGCCATCGCCCGCATCCGCAGCGGCAGCGCCGTCACCGTGTTCGACGTCGTGGACGAGGACGACCGCCCGTGGATCGTCATGGAGCTGGTCGAGGGCGGCTCGCTGGCCGACCGCATCCGCACGGAGGGCCCGCTGACGCCGCGCCGGGCCGCCGAGGTGGGTCTCGCGGTCCTCGACGTGCTGCGCGCCGCACACCGCGAGGGCATCCTGCACCGCGACGTGAAGCCGTCCAACGTGCTGATGGAGGAGGGCACCGACCGCGTCGTGCTCACCGACTTCGGCATCGCCAAGGTCGAGGGAGACCCCTCTATCACCTCGACCGGCATGCTCGTCGGCGCCCCCTCCTACATCTCGCCCGAACGCGCCCGCGGCAAGCCGCCGGGTCCGCCCGCCGACCTGTGGTCCCTGGGCGGACTGCTGTACGCGGCCGTCGAGGGGCGCCCGCCCTACGACAAGGGCTCTGCGCTCTCCACGCTGACCGCGGTGATGACCGAGCCGGTGCCGCCGCCGACGAAGGCCGGCGAACTCACCGACGTGCTCTACGGGTTGCTGGAGAAGGACCCCGAGAAGCGGCTGGACGTCGACGGCGCGTACACCCTGCTGGACGCCGTGGCGTCCGGCGCCGCCGCCGTGCCCGAGGTGCCCGACGCCACGCGCACGGTCATGCTGCCGCCCGCTCCCGAGGACGGGGACGCCGGCGACGGGAAGTCCGGTGAGGACGCGAAGGGCTCCGCCGCGTCGCCCTGGTCGCGCGGCACCACCAGCGGGCGCAACGCGACCCGCGGCGGCAGTACGCGTTCCGGCGAGCGGCTGCGCGGCGCCCTGAAGTCCGCACGCGCCGCCGCTGCGGCCGACGCGGCCTCGGGCTCCGCCTCGACGGGAGCGGCGGACGAGGGGGCGACCCCGGAGAAGAAGGACGGCGCGGAGGAGAAGTCCGGCGAAGGCGTCGTCGCGGCCCACGCCTCCGGCCCGGGCGACGCCCCCGGACCAGTCGCGAGCCAGGCCGGCGGCCCCGCTCCCGCACGCTCCGGGGGCGACCTGCTCGCCACGCTCAAGAGCCCCGGCGGCAAGCGGGCCCTGATCGTGGCCGGAGTCCTCGTGACCGTGCTGGTGATCATCGGCGCGGTGATCGCCAACGGTGACGACGACGGCGGCAGCGGCAGCGGTTCGGGCACCGGCGACGGCGGCAACAGCGCCGGCAAGGACCCCGGCAAGAAGGACGAGAACGCCGACAACGGCACCTCCGGCACGGGCGAGGGCGGCGAGAAGCCGGCGCCGGACCCCACACCGAGCAGTGACGACGAGCAGGACGACGGCGAGGGCGGCGACGACGGCGCGGGCCAGGACGGCGCCCGCCTCCCCGAGGGATACACCACGGTGGAGAACTCCCGCTTCCACTTCTCGCTGGCGATGCCCGAGGGCTTCGAGATGTACGGCGAGGCGGGTCGCGGTTCGGGCGCCAAGTACCGGCCGGCAGACGGCGGTTACCCGCGCATACAGGTCGACTACACGGGCCGCCCCGGTGACGACGCACTGGCGGCCTGGGAAGGGCTCGAGGGGGCGACCCGCAGTCAGAGCACCGACTACAAGCGCGTGAGCATGGAAGAGGCCGAGTGGCGCGACTACCCGACCGTCGCCGACTGGGTCTTCGAACGCACCGAGGACGGCCAACGGGTACGGGTGATCAACCGCGGCTTCAAGGTGGACGACGGCCAGGGCCACGCCATCCTGGTGACCTGCAAGGCCGACGCGTGGGACGGCGAGGCCTGCACCACTCTGCGCGAGACCGCCTTCGAGACCTTCCGGCCGCGCTGAGGTCCGTCCGGTCCGGGACAGACGTCACGATCCGTGCGCGGGCGGCGGCGTGACGCCGCGACAGCACGTATCGTGAGAGTTCGTGGACCGTACGCATCCGCAACATGACGGAAGCCGAACGGTTTCGACAGGCTCTGCTCGGCACGGTGGGGAGGCGCTGTGGACGACGACGTGGAGTACGCGGGACGGCTCCTCGCCGGACGCTACCGACTGCCGCACGTGGCCGACGACTTCGCCGAACCGGCCAGCACTCCGGCGTACGACACGGCCAGCGGCCAGGAGGTGCTGGCCCGCCGGGTCCTGCTGCCCGAAGTCGTCGAGGCCGAGTTCCTGGACGACGGGCCTCCCGGCCGGGCGGGTGCCAACGGGGGGAGCGCCGGGGCGACCCGGCAGCCCTCCGACCCGGCGGTGCGCCGCGCCGTCGAGGCGGCCCTCGCCGCGTCCCGCATACCCGACCATCCACGGCTGGACCAGGTCTTCGACGCCTTCGTGGAGGGCGACGCGCTGTGGGTGATCAGTGAACTCCTGCCCGCGCGGCCGCTGTCCGAGCTGATCGCCGCCCGTCCGCTCGCCGCTCACCGGGCGGCGGAGATCGCCGCCGACGTGCTGGCCGCGCTGCGCACGGTGCACGCCCACGGATGGGTGCACCGCAACGTCACCGCCCGCACGGTGCTGGTCTGCGACGACGGGCGTGCCGTCCTCACCGGCCTGGCCGCCGGGGCGGCGGAGGAGGCGCTGTGCGGCCACGACCCGCTCCCCGACCCTTCGCGCTCCACCGCCGAACCGCGCGGCGGGATACCGCCCGCCGCCCAGCCGGGCCGCCCGGCGCCGGCGGACACCGCCGCGCTCGCCCGCGCCGTGCCGGGTCTTCCCAGCGCGGCGCAGAGTCCCCTGCCCGCGGGCTTCCACCGCGACGCGCCGCACGCCCTCGCCGCGCGCCAGCACCAGCACCAGGACCAGGACCAGCACCGGGAGCAGCACCGGGAGCAGGACCGCGACCGGGACCAGCGAGGGCCGCTGCCCGCGACGTTCGCCGGCCCGGATGCGCCGGGCACGGCGGAGTTCGGCGACGGGACTGCGGACGCCGTGCCCGTGCCCGGCCGGGAGGGAATCTTCGGGTTCGAGGGCGCCGACTCCGGCGGCGGACCCGCCGCCCGTGCCGCCCGGCGCGGAGCCATCGCGGCCTACCGGGCCGGCGCGCAGGCGGCCACAGCCCGGGTCGCCGCCGAGGCGCAGCAGCGTCGGGGCGCCGACTGGTGGACCAAGGATTCCGGCCCCTCGGCGGACGATCCCGGCAGCGGACCGCATGACCCGTATGCCCCGTACGGACCGCACGGCAGCCCGTACGCCCCGGCAGACCGGGGCCCGGAGGCGCACGGTACGGACCCGCACGGTCCGGCCGCGCTGCCCGGCCCGCGCCGGGCCCCCGGCCGTTCCGTGCCGACACCGTGGGCGCCCGAGCAGCGGGACTCCGTGCCGGACGTCCCGGGCGACGAGGAGGCAGCCGCAGGGACGGAGCACGCCGAACGCCACCGCGGCCCCACCACCTCGCTCGCCGCCGAACGGGCCCGCCAGGCGCGGATGACGATGGTCGGTGCGACGACCGAACGCTGGGCGCCCGAACAGGCCGGACCGGTCCACGAAAACTGGCGCCTTGCGCCGCCCGTCGGCCCGTCGGCCGACCTGTGGGCCCTCGGCGTCCTCCTCTTCCGCGCCGTCCAGGGCCACGCGCCCTACCCGGAGGACGACGTCGCCGAACTGGTGCAGATGGTGTGCGCCGAACCGCCCGCGTTCGCCGAGGAGTGCGGCCCGCTGCGTCCGGTCGTTGAGTCCCTGATGCGCCAGGACCCCACCGAGCGGCCCGACTTCGAGGTGCTGCGCGGCTGGCTGCGGTCGCTGATCCGCTCCGCACCGGAGCCGGACGTCGGCCGCTACACGCTCACCGCGCCGCCGTCCCTGGAGGCCGGCCGCCCCGCCGACCCGCGCCGGCTGCCCGTCAAGCGCCGCCGCGGCGAACTGGTCCGCAGGAGGCGTACCGGCCGCGGACCGCGCGGCGGCGCGCGGCGTACGCAGCGCCACGCGCCGGCCGCCCCGCGCCCCGCTGCCCGGCGGGAACGCGCGGCGCGTCCCGAACCCGCGCCGCGGCAGCCGCAGGAGTCACGCCCGCCGCGCCCCGTCCGGGCGCCGAGGGCAGGCGGTACCGGCCGCAGCCCGAAGAGCCTGGGCCGGCTCCTCCTCGGGGGCGTGCTGCTGTTGCTCACTGCGGCCGTGCTGTACGCGATGTGGTTCATGCCGAAGCAGGACACCGTGGACGACGGCAGCCGCCGCAGCTCGCTGGAACAGCCCGAGGCGCCGCCCGCGTCCGGCGGGCCGGCGCCCGGGGAGACGGCGGGGCAGCCGGACGACGAGCGGGAGCCGTCGGGGGAGACCGCGCCGCAGACCTCCGAACCGGCCGCCCCCGCAGACGGCTTCCGCCTGCACGAGGATCCGACGGGCTTCCGCATCGCGGTGCCTGAGGGATGGGACCGCAATGCCCCGAACGGGCGCGGCCAGGTGCGGTTCGACAGCGGTGAGTTCGAGATGGTGGTCGTCAAGGGTCGTGATTCGACGGAGAAGTTCGGCAGCGACCCGATGGCGTACCAGAGCGACGGCGAGCGCGAGCTGGAGCCGTTCCGCACCTCTGACTGGTCGTCGGCCTCCGGGCTGCGGCGCATCGACGTGGGCGACACGGCGATGGCCGAGGGCACCTACACCTGGCAGGACGCCAGCGGGCGCGACGTCTACGTGCGGAACCGGGCGATGATCCTCGACGGCCGGTACCACCTGGTGCTGGTCATCGGCCCGGACGACGAGCGTGACGCGGTCGACCGCTGGTTCGAGGGCGCCGCCGACACCTACCGCGTCCTGCGGTAGCCCCTCCGGACCGCCGGGGTCGCGAGTCAGGGTCGCCCGTTCTTCCAGTCGGCTGTCCTCGTCCCGCGTCCGCCACTCCCGGTTTCCGTCGCCACGGCGTGCGGCCGGCCCGTCGGCGTCCGGGCCCGGGGCGGGGCGGCGCCCCCACTCTCCGGCCGCTCTCCGTCGCGGCGGGGAGACCGTGCCAGTGTCCACTGGCGTGATGGTAAAGCTCCGGTGAAGACGGTTACCGACGGGTATACACGTGGCACCCGCGACCGTACTCTGCGCGCATGACGGACTCGCAGGACACGGTCAGCCCGCCCCCCGCCGCCGACACCGCCCCGGCCGAACCGGACCGCGGTAATCCGGTCGCGGAGGCGCCGGACGGGGGCGCTGGCGGGCGGACTGCCGCCGACGTCGTCACGCCCGACGTCGTCGCACGCCTCACCCGCGCCGTCGTCGGCTCCCAGCGCACCGTGAACCACTGCCCGCTCACCGGCGAGGTGCTCGCTCGGCTGCCGGAGTCCACACCCGGCGACGTGCTCACCGCCTTCGAGCGGGCGCGTGCCGGCCAGACGGCGTGGGCGGCCCGTAGCGTACGGGAGCGCGCGGCCGTCCTGCTGCGCTTCCACGATCTCCTCCTCGCCCGCCAGGACGAGGTGCTGGACCTGATCCAGCTGGAGACCGGCAAGGTGCGGCTGCACGCGCACGAGGAGGTGCTCGCCGTCGCCGTAGCGGCCCGCCACTACGGCCGCAAGGCTCCGGCGTACCTGCGGTCGAAGGGCCACACCGGCGCCATCCCGGTGCTCACCAAGGTCACCGAGCACCGTCACCCGCGCGGCGTCGTCGGCCAGATCGCGCCGTGGAACTACCCGCTGGAACTGTCCGTCGGCGACGCCCTCCCGGCCCTCGTCTCCGGCAACGCGCTCGTCATGAAGCCGGACACCGAGACCGCGCTGACCGCCCTGTGGGCGCGGGAGCTGCTGGTCGAGGCGGGGCTGCCGCCCGAGGTGTGGCAGATGGTGATCGGTGACGGCCCGGTCGTCGGTCCGGTCGTCGTCGCGCAGGCCGACTACGTGTCGTTCACCGGCTCTACCCGCACCGGCCGCGAGGTCGCACAGAACGCGGCCGCCCGTCTGATCGGCTGCTCCCTCGAACTCGGCGGCAAGAACGCCATGCTGGTGCTGGAGGACGCCGACCTCGACAAGGCCGCGGAGGGCGCCGTCCGTGCCGCGTTCTCCTCCGCGGGCCAGCTGTGCATCTCCGTCGAACGGCTCTATGTCCACGAGTCCGTCGCGGACGCCTTCCTGGAGAAGTTCGTCGCCCGCACGAAGGCCGTACGGCTCGGCCGGCACCTCGCGTTCGGCGCCGAGATGGGCTCGCTGGTCTCACAGCGGCAGTTCGAGCTGGTCACCGAGCACGTCGGGGAGGCCGTCGCCAAGGGCGCCACCGTGCTGACCGGCGGCCGCGCCCGGCCCGACGTCGGCCCGCTCTTCTTCGAACCGACCGTCCTCGACGGGGTGGAGCCGTCGATGACGCTGTGCACCCAGGAGACCTTCGGCCCGGTGGTCTCCGTCTACCGCGTCTTTGACGAGGACGAGGCCGTCCGCCGCGCCAACGCCACCCCGTACGGCCTGAACTCCAGCGTGTGGAGCCGTGACGGGCGCCGCGCCCGCCGCGTGGCCGCCCGGCTGCGCACCGGCACCGTGAATGTCAACGAGGGCTACGCGCCCGCGTACGGCAGCGTGCAGGCGCCCATGGGCGGCATGGGGGAATCCGGCATCGGGCGGCGCCACGGCTCCGAGGGCATCCTCAAGTACACCGAGCCGCAGACCGTCGCCCACCAGCGCGTGCTGCCGATGGCGCCGTCGATGGGGATGAGCGACGCCTCGTACGCCGCGTTCATGAACGTGTCCCTGAAGGCCCTCAAACTGCTCCGCTTCCGCTGACCCGAAGGAGACGTGCTCAGTGTCAGCCCCCCAGCCAGCCCCCCAGCATGCGTACGACTACGACGTCCTCGTCGTCGGCTCCGGCTTCGGCGGTTCGGTCTCCGCGCTCCGGCTCACCGAGAAGGGCTACGCGGTGGGCGTCCTGGAGGCGGGCCGCCGCTTCACCCGGGAGAGCCTGCCAAAGAACTCCTGGGACGTGAAGAACTACCTGTGGGCCCCGGCCCTCGGCCTGTACGGGATCCAGCGCATCCACCTGATGGACAACGTCATGATCCTGGCCGGCGCCGGGGTCGGCGGCGGCTCCCTCAACTACGCCAACACCCTCTACGTGCCGCCGCCCGCGTTCTTCCAGGACCGCCAGTGGGGCGCGATCACCGACTGGCAGGAGGAGCTGAAGCCGCACTACGACCAGGCGCAGCGCATGCTCGGCGTCCGCCTCAACCCGACGATGACGCCGTCCGACGTCCACCTGAAGGCGGCGGCCGAGAAGATGGGCTGCGGCGACAGCTTCCACCTGGCGCCGGTCGGGGTCTTCTTCGGCGACGGCGAGGACGCCGACGGCTCCGTGCGTGCGGACGCCGGAACCGTGGTCTCGGACCCGTACTTCGGCGGCGCCGGACCCGACCGCCGCGCATGCAACGAGTGCGGCGAGTGCATGACTGGCTGCCGGCACGGCGCCAAGAACACCCTCAACGAGAACTACCTGCACCTCGCCGAGAAGGCCGGGGCCGTCATCCACCCGATGACCACCGTCACCGAACTGCGGGAGGACGGGAACGGCGGCTTCGAGGTGGGCACCGTGCCCACGGACCGGCGGAAGGCGAAGCCCACCGTGCTGCGCGCCCGCCGGGTGGTGGTCGCGGCCGGCACCTACGGCACGCAGACGCTGCTGCACCGCATGCGCGACACCGGAGCCCTGCCCCACCTGTCGCAGCGGCTCGGCGAGTTGACCCGCACCAACTCCGAAGCCCTCGTCGGCGCGCAGACCGCCGGCCGCCGCTACCGGAAGAAGTACGGCAAGGAGGCGAAGCTCGACTTCACCCGTGGCGTCGCCATCACCTCCTCCGTCCACCCGAACGAGAACACCCACATCGAGCCGGTCCGCTACGGCAAGGGCTCCAACGCGATGGGCGCCCTCACCACCCTCCAGGTGCGGCACGGCACCCGCCTGCCGCGCGCCCTCGCGCACGTGGTCACCCACCTGCGGCACCCGGTGCAGACGCTGCGCCTGCTGTCCAAGTGGAAGTGGTCCGAGCGCATCATCATCGGCCTGGTCATGCAGACCCTGGACAACTCGCTGACCACGTACCGGAAGACGAAGGGCCCGGGCAAGGGTCTGCTCACCGCCCGGCAGGGACACGGCGCGCCCAACCCGCTCTACATCCCGGAGGGCGCGGAGGCCGCCCGGCGGCTGGCCGACGAGATCAACGGCTTCCCCGGCAGCAACATCGGCGAGGTCATGGGAACCCCGCTCACCGCGCACTTCCTCGGCGGCTGCCCCATCGGCGCGGACGCCGACAGCGGCGTCATCGACCCGTACCACCGCCTGTACGGCCACCCCGGCATCTCCGTCGTCGACGGTGCCGCCGTCTCCGCGAACCTGGGCGTCAACCCGTCGCTGACCATCACGGCGCAGGCCGAGCGCGCCATGTCGCTCTGGCCGAACAACGGCGACGCCGACCCCCGCCCCGAACAGGGCACGGAGTACGTGCGGCTGGCGCCGGTGCAGCCGTCCGCCCCCGCCGTGCCCGAGGACGCCTTCGGCGCGCTGCGGCTGCCGCTGCTCCCGGTCCCCTCCGTTCCGCCGAAGTCCGCCCCCGCAGAAGGAACCTGACCGCTCGTCGGCCCTCAGGGCCGGCGGCGGGCGGCGAGACGGAGGGCGGCTGCCCCGAGGGCGACGGCCGTCAGGCTCGCCAGGGCGACCAGCGGGAGACCGGGTCCGGAGCCGGTCTCCGCCAGCGCGCCGTCCGGCAGGGCGGCCTCCGTGCCCGCGTCCGTACGGGTCGCCGGGCGCAGCACGGCCGGGGCACGGCCGCCCTGTGGACGTACGTCCGGGGCGGTGGCGGCCGCGTACGTGGAGGTGATCTCGAAGCGGTACCACTCGTCGTCCTGCCGGCAGAGCGGGCTGCCGGGTGGACCGTCCGCGACCCAGCGGGTGCTGAACGCCAGGGCGCCGGCCGCACCGGGAGGAGTGTCCGGCGCGAGCAGGAGGCGCAGCCGCATCTCGTAGGTGCGGCCGGCCTCGACGTCCGTGTACGCGTACACGCCGCCTCCGGACGAGGCGTCCTGCCAGGTGTCGGCGCCCCAGTCGAAGTACTGCACGACGACGTGGCGTTGGGCGGCGAGCCAGTCGCTCGCGTACAGACCGTCGCGGAAGGCGACGGCCAGGCCGAACTGCACCCGGGTCGCGTCGGCGCCCTCGGTGTTGTCGAGGGTCACCGTGAACGGCTCGGTGGTGGCGCCCGCGCGTACGACGGCGGGGAGCCCGGACACGCTCACGTCGAAGTCCGCCACGTCGCAGACCTCGCCGGGCAGGTCCTCGTCGGCGTCCGCGCCGGGGCTCCGGCTCGGTTCTCGGCTTCCGCTCGGCGAGGGGCTTCCGCTCGGCGAGGGGCTTCCGCTCGGGGTGGGGCTGCTGGGCGGAGGGCTCGAACTCGGGGGTGTGGGCGGCACGCTGGGCGTCGTCGTCGCGTCGGGGGAGGCCGGGGGCGTCGCCGTCGGGGTATCCGGCTCCGGCGCCGTGGTGCTAGGCGACGGAGTGGGTGTCGGGGATGTCGTGCGCGTGCCGGGCGGCCCGGCCGTGGCGGACCGGGTGGGCGAACCGTCCACCGTGGGTGTGGCGTCGGCCGTCGCGGACCCGGCCGGTGCTGTCACGGAGAGGCACGCGAGAACGCCGGTTGCGGCGGCGGACAGGAGCGCGCGGCGCAACTGCATGATGTTCTCGTCCCGTTCGTGGAAGGGAGTTGGGCGCGGCGCGAGGCGGCGCCCGGCTTGTCCCGGTGCGCAGTACGGTAAGGGCCACTGACGTCCCTGTCAGCCCGCGTGACGCACCCGGTCCGTCCTGCGCGTGAGCGGGCACCCGGCATTACGGGCGACTCGGGGCGGTTGCTCTCGATCCCGCCCATTCCCCTGTGATTCATGCCACGTCGCCGTCGTTCCCTTCGACGGGATGCGCCCCCACGTCGGCGCGTCGGCCGCCGGGTCCGGAGCTGCCAGGGCCCCGCGGCGGCGGCCGGGGGGTGGGGTGGCCGTGTCGCGGGGCCCTGGGGTGTGCGTCGGCGTCAGGGCGGCGCCGACGCCGGAGGCGGCGCCGGGGAGGGGGAGGCGCCGCCGGCTTGTCGGACCGGCGTGTGCGGAGCGTCGTCCGCGGAGCGGTCGGTCCAGGGCGTCCCCGGGACCGACCGCTGTACCCCTGCCGCAGCAGGGGATCGCGACCGGGCTGCTGTCCCCTGCTGTCCGGTCACGTCACCGGAGCGAGGTCCCACGACGCGCGTTCCCCTGCAGGGGTGCACGGGCGTCTCATCGCTCCGATGGCACCGCCCCTCTGCCGCCGGGCCCAGTCGGCACAAGGACACCCGGCCCAACGAAGCCCGCGCGGGCCGGTCACGCACCGTACGGGTGAGTCGCGGGGCGCGGTGTGTACGCCGGGCCGGGAGCGGATGGCGCGATCAGGCGCGTCCGCGGCTGAGTTCGAGCAGGGTCATCGCCATGGTCGTGCCGGGCCTGCCCAGTTCGTCGCGGTAGCGGGCGAGGATCTCCATCTCGCGGGCGAGGTGGACGCGGCGACCGCCGGAGGCGATGCGCGCGCGCTGGATGCCGGCCGAGACCGTCATCCGTTCGCGTACCAGGGCGATGATCTGTTCGTCCAGGGCGTCGATGCGGCCCCGGCCGTCGTCGATCTGCCCGGCGGGCGGCTCGGTTCCGTGCGCGGTGCCGGTCGCCCTGGTAGTGGTCGCCGTCGTGGCGGCGGTCGTGCTCATCCGAGATGGCTCCTCGCTCCGGGCCTGCGCCCGGATCGGTCGGGGGAGGAGCCCCGTCCCGCCACGCCCCGGGACGGGAAACGCGAGGCGCCCCGGGCCGTGGCCGGCCCGGGGCGCCTATAGGTTCGCGTATCAGCTCACGCGGCGACCATGGCAGCCGGACGGGCCGGTGCCATAGGTAAACCAGAAGGTCGTGTGCGTGTGCATGCGCCCCAGTGTGCCACCGCCCCGCGTCGTGTCCACCGGACGTCTCACCCTGCGGGACGCCCGGGCGGCGCCGGCAGGGTGCGTGCGAGCGGCGCCGGGGCCCGCACCGGGGCGGCCGGAGGCGTGTCCCCACCCCGCTAGACTGGGCCGCACACCCCCGCTCCACCGCCGAAAGGCCACCCGTGCGCGACACCGCCCAGACCGCCGCCCCGGAAACCGTGCTGGTCGTCGACTTCGGCGCGCAGTACGCCCAGCTCATCGCCCGCCGGGTGCGCGAGGCCCGGGTCTACAGCGAGGTCGTCCCGTCCACCATGCCGGTGGCGGAGATGCTCGCCAAGGACCCGAAGGCGATCATCCTCTCCGGCGGCCCCTCCTCCGTCTACGCCGAGGGCGCACCCTCCCTCGACCGCGCGCTCTTCGAGGCGGGCGTCCCCGTCTTCGGCATGTGCTACGGCTTCCAGCTGATGGCGCAGGCGCTCGGCGGCACCGTCGACAACACCGGCAGTCGCGAGTACGGGCGCACCGACCTGCACGTCTCCCGGTCCGGCTCGACCCTCTTCGAGGGCACCCCGGACGAGCAGCAGGTGTGGATGTCGCACGGCGACGCCTGCTCCGCCGCACCGGAGGGCTTCGCGGTCACCGCGTCCACCGACATGGTGCCGGTGGCCGCGTTCGAGAACGACGAGCGGCAGCTCTACGGCGTGCAGTACCACCCCGAGGTGATGCACTCCACGCACGGCCAGCAGGTGCTGGAGCACTTCCTCTACCGGGGCGCGGGCCTCACCCCGTCCTGGACGACCAGCAGCATCGTCGACGAGCAGGTCGAGGCCATCCGGACGCAGGTCGGCAGCAAGCGCGCCCTCTGCGGACTTTCCGGCGGCGTCGACTCCGCCGTCGCCGCGGCGCTCGTGCAGAAGGCCATCGGCTCCCAGCTCACCTGCGTCTACGTCGACCACGGCCTGATGCGTCAGGGTGAGACCGAGCAGGTGGAGAAGGACTTCGTCGCGGCCACCGGCGTCCAGCTCAAGGTCGTCGACGCCGCCGACCGCTTCCTCGGCGCGCTCGCCGGGGTCTCCGACCCGGAGCAGAAGCGGAAGATCATCGGCCGCGAGTTCATCCGCGTCTTCGAGCAGGCCCAGGCCGAGCTCGTCGCAGAGGCCGGCGCGCAGGGCGGGGCCGCGGGGGAGTACGCGTTCCTCGTCCAGGGCACGCTCTACCCGGACGTCGTCGAGTCCGGCGGCGGCACCGGCACGGCGAACATCAAGTCCCACCACAACGTGGGCGGGCTCCCCGAGGACCTGGAGTTCGAGCTGGTCGAGCCGCTGCGGAAGCTGTTCAAGGACGAGGTCCGGATGGTCGGCCAGGAGCTCGGGCTGCCGGAGGAGATCGTCCAGCGCCAGCCGTTCCCCGGCCCCGGCCTGGGCATCCGCATCGTCGGCGAGGTCACCCGCGAGCGCCTGGACGTCCTGCGCGCCGCCGACGCCATCGCCCGCGAGGAGCTGACCGCCGCCGGACTGGACCGCGAGATCTGGCAGTGCCCGGTCGTGCTGCTCGCCGACGTCCGCTCCGTCGGCGTCCAGGGCGACGGCCGCACCTACGGCCACCCGGTCGTGCTGCGGCCCGTCTCCTCCGAGGACGCGATGACCGCCGACTGGTCCCGCCTCCCGTACGACGTGCTGGGCCGCATCTCCACCCGCATCACGAACGAGGTCCGCGACGTCAACCGCGTCGTCCTCGACGTCACCAGCAAGCCCCCGGGCACCATCGAGTGGGAGTGACCGGGCCGCCGCCCACCCTCTCCCCGGTCAAACGCCCCCGCCACCGCTCACTCGTTCGAGCGGTGGCGCGGGCGTTTCCGCCGCTACTCTGAGGCGTACGGCCGAGAATCCCGTCCATGGGAGGAACCATGACCGCCGAACCGCTGCCTTCGTGGGCCTACCCGCCCCCTGGGGGGTTCACCGCGGACGACCTCGACCGAATCCCCGACCTCCCGCCGCACACCGAGCTGATCGACGGGAGCCTCGTCTTCGTGAGCCCGCAGAAGTACTTCCACACGCTCGCGATGTACCTGTTCGAGTCGGGCCTGCGCCGGACGGCCCCACCGGAACTCGCCTTCTGCCGCGAGATGTCCGTCGTGCTGGGCAGGCGCAACCGCCCGGAACCCGACATCACGGTCGTCCGCGCCGAGGCGGTCACCGCAGCGGCCGAGGAGACGGGACACGTGCCGGAGGACGTGGTGCTGGCGGTGGAGATCGTCTCTCCGGACTCCGAGGAGCGGGACCGCAAGCGGAAGCCGCAGTTGTACGCCGAGGCGGGCATCCCCCACTTCTGGCGGGTGGAGAAGGGCGAGGGGCGTCGCCCGGTGGTCTACGTCTACGAGCTGGATCCGGCGACCCGCGCGTATGTGCCGACCGGCATCCACCACGACCAGCTCAAGCTGTCGGTGCCGTTCACGATCGACATCGACCTCACGGAGATCGACCGCCTCTAGCCCTCCCCGGTCGGGCCGGCGTAGGCGCCTGCGCGGGCGGCCGCCGCGGCGGCTTCGGCGGCGCGGACGGCGGCGGCCTTCTCCACCGCGTCCCCGGGGGCGAGCATCCGGTAGCCGGATGGTCGCCGGAACCGGAGCACGCGGTGCTCCTCGGACGCGGCGAGCGAGAAGGAGGCGCCGTACCCGTACTTCCCCTACCGGCGGCAGGAGGCTTCGCCCGGCTCGACCCGCCGCTGGTGTCGGGGCCGGGGCGGTGCTCTAGGCGTGGCGCTCTAGACGTGTTCGGAGATGAGGACCGCGGTCGTGTCGGGTTCCAGGGCCTCGAAGAGGTGGGGGACGTCGCCCGGGTAGGCGGTGTAGTCGCCGGGTGCGAGTTCGTGGGGTTCGTCGGCGATGCCGACGAGGGCGCGTCCGGTGCTGAGGACGACGTGCTCGACCGTGCCGGGCATGTGCGGGTCGGAGGCGCGCGGCGCGCCGGGCTGGTGGCAGATCCGGTAGACGTCGCGGCGGGCGTGCGGGGGGCAGGAGGACAGCAGCGTGGCGACGTAGTCGGCCTGCTCGGAGGAGAGTGCGGGCCCCTCGCCGGCGCGGATGAGCTGGACGTTCGGGCGCGGCGGGTCGACCAGGCGGGCGAACGGCACGTTCAGGGTGACGCTCAGCGCCCACAGCGTCTCGATGCTGGGATTGCCGGTGGCGGACTCCAGCTGGGAGAGCGTGGACTTGGCGATACCGGCGCGGCGGGCGGTCTCGGCGAGGGAGAGCCCGGCGCGGCGGCGTTCCCGCTGCAGGGAGCCGGCGATGACGGCGAGCGGCGCGCCGCCGGTGGGCTGCTGGTCGTTCCGGGACATGGGTCGTTCGCTCCAGAGGTCGATCGTTCGGTTTGACGTACCGCCGTTCGTGTGTTCATTCTAGACGTCGTGCGTTCGATATGGCGGAACTCCCTGTCCGGTCTCGACCGGCAGCTGGCGCGCGACATCGGGTTGATCTGTGTCGCCGACGGCTTCGTCGGCCTGTCCTTCGGTGCCATCACGGTGAGCGCGGGGCTTCCCGTGTGGCTGCCGATGCTGCTGTCCCTGGTGGTGTTCGCGGGCGCGGCCCAGTTCCTGTTCGTAGGGCTGGTGGCCTCGGGCGGCAATCCGGTCGCCGCTGTGGTCGCCGGACTGCTGGTCAACGCCCGTCACGTGCCGTTCGGCTTCGCGATCGGCGACGTGCTGGGCGACGGGTGGCTGCGGCGCCTGGTCGGCAGCCACCTGATGATCGACGAGACGGTGGCGTTCGCGCTGGGGCAGAGGGAGCCCGAGCGGCGGCGGGCCGCGTACTGGACGTGTGGCGTAGGCCTGTTCGTCTCCTGGAACGTGGGCGTGCTGGGCGGGGCGTTCGGCGGCACGGTGGTCACGGACACCGACACCTTCGGGCTCGACGCCGCGTTCCCCGCGGTGCTGCTCGCGCTGGTGCTGCCCTCGCTGAAGGACCGGTCGACCCTGCGCGCGGTCCTGGTCGGTGTGGCGATCGCGCTGGCCACGGCGCCGTTCCTGCAGGCCGGACTGCCGGTGCTGCTGGCGCTGCTCGGGGTGCTCGTGTCCCTGCGCGGCGGCGCTCGGGGCGGCGGCGGCCCGAGTGACGAGGCCGACGAGGACGACGACGCGGCCGGGACGGCCCGGACCTCGAAGGAGACGGTGCGATGAGCGACACGTCCGTGACCCTGGTGGTCGCCGCTTTCGTACTCGGCGCGGGCACGTTCGCGTTCCGCCTCGCCGGGCCCGTGCTGCGCGCGCGGGTCGAGCTCTCGCCGCGGGTGGAGCGGCTCATGGGCACCTCGGCGGTGGTGCTGCTGGCCGCGCTGGTCGCGACGGCGGCCCTGCTGGAGGGACACGAGTTCGCGGGGTGGGCGCGGCCCGCGGGGGTGGCCGTCGGCGGCGTGCTGGCCTGGCGTCGGGCGCCGTTCCTGGTCGTGGTCCTCGCGGCCGCGGCCACGGCTGCGGGCCTGCGCCTGCTCGGCGTCCCCTGAACGCCGCCTGCCCGCCCGCCGCCTGCGGCGGCGCGCGGGCAGGATGCCGTGCGGGGTGCTACGCGGCGCGGCTGAGTATCACGGATAATCACCTTCCGTCGGGCCGTGGGTGGCGGCCGCCCTTCCCCGGCTCGCAGCCGGCGGGTCCCTCACGACGTCCCACCGGGCCGTGGAAGGGCGACCTGTGCCCCTCATTCGCCGCCGTCCCGGGGGCGGATTGGTCCTCGTTCGCGAACATCCCGCCGCCGCAGTTCACAGGGGCGAGAAGGGCGACGACCCGTGCCCGGTCCCGGACTCCCGGCCGGCCCCCGGGTTTCGGCTCCCCGCTTCCGGCCGCGGGCGTCAGCGGCGGTGCGGCCTGCGGGCGCCGTGGTCGAACGAGGCGGAGTCCGCGCCGCGCAACGGCGCGGCCTGGCGGCGGAGTTCGTGCAGCGACCGGTCCAGGTCGCCGGCCAGCAGGTCCGCCAGGTCGTGCGTCATGCCGTTCCGGATGACGAACCGCAGCGCCTGGATGTCCTCGCGGTTCTCCGGGAACGTGTACGCCGGCACCAGCCAGCCGCGTTCCCGCAGGTGGGCGGCGACGTCGAAGACCGAGTAGCCGGTGACTTCCGGCCGCAGCGTGCAGGCGAAGACGGGCAGTTGGTCGCCGCGCGTGATCAGTTCGAAGGGCCCCAGCGCGGCGATCCGGTCGGCCAGCCCCCGGGCGACCTCGCGGCAGTAGCCCTGGACCCGCCGGTAACCGTCGAAGCCCAACCGCAGGAACGTGTAGTACTGCGCGGCGACCTGGGCCCCCGGCCGGGAGAAGTTGAGCGCGAACGTCGGCATGTCGCCGCCCAGGTAGTTCACCCGGAACACCAGGTCCTCGGGGAGTCCGTCCCGGTCCCGCCAGACGACCCAGCCCACGCCCGGATAGACCAGCCCGTACTTGTGGCCGGAGGTGTTGACGGACGCGACGCGCGGCAGCCGGAAGTCCCACCGCAGGTCCGGGTCGCAGAACGGCGCGATCATCGCGCCAGAGGCGCCGTCCACGTGTACGGGGATGTCGAGCCCGTCCCGGTCCCGGAGCGCGTCCAGCGCGGCGCAGATGTCCGCGACGGGCTCGTACGAGCCGTCGTACGTCGAACCGAGCACGGCCACCACGCCGATGGTGTTCTCGTCGCACCGCTCCACGGCCCGGTCGGGCGTGAGGTGGTGGACGTCGCCCTCCATCGGCACCAGCCGCGCCTCCACGTCCCAGTAGGCCGCGAACTTCTCCCAGCACACCTGGACGTTCGAGCCCATCACCAGGTTGGGGCGGTCCGCGGGCAGCCCGGCCGCGCGACGGGCCTGCTGCCAGCGGCGCTTCAGCGCGAGCCCGGCCAGCATGCACGCCTCGCTCGACCCGGTCGTCGAACAGCCGGGCGCGTCCCCCGGCTCCGGCGCGTGCCACAGTTCGGCGAGCATCCGCACGCACCGCTGCTCCAGGGCGGCGGTGCGCGGGTACTCGTCCTTGTCGATCATGTTCTTGTCGAAGCAGTCCGCCATCAGCCGGTCGGCCTGCGGCTCCATCCACGTCGTCACGAACGTGGCGAGGTTGAGCCGCGCGTTCCCGTCCAGCATCAGCTCGTCCCGCACGATCCGGTACGCCAGCTCCGGGTCCATCTCCCCGGCCGGCATCGTCTCGCGCGGCACCTCGGGCGGCTCGGCGGCGAACATCGGGCTCACCGCGAGCACGTCCCGCCGGCCCTCCCGCGCAGACTCCCGTGACCCGCTCACCCCTCCACGCTAGGCGGGGCCGGCGAATCCGGCGCGTCGGGAGGGCCGCCACCCTGCGTGTGTCCATGGTGATCGACCGCCACACACTGTGAGGGTGATGTTGTTCTGGGTTGCCTCACTGCGCCTATAGTTCGGACGGGGGACGCGTGGACCGCGTGCTGGAACGCGTAGGCCTGAATGACGCTGGCGAGCGCCGAGTGAAGGGCTACTCCCAGGGCATGCGCCAGCGCCTCGCCCTCGCCACGGCACTCATGAAGCAGCCGGACCTGCTCGTCCTCGACGAACCGACGAACCGACGAACGGCCTCGACCCACAGGGCGTCCGACTCGTGCGCGCCGTCGTCGCCGAAGAGGCAGCTCGGGGTGTCGGCGTTCTCATCTCCAGCCACATGCTCGATGAGATCGCTCGGGTCCGCGACGAACTGGTGATGGTGTCCTCCGGCAAGGTTGTGGCGCGGGGGACGCTACAGGAGCTGGGTATCTCCAGTGACTCGGGCGTGGACCTCGAAGAGTGGTTCTTCTCTCTTCAGGAAGGGAAGGCGGAAGCCTCGGCGGGAGAGCACTCGTGACGGCCTTTGCGACACTGCTTCGGGCGGAGGCCATGCGCGTCCTTCGCAGTCCGCTGTCTCTCATGCTGATGGCGCTGCTGGCCGCCGGAGGCGTCTTCGGGGCATACGCCGAACAGGAGACCGCCGACAGCAATCTCGCGAACGTCCGGCACGGGCTGGCACGCCTGACGACGGGAGGGTGCAGGGAGGACGCCGAGAACGCTCCGTCCACAGTGGACCGTTCGACCTTCTTCGAGCAGTGTGTGGCGAGCTACCCCTGTACCGGGAGCGCTACCGCGAGACGGAGAAGCGCTTCGTCGCGGACGCCGAGTTCGCGGCGCTCGGCCAGCACCCACTGGGCGCGGTCGTCTGGGGCGTCGGGATGGTGGCCAGTGCTCCCGGGCTCATGGCACTCCTTCTTCGCCTGTGCTCCAACGGCTCACACGTCTGCTCGCCGCACGCGCGATCGCCCTGTTGTGCTGGGCGAGCGGCGCACTGGCGGTTGTCTCGCTCGCAGTCGGCATGCTCGGGCTGGTGTACACACGTGAGACCTACCCGCTCGACGGACAGGTTCCCGTGCGCGAGGTCGCGGCGATCGTCGGGAATCGCCTGGGGTCGGGAGTGGTGATCATCGCAGTGTTGATCGCACTGGTGATTGTGCTTGCTGCCCTCGTACGCCAACCGCTGCGCACCGTGCTGTGGGGAACGGTGGCTCTGGCTCTCTGCGCGTGGAGTGTGCTGCGGCGTCGGAGGTCTGGCCGTATCTGGTCGCGGTGGTGTCTGCGCTCTCGTGATCGGCAGCGTCCTACTTCGATCGGAACGCAGGTTGACGCCCGCCGAATAAGGCCGCGTCCGCGGAGCTCGCGAGACGGGCCGTCAGACCAGGCGGCGGGCGGTCGCCCAGCGGGTGAGTTCGTGGCGGTTGGAGAGCTGCAGCTTGCGCAGCACCGCGGAGACGTGCGACTCGACGGTCTTGACGGAGATGAAGAGCTGCTTGGCGATCTCCTTGTACGCGTAGCCGCGCGCGATCAGCCGCAGCACCTCGCGCTCGCGCTGGGTGAGCCGGTCCAGGTCCTCGTCGACCGGCGGCGCGTCGGTGGAGGCGAAGGCGTCCAGCACGAAGCCCGCCAGGCGCGGGGAGAAGACGGCGTCGCCGTCGGCGACCCGGAACACCGCGTCGACCAGGTCGGCGCCGGTGATGGTCTTGGTGACGTAGCCGCGTGCGCCGCCGCGGATGACGCCGATGACGTCCTCGGCGGCGTCGGAGACGGACAGCGCGAGGAACCGCACGGGCTGCTCGGCCGCGCCCATCAGCGAGGTGCTGCGCCGCAGCACCTCCACGCCGCCGCCGCCCGGCAGGTGCACATCCAGCAGGACGACGTCCGGCCGGGTGGCCTGGATGACCGTCATCGCCTGGTCGACGTCGCCGGCTTCGCCGACGACCTCCACCCCGGTCGCCTCGGTGCGGCCGATCTCCGCCTGCACGCCCGCCCGGAACATCCGGTGGTCGTCGACGAGCACGACGCGCGCGCGACGGCCCTCCGTCGTGGGTGCCGTGGTCTGGTGCTCGCTCATGCTTCCGCCCTCTCCATCTCCAGCTCCACCTCCGTGCCGCCGCCCGCGGCGGGGCGGATGCGGGCCGTGCCGCCGTTGCGCTCCATCCGGCCGATGATCGACTCGCGGACGCCCATCCGGTCGGCCGGCACCGCGTCCAGGTCGAAGCCCGGGCCGCGGTCGCGTACGGACACGAAGACCGTACGGCCCTCGACCTCCGCGAAGACCTGGACCGTGCCGCCCTCGCCACCGTACTTGGCGGCGTTGACCATCGCCTCGCGCGCCGCCTGGACCTGGGCGCCGAGCCGTTCGTCCAGTGCGCAGTCGCCGACGCAGACCACCTCGACCGGCACCCCGTGGTCGTCCTCGACCTCGGCGGCCGTGGCCTTCACCGCCTCGGCGACGGTGCCGGGCTCGTCGGACTCGTCCTTGCCGTTGCCCTGCGGCTTGTAGAGCCACACCCGCAACTCGCGCTCCTGCGCCCGCGCCAGGCGTGCGACCTCGCGCGGGTCGTCGGCGTTCCGCTGGATGAGGGTGAGGGTGTGCAGCACCGAGTCGTGGACGTGCGCGGCGACTTCGGCCCGTTCCTGGGCGCGGATGCGCATCAGCCGCTCCTCGGAGAGGTCCTGCATCATCCGCACCAGGTACGGGCCGGCGAGCAGTGCGATGCCCACCACCACGGCCAGCGACGCCTGGAGAACCTGGCCCAGATGCTCGACCGAGCCCTGGATCACGACGATGCCGGTGACGCCCGCCAGCACCAGCAGCACCCCGGCGGCGCTGCGCGCGAACGGCATCAGGCGGGTACGGCGGCTGACCTCCGCCCAGTGGGAGCGGCGGGCGTTGTCCGCCTGCCGCCACACCACCACCACGCCGACCGTGATGAGGATCAGCGGCCACAGATAGGCGTTGACCGGGCCGAACGGCAGCGGGTCGCCCACCACGACCACGGCGGCGAGCAGCACGCACAGTGCGAGGACGGGACCCTTGTCGATCTTCCGGACCAGGCGCGGGCGGGCCGCCTTGCGGGACGCCGCCTGGACGCCGCCCGTCCCCAGCGGCACCACCACCCAGAACGCCGCGTAGAGCACGACGCCCAGGCCGTTCACCGAACAGAGCACGACGAACGCGATGCGGACCCACGACACCGGCAGGGCCAGGTGGCCGGCCAGGCCGCGCGCGACGCCGCCCAGCATCCGTCCCTCCGCGGACCGGTAGAGCTTCCGCAGCGGCGGCTCGTCGTCGTCGCCGGGGGTGGGACGCGGCGGCGCCGGGGCGGAGGGGGCGGCGGAGGTCATGCCTCGATGGTCACACGCGGGGGCCGCCCGGACATCAGGGTCGGCCCTGAGGCGACCCGGAGGTCCGGGCCCTGCCCCGGCCGCCCGGCCGCCCGGGCCGGACCTCGGGGCCCCGGCCGATCTCAGGGTCGCCTCCGGGTCGGGCCCCGATGCCGCAGGGCGCGGCGGCGGGGGAGCATGGGGCGCATGAACGACGATCCGCAGCCGTCCTCCCCGCCGGGCCCGAGCCTGCGCAAGGAGGCGCCGGCGACGGACGGCACGGCGGCTCCGGACCGACTGGACGCTCCGCGGCGGCCGGACCGGCCCGATGCCCCCGACCGGCCGGGGCGGCTGCTGCGCAGCAGCCGCCACAAGGTGGTCGGCGGTGTCTGCGGCGGCCTCGGCCGGTACTTCGACCTCGACCCGGTCGTCTTCCGGGTGCCGGTCGCCGTACTGTCGCTGATCGGCGGCCTCGGTCTGGTCTTCTACGGCTTCGCCTGGCTCATCGTGCCCGCCGAGGGGGAGCGGGAGAACGAGCTGCGCCGCCTGCTGTCCGCCCGGGTGGACGGGGCGTCGCTGTCGGCGATCCTGGTCGCCCTGGTGGGCTGCGGCCTGTTCCTGGCCTCCCTGCGGACCGGCTACACCTCGTTCTCCCTGTTGGTGGCTGGCGCGGTGGGTGGCGCCGCGTACTGGTCGCAGCGGCGGCGCCGGGCGGAGGCGGCCGGCGCGGAGGGTGCGCCCGTGGATCCGGCCACGGCGCATGCCGTGGCGGACGCGCCCCCGGAGACGCAGGCCCCCCCGGTGCCGTCGACGCCCTCGTGGTGGCGCGAGCCGCTCACGAAGGACGGCACCCCCGCAAGGGAGAGCGGCTACCTGTGGGGCCCGGACACCGAGAGCCCGTACACCGCCGCCGACAAGGAGGCCTTCCGGCGACGGCAGCGGGAACGCCGGTCGTCCGGCGGGCCGGTCTTCGCCCTGGCCTCGGTCGTCGGCCTGACGGCCTTCGGCGTCGCCCTGGGCAGCGGCTGGCTCCTCGCGGACAGCCTGGTCATCGGCCTCTCCTGCGCGCTTCTGGTGTACGGCGTCGCGCTGGCCGTCACCGCCTTCACCGGGCGCGTCGGCGGCGGCACGCTCTTCATGGTCCTGGTCACCGGGCTCGCCCTCGCGGCGGCCTCCCTGCTGCCGCAGGACATCGCCGCCGATTGGGAGGACCGCCGCTGGGCGCCCGTCTCGGCGGCCGCCGTCGCCCCCTTCTATGAGCAGAGCACCGGTCGCGCGACGCTCGACCTGAGCCGGGTGCGTCCCGGCGAGGGCGAAGGCCTGTGGACGCGGGCCCGGCTCGGCGCGGGCGAACTGCGGGTGCTGGTGCCCGACGACGTCGTGGTTCGGGCGGACATCGAGGTCGGGGTCGGCGGCTACCGGCTGGAGCCGGCGTCCGCCGCCCCCGACCCGCCCGTCCCCGATCCCGGCGACCCGGACGGCGCGCCGCAGCCCGGCCGCCCCGGTGGGCCGGCCGACGCGACGGGCGGCGGCCTCGGCGTGACCGCCACACGTACGCTGCCGCCACCGGACGGCGCGGAGCCGCAGGGCACGCTGACACTCGACCTGGACGTCGGCGTCGGCGAGGTCGTCGTCGAGCGGACGGAGCGACCACGGACTGGGGAGGAGGGCGCGCGATGACCCGGCACCGTTTCGAGCCGGCACGGCTTGCCATGGGGCTCCTGCTGTGCGGAGCGGCCGTCGTGTACCTGCTGGACGGGCTCGGCGTGATCGACGTTCACCCCGCACCGCTCGCCCTCATGGTGCCCGCCACGCTGATGCTCGGCGCCGTGGTGGCGGTGACCACCGTCCTTCTCCGCCACGCCCGGACCCGCCGTGCCCGGACCCGCCGTCGCCGTGCCGGGGCGCCCGCCCCCGACTGATCACGCCCGTCGGGCGCGCACCGCGGGGCGTGGAGCCCGGCCGACGAGGCGGGCGTCAGCCGTAGAGGGCGCGGCCCCGGCGCCGGCGCCGGCCGGAGAGCGCGGAGTCCAGGGACAGCCGCCCCGCGCCCGCCAGCAGCAGTGGCGTCCAGGCCATCAGGTACGCCAGGTCGTTGCCGTAGTAGTACGGCTCCGTCGACCAGGTCACGGTCAGCCAGAAGGAGAGGGAGATCAGCGCGCCGCCGAGCGCCGCGAGGCGGGTGAGGAGGCCGACCAGGGCTCCGGCGCCCACGGCGATCTCGCCGAAGGCGATCGCGTAGCCGAAGCCCTCCGGGCTCTTCAGCGCGAGGTCGACCATCCACTGCGCCCCGGCCGTCTCCCGGACGCCCTCGAGCATGGCGGTCAGCGAGCCGGGTCCGGTGCCGGTGAGGAAGCCGGGGTCGGTGAGCTTGTCGAGGCCGGCGTAGACGAACGTGCCGCCGAGGAAGAGGCGCAGCGGCAGCAGTGCGGAGCGCGCGAGGGCGCCGCGTATACCGGTCGGGCCCTCGGCCCTTTCCAGGTCCGTCGTCATGGGCATCGCCATCCCGCCTTCCCGCCGCGCCGTGTTCCGGCCGGTGCCGGATACGGCTGTTGTGGTCATGCCCGCTGCTGCCGTCGGACTACCACCGCGGAGTACGTGAGGGGAAGGGGAGGCGTTCAGACGCGGGTGCCGGACCCAGGGCCGCCCGGGCGCCGCCCGTGCCCTCGACAGGGCGCCGACTGCGCCCCGACGGGGCGTCGTTAGGCTCCGGGGCCATGGAAACCCTGATCAACATATTCGTCGGGCTGCACATTCTGGGGATCGCCGCGCTGCTCGGCGGGTTCCTCGTCCAGATGAAGGCGATGGGCGCGGGCGAGGCCCGGGTGGTGCCCGCCATGCTGCACGGCGCCCTGCTGATGCTGGTCACCGGCATGGTGATGATCGGCCTCAGGCAGTGGGACGACATGACCGTCAACCATCCGAAGATCGCCCTCAAGCTGGCGCTGCTGGTGGTGATCCTCGGGCTCGTCTACGTCAAGCGGGACGAGGAGCGGCTCCCGGCACCGCTCTTCGGCGCCATCGGCGCCCTGACCACGGCGAACGTGTTCATCGCCGTGCTCTGGACGTAGCAGGCCGCGCGCCGCCCCGGGCCGTGGGAGCCGGGCTCCGGGACGTACTCCCGTTCAGACCGGGCGGACCGCGCTGTGGAAGGGCATGTAGTCGATCGACTCGTACTTGATGACGTCGCCCGGCTTCGGGGCGTGGATCATCTGGCCGTTCCCCACGTAGATGCCGACGTGGGTCACGTCCGCGTAGAAGAAGACGAGGTCGCCGGGCTGCATCTGCGACCGGGGCACGGTCGTGCCGACCTCGACCTGGTCGTAGGTGGTGCGCGGCAGGCTCACCCCGGCGGCAGCCCAGGCGTCCTGGGTGAGTCCGGAGCAGTCGTACGAGTTGGGCCCGGTGGCACCCCACACGTAGGGCTTGCCGAGCTGGGCCTTGGCGAAGGCGATCACCTTCGCCGTACCCGTCGCAGGGGTGTCGGCGCCGCCCGGGTCCCCGGCCTCCTCCTCGCGTTCCCGCTGCTCCTCGCGGCGCCGCTCCGCCTCCTCGGCCTTGCGGCGCGCCTCGGCCTCCCGCCGCCGTTCGGCGGCGGCGAGCCGTGCCTTCTCCTCGGCGGTCAGTTCCGACAGCAGGTCGCGCGCGTCGGAGAGCTTGCCCTGGACGTCCTTCTTGCTCTCCCGCAACCTGTCCTGCGACGTGGTGAG
Organism: Streptomyces sp. RKND-216; assembly: GCF_004795255.1. Lineage (NCBI taxonomy): Bacteria > Bacillati > Actinomycetota > Actinomycetes > Kitasatosporales > Streptomycetaceae > Streptomyces > Streptomyces sp. RKND-216. The sequence goes on along the minus strand of NZ_SSBQ01000002.1, from coordinate 2,145,180 downwards.
CGTGGAGAGTTCCCGCTGCGCCTCGCCGCGCTTGCGCGCGGCCTCCTGCTTGCGCTCCTCGAAGGTCTTCACGGCCTGCTGCTGCCGCGCGGTCATCCGCTTCATCACGTGCCTCTGCGTGAAGTACCCCTGGGGGTCCTCGGAGAGCAGCAGCGTCGCGGTCCCCGAGAGGCCGCCGGTGCGGTACTGCGCGGCCGCGTACTGCCCGAGCGCGCGACGGGCGTCGTTGACCTCGCCGGCCCGGCGGGCGACCTGGTCGAGGAGGCCGTCGACCTTGTCGCGCTGCGCGTCCGCCTTCTCCTTGGCCGCGTTGTAGCGCTGCGTCTCCGCGCCCGCCTGCTGATAGAGGGTGTCGACGCGCTGCCGCACCTCCTCCAGCGTCGGTTCGTCGTCCCGGGGGTCGGCGACGGCGCTCTGTGTGGAGAGCAGCGTGACGGAGGCCAGGGCCGCCGTGGTGACGGAGACCGCGCCGTTGCGCGACGCGGCGGTCTGGAGGATGCGGGTGCGCGGCTTGCGGTGGGACGCCAAGGCCACGGCTCCTTCCGGTCACCGGCGGAGGGGCCCGTCCGGCGGGGTGGGGGTGCCTGCTTGGCACGGCACGGTAGCGAAGTTGTGGGACCGGTGTGAAGGCGGTGACCGAAACGTCCGATATCTTTTCGTGACATCACAGAGGCGGATCCGACGTGTCGGTGGGGCGCTCTAGACTCCGTAGACGATGAGCAGCCTCTTCGACGACAGCTTCCTGGCCGACCTCGAGCCGACGGACCCGGCGGCCGGAGCGCCGGACGACGCGCCGCCGCCCCCGCCCGAGTCCGGTGGGCCCGCAGAGCCCGAGGAGGTCCCCGAGGGCCTCTTCACCGGGTCGTTCCAGGGGCGCGGCGGCGACGCGTACTTCCGGGACGGCGCGCACCGTCCGGTGATCGACCCGGAGCAGCTGCTGGAGGGGATGAACGAGCAGCAGCGCGCCGCTGTGCTGCACCACGGTTCGCCGCTGCTCATCGTCGCCGGGGCCGGCTCCGGCAAGACCCGGGTGCTGACGCACCGGATAGCGCACCTGCTGGCCGCGCGGCACGTGCACCCGGGGCAGATCCTCGCCATCACCTTCACCAACAAGGCGGCGGGCGAGATGAAGGAGCGCGTCGAGCAGTTGGTCGGGCCGCGCGCCGAGCGGATGTGGGTGTCCACCTTCCACAGCGCGTGCGTGCGCATCCTGCGCCGGGAGAGCAAGAAGCTCGGCTTCACCTCCAGCTTCTCCATCTACGACGCGGCCGACTCCAAGCGGCTGATGGCGCTGTGCTGCAAGGACCTCGACCTCGACCCGAAGCGGTACCCGCCGAAGGCGTTCAGCGCCAAGGTCTCGAACCTGAAGAACGAACTGGTCGACGAGGAGGACTTCGCGGCCAGGGCGAGCGAGGGCTATGAGAAGACCCTCGCCGAGGCGTACACGATGTACCAGGCCCGGCTTCGCGAGGCCAACGCCCTGGACTTCGACGACATCATCATGACCACCGTGCACCTGCTGCAGGCGTTCGGGGACGTCGCCGAGCACTACCGCCGCCGCTTCCGGCACGTGCTGGTCGACGAGTACCAGGACACCAACCACGCGCAGTACACGCTGGTGCGCGAGCTGGTCGGCACGGACCCGGAGCGGGGCCACGAGACCGACGACGGTGCGCACCCGAAGGCCGAGCTGTGCGTCGTCGGCGACGCAGACCAGTCCATCTACGCCTTCCGGGGCGCGACGATCCGCAACATCCTCCAGTTCGAGGAGGACTACCCGGACGCGACCACCGTCCTGCTCGAGCAGAACTACCGCTCGACGCAGACCATCCTGTCCGCGGCCAACGCCGTCATCGAGCGGAACGAGAACCGCCGCCCGAAGAACCTGTGGACGCAGGCAGGCAGCGGCACCCCCATCACCGGGTACGTCGCCGACACCGAGCACGACGAGGCGCAGTTCGTCGCCGAGGAGATCGACCGGCTGACCGACGCCGGGAAGGCGAAGGCGGGCGAGGTCGCGGTCTTCTACCGCACCAACGCCCAGTCCCGCGTCTTCGAGGAGATCTTCATCCGCGTCGGCCTGCCGTACAAGGTCGTCGGCGGTGTGCGGTTCTACGAGCGCCGGGAGGTCCGGGACATCCTCGCTTACCTGCGCGTGCTCGCGAACCCGGAGGACGCCGTCCCGCTGCGCCGCATCATGAACGTGCCCAAGCGGGGGATCGGCGACCGTGCGGAGGCGATGCTGGACGCGCTCGCCGCCCGCGAGAAGATCACCTTCCCGCAGGCCATGGCCCGGGTCGACGAGGCGTACGGCATGGCGGCGCGGTCGGCCAACGCGGTGCGCCGGTTCAACGCGCTGATGGAGGAGCTGCGCACGGTCGCCGAGTCCGGCGCGGGCCCGGCCACCGTCCTGGAGGCCGTGCTGGAACAGACCGGCTACCTCGCCGAGCTCCAGGCCTCCACGGACCCGCAGGACGAGACGCGGATCGAGAACCTCCAGGAGCTCGCGGCGGTGGCGCTGGAGTTCGAGCAGGAGCGGGACGAGGACGACCCGGGGACGCTGGCGGAATTCCTGGAGCAGGTCGCGCTGGTCGCCGACTCCGACCAGATCCCCGACGCGGAGGAGGGCGAGGACGCCCCTGGCGTCATCACCCTGATGACGCTGCACACCGCCAAGGGCCTGGAGTTCCCCACCGTCTTCCTCACCGGCATGGAGGACGGCGTCTTCCCGCACATGCGGGCACTCGGCCAGACCAAGGAGCTGGAGGAGGAGCGACGCCTGGCGTACGTGGGGATCACGCGCGCTCGTGAACGGCTCTACCTCACGCGGGCCACCCTGCGCAGCGCCTGGGGCCAGCCGCAGTACAACCCGCCGTCGCGCTTCCTGGAGGAGATCCCGCCGGCGTTCGTCGAGTGGCAGCGCACCGGACCCGCTGCGGCGCCCGGCAGCGGCTACGGCTCGAGCGGTGCCGGTGCCGGTGCCGGTGCGGGCGGCGGGCGCATGTCGCCGACGTCCGGCATCACCTCGGCCCTCGGGGCGGCCCGCCGTGCGGCGCCGACCGGGTTCGCGACGCGCAGGGCGAAGGAACGGCAGGTGGTGGCGCTGTCCGTGGGCGACCGCGTCACCCACGACACGTTCGGGCTGGGCACCGTCACGGCCGTGCGCGGCGGCGGGGACAACGCGGAGGCCACCATCGACTTCGGCGACGAGAAGCCGAAGCGGCTGCTGCTGCGGTACGCGCCGGTCGAGAAGCTCTGAGGCGCCGGCGGGGCGTCAGGGCCGCGGTGGCATCGGAACGATGCGTGGGGGCGCGCGGGTTCATCCCGCGCGCCCCCACGCCGTCGGCGTGGGGGCGTGTGCGCCGGTGTCCGCGCGTCAGTTGGGCTCGAGGCCGTGCGAGCGGAACCAGGAGAGCGGGTCGACGGCGGAACCCCCGCCCGGCCGCACCTCGAAGTGCAGGTGCGGGCCGGTGGAGTTGCCGGAGTTGCCCGTGTAGCCGATGACGTCCCCGGCCTGCACCGTTCCGGACCGGATGCGGGTGCTGCTGAGGTGGCAGTACCAGGTCTCGGTGCCGTCGGCGGCCGTGACGATCATCATGTTGCCGTAGGCCGGGTTCCACTGGGTGCTGACCGTGCCGTCGGTCGCCGCCTTGACCGGCGTGCCGTAGGAGGCGGGGAAGTCCAGGCCGGTGTGCACGGACATCCAGTTGATGCCCGCCTGGCCGAAGTAGGCGCTGACGCCGAACCCCTCCACAGGGAGGGCGAATTTGGGCCGCAGCGCCTCGCGCCGTGCGGCCTCGGCGGCCTTCCGCTTGCGCTCCGCCTCCTGGCGCTTCTTGAGGTCGATGCGCTCCTGGGTACGGCTCGCGCGGTCGGCGAAGTCGTCGCCGGCCTCGCGGAGTCCGGCGAGCTGCGTGTCGAGCTTGGTGTTCGCCGGTGAGACCTTCACCTCGGTGGTGTCCGGGGCGGCCTGCGCCGTCTCCTCGTCACCGGCGGGAATCACGGAGGCCGCCGCGATGCCCGCCACGCCGAGCACCGCGACCGACGGGGCGGCGACGGTGAGCAGCGCGGAGCGGCGCGGCTTGGGGGAACGGCGGCGGCCGCGGCCCTGGGGTCCGGCGATCACCGCCCCGGGTTCGGGCTCCGCCTCCGAGCCGACGGTGACGACGGGCTCGCCGTACGGGTCGGCCGGGTCGTACGGGGCCACGGGGTGGTACCCGTCCCCCGGGCCGTGGGCGTGCTCAGCGCCGGCCGGACCCGGGTGACCGGCCGGGGCCTCCTCGCCCTGCTGGTACGCGTCGAAGGCGGCGGTGGGCTGCTCGTGAAAGTCCACCACCGTGGCGGCCTGCGCGTCGGCGCCTTCCGCCGCGTGAGGTCCGGTCTCCTCACCCTGGTGGCCTGCGACGGTGGTGCCGTAGGCCGCGCCGTCGGTCCACCCGACGGAGTCGTAGGCACCGGTGCCGTAGGCGGTCCGGTCGTTCGCGGTCGGGGCGTACGCGGCCTGGGCGTTCTGGTCGTACGCGCCGGGGTGGCCGTGTTGGTCGTATCCGGCCAGGTCGTAGCCGGCCTCGAACCCCGAGCCGTCGGTGGCCTGGTGGCCGTAGGTGCTGCCGTCCCAGCCGGTGGCGGCGCCGTAGGCGGTGGGGTCCAGCACGGCGTTGTCGAGCCCGGTGGTGGCCGGAGCGGTCGACTCGAACGCGCTGACGTCCCACTGGACCGAGCCCTCGGTAGGGACCGACCAGCCGTATTCGGCCTGGTCCGGCCCCGGCTGGTGCGGGATGAAACCCGCGCCGGAGTGGTCCGTTCCGGAGCCGTCGGTCCAGGCGGTCGTGTCGTACGCGCCGGTGGCGTGACCGTGGCCGGCGGTGCCGTAGGCGTCGTACGCGGTGCCGTAGCCGTCCGTGCCGTGGAGTTCGTTGCCGGTCCCGTCGTAGGACGGGGCCGGACAGCCGCTCGCGTGGGGGGTGTCCGTGCCGGGGACGGGCCCGTAGAGGGGATCCCCGTAGTAACCCGCGTCCGGCGCGTAGCCGGTGCCGTGGGTGTCGTACGCGCCGGTGGACCAGGCGTCGTGCTGGGCGGCGGTGGCGTAGGCCGCGGTCCCGTAGGTGCCGTATGCCGACTGCTCGTAGTGCGCGGAGTCGTAGCCCGCGGACGAGTAATCGGCACCGGGGTCGGCCGGGAAGGAATCTCCGGCCGGGTGACGGTCGTTCACCACCAACTTCTCTTTCGCCTCGACAGCAAGGGGCGGAGCAAGTGCGGTGACTGTACCCGGCGGTATGCGGCGGCGACAATCTTCCACAGGTTTTGGGCGGGCGTGAAACGGGCATTCGCTCGCCTTTCGCCGCGCTGGGAGTCCGTACTCGGCGGGGCGTTCGAGAAGCGTACGGCCAGCGTACGGAGGGGTTCCGGGGCGTTGTGCGCCACCCCTGCCGCGAATCTCGCAAGTTCAGGGGATCGCCCGGCGGATCAGGCGTGCCGAAGTGCGGCGACCGGCCGTTCGTCACGGTGTGTGCGCGACGTCCCGCGGGTCCGGGGTCAGGCGGCCCCGGCGGCGGGCGTGTCGAGGTGCGTGGTGCCCGGTTCGGTGGAGCCCGGTTCGGCGGTGCTGGCCGGGGCGCCGCCCCCCTGGGTGGTGTCCGCCTCCGGGCCGTGGCCGTCGGCGAGTTCGTCCCGGATCCAGGCGGTGACTGTGCGGTCCACCGGGAGCATGAGGTGTCCGACGCCCCGTACCCGCACGTTGGTCACCGCGAGATCGGGGTGCTCCAGCCTGCCGCTTCGCGCCGGCACCACGAACAGGTCGTGGTCGCCCCACACACTCACGAAACGAGTGCGACTGCCGCCCGGCACCGGTGCGGCCAGCTCCTCCAGCAGCCCCGAACCCGGTACCATCTGGCGCGCCACCGGGTGCGGGGTGAGCGCCGCCGCGGTGTAGGTGCCCGCGTGCGGCGTGCCGAGGGTGACCAGGGTGCGGACGTGGGCGTCGCCGCCGTGCAGTTGCGCGTAGCAGCGGCCGATGAGGCCGCCCAGGCTGTGGCCCACGACGTCCACGCGCTCATGACCGGTGCGGCTGCAGATCTCCTTCACCCGTGTGTCCAGGGTCTCGACGGCCTCGTGGATGTCCCAGGTGAGCGGGGAGTGGTTCAGGCAGTACACGTGCGGCCAGCCGTTCCCCAGGAGCGACCGGCGAAGCATCACGAACGTGGAACGGTTGTCGCAGAAGCCGTGCAGCAGCAGCACGGGCGGGGCGGACACGCCCCGCGTGGAGAGGGTCGCGGTGGGTTGTGCTTCCTCGAGGTCGGGGTCCCGCTCGGGGCATATGCCGGTCGGGTAGAGGAGCAGGTGCCCGGTCAGTGCCAGCGCCTCGCGTGTCGCCGCGCGCAGGAACGGCATTCCCGCCATGGCCAACCACCTCCCGATCCGCGCCCTCGGGTTCGGCGCCGTATGGAGACGGCGAGTGCCCCGGATACGCGATCTTGTGCGGTCCTTGGTGTGATTTCCCCCTCCCTCAGTGCCGCGAAACTGCCAGGATGGGTGAGAGGGGCGATAACGTTCGTTCACCTGGGTGGGCCGGATGCCGTCCCGGGGCGCGTCGCGAGTATGGAGGCAGTGATGGGTGTGTCGGGTCCGATCCGCGTGGTGGTCGCCAAGCCGGGTCTCGACGGCCATGACCGGGGCGCGAAGGTCATCGCGCGAGCGCTGCGCGACGCGGGCATGGAGGTCATCTACACGGGCCTGCACCAGACGCCCGAGCAGATCGTCGACACGGCGATCCAGGAGGACGCCGACGCGATCGGTCTCTCCATCCTCTCCGGCGCGCACAACACGCTCTTCGCCAAGGTCCTTGAGCTGCTGCGGGAGCGCGACGCGCTGGACATCAAGGTGTTCGGCGGCGGGATCATCCCCGAGGACGACATCGCGCCGCTGAAGGAGCAGGGCGTCGCGGAGATCTTCACGCCCGGCGCCCCCACGGGTGACGTCGTCGCCTGGGTCCGCGGCAACGTCCGCGACCTCGCGGCGTAGCGCTTTCCCGAAGCCGGGCGCCCCTTCCGGCCGCACCGCTCGCCACGCGGAGACGAGCACCGCCCCCTGCTCGCCGACGTTCGCCCCGGGACGCCGGCCCACAGGTCGCTCGCGCCACCGGTGGCGCTTACCCCTCGGCCGCGCCGCGTCGGATCGCCGTCGGCCGGCGGCGATCCGGACCGCCGGAGTCCGGGACGCGTGGCGTGAGGGGCCCCGATCAGCGCGCGGGGCGGGCTTCCACCGGGCTGAGTTCGGCGAGCATCGTCGCGCGCATCCGCAGGGTCGCCACCAGCCGCTGGAACGCCTCCGCCCAGTAGCCGCCGGCGCCCGGGGAGCCGTCCCGCGGTTCGTCCGGTATCGCCGCGAGCGGAGCCAGCCGCTCCGCGTCGGCCGGGTCCAGGCACCGCTCCGCCAGCCCCAGCACACCGCTGAAGCTCCACGGGTAGCTGCCCGCGTCGCGCGCGATCTCCAGGGCGTCCATCACCGCTCTGCCCAGACCGCCCGACCACGGCACCGCGCACACGCCGAGTACCCGGAAGGCGTCGGAAAGTCCGTGCGCCGCGATGAAGCCGGCCGCCCAGGCCGCCCGCTCGTCGGCCGGCAGCACGGTGAGCAGCTTCGCCGGATCGCCCGGCCCCTGTGCGGGCGGCGCCGCGGGCGCCCCGACGAGGGCCCTGGCCCACGCGACGTCCCGCTGCCGCACCGCCGCACGGCACCAGGCGGCGTGCAGGTCCTCACGCCAGCCGTCGGCCACCGGCAGGGCGACGATCTCCGTCGCCGTGCGGCCGCCGAAGCGGTCCGTCCAGGTGCCCAGCGGGGTGGCCTCCACGACCTGACCGAGCCACCAGGCCCGCTCGCCCCGTCCGGACGGCGGTCTCGGCACGACACCGTCCCGCTGCATCGCCGCGTCGCATTCGTGCGGCGCCTCGACGGCGATCGTGCCGCCGACCGCCGCCGACCGGCCGTCCGCGTCCCGCGCCCGCGTGCGGTCGGGGGTGACGCACGAGCGGGCTCGCTCGGCCATCCGGGTGGCGAGCGCGGAGCCGGGCAGCCCGGAGAGCAGTTCCGCCGCCGTCGCCCGCACCGTCCGGCTCCGGTCGGTGAGGGCACGTTCGAGAAACGGTTCGTCCGCGGGCGACAGGCCGTCCCGGAGCGTGTCGAGGAACATCAGCCGGTCCTCGGCCCGCTCCGTCGTCCACGTGCTCTCCAGCAGCGCGAGCCCGGCCGCGGCGTCACGGCGGCGCAGGGAGCCGAGCAGGGCGACGCGCTCCGCGAAGAGGCCTTCCTCCCACAGCCGTCGGTCGGGCTGGGCGTCCTCCGCGACGCCGCCCGCGTTGCGGTGGGCGAACTTCCAGTCCTGGTTCAGCCTCGCCAGCCAGCGCGCCCGCGGGCCGCCGAAGGCGAGGGTCTGGGCGCGCAGGTCCGTGCGGGCGCGGGCGGCGTCCAGCAGCGCGGGCAGCAGGGCGTACGGCGCGCGGTAACCGTGCCGGTTGGCCACGGCCAGCCACTGCGGCAGCAGTTCGGCGACGTCGGGTGCGGTGCCGCGACGACCACCGCCCGGCCCGGCGACGCGGTGGGCGAGCAGCAGGGTCAGCCGGTCGGCCGCCGCCGCGGGGAGCGCGGGCCGCCCGTCCGGCGGCGCGGGGTCGAGGCGCTGCCCAGCCTGCGCGGGCCGCGCTCCGGCGCGGCGCCGGACGGTCGCCACAGCGGCGGCGTCCAGCAGCGCGACGGTGCTGCCGCCCGGTGGGGGCCTCCGCTCGGCGCCGAGCAGGGCGGCGCTCAGCAGTTCGCTCCAGGGGGTCGTCGGTGCGTCCATGCTCTCGTCCCTCCGTCCGGTGGCTTTCGGCTGCGGCGCCCGCGCCTGGCGGGCGGGCGCGGTCACAGCAGCACCGCCGTGGTCTCGCCGGAGCCGGGCGCCCATGCCGTGTGCGGGGCGAAGCCGCGGTGCCCGCACTCCCCGAACACCGTGACGGGACCGCCGCCGGAGAGGGCGACGAGCCGCCACAGCCGGGACTCCGGAACTGCGGGCGCGACCGGGAGCGCCGTGTCGCCCTCCGCGTCCGCCAGCTGCCACCCGCCGCGCTCCGCCGGGCGTACCGGCACCACGTCCCGCAGCACGACCGGCCACCCGTCGAGCCATGGGTCCTCGGCCAGCGCGGCGCCGTAGGCGGAGAGGGCGTCTTCCGTGCTGCCGCCGGGCGGGACGAAGCCCGCGGACGGCGCCGCCCACCGTTCGCCCAGGGCGGCCCGCAGCCGTGCGGCGCCCGGGTAGTAGGCCAGATCGGCGTCGAGCACGGTGCCGACGGGCAGCGTGATCTGCGGTGCGCGTCCGGCGGCCCCGAAGGCGAGCAGCAGGGCGGGCCGTCCCGAGGCGCGCCCGTGGAGCCATATCCGGCGGGCGGTCAGCCTGCCCTCCTCGGTGTCCCGTTGGGCGAGGACGAGCCACGCGTCGCGCCGCAGGTTCCCGCCTTCGCCTGCCGCGTCGGCGAGGACCGTGGCCGCGTCGACGTTCAGGCCCGCACGGGCCCGTACCGTCGCGGCGAGCGGCTCGGGCAGCCCACCGTCGTGCGCCGCGCGCCAGCCCCGGGCGAGCAGGTGCAGCAGCGCGCACTCCGCGAGCAGCCGGTCCGGCCAGCCGGGCCCGGAGGCGGCGACGGCGCCCAACTCCCGCACGCGCCCCGCCAGGCCGGGGGCCTGGGCGTCGACCATGCGGGCGGCCGTCTGCTCCCACTCGCCGTAGCCCGCGCCGTCCGCTCCCGCCAGGCCGCGGCTCAGCAGGTCCCCCAGGCGTTGCTCCAATTCCGTCGCCCCGGCGGTGATCGCGGCGGTGCGCCGTTCGGCGCGTCGCCGGGCGGCCTGTGGATCTCCTGCCCCTCGCCCGGCCGCGGCCCCGTCGCCGTCGGGCGAGCCGTTCCCACCGGTCGCGCCCGCGCCGGCGGCACGGGCGGAGGCCCGCGCGCGCCGCCCGCTGAGCCACTCCGCCGCCCACGGGGGCGGCTCGGCGCTCTCTCCCACGCACGGCTCCGCGCCCGCCCACAGCAGGAGCAGGCCCAGCGCGTGCTTGCAGGGGAACTTGCGGCTGGGGCAACTGCACCGGTATCCCGGTCCGTCGCCGCCCGCGAGGTCCACGACCGCCTGGTACGGCGTCCTGCCGCTGCCCTTGCACAGCCCCCACACCGCGTCGTCCCCGCTGCCGGCCTCCGACCACGGGCCGGGCGCCGCGAGCCGGCTGCCGCTCTTCCGCGACGACGCGTCGGGTGCCAGCGCGAGCACCTGTTCCGCTGTCCAGCGGACCCCCTGACCACTCATGTCACCGACGGTAGGACCCGCCACTGACAATCCGTCGGGACCACTCTCCGACCTGCGGTGACGCTCTGTCAGACGACCACTGTCAGTGCTGCCGGGCAAGGTGGGGACCACATCGATCCGTTGCACGCCGAGGGGGAGTTGTGACCGAGACGCATGCCCTGCGACCGCACGCCGAGGACGCCTTCGCCGACGAGCTGAAGGCGCTCGCGGCCGCCGACGACCGGCCGCGCCCCGAGCGCTGGCGGCTTTCACCGTGGGCCGTGGCGACCTACCTGCTCGGCGGCACCCTGGCCGACGGCACGGTCATCACCCCCAAGTACGTGGGCCCGCGCCGCATCGTCGAGGTCGCCGTCACCACCCTGGCCACCGACCGGGCGCTGCTGCTCCTCGGTGTGCCGGGCACCGCGAAGACCTGGGTGTCCGAGCACCTGGCCGCCGCCGTCAGCGGCGACTCCACCCTGCTGGTGCAGGGCACGGCCGGCACCCCGGAGGAGGCCGTCCGGTACGGGTGGAACTACGCCCAGCTCCTCGCGCACGGGCCGAGCCGGGACGCCCTGGTGCCCAGCCCGGTGATGCGGGCGATGGCGGACGGCATGACCGCCCGCGTCGAGGAGTTGACCCGCATGCCGGCCGACGTGCAGGACACGTTGATCACCATCCTGTCGGAGAAGACCCTCCCGATACCGGAACTCGGCGAGGAGGTGCAGGCGGTGCGCGGCTTCAACCTCATCGCCACGGCCAACGACCGCGACCGCGGCGTCAACGAGCTGTCCAGCGCCCTGCGCCGGCGGTTCAACACCGTGGTGCTGCCGCTCCCGGCCACCGCCGAGGCGGAGGTGGACATCGTCTCCCGCCGCGTCGACCAGCTCGGCCGGTCCCTGGATCTGCCGGCGCTGCCCGACGGCGTCGACGAGATCCGCCGCGTCGTCACCGTCTTCCGCGAACTGCGGGACGGCGTCACCGCCGACGGTCGCACGAAGGTCAAGTCGCCGTCCGGCACGCTCTCGACGGCCGAGGCGATCTCGGTGGTCACCGGAGGGCTCGCGCTGGCCGCGCACTTCGGCGACGGCGTGCTGCGCGCCGGCGACGTCGCGGCCGGCATCCTCGGTGCGGTCGTCCGCGACCCGGCGTCCGACCGTGTGGTGTGGCAGGAGTACCTGGAGGCCGTGGTGCGCGAGCGGGAGGGGTGGAAGGACTTCTACCGTGCCTGCCGCGAGGTGTCCGAGTGAACGGGCCGCTGCTGCTGGGCGTCCGCCACCACGGGCCGGGCTCCGCCCGCGCGGTACGGGCGGCCCTTGATGCCCGGGCGCCGAAGATCCTCCTCGTCGAAGGGCCGCCGGAGGCGGACGACGTCCTGCCGCTCGCCGCAGACCCGGGCATGCGGCCGCCGGTCGCGCTGCTGGCGCACGTCCCGGCCGAGCCGGGCCGGGCGGCGTTCTGGCCGCTGGCCGACTTCTCGCCGGAGTGGGTCGCCGTCCGGTGGGCGCTGGCCCGCGGGGTCCCGGTGAGGTTCATCGACCTGCCCGCCGCCCACACCCTCGCCCTCGGCGGCGGCGACGATCCGGACCCGGACCGGGACGCGGACCCGGAGGCAGAGCCGGAGCCCGCACAACCGGGCGACGAGGAGGACGCGACACCCCGCGCGCCCGGAGCCGCATCCGGTGCCCCCCGTCTCGACCCGGTCGCGGTCCTCGCCGCGACGGCCGGCTACGACGACCCGGAGCGGTGGTGGGAGGACGTCGTCGAGCACCGCGGCCGGTCCCGCGGCGACGGGACCGGAGGCCCGGATCCCTTCACGCCCTTCGCGGCGCTCGGCGAGGCGATGGCCGTGCTCCGCGCGGAGCACGGCGAGGACGGACACGAGAGGGATCTCGTCCGCGAGGCGCACATGCGTCTGCGGCTGCGCGAGGCCCGCCGCGCCTACGGGGACGAGCACGTCGCCGTCGTCTGCGGCGCCTGGCACGTCCCGGCGCTGGCCCGGTCCGTGAAGGTCGCGGATGACCGGGCGCTGCTGCGCGGACTCCCCAAGGCGCGCGTCGAGGTGACGTGGGTGCCCTGGACCCACCGCCGCCTCGCCCGGCAGAGCGGCTACGGCGCCGGCATCGACTCGCCGGGCTGGTACGGCCACCTCTTCACCGCGCCCGACCGGCCCGTGGAGCGCTGGATGACCCGGATCGCCCGGCTGCTGCGCGACGAGGACCTGCTCGTCTCCTCGGCCCACGTGATCGAGGCCGTCCGCCTCGCAGACACCCTCGCGGCGCTCCGCGGCCGCCCGCTGGCCGGACTGACCGAGACGATGGACGCGGCGCGCGCCGTGCTGTGCGAGGGCTCCGAGGTCCCGCTGCACCTCGTCCGCGACCGGCTGGTCGTCGGCGACGTACTCGGCGAGGTGCCCGACGACGCCCCGGCGGTCCCGCTGCACCGCGACCTGGCGCGGCAGCAGAAGTCGCTGCGCCTGCGGCCCGAGGCGTCCGACCGCGAACTCGACCTCGACCTGCGGAAGGACACCGACGTCGCACGCAGCCGCCTGCTGCACCGCCTGCGGCTGCTCGGCGTGCACTGGGGCAGCCCCGCGGTCTCGCGCTCCGCCCACACCGGCACCTTCCGGGAGAGCTGGCGGCTGCGCTGGGAGCCCGAACTCGCCGTCCGCACGGCAGAGGCAGGAGTCTGGGGTACGACCGTCCTGGCCGCGGCGACGGCCAAGGCCCGCTCGGCGGCCGTCGCAGCGCCTGCCCTGGCCGACGTCACCACCCTCGCGGAACGGTGCCTGCTGGCGGATCTGCCGGACGCGCTGCCGGTCGTGATGCGGACCCTCGCCGACCGGGCGGCGCTGGACGCCGACATCGGCCATCTGGTGCAGGCGCTGCCCGCATTGGTGCGGACCGTCCGGTACGGGGACGTGCGCGGTGCGGACGCCGTGGCCCCCGCGCAGGTCGCCGTGGGCCTCGCCGAACGGGTCGGCGTCGGCCTGCCGCCAGCCTGCGCAGGACTCGACGCGGACGGGGCCGCGCAGATGAGGGAGCACCTCGACACCGCGCACCACGCGATCACACTGCTCGCACAGCAGGAGGGGGTGCCCGGCGCCGGGGAACTCCCGGACCGCTGGCGGCGCGTGCTCCGCACCCTGGCCGACCGGGAGCGCGTCCCGGGGCTGCTGCGCGGCCGGTGCGTGCGGCTGCTCCTCGACGACGGGAGGCTCGCCGACGGCGAGGCGGCCCGGCTGCTGGGGCTGGCCCTCTCTCCGGGGACGCCCCCGCTGGAGGCGGCGGCGTGGATCGAGGGCTTCCTCGCCGGGGGCGGCATGCTCCTCGCACACGACGAACGGCTGCTCGGTCTCGTGGACCGCTGGCTGATCTCAGTCGCCCCGGACGCCTTCACGGAGGTGTTGCCGCTGCTGCGCCGGACGTTCGCGGAGTACGAGGCGGGCGTACGGCGGACGTTGGGGGAGTTGCTGCGCCGCGGTCCCGCGGCGGCGGGCGGCGCCCGGGGAGCGGGGTCCGGGGCCCTCCCCGGGTTCGGCCCCGGTGCCGACGCGGAGCGCGCGGATGCGGTACTGCCCACGTTGCGGCTGCTGCTGGCCGCGCCGTGAAGGGGCCGACAGGGAGGCGGGCTGCTGCCCCGGGCGGGTCGCCCGCAGCGCCGCCGGCGACGGGACACCGGGGCGGCGCGGAGTGAGCGGCAGGGTTCGGGACGAGGGGAGAGAGCGATGACGCGGACAGGGAGCGGGGCAGTGGGGGAGGACGTGGCAGAGGAGCAGTTCCGCGCCGGGGGCGAGGAACGGATGCGGCGGTGGCGGCTGGTGCTGGGGGGTGGCGACGGCTCGGACACCGACGGGACCGGTTACGCGCTCGGCGGCGCGGACGCCGCGATGGACCGCACCCTCGCGGCCCTCTACGGCGCCGCCGCCGACGGCCCCGGGCAGGGGAGCCGCCCCACCGACCGGCCCGGCGGCCTGGGGGCCTCGGCTCCGCGCGTGGCGCGCTGGCTCGGTGACATCCGAACGTACTTTCCGGCCTCGGTCGTCCAGGTGATGCAGCGGGACGCCGTCGACCGGCTGGGCCTGTCCTCGCTGCTCCTCGAGCCGGAGATGCTGGAGGCCGTGGAGCCGGACGTGCACCTGGTCGGCACATTGCTCTCCCTGAACAGGGCGATGCCCGAATCGAGCCGCGAGACGGCCCGTGCCGTGGTCCGCGCCGTGGTGGAGCAGCTGGAGCGGAAGCTGGCGACCCGTACCCGTGCGACGCTCACCGGGGCTCTGGACCGGTCCGCGCGCGTCGCGCGCCCGCGTCACCGGGACATCGACTGGGATCGCACTATCCGCGCGAACCTGAAGAACTACCTGCCGTCCCACGGCACCGTCGTCCCCGAACGGCTGGTCGGCTACGCGCGCGCCGCGCAGGCGGTCAAGAAGGACGTTGTGCTGTGCATCGACCAGTCGGGGTCGATGGCGTCGTCCGTCGTGTACGCGTCCGTTTTCGGCGCGGTGCTGGCGTCCATGCGGTCACTCGACACCCGTCTGGTCGTCTTCGACACCAACGTCGTCGACCTGACCGACGAGCTGGACGACCCGGTGGACGTGCTGTTCGGCACCCAGCTCGGCGGCGGTACGGACATCAACCGGGCGCTCGCCTACTGCCAGTCACGGATCACCCGCCCCGCCGAGACCGTGGTGGTGCTGATCAGCGACCTGTACGAGGGCGGCATACGGGACGAGATGCTCAAACGGGTCGCCGCGATGAAGGCCGCGGGAGTCCAGTTCGTCACACTGCTCGCGCTGTCCGACGAGGGCGCACCAGCGTACGACCGGGCGCACGCGGCCGCGCTGGCAGCCCTGGGGGCGCCCGCCTTCGCCTGCACCCCGGACCTGTTCCCCGAGGTCATGGCCGCCGCGATCGAGAAGCGGCCGCTGCCCGTGCCGCACGACGACTGAGGTCCGGGCCCCGCGGGAGGCGGCGGGCGGGCCGGAGGGGGCGCGCTCGAGCTGTGACAGGTGTCACCGCGCCGGTGTGAGCTGGAATTTATGGAGCACTCACCGACAGAGCTACCCTGCAAGGCGGACATGCCGCGCGCCATCGGTGACGCCGCGGCCACGCGGCACGCCCACGCTGACAACGACCGCGATACCACTGATTAAGGGGACGTACGCGCGTGGACCTGTTCGAGTACCAGGCGAGGGACATCTTCGCCAAGCATGACGTACCGGTGCTGGCCGGTGAAGTCATCGACACGCCCGAAGCGGCGCGCGAGGTGACTGAGCGACTCGGCGGTCGCGCGGTCGTCAAGGCGCAGGTGAAGACCGGCGGCCGCGGCAAGGCGGGCGGCGTGAAGCTGGCCTCCGACGCCGACGACGCTGTAGAGAAGGCCCGGGCCATCCTGGGGATGGACATCAAGGGCCACACGGTCCACAAGGTGATGCTGGCGCAGACCGCCGACATCGCCGAGGAGTACTACGTCTCCTTCCTCCTCGACCGCACCAACCGCACCTTCCTGGCCATGGCCTCCGTCGAGGGCGGTGTCGAGATCGAGGAGGTCGCGGCGACCAAGCCCGAGGCCCTCGCCAAGATCCCGGTGGACGCGATCGAGGGCGTGACCGAGGCCAAGGCCCGCGAGATCGTCGAGGCCGCGAAGTTCCCGGTCGAGCTGCACGACCAGGTGGTGAACGTCCTGCGGAAGCTGTGGGACGTCTTCATCAAGGAGGACGCCCTCCTGGTCGAGGTGAACCCGCTGGTCAAGACCGGTGACGGCAAGGTCATCGCGCTGGACGGCAAGGTGTCGCTGGACGAGAACGCCGAGTTCCGGCAGCCCGACCACGCCGCGCTCGAGGACAAGGCCGCGGCCAACCCGCTCGAGGCCGCCGCCAAGGCCAAGGGCCTGAACTACGTCAAGCTCGAGGGCCAGGTCGGCATCATCGGCAACGGCGCGGGCCTGGTCATGTCCACCCTCGACGTCGTCGCGTACGCGGGCGAGGCCCACGGCAACGTGAAGCCGGCCAACTTCCTGGACATCGGCGGCGGCGCCTCCGCCGAGGTGATGGCGAACGGCCTGGAGATCATCCTCGGCGACCCGGACGTCCGGTCCGTGTTCGTCAACGTCTTCGGCGGCATCACCGCCTGCGACGCGGTCGCCAACGGCATCGTTCAGGCCCTGGAACTCCTCAAGTCCAAGGGCGAGGACGTGAACAAGCCGCTGGTCGTGCGTCTGGACGGCAACAACGCCGAGCTGGGCCGCAAGATCCTGACCGATGCCGCCCACCCGCTGGTGCAGCAGGTCGACACGATGGACGGAGCGGCCGACAAGGCCGCCGAGCTGGCCGCCAAGTAAGGGACGAGGACGCACAAGAACATGGCTATCTTCCTCACCAAGGAAAGCAAGGTCATCGTCCAGGGGATGACCGGCTCCGAAGGCCAGAAGCACACCAAGCGCATGCTGGCGTCGGGCACCCACATCGTCGGCGGCGTCAACCCGCGCAAGGCGGGCACCACCGTCGACTTCGACGGCACCGAGGTCCCGGTGTTCGGTGGCGTCAAGGAGGCCATGGAGGCCACCGGCGCGGACGTCACCGTCATCTTCGTGCCGGAGAAGTTCACCAAGAGCGCGGTCGTCGAGGCCATCGACGCCGAGATCCCGCTCGCCGTGGTGATCACCGAGGGCATCGCGGTGCACGACTCCGCGAGCTTCTGGGCCTACGCGACGCAGAAGGGCAACAAGACCCGCATCGTGGGTCCGAACTGCCCGGGTCTGATCACTCCCGGGCAGTCGAACGCCGGCATCATCCCGGCCGACATCACCAAGCCGGGCCGCATCGGGCTGGTCTCGAAGTCCGGCACGCTGACGTACCAGATGATGTACGAGCTGCGGGACATCGGCTTCTCCACCTGCGTCGGCATCGGTGGCGACCCGGTCATCGGCACCACCCACATCGACGCCCTGCAGGCGTTCGAGGCCGACGCCGACACCGACCTGATCGTCATGATCGGTGAGATCGGCGGCGACGCCGAGGAGCGCGCGGCGGACTTCATCAAGGAGAACGTCTCCAAGCCGGTCGTCGGCTACGTCGCGGGCTTCACCGCTCCCGAGGGCAAGACGATGGGCCACGCCGGTGCGATCGTGTCCGGTTCCTCCGGCACCGCGCAGGCGAAGAAGGAGGCCCTGGAGGCCGCGGGCGTGAAGGTCGGCAAGACCCCGTCCGAGACCGCGCGCCTGGCGCGCGAGCTGCTGAACGGCTGACCACCGGCCGTCGCACGCGTGAACGGGCCCGCACCCTCGGGGTGCGGGCCCGTCAGCTTTTCGCCGGACCGGCCTTCTTCGCCGGGCCGGTGGGACTCGCCTGCGGCTGGACGGTCGCCCACCCGTCCCGCTCGACCAGGTGCACCCGGTAGTTCCCCGACCGCACCTCCGGCAGATACGCCGCCCCGGGCACGACGCCCGGCGCGGGTCCCGGGGCCGACATGGTGGGGGAGGGCGACGCCGTGGGCGCGACCCCGCCGTTGCGGGCGTCCTCCGTCGGCCCCGGCTCGGCGCCTCCCTGCTCCGGCGCGGCCAGCGCCACCGTCACGGCGGCGGCCACCACGGCGATCAGCCCCCATGCTGCTCCCGTGCGCTGCCGGCTGGTCCGCTCACAGTCTTCGCGCACGTGAGCGGCAGGGAGCGGAGTGCGGACGTGCGGGGCGGCCAGCAGCAGCCCCAGCCGGTGGGCGAGCAGAGGCACGCGGCGCTCGGCGCGGGCGTCACCCAGTTCCGGCACGCGCGCCGCGAGCATCTCCCGCGCATGGGCGAGGCGCCCACGGGTCGCCGCGGTGCTCGCCTCCGTCTCGGCGGCGGTGGCGGCCAGGTCCAGCCCCAGACCGTCGTGCAGCAGCAGGCATCGCCGGTACGGGCGGGGCAGAGCGAGGAGCCCGGCCAGCAGGGCGCGGTCCGCGGGCGGGCCGGGATGCGCCGGGAGGGTGCGGCGTCCGGGTACGAGCCCGTGCCACGGCGACAGCGCGTAGTCGTAGGCCACGAGCCGCACCCAACCGGCCGGGTCGCGGTCCCCGGCGACCTCCGGCCAGTGTTCCCAGGCGGTGCGGAAGGCGTGGGTGACGGCGCGTTCTGCGATCCCGGGATGGCCGCACAGCAGGTAGGCCTGGCGGGTGAACGGCGTGGCGTGGCGCAGGTGGAGCAGGTCGAAGGCGGCCTGTGCCTGCCCGGCGGGGCGCGCGCGGCAGGGGCGCCTCCGGTCGGTCCCCCACGCCTGTCGCACCGTCATAGGTACCTCTTCACACAGCGGTTGGTCGCTCTCGGGTCCCACCTCCGGGATCATCAGACATACTGTGTGAAAAGAGTTCTCTCCGCATGAGATGCGACACCACGACGAAGCATGCCATCCGTCGTGAAAACGGCACGTCTTGGCAGCATGGCGCCGTGAGTCACCAGATCCAGCGGCCCTCCCCGCCCCACCCGGACGGACCAGCCGACGGCACAGCCCCTCAAGCGGCACCCCGCGCGCGTGCGCCGCGCCGGGCGGCCCCTCCCGAGGGCTCGCGGCGGGGCTGGCGGCCGCATGCCGCACGGCTGCTGGGCGGGCTGATCGCCGCCGCGCTGGGCCTCGGGCTGCTGGCCGTCGTCGTCCTGCTGCTCTGGATCGCCTCTCCCGCACCGCAGGGCGGGCCGGAGGCTGCTCTGCACGTCGCCGCCGGGCTGTGGCTGGCCGCTCACGGCGCCGGCCTCGTCCGGACCAGCACCGTCACCGGCGAAGCCGTCCCGGTGGACCTGACACCGCTGCTGGCGGCTGCGCTGCCGCTCTGGCTGATCAGCCGTGCCGTGCGCAACGCCCTCGCGGACGCCTTCCCCGCCCGCGCGGACGCGTCCTTCGACCGGACCAACACGTCCCCCGACCGGGCCGGGGCCGTACGGATCGCCGCCACGGTGGTCGCCGGCTACCTGCTCGCCGGGACCGCCGTCGCCCTCTACGCCCACGACGGACCGCTCCGGGCCGATCCGCTCGGCGCGGTGGTGTGGTCGGCGGGCACCGCGTCCGCCGTCGCGACGGTCGTGGTCTGGGTGTTTCTGGGCCGCCCCGGACCGGCCCTCCGCGGCGCGACGGAGGCCTGCGCCGGTCCGGCCCTGCGCGCGGCCGGACTGAGCGTCGCGCTGCTCCTCGGCGGCGGCCTGGTGCTGACGCTGCTGGTCCTCGGCCTGCACGGCGAGGAGGTATGGGCGGCCGTGGAACGCCTCAGCGGGAACGGGCCGGGCCGGACGGCGGTGGTGCTGCTGGCCCTCGCCCTGCTGCCGAACGCCGTGATCTGGGCCGCGTCGTACGGGCTCGGTCCCGGGTTCGCGCTCGGCGCGGCGGGCATGGTGGGCCCGTTCGCGACGTCAGCCGACGGCGGTGCGCTGCCGGTGTCCTTCCCGCTGTTCGCGGCGCTGCCGACGGGCATCCCTGGCACGCCGCTGACCTGGGCCGCCGTGGCGCTTCCGGTGGCCGCCGGGCTCGCGGCCGGGGTGTGCGCGGGCCGGGACGCCGCCCCGGTGGCCGCCCCGCTGCCCCGGGGATACGGGGTCGAGGACACCCTCGACGCGCGCGAGACGGCGCTCACGGTGTGCGCCGCCGCAGTGCTCTGCGGGGCGGTGCTGGCGGCGCTGGCCGCGCTCGCCTCGGGTGCTCTCGGCAAGGGGGCGCTGGCGCACGTCGGGCCGACCTGGTGGGCGACCGGTGCCGCGGCAGCGGCGTGGACGGCGGTGTTCGGCGTGCCGACGGCGCTGGGCCTGCGGGCGTGGCGCCTGCGCGCACGCGGCGCGTTCGCCGAGAACGTTCGCCGGCGGATGCGGATGCGGATGCGGATGCGGCTGCGCCGCGGCGACGTGCCCGGGGTCGACGATCCGGCCTGGCACGACACGGGCGCGCGCCGGTCCCGGTGGGCGGCGCTGAAAGCCGCGTCCGGCGGCCTGATGAACGACTTCTCGCCCCGTGGACGGGACGGAGACCGGGAACGGGGCGACTGACCCGCCCCGGGCGCTACTGCCCGGAGGGCTGCTCGCCCAGCCAGAACGGCACCTGGTCGTCCGGCAGGTCCTCGCACTGCTCACGCGCCGCCTGCGTCAGCGCGTCCTGCCGGCAGGTGTAGTACTCCTCGTACACCATCCGCTGGGTGAAGCCGCCGACGACGCTCAGCAGCGCCAGCCCGCCCGCGACCAGGCCGCTGATCGCAGCCGCCCGCCGGGCCTTCGCGGCCTGCGCAGGGGTGACGGTGAGCTCCGTGCCCGCCGGGCGGGAAGCACCGCCCCCGCCACCCGTGCGGTCCGTGCCCGCCACATCCTCCGCGGTGGCGTGAGCCGACGCTGCGGACCGCACGCTCGACGGGCCGCGCAGCGCGCTCACGCCCCAGTACACCGACAGGGCACCGAGCAGCAGTCCGATCTCGAACTGGCCGAGCACTGCGAAGAACAGGCCCCAGATGCCGCCGTGCAGGGCATAGCGCGCGTGCCGCTGCTTGGGGTCGGTGGGGTCCCAGCGCATGCCGGGAGTCTTCCGGCCGCCGTCGCCGCCCTGGTCCGGGCGGCGCGGCCCGCCGAAGCCGCCGTCCTGGCGACCGGGCTGCTGCGTGCTCCAGCGCCCGCCCCACGGCGACCCCTGAGAACCCTGCGACCCGTGCGGCCCCGAAGACCCCGGCCCTTCGCCGGGCCCGGCGCCGGTGTCCCCGCCCGGCCCGCCGTCTCCCCGGCCTTCCCGGTCGTCGTCGCCCTTGGGCCGGCGCGGCTGCCAGGGCCGGTCGGGACGGCCCTCGGGCGGAGCGGCGAAGGGGTTGTCCTCGCGCGAGGGGTCGGTGTCGGCGTGGGCCGTGCGGCGGCGTCGGTCGGTCATGTGGTGTGTGTCTTCCCCTGCTTCTCTCCGTGCCGGGCGGGCCCTACCCGCCCGACGCTACCTGCCCCACGCGCCCCCGTCCCGCGAGGGTCCGGAAGGGTGCCGGTATCGTTGCCGACGGTCGACCGGTTCGTAGAGTTCCCCGGAAACCGGTGCCCCATGTACTTGTGGGTCCCTACGAAGCGTCTCGCCGACTCGAACCTCCTTTTCCGCCTCGCCAGAAAGTGCACCGCCGTGGCAGCGCACCGGAACCGTCCCGCCCGTCTCGTCGTGCTCGTCTCCGGTTCCGGCACCAATCTCCAGGCGCTGCTGGACGAGGTCGCGGCGCACGGCGTCGACGCGTACGGCGCCGAGGTGGTGGCCGTGGGAGCCGACCGGGGCGGGATCGCCGCACTGGACCGCGCCGAGCGTGCCGGCCTGCCAACCTTCGTCTGCCGCGTCCGCGACCACGCCGACCGCGACGCCTGGGACCGGGCGCTGGCCGAGGCGACCGCCGCCCACGAGCCGGACCTGGTGGTATCGGCGGGCTTCATGAAGATCGTGGGACCGGCCTTCCTGGCGCGGTTCGGCGGTCGGTTCGTCAACACGCACCCCGCACTGCTCCCCAGCTTCCCCGGTGCGCACGGCGTGCGCGACGCCCTGGAGTACGGCGTCAAGGTCACCGGCTGCACCGTCCACTTCGTCGACGACGGCGTCGACACGGGCCCGATCATCGCCCAGGGCGTGGTCGAGGTCACCGAGGAGGACCACGCCGACGGGGGAGCCGCGCTGCACGAACGGATCAAGGAAGTCGAGCGACGGCTGCTCGTCGAGGTCGTCGGGCGTCTGGCCCGTGACGGCTACCGCATCCAGGGACGAAAGGTACTGATCCCGTGACCGCCACCGCCACCGCCACTGACAACGCCTCCGGTGCCGCCGACGACAGCACCCGGCGCCCGATCCGCCGCGCGCTGGTCAGCGTCTACGACAAGACCGGACTGGAGGAGCTGGCCCGCGGCCTGCACGGGGCCGGCGTCCAGATCGTCTCCACCGGCTCCACCGCCCGCCGCATCGCCGACGCGGGGGTGCCGGTCACCGGCGTCGAGGAGCTGACCGGCTTCCCCGAGTGCCTGGCCGGCCGCGTCAAGACGCTGCACCCCCGCGTCCACGCCGGCATCCTGGCCGACCAGCGCCTGGAGGAGCACCGCAGCCAGCTCGCCGAGCTGGGCGTGGAGCCGTTCGAGCTGGTCGTCGTGAACCTCTACCCGTTCCGCGAGACGGTCGCCTCCGGCGCCACCCCGGACGAGTGCGTCGAGCAGATCGACATCGGCGGCCCGTCGATGGTCCGCGCCGCCGCCAAGAACCACCCGTCGGTGTCCGTGGTCGTCAACCCGGGCCGCTACGGGGCCGTGCTCGCGGCCGTGGGGGACGGCGGCTTCACCCTGCACCAGCGCAAGCGGCTGGCCGCCGAGGCGTTCCAGCACACGGCTGCGTACGACGTGGCCGTCGCCACCTGGTTCGCCGCCGGCTACGCGGCGGGCGGCTCCAGCGAGAACGAGCCCGGCGAACCGACCGCGTTCCCCGAGTTCTTCGGCGCCACCTACGAGCGCACCTCCGTGCTCCGTTACGGCGAGAACCCGCACCAGCCGGCGGCGCTCTACGCCACCGGCAACGGTGGTCTGGCACAGGCCGAGCAGCTGCACGGCAAGGAGATGTCCTACAACAACTACGTGGACACCGAGGCCGCCCGCCGTGCCGCCCACGACCACGCCGAGCCGTGCGTCGCGATCATCAAGCACGCCAATCCCTGCGGCATCGCGACCGGGTCGGACGTCGCCGAGGCGCACCGCAAGGCCCACGCCTGCGACCCGCTGTCCGCGTACGGCGGGGTCATCGCCGTCAACCGGCCCGTGTCGAAGGAGATGGCGGAGCAGGTCGCCGGGATCTTCACCGAGGTCGTCGTCGCGCCCGGCTACGCGGAGGGCGCGGTCGAGGCGCTGACGCGGAAGAAGAACATCCGGGTGCTGCGCTGTGCGGAGGCCCCCTCCGACCCGGTCGAGATGAAGCCGATCGACGGCGGCGTGCTGCTCCAGGCCGCGGACCGGCTCCAGGCGTCCGGCGACGACCCGGCGCGGTGGACGCTGGCCACCGGCGAGGCGCTGCCGGAGGACGAGCTGGCCGAACTCGCCTTCGCCTGGCGGGCCTGCCGTGCGGTGAAGTCCAACGCCATCCTGCTCGCCAAGGACCGCGCCACGGTCGGCGTCGGCATGGGGCAGGTCAACCGTGTCGACTCGGCGAAGCTCGCCGTGCAGCGGGCGGGGGAGGAGCGGGCCACCGGCGCGTACGCGGCGTCCGACGCGTTCTTCCCGTTCCCGGACGGCCTTCAGGTGCTGACGGCGGCCGGTGTCCGCGCCGTCGTGCAGCCCGGCGGTTCGGTCCGCGACGACGCGGTGATCGAGGCCGCGCAGGCGGCCGGCGTCACCATGTACTTCACGGGCACCCGCCACTTCTTCCACTGACGGCCGCCGCCGTCGGCCGCCGCGTGCCGCGACGGTGCCGCACGTGAAGAGGCCGCCCCGGACCGTACGGTCCGGGGCGGCCTCTTCACGCGGCCACGCGCGGGTCAGTACCGGGGGCGGTTGAACCAGGCCCCGGTCGGACCCATGGCCAGGAAGATCACGGTCACCACGGCGGTGGCCGTCCAGAGGATGGAGATGACCACGCCCGCGGCGTTGCCGTCCGACGCCCCGCCCAGCAATGCGAGCAGCGCGACGATGGAGTTCAGCGACGACGCGATGATGCCGGTGACCCGCGCGCCCGTGCCGCCCTTGCCGAACATCGAGGCCGGCACGATGTGCAGCGCCGCCAGACCGCCGAACAGCAGGAAGAGCAGCAGGCCGACGCCGACCGCCTCACCGCTGTCGGCGACGTCCATCTCCTCCAGCATCGACTGCGCGGCGAGCGAGCCGATCAGCATCAGCAGACCCATCAGCGCCCACAGCGATCCCGCGACGAAGAGCAGCACACGGGCGGTGACCGCTTGCGCGGGCATGCCCTGCTGGGGACCCCCGCCCGGCATGCCGGGCGCCGCCGGGTACGGCTGCTGCTGGGGGTAGCCGTAGCCCGGTGCCGTCGGCTGCTGCGGGTAGCCGTAGCCCGGTGCCGGCTGCTGCTTCTGACCGTAATAGTCGCCCGAAGGGGCGGCCCCGTACGGGTTGTTGGGATCGGGCGGATAGCTCATGGCCGAGACTTTACCTCCGTGGGACGCCCGCCATGGGCGTCGAATGGGCTCAGTGGCGCGGGCGGTCGAACCAGGCCTTGCCGTCGGCCTTCGAGACGAACACGATGACCAGGATCGCCATGACCACGAAGACCAGGCTGACGATGGAGGCGATGTTCAGGAGCCCGACCAGGGCCACCAGCGCGCTGTAGACGATGGCGCCGATGCGCACGCCGTTGCCGCCCTTGGCGAACTTCGCGGCCAGCAGGATGCCCGCGACGGCGAAGGCGAGGTAGAGGACGCCCATTCCGGCGAGCAGGCCGGTGCCCAGGTCGTTGAGCATCTCGAGGTTGGCGTCGCCCTGCAGCTCCGGGTCGTCGGCGATGCTGCCGATGGCCGCTGCGGCGATGAACATCAGGACCGCGCCGACGACGCTGAGGCCGCCCGTCACGTACAGCATGATCCGGGAGGTCTTCACCGGGCTGGGCATCGTCGTGGGGACGCCGACGGCACCGTAGGCCGGGTCCGCGCCACCGCCGTACGAGGGCAGGCCGACGTCCTGCTGGGGGGAGCCGTAGCCGGGCTGGCCCTGGGGCTGCTGGGCGTACGGGTTGTTCGGGTCCTGGCCCGGCTGGGAGGGGTAACTCATGGTGGCAGTTCCTTTTTTGAGGGGATTCCAGGTCGTCCCGGCGGTCAGTACCGGGGCCGGTCGTACCAGGCCTTCGCTTCGGCCTTGCACATGAAGACGATGATGAGGATGCCCAGTGCGATGTTCACCACACCGGTCAGCAGGCTGAAGACTCCGCCGAGGATGGAGGGGGAGCCCAGCACGATGGTGGCGATGCGCCAACCGGGGCCGCCCGTCTTGGCCAGGGCGGCCTGTCGGCGTACGGCGGCCCGGCCGAGGTCGGGTCCTGACCCGGCTGGGGTGGGTAGCTCACGAGCGGTGTCCTCCGAAGGTGCAGACGGCGCGGCGGTGCCGAGGGCTCCGGGGAGCCACCGGCACGCGTCCCGCCCCGCAGCGGACTGCGTGAGGCGTGAGCGGTGCGAGTGGTGCGCGCTGCGCACGACGATCTCCCCCGATACGACCGGCGCCTGACCGTGGGGACGGCGGCGCCGATCCTCCATCGTGGTGGGCGCGCAAGAGGCTGTCCAGTCAAGATCGGCAAATGTGGCGAATCTGAGACGCGGCCCGCCTGCGTTGTCCCCTTTCGGGTGCACCCGGCGCGCCGGGTGCACCCGAGGCGCGGCGCGAGTGGAGCCGACGGTCGCCGATCCGGGAGAATGGACGTCATGAGCGCCCAGATTCTCGATGGCAAGGCCACCGCGTCCGCGATCAAGTCCGAACTCGCCACCCGGGTCGACACCCTCAGGTCCCGCGGCGTGACGCCCGGTCTGGGCACGCTGCTCGTCGGGGAGGACGTCGGCAGCCAGAAGTACGTCGCGGGCAAGCACCGCGACTGCGGGCAGGTCGGCATCGCCTCCATCCAGCGCACCCTGCCCGCCACCGCCACCCAGCAGGAGATCGAGGCGGTGGTGCGCGAGCTGAACGAGGACCCGGCCTGCACCGGGTACATCGTGCAGCTGCCGCTCCCCCGTGGCATCGACGTGAACCGCGTCCTGGCGCTCATGGACCCGGCCAAGGACGCCGACGGCCTGCACCCCACCAACCTCGGCCGCTTGGTGCTGAACGAGCCGGCGCCGCTGCCCTGCACACCCAACGGCATCCTGTCGCTGCTGCGGAGGCACGAGGTGCAGGTCGACGGCGCCGACGTGGTCGTCGTCGGCCGCGGCATCACCGTCGGCCGTTCGCTGCCGCTGCTGCTCACCCGCCGCTCGGAGAACGCGACGGTGACGCAGTGCCACACCGGCACCCGCGACATGCCCGCGCAGCTCCGCCGCGCCGACATCGTGGTGGCCGCTGCCGGCGTGCCGCACCTGATCAAGCCCGAGGACGTCAAGCCGGGCGCGGCCGTGCTGGACGTCGGTGTGAGCCGGGACGAGAACGGCAAGATCGTCGGAGACGTGCACCCCGGGGTGGCCGAGGTCGCGGGCTGGCTGTCGCCGAACCCCGGCGGCGTCGGCCCGATGACGCGGGCGCTGCTGCTCCAGAACGTCGTCGAGGCCGCGGAGCGGCAGGCCGCCGTCGCGGCCTGAGCACTCCCTGCGGCGCGAGAGGAACGAGGAGAAGAGGTGACGAGGCACATGGGGACCGACGACAGGACGTCCGCGTCGGAGTCGGCCGGCGAGGCGCCCTCCGCGACGGGGCCGGAGCCGCAGCGGTCGCGCCGGTTCCCGGTCTTCACCCGGGACACCGCGCGCCCCGAGGGCGGCGGGCGCGCAGCGCCGGGCGACGCCCCGGCGCCGGCCCGGCAGTGGCCGATGCTGGCCGTCGCGACGGGCGTGCTGGTCGGTCTGCTGGTCTCCCTCGGCTCGTTCCGCGGGGGCGCCCTCACGATCGGCCTGACCGTGCTCGGCGCGGGGCTGCTTCGCTGGTGGCTGCCGTCGGTCGGCATGCTGGCGGTGCGGTCCCGGTTCACCGACGTGGCCACGTACGGCGTGCTGGGCGTCGGCATCACGCTGCTGGCGATGATGGCTCAGCCCGACCCGTGGCTGAACATCCCGATCCTGGACGACATCGTCCACTTCGTCATCGACTGAGGTGCGCCCGTCGTCGTACGGGCCCCGACGCACCCGGAAGTGACGTTCGTCACCCTGTGCGACGTTTCCGCGAAGTCGCACGCATGGTCCCCCGGAGTCCGGGCAGGCGAACATGCAACCCCCCACGGGTGTGCCACACCCGGCAGCCGCCCGCCGCTCCCCCTCCTGAGCGGGCGGCTGCCTCGTGTGCAGGGAGGGCGTCGGATAGCCTGACGCCGGGTCTCTCTACGTCGAGAGACCCGCCAGTAAGGGCAGGGAGCCTCCTCCAAGTGCTGCGCTGAAGGGGAGACCCGACGCCACCATCAGTACTACGGAGACCGCCACATGACCCGCACTCCCGTCAATGTCACCGTCACCGGCGCTGCCGGGCAGATCGGTTACGCGCTGCTCTTCCGCATCGCCTCCGGCCACCTGCTCGGCCCCAACGTGCCGGTCAGGCTGCGCCTCCTGGAGATCCCGCCGGCCGTGAAGGCCGCCGAGGGCACCGCGATGGAGCTGGACGACTGCGCCTTCCCGCTGCTGGACGGCATCGACATCACCGACGACGCGAACGTCGCCTTCGACGGCGCGAACGTGGCTCTGCTCGTCGGCGCCCGCCCGCGTACGAAGGGCATGGAGCGCGGCGACCTGCTGGAGGCCAACGGCGGCATCTTCAAGCCGCAGGGCAAGGCCATCAACGATCACGCGGCGGACGACGTCAAGGTGCTCGTCGTGGGCAACCCGGCCAACACCAACGCGCTCATCGCCCAGGCCGCCGCGCCGGACGTGCCGGCCGAGCGTTTCACCGCCATGACGCGCCTGGACCACAACCGCGCCCTCTCGCAGCTGGCGAAGAAGACCGGCGCGCCGGTCTCGGAGATCCGGAAGCTCACCATCTGGGGCAACCACTCCGCGACCCAGTACCCGGACATCTTCCACGCCGAGGTCGCGGGCAAGAACGCCGCCGAGGCCGTGGGCGACGAGAAGTGGCTGGCCGACGACTTCATCCCGACGGTCGCCAAGCGCGGCGCAGCCATCATCGACGCCCGCGGCGCCTCCTCCGCCGCCTCGGCCGCCAACGCGGCCATCGACCACGTCCACACCTGGGTCAACGGCACCCCGGACGGCGACTGGACCTCCATGGGCATCCCGTCCGACGGCTCCTACGGGGTGCCCGAGGGGCTCATCTCGTCCTTCCCGGTCACCTGCTCCGGCGGGACCTACGAGATCGTGCAGGGCCTGGAGGTCAACGACTTCTCGCGGGCCCGGATCGACGCCTCCGTCCAGGAGCTGGCGGACGAGCGCGAGGCCGTCCGCGGCCTCGGCCTGCTCTGAGCCCCGCCTGTTCTGAGCCCGGCCTGTTCTGCCTCACGGCCCCCGGCATCCCGCCGGGGGCCGTCGGCGTACCCGCCGAGACCCGGCCACAGGGCCACGTGCACCCGTAACCTCCGGTTACGGGTGAGGAACCCCACTTCTCGCACGCCCGCAGACATGAGAACGGAGGAACGGGGCAGGGTTCGAGGTTGGCCGCACGCCCCCGGCGCACGCCTCCCTGCGCGTGCACGTCCGGCGGGCGGCCAGGCACATCTCGCACAGGGGAAGGCAGTACACACGGTGTCCGTAACCGACAGCATCCATGTCGACGGCGAGTGGCGCAGCGCCGCAGCCGGAGGCACGAGGGAGATCCTCGACCCCGCGGACGCCACCGTCCTCGCCGTCGTCGCCGACGGTGACGCAGCCGACACGGACGCCGCAGTCGCGGCCGCCCGCCGCGCCTTCGACGCCGGCCCCTGGCCGCACTCCCCGGTCGCCGAGCGGGCGGCGCTGCTGCGCCGGGTCGCCGAGCTGCTCCAGCGCGACCGGGAGGAGATCGCCCTTCTGGAGTCCCGCGACGCGGGCAAGACCCTGGAGGAGGGCCGGGTCGACGTCGACGACGTCACCTCCGCCTTCCGTTACTTCGCGGACCTGGTGTCGAACTCTGCCGGCCGGGTGGTCGACGCGGGCAGCCCCGACGTGCACAGCGTCGTCGTGCACGAACCGGTCGGCGTCTGCGCCATGATCACCCCCTGGAACTTCCCGCTGCTCCAGGCGAGCTGGAAGATCGCCCCTGCGCTGGCCGCGGGCAACACCTTCGTGCTCAAACCCAGCGAGATCACCCCCCTGAGCACCCTCCACATGGTGAAGCTGCTCGTCGAGGCCGGGCTGCCGTCCGGCGTCGCCAACCTCGTGACCGGCCCCGGAGACCCGGTCGGCGCCCGGCTCTCCGCACACCCCGACGTCGACCTGGTGTCCTTCACCGGGGGGCTGGTCTCCGGAGTCAAGGTCGCCCAGGCCGCCGCCCCCACCGTGAAGAAGGTCGCGCTCGAACTCGGCGGCAAGAACCCGAACGTGGTCTTCGCCGACGCCTGCGCCACCGAGCAGGGCTTCGACACGGCCGTCGACCAGGCCCTGAACGCCGCGTTCATCCACAGCGGCCAGGTCTGCTCGGCCGGTGCCCGGCTGATCGTCGAGGAGTCCGTCCGCGACCGTTTCGTCGCCGAACTCGCCGCCCGCGCACAGAGGATCCGACTCGGCCGCGGGACCGAGAAGGGTGTCGAGTGCGGCCCGCTGGTCTCCGCCCAGCAGCTCGCCAAGACCGAGGCGTACGTGGCCTCCGCGCTGGACGAGGGCGCTGTGCTGCGCTGCGGCGGCGAACGGCCCGAGCCGTCCGGCGTCCGTCCCGCCGACGGGTACTTCTACGCCCCGACGGTGCTGGACCACTGCCACCGCGGCATGAAGGTCGTCCGCGAGGAGACCTTCGGCCCGATCCTCACCGTGGAGACCTTCGCCGACGAGGACGAGGCCGTGGCGCTCGCCAACGACACCGAGTACGGCCTGGCCGGCGCGGTGTTCTCGGCCGACACCGCCCGCGCCCGCCGGGTCGCCTCCCGGCTGCGGCACGGCACCGTCTGGATCAACGACTTCCACCCCTACCTCCCACAGGCGGAATGGGGCGGCTTCGGCAGGTCCGGGACGGGCCGCGAACTCGGCCCGCACGGACTCGCCGAGTACCAGGAGACCAAGCACGTCTACGAGAACCTGCGGCCGGAACCGGTGCGCTGGTTCGCGGGCTGACCCCGGGCCCGTGACCCGTCAGGCCCGAGCACAGGACTCACCCCCGAGGAGCACAACCCCACATGCCCACCTATGACTACGTCATAGTCGGCGGCGGTACGGCCGGTTCCGTGATCGCCTCCCGGCTCACCGAGGACCCGGCGGTCCGGGTCGCCGTGATCGAGGGCGGACCGTCCGACATCGACCGGCCGGAGGTGCTCACCCTGCGCCGCTGGCTCGGTCTGCTCGGCGGTGAACTCGACTACGACTACCCGACGACCGAGCAGCCGCGCGGCAACTCGCACATCCGGCACAGCCGCGCCCGCGTCCTCGGCGGCTGCTCCTCCCACAACACGCTGATCTCCTTCAAGCCGCTGCCTTCCGACTGGGACGAGTGGGAGCAGGCCGGCGCGGCCGGCTGGAACGCCGCAGCGATGGACCCGTACTTCGGGAAGCTGAAGAACAACATCGTCGCCGTCGACGAGCGGGACCGGAACGCCATCGCCCGGGACTTCGTCGAGTCGGCCACCGCCGCGCTGGACGTGCCGCGCGTCGAGGGCTTCAACAAGGGCCCCTTCCACGAGGGCGCCGGTTTCTTCGACCTGGCCTACCACCCGGAGGACAACAAGCGCTCCTCCGCCTCCGTGGCCTACCTCCACCCGCACATCCGGTCCGGCGACCGCCCCAACCTGGACATCCTGTTGGAGACCTGGGCGTACCGGCTGGAACTCGACGGTGACCGCGTCACCGGCGTGCACGTTCGCGGCCGGGACGGCGTGGAGCAGTTCGTGAGCGCTGCCCGCGAGGTGCTGGTGTGCGCCGGCGCCGTGGACACGCCGCGACTGCTGCTGCACTCGGGCATCGGGCCCGCGAAGGACCTCAAGGCGCTGGGCATCGCGGCCCGGCACGATCTGCCGGGCGTCGGGGAGAACCTGCTGGACCATCCGGAGTCGGTGGTCGTCTGGGAGACCGACGGACCCATCCCGGAGAACTCCGCGATGGACTCGGACGCGGGTCTGTTCGTCAGACGTGACCCGGAATCCACCGGCCCGGACCTGATGTTCCACTTCTACCAGATCCCGTTCACCGACAATCCCGAGCGCATCGGCTACGCCAAGCCGGAGCACGGGGTGTCGATGACCCCGAACATCCCCAAGCCGCGCAGTCGCGGCCGGCTCTACCTGACCTCCGCCGACCCCGAGGCCAAACCGGCCCTGGATTTCCGCTACTTCACCGACGAGGACGACTACGACGCCCGCACCCTCGTCGACGGCGTCAAGCTGGCCCGCGAGGTGGCGAAGACCGCGCCGCTGGCGAACTGGCTCACGCGCGAGGTGTGCCCCGGCCCCGAGGTCGTCTCGGACGAGGAGATCAGCGCGTACGCCCGCAGCGTCGCGCACACCGTCTACCACCCGGCCGGCACCTGTCGCATGGGCGCGGCCGGCGACTCCCTGGCAGTCGTCGACCCCGAACTGCGCGTCCGCGGGCTGCACGGCGTCCGCATCGCCGACGCCTCGGTCTTCCCGACCATGCCGGCGGTCAACCCGATGATCGGCGTCCTCATGGTCGGCGAGAAGGCCGCCGACCTGATCCGAGCCGCGCACGAAACCGCGACCGACAACGCACCGGGAGGTGTTGCGTGATGTCCGAAACCGCTGAGGCCACGACCAAGACCGGCCCGGTCTTCTCCGTACGCAACCTGTGGAAGGTCTTCGGCCCACGGGCCGGCAAGATCCCCGGCAACACGGACCTGGCTGGCCTGAGCGCCGGCGAACTGCGTGTCCGCACCGGCTGCACCGCCGCCGTCCGCGACGTCTCCTTCGACGTCCAGCAGGGCGAGGTCTTCGTCGTCATGGGACTGTCCGGCTCGGGCAAGTCCACCCTGGTGCGCTGCCTGACCCGGCTGATCGAGCCGACCGCCGGTGAACTCGTCATGGACGGCGAGGACGTCCGCGCCATGGACCGCACCCGGTTGCGCGAACTGCGCCGGCACCGCGCCTCCATGGTCTTCCAGCACTTCGGCCTGCTCCCGCACCGCAGCGTGATCGACAACGTCGCCTACGGCCTGGAGATCCAGGGCATGGGCAAGGCCGAACGCCGCGCCAAGGCGGCCGAGATGGTGTCCAAGGTCGGCCTGGACGGTTTGGGGGAGCGCCGCCCCGGCCAGCTCTCCGGCGGTCAGCAGCAGCGCGTCGGCCTGGCCCGCGCCCTGGCCGTCGACCCCGAGGTGC
The DNA here is from genome assembly GCF_004795255.1 of Streptomyces sp. RKND-216. NCBI lineage: Bacteria > Bacillati > Actinomycetota > Actinomycetes > Kitasatosporales > Streptomycetaceae > Streptomyces > Streptomyces sp. RKND-216. The sequence goes on along the minus strand of NZ_SSBQ01000002.1, from coordinate 2,112,848 downwards.
TGCTGTTCGACGAGCCGTTCAGCGCGCTGGACCCGCTGATCCGCCGCGACATGCAGGAGGAGGTCGTCCGGCTGCACCGCGAGGAGGGCCGCACGATGGTCTTCATCACCCACGACCTCTCCGAGGCGCTGCGCCTGGGAGACCGCATCGCCCTGATGCGGGACGGCGAGATCGTGCAGCTCGGCACCCCGGAGGAGATCGTCACCCGGCCCGCCGACGCCTACGTACGCGACTTCGTCCGCGACGTGCCGCGCGAGCAGGTCGTCACCGTGCGCAGCGCGATGCGTCCCGCAGGCGGCGCGGACTCCGCCGGCTCCGGCGCGGCCGTCGGCCCCGACACCCTTGTCTCCGACGCCATCGAGGCCGTCGCCCGCACCGGCGAACCGGTCCGGGTGATGCACGGCACGAAGCTGCTCGGCGTCGTCGGCCACGAGGAACTGCTTTCCGTCGTCGCCCGGCTGGACGACGCCGGGGAGGGCCGGAACGACGCCCGGGAGGTGGCCCCGGCATGAGCGCCCCCGCCGTGGAGCGGCCGGACCCCCCGAAGACCGCTCCCACACCGAAGCCGCCGACCGGCCGCGACGAGAACGGCAGCCCGCCGGGCGGTGCCGCGAGGCTCCTCGGCAACCCACGGTTCACCGCCGTCGCCGCCGCCCTGCTGGTGGCCGTCCTCAGCGCGCTGGTTCTCGGCGAGGGCACCTGGCCGAAGGCGTGGACGTTCGACGTCGAGGCGCCGCTGCGGGACGTCGACAGCTGGCTCGTCGACAAGCGCGACTCGCACTGGGTCTTCGTCTACTTCCTGCTGCACATCAGCAACAACGCCACCGCCGCGGTCGATGCGATCGAGTCGCTGCTGCTCTCCCTCGGCTGGATCGGGGTCACCGGTGTCGGCACCCTGGCCGCCTGGGCCGCAGGCGGGGCGGACCTCGGCCGCCGGTCCCTGAAGACCGCGGGCACCGCCCTCGGTGCGTTCGCGGTCTGCGGCGTGCTGGACATGTGGGAACCCACCATGGAGACGCTGGCCCTGATGACGGTCTGCGTCTTCGCCGCCGCCGTCCTCGGCGTGTTCCTCGGCCTCGCGGCAGGCCTCTCCGATCGCTGCGAGCGGATGCTGCGCCCGGTGTTCGACACCATGCAGGTGATGCCGGCGTTCGCCTACCTGATCCCGTTCCTGCTGATCTTCGGCATCGGCGTGCCGTCCGCCGCCGTCGCCACCGTGATCTACGCGGCCCCGCCGATGGCCCGGCTGACGTCCCTCGGCCTGCGCGGCGCCGACCCCGCGGCGATGGAGGCCTCCGCCTCGCTCGGTGCGAGCCCCTGGCAGCGACTGCGCACCGCGCGGCTGCCGCTCGCGCGCAAGGAGATGATGCTGGGGCTGAACCAGGCGATCATGATGTGCCTGTCGATGGTCGTGCTGGCCTCGCTCATCGGGTCCGGCGGGCTCGGCAACGAGATCTACCAGGCGCTGGCGAGCCTGGCCATGGGTGACGCGCTCGTCGCCGGCATCGCCGTCGTCCTGCTGGCCGTCCTGCTGGACCGCACCACCGCGGCGGCCGGTGAGCGGATCGACGAGGACGCCGCCCCCGGCTCCGGCTGGGCGGACCGGCTGCGCGGCGGCCCGCTGTGGGCCGCGCTCGCCGTCCTCACCGCCGTGCTGGCCACGGTCGGCGCCCGGCTCTGGGAGCGCGAGTGGCCGCAGGCGTGGACGGTCGACATCGCCGATCCGCTGCAGACGGCGACCGAGTGGTTCACCGCGCACGCCGGTTCCGGCGTTCCCCTCATCGGCGGCACCCTCACCTGGTCCGACGCCTTCACCAACGTCGTGCTCAACCCGCTGCGCGACGGGCTCCTGGCCACCCCGTGGTGGGCCGTGCTGCTGCTCGCGGCCGCCCTCGGCTGGGCGGTCGCCTCCTGGCGCGCCGCGCTCAGCGGCGTCCTCGCGCTCGGTCTCATCGGGGTGATGGGGCTGTGGAACCGCTCCCTGGACACGCTGTCGCAGGTGCTCGCCGGCCTGGCCATCACGCTGCTGTTCGGTTTCCTGCTCGGCGTCCTCACCGCGCGTGTGGGCCGGGTGGAACGCATGCTGCGACCTGTCCTCGACACCATGCAGACCATGCCGCAGTTCGTCTACCTCATCCCGGTTCTCGCCCTCTTCGGTCTCGGCCGCACGGCCGGCATCGCGGCGGCCGTGGTCTACGCGCTCCCCGCCGTCGTCCGCATCACCGCGCAGGGCGTCGCGAAGGTCGACCCCGCCGCCCTGGAGGCTGCCCGTTCGCTGGGTGCGACCGGACGGCAGCAGCTCTTCGGCGTCCAGCTCCCGCTGGCGCGCCGGGCGTTGCTCGTCGCCACCAACCAGGGCGTGGTGCTGGTGCTGTCGATGGTCGTCATCGGCGGCATGGTCGGCGGCGGTGCGCTGGGCATCGACGTCGTCACCGGTCTCGCGAAGAGCAACCTGGCGCTCGGCATGTCGGCCGGCATCGCCATCGTCTGCCTGGGCGTCCTGCTGGACCGCGTCACCCAGCCCGTCGAGCGCGCCCGCGGGCGGCGCTAGGCCCCGGATTGTTTCCCGTACACAACAGAGAAGAAGGAATTCCATGAAAAACAGCAAGCGGATACGCACCACCGTCCTGGCCGGCACCGCAGTGGTGGGCATGCTCGGCATGAGCGCCTGCGCGGCGAAGACCGACACGAGCGGAGGCGGCGGCGAAAGCGTCACACTCGCACAGCCCTCCTGGGTCGGCGCGCAGGCCAACGTCGCCGTCGCGGCCAAGCTGCTCGAGGACGAGATGGGCTACGACGTCGAGGTCAAGCAGCTCGACGAGCCGGCCGCGTTCGACGCGCTGCACAGCGGCAACGTCGACGCCCTCCTGGAGGACTGGGGCGGCGTTCCGAAGAAGGAGAAGCTGTACGTCGAGGAGAAGAAGACCGTCGTCAACGGCGGCGACCTCGGCGTCGAGGGACACATCGGCTGGTTCGTGCCCAAGTACTACGCGGACAAGCACCCTGAGGTGAAGAACTGGAAGGGCCTGAAGAAGCTCTGGCAGGACTTCAAGACCTCCGAGAGCGGCGGCAAGGGCCAGTTCCTGGGCGCCGCCCCGTCGTACACCACGCACGACAAGGAACTGATCAACAGCCTCGACCTCAACTTCAAGATCGTTCCGACTGGCAGCGAGGCCGCCGAACTCAAGGAGATCAAGCGGCTCTACGACGCCAAGAAGCCGTTCGTCGGCTACTGGTGGCAGCCGCAGTGGATGAACGCCGAGATCGAGATGGTCGAGGTCGAGCTTCCGCCGTACGAGGACGGCTGCCTCGAGGCGAAGCCGATCAAGTGCGGCTACGACACCCTCATGCTGCAGAAGTACTTCAACGCCGACTTCGAGAAGGACGGCGGCGAGGCCGCGCAGTTCCTCAAGAACTTCGCGTGGGAGACCGAGGACCAGAACAAGGTCGCCCAGATGATCGCCGGTGAGGGCATGGACCAGGAGGACGCGGCAGCCGAGTGGATCAAGAGCAACAAGTCCACCTGGGAGCAGTGGATCCCCAAGAAGTGACACACCGCGCGCGGCCCTGAGGGGCCGTCGCCGTTGAGCCCCGCCGACCGGACCCGGTCGGCGGGGCTCAACGGCGTCCGGGACGCGACGCACGCCGGGGAGCGGCACGGCCGGGAGGTGTCGTGCGTAGGGCATGTATGGGTGGTCGGCCGATCGGCCCGTTCGGTGAGCGCCTGCGAGTAGGCTTCGTCGATCTCCCGACATTGCCCTTTTCGGCCGGAATTCTCTGTGTGTCATCCGGGACTCGGCCGCTTGACACGAGGATGTGACGATGGCTGAGCTGGTGGAGCTGGGGGACGGCGCTCTGAAGGTCTACACGCAGAGCGCTGTCGAAATGGAGTACATCTACAACGAGATATTCCGGCAGGAATGCTACGGCGGCCTGGACCTGCCGGAGCACCCCTTCGTGCTCGACGCCGGCGGAAACGTCGGCATGTTCGTCCTGTATCTCAAGTCGCACCATCCGGACGCCGAAGTGGTTTCCTTCGAGCCGATGCCGGCATCGCGGGAACTCTTCGAGAAGAACATGGCACTGCACGGCATCGACGGCGTGACACTGCACCCGTGCGCGCTCGGGAGCACGACGGAGCGGGACGTGACGTTCTCCTTCTATCCGCTTCTCCCGGCGAATTCCACCCGGCACCCGGAGATCAAGGAACTGCCCAAGGACCAGATGGCGGAGAAGGTGGACCGCGAAACGGTCGAGCACTACTACCACGCCGAGGAGGTCACCGCGGACGTCGAACGTCTCGCCGCGTTCATTCCCGAGGACCGCATCGTCGATCTTCTCAAGATCGACGTGGAGGGTGCCGAGGCGGACGTCCTGCGCGGCGTCGACGAGAGTCAGTGGCCGAGGGTGAAGCGGGTCGTCGCCGAGGTCGTCGACATGGACGGCCGCCTGGACGCCATCTGCGGGATTCTGCGGGAGGCGGGCTTCGAGGTCGACGCGCAGCAGGCGCCGATGACTGAGGCGGAGGACCGGTACTCCATGGTGCGCGCCGTGCGTGCCTGACACGCGCGCCGACGCGGCGCACGCGCCCGACGCGGTCGCCGTGCGCCGCCCCGGCGATCCGCGGGTCGCCGGGGCGGGCGGGGTTCAGCCCGCGAGGACCGAGCGGAGCTGGTCCAGGCCCCAGTCCAGGTCCTCCTTGGTGATGACCAGCGGCGGCGCGATCCGGATGGTCGAGCCGTGGGTGTCCTTCACCAGCACGCCCTGAGCCATCAGCTGCTCGGAGATCTGCCGTCCGGTGCCGTGCGCCGGGTCGATGTCCACACCGGCCCACAGGCCGCGTCCGCGCACCTCGCGCACCGCGCCGTCGCCGGCCAGCACGCCCAGTTCGTGGTGCAGGTGCTCGCCCAGCTCCTTCGCGCGCTGCTGGTACTCGCCGGTCTCCAGCATCCGTACGACCTCCAGGCCCACCGCGCAGGCCAGCGGGTTGCCGCCGAACGTCGAGCCGTGCTCGCCGGGCTTGAACACGCCCAGCACGTCGCGGTTCGCGACCACCGCGGAGACCGGAACCACGCCGCCGCCGAGCGCCTTGCCCAGCAGGTACGCGTCCGGCACCACGCCCTCGTGCTCGCACGCGAAGGTGGCTCCCGTCCGTCCGAGGCCGGACTGGATCTCGTCCGCGATGAACAGCACGTTCCGCGCACGGGTCAGCTCGCGCACCCCCGGCAGGTAGCCCGCCGGCGGCACCAGCACGCCCGCCTCGCCCTGGATCGGCTCCAGCATCACGGCGACGGTGTTCTCGTCGACCGCGGCCTCCAGTGCCGCGAGGTCGCCGTACGGCACCACCTCGAAGCCCGGCGTGTAGGGCCCGTAGTCGGCCCGCGCCTCCTCGTCGGTGGAGAAGGACACGATGGTCGTCGTACGGCCGTGGAAGTTGTTCTCCGCGACGACGATCTTGGCCTTGCCCTGCGGGACGCCCTTGACCTGGTAGCCCCACTTGCGGGCGGTCTTCACCGCGGTCTCGACCGCCTCGGCGCCGGTGTTCATCGGCAGCACCGCGTCCTTGCCGCACAGCCGGGCCAGCTCCTGGCAGAACTCGGCGAACCGGTCGTGGTGGAAGGCGCGGGAGGTCAGCGTGACGCGGTCGAGCTGGGCCTTGGCGGCGTCGATCAGGCGGCGGTGGCCGTGACCGAAGTTCAGCGCGGAGTACCCGGCGAGCATGTCCAGGTAGCGCCGCCCCTCGACATCCGTCATCCACGCGCCGTCGGCGGAGGCGACGACGACGGGGAGCGGGTGGTAGTTGTGCGCGCTGTACGCGTCCGAGGCGGCGATCAGCTCGGAAGAAGCGACCATGGGTGGGTCCTCTCGAATTTCGTCTTCGTACCTGGGTAGGGCAGGTGGCCGGCTGCGCCGGGTGTGGCACCGGCCCTCTCTATCGTCGGTCCCCGGAGCCGCTCCGTGAACCCGCGGAGGTGATCCTTGGCAGGTCGTCACCCTGCGAAACCGCGCCGCCACCGGACCGACTCCCGGGCCCGCACCGCCGGACGGCGTACCGGGGGTGTGATTCCCGTCCGAGTCGCGCCCCGTGGGCCCGCCGGGGCCGCCCGCTCTGAGAGAATGCCGGTATGGCCAATGATCGTCGTCCTCGCGTGCTGTCCGGCATCCAGCCCACCTCGGGCTCGTTCCACCTCGGTAACTACCTCGGTGCCGTGCGTCAGTGGGTGGACCTCCAGGAGGGCCACGACGCGTTCTACATGGTCGTCGATCTGCACGCCATCACCGTCCCGCAGGACCCGGCCGAACTGCGCAAGAGCACCCGCCTCGCGGCCGCCCAGCTGCTCGCCGCCGGGCTGGACCCGCAGCGCTGCACGCTCTTCGTGCAGAGCCACGTCCCCGAGCACGCGCAGCTCGCGTGGGTCATGAACTGCCTGACCGGCTTCGGTGAGGCGTCGCGCATGACCCAGTTCAAGGACAAGTCCGCCAAGCAGGGCGCCGAGGGCACCACGGTCGGTCTGTTCACCTACCCGATCCTCCAGATCGCCGACATCCTGCTGTACCAGGCCGACCGCGTCCCGGTCGGCGAGGACCAGCGGCAGCACGTCGAGATCACCCGGGACGTCGCCGAGCGCTTCAACAGCCGCTACGGCCGGACTTTCACCATCCCGCAGCCGTACATCCTCAAGGAGACGGCGAAGATCTACGACCTCCAGGAACCGTCGATCAAGATGAGCAAGTCGGCCTCGTCGCCGAAGGGCATCATCAACCTGCTCGACGAGCCGAAGGTCTCCGCGAAGAAGATCAAGAGCGCGGTCACCGACACCGAAACGGAGATCCGTTTCGACGTGGTCGACAAGCCGGGTGTGAGCAACCTGCTCACCATTCTCTCCACTCTTACTGGTGCCTCCGTGCCGGAACTGGAGAACCGGTACGCCGGAAAGGGCTACGGTGCGCTCAAGACGGACCTCGCCGAGGTCGTCGCGGGATGGGCAGAGCCGTTCCGCGCCCGCACCCGGGAGTACATGGAGGACCCGGAGACGCTGGACTCCCTCCTCGCCGAAGGGGCGGACAAGGCGCGTTCCGTCGCCGCGGAGACCCTGGCGGAGGCGTACGACAAGGTGGGTTTCGTCCCCGCCAAGCACTGACACCGGCCGAACCGGCCCGGGAGACCGGCCGCAGCACCGCAGGAGTGAGAAGGGAGAGCGACGTGGGGACCGTCACGCTGGGCGTATCGATCGCCGTCCCGGAGCCGTACGGCAGCCTGCTGCAGGACTGCCGTACGGGCTTCGGCGACACCGCCGCACACGGCATCCCCACGCACGTGACCCTGCTCCCGCCGACGCAGGTCGACGCGGACGCCCGCCCCGCCATCGAGGAGCACCTGGCCTCGGTGGCGACGTCAGGCCGGGCCTTCCCGATGCGGCTGTCCGGCACTGACACCTTCCGCCCGCTGTCGCCGGTGGTGTTCGTGCAGGTCGTTGAGGGCGGCTCCGCCTGCGGCTGGCTCCAGGAACGGGTGCGGGACGCGGACGGCCCGCTCGGCGCCCGCGAGCTGACCTTCCCGTACCACCCGCACGTCACCGTCGCGCACGGTATCGATGAGGAGGCGATGGACCGGGCGTACGAGGAGCTCGCGGACTTCGAGGCGTCCTGGACGGTCACCGGTTTCGCCCTCTACGAGCAGGGCGAGGACGGTGTCTGGCGGCTCCAGCGCCACTTCCTCTTCACCGACCAGCGCCCCCGCACGCCGCTGCCGCAGCAGGGCCACGAGCACGCCCCGGCCGCGCCCGCGCCGCTGCCGCCGACCGTCTCGGCGCTCGACACGCCGCCGGTGGCCGGGCTGACCGGCTCCCCGGCCGTCGGCGTGCCGGGCCGGCCGCTGGCTGCGCCCCCGCTCGGTCCCGGCACGCCGCCGGCCGCCGGTGCGCTGCGCCACGGCTGACCGCACCCACGGTGTGTGACGCGCGCTCGCCCGGGGCAGACGCGACAGGGCGGGAGGAGGCGCACGCGTCGCGCACCCCGCGGTGCGTTCCGTAGCGAACAGGCGGTGATCATGGACTGGCTGACCCGACTCCCCGTGGTCGGACCGGCGGCCGCCTGGCTGTTCCGCACCCGCCTCTGGCACACCTACGAGCACCTGGACGCCCGGCACTGGACGCGCCTGGCGGCCGCCGTCACCGTCACCAGCTTCCTGGCGCTGTTCCCGATGCTGGCGGTGGCCGCCGCCGTCGGCGCCGCGTTCCTCTCACCCGACCGGATGAGCGCTCTCCAGGACTGGATGGCCGCGCAGATCCCCGGCATCGCCGATCAGCTCGACCTCCACACCCTGGTCGACAACGCGGGCACCGTCGGCGTCGTCGGCGGCGCGCTGCTGCTGGTCACCGGCGTCGGCTGGGCGAGCACCCTGCGGGAGACGCTGCGGGCGGTGTGGGACCTGGAGGAGGACCCGGGCAACCCGGTGCTCCTCAAGGTCAAGGACCTCGGGGTGCTGGCCGGCCTCGGTCTGGTCGGACTGCTGTCGGTCGCCGGCTCGGCGTTCGCGGTGGCCGCGGTGGGCTGGGTCGCCGAACGCGCCGGTCTCGTCGAGGGCGGAGTCGGCACCGTGCTGCTCCGGGCGTGCGGCTACGGGGCGGCGATCGCCACGGACTTCCTGCTGCTCTGGTACGTGCTGAAGTGGCTGCCGCGCGTCGAGCCGCCGCGCGGCTCCCTGATCGCCGCCTGCCTGATGGGCGCGGTGGGTTTCGAGCTGCTCAAGGCACTGCTCGGCGGCTACCTCCAGGGTGTGGCGGCGAAGAGCATGTACGGCGCCTTCGGCGTGCCCATCGCCCTGCTGCTGTGGATCAGCCTGATGGCGAAGCTGCTGTTCCTCTGCGCCGGCTGGACGGCCACCGCGTCCCGCCCGATCCGCGGCAAGGAGGGCGCCGACACCGTGCCGGCGGACGCGGACGCAGACGGGTCGGGCGCCGACGACGACGAGGCGCCCGCCCCGGGCGGGGCGGACGCCTCGAAGGAGCGCGGGAGGCCCGGCGGGAGGATCAGCCCTCCCGCTCCGATTTCCCCGGACCGCGCCGCAGCCGGGACACGTCGGGAAGCGCCATCGGCCAGCGGCGGTGCACCACGTACGCGATCAGAGCCAGAAGCACCAGGCTCCCGCCCGTGAGGCCCAGGGCGATCTTCATGCCCCCGCCGGAGCCCGCCTGCTCGTCGTCGGCTTCGACCAGGGACGCCTCGTCCGGGTCCTGACTGCCCCCCGGGCTGCCCTCGTTGCCGCCGGCCTCGCCGTCCGCGCCGGGCTTGGCGTCCGTCTCGGGGGTCGCCGGCGGCGCCAGTTCTCCGACCGGCCGCACCGCGTCCGCGGCGGCGAAGCCCCAGTCGAACAGCTTGGTGGTCTCCTCGTAGACCTTCAGGTGGCCGTCCTCCGGGTGCATCACGGTGACCAGCAGCACGCGGCCGTCCTGCTCCGCGACGGCGGTGAGCGTGTTGCCGGCGTTCGAGGTGTAGCCGTTCTTCACCCCGGCGATGCCGGGGTAGGCCTCGATGCCGTTGCCGGTCAGCAGCCGGTTGGTGTTCTGGATCTCGAAGTGCTTCCGCTTCTTCTCCCCGTCCTTGCCTTTCTTCTTCTTCCACTCACCGGGGAACTGGGCGCGGACCGTGGAGACGTACTCGCGGAAATCGGCCTTCTGCATGCCCGACCGCGCGATGAGGGTGAGGTCGTAGGCGGAGGAGACCTGCCCGGGCATGTCGTAGCCGTCCGGGCTGACCGCGTGGGTGTCCAGCGCGCGCAGCTCCTTCGCGTGCGCGTTCATCTGCTTCACGGTCCGGCCGATCCCGCCGTTCATGGCCGAGAGCACGTGCACCGCGTCGTTGCCCGAGCGCAGGAACACGCCGAGCCACAAATCCTCCACCGTGTAGGTGTGGTCCTCCTTGACCCCGACCAGGCTGCTGCCCTCGCCGACGTCGGCGAGGTCGGCGGGGGTGACCTCGTACTCCATCTCCTTGGGGAACTTCGGCAGCAGCGTGTCGGCGAAGAGCATCTTCAGGGTGCTGGCCGGTGCGAGTTTCCAGTGCGCGTTGTGTGCGCCGAGCACGTGCCCGGTCTCGGCGTCGGCCACGATCCAGGAGCGGGCCGTCAGCTTCTTCGGCACCTTGGGGGCGTCGGCCCCCGGCCGGGGATCGACCTGGGTTCCCGGCTCGCCGAGCCGTGCCCCGCCGATGGTCGACATCTGAGCCGGGGGCTTCTTTTTGTCCCTTTCCTCCCCGGTGGGGGCCGCATATGCTGTCGGGACGGGCAAACTGGCCGTCAGGAGCGTGGCAGCGGCGAGCGCGAGGAGGCGCGCGCGGCGGAGACCGCGCGGGCGCGAAGCAGTTGAGGTCGTCGGCACACACATGAACGTACAGGCACATTCATCCCCTGGGGACCTTGCGGGGCCCGTTACCCGGCACTGTCGCCCCGAACGGCGACGGTATTAGGCCGATAGCCATACTTGACCCATGTGCCAGCCCCGCGTCATGACCCGCCGCGTCTCCTGGTTCCTGCTCGCCTTCGGCGTCTGGTCCTGGTTCATCTGGATCACCTTCGTCCGCAATCTCGTGCAGGACGCGAGCGGCCTGGCATTCGAGGACGGCGACCCGACGGCGTACTTCTGGGTGCACCTGACGCTCGCCGTCGCCTCCTTCCTGCTGGGCACGGCGATCGGCGTACTCGGACTGCGGGGGCTGCTCGGCCTGCGAGGGCCGCGCGGACGGCGGGAGCCGGACGCGGGCACCGGCACCGGAGCGGAGCGCTGACATGGCCCTCGCTCTGCTGATCGGCGTCTCCGTCCTCACCGTCCTGGTCGCCGTCCACTGGTACCTGTGGAGACGGCTGGTCAAGGACGTCTCCCGCAAGGGCGGCCCGTGGCGCCGCACCGGCACCGTGCTGGTGTGGCTGCTCCCCGCCACCACCGTCGCCACGCTGACCGTCGGCCGTTCAGGGGCGCCGTTCGCGGTCGAACGCGTCCTCGCGTGGCCCGGCTACCTGTGGCTCGCCCTCCTCCTCTACCTCACCCTCGCCCTGCTCCTCGGCGAACTCGTCCGTCCCCTGCTCCTCCGCGCCCTGGCCCGCCGACCGACTCCCGTCGAAGCCCCTGCGCTCCAGGGCGCCGAGCGACGCCCGGTCCGTGGCACCGGGGGCGAAGCCCCCGACGGCGCACCGGAGGCTTCGGGGGCCGCCGCCCCCGAAGCGGCCCGGACGGACCGGTCCCAGGACGCCTCCCGCCGCCTGTTCGTCGCCCGCTCCGTCGCGATCGGCGCCGCCACTCTCGCCGCCGGCACCGTCACCGCCGGCACCGTCGGCGTCCTCAACGGCCCGACCACCAAGCGCGTCACCGTAACCCTGCCCAGGCTGCCGCGCCGCGCCCACGGCTATCGCATCGCCGTCGTCAGCGACGTGCACCTCGGCCCGATCCTGGGACGCGCCCACACCCGGCGCATCGTGGAGGCGATCAACGCTACCCAGCCGGACCTGGTCGCCATCGTCGGCGACCTGGTCGACGGCACCGTGGCGGACCTCGGCCCGGCGGCGGAACCGCTGACGCAGCTCCGCTCCCGGCACGGCTCCTTCTTCGTCACCGGCAACCACGAGTACTTCGGCGACGCCCGGTCCTGGATCGACCACCTGCGCGACCTCGGCATCCACCCACTGGAGAACCAGCGGCGCGAGCTGCCCGGCTTCGACCTCGCCGGGGTCAACGACGTCGAGGGGGAGCGGGCCGGCGAAGGGCCCGACTTCCGGGCCGCCCTCGGCGACCGGGACCCGGCCCGCGCCTCCGTGCTGCTGGCGCACCAGCCGGTGCAGATCCACGACGCTGTCGAGTGGGACGTCGGCCTCCAGCTCTCCGGCCACACCCACGGCGGCCAGCTCTGGCCGGGCCCATATCTGGCCGAACTGCCCAACCCCACGGTCGCCGGGCTGGAGCGCTACGGCGACACGCAGCTGTACGTCACCCGCGGCGCGGGTACGTGGGGCCCGCCGGTCCGAGTCGGGGCCGAGTCCGACATCACCGTCGTCACCCTCTCCTCACCCGACGCCTGAACCCCGCCGCCTCTCCGCCGTACTGTCATCACTCCCGCACCAGCTTCAGCACCTCGGGCCAGGCGTCCGCCTTCGCCGCCGCATTCGCGGCACGCGTGCCGCCGTACCGCCATCCGGGCTTCGCCTCCGGCAGGTACGGCGGCCCGGACACGAAGTGTCCCGCCTTCTCGTAGGTCAGCAGCCGGTGCCTCTTCGCGAGAGGTTCGGAGAGATAAGTCCGTGTCCTATGTGGTGAGGCGTCGTCGAGCTGGGCATGGGGCGGGCTAGGTGGAGATGGATTGTTCCGGACGGGCTGTGGGAGATCGCGAAGCCGCTGATCCCTCCCTCGCGGGTCCGGCCGCAGGGCGGCGGGGCGCAGGACACGCCTGATGAGACGGTGTTCGCCGCCATCATCTACGTCCTGGTCAGCGGATGTGCCTGGCGGACACTGCCGCCCTGCTTCGGCATATCGAAGTCCACCGCCCACCGGCGGTTCCTCATCTGGTCGCGGGCCGGAGTATGGGGCCGACCATGGGCTCAGTGTGCCGGGGGACACGGCGCTCCGCGAGATCACGGGCTGGTGGTGAGGGTCCGGCCTCCCGTGGAGGCCGGACCACCGCCGCCGGGGGAGGTCAGCTCGCCTGGGCGGTCTCGTAGAGGTTCTCCGCGTCGGCTCCGAAGTACGGGCCGAACATGTAGTTCGGCAGGAAGGTGTACTTGAAGCTGTTCACGGACGACTGCAGGCCGGTCCCCGTCGCCTCGTCGAACTGTGTGAACCAGGGGCCGCCACTGGAGCCGCCGGTCATGTCGCAGTTCATGCCGTGGTCGCTGGAGAGCAGGAAGTCCCGGATCGTCGTCCCGCTGCAGTGGACGAACGTCTCGCCGTCGTACGGGTCGGCGGCCGGGAAGCCGAAGGCGTACATGTCGAGGTCGTAGCCGGTGTTGAACGCCAGGCCCTGGCCGCCGACGACGTCGGTGAGCAGCTGCCCGCCCAGCGGCTCCACGACCGCCGCGCCGATGTCGTAGTTGATGTCCTCGCTGGCCACCCACTGCGGCGTGGCCAGCAGTTCGGACGCGGACCAGCGGCCGTACGGCGACTGCCCGTCGTGGTAGGCCGGGACGAACACCCAGTCGGTGTGCCAGGCGCCCTCGAGTTTCACGCAGTGGCCGGCCGTCATCACGGTGGACTTGTTGTCGCTGGTGACGGCGTTGCCGGAGCAGGAGGCGGTGCGGCCGCCGTAGGTGAAGAACACCCGGCCGGCGGTGGTGACGACGTCGCCGCCACCGGTCCACGGGCCGCCGCCCTCGGGGAACGCCCGGGTCCCGATCGGCCCGCCGTCCGGGGCGGGCGTCGGAGCGACGGTGCGCTTCTCGCCGCGCGTCACGGCCTCGCCGGACACGTCGCCGGGCGCGACGTCGAGCAGGTCGAGCGGTTGTGCGTTCCGCATCCTTTCGGCGGTCCAGAAGCCCTCGGCGCTGTGCCGGGCGTCGTGCACGGTGGCCGGCGGCCCGTCCGCGGGCGCGGCCGTGGCGGTGAAGGCGGTGGTGAGGAGGGCGGCTGCGGCGAGCAGGGCTCCGGCCGTGCCGCGCAGGCTGGTTCGGGTGCGTCTCACGCGTACTCCTTCTGCGATGGGGGGAGTTCGGAGGCGGTCGGGCCTCCGGGCAGACGAGTGGTGCGACTGGACGTCCACGTACTTCGAAGTAGCGTGCCACTGATCATGACAAACGTCATGGGCGCGACAACGACCTGGGCCGAAGTTGGCCGGAAAACGCCCGCTGCCCGCCCCTCGCGAGGGGCGGGCAGCGGGCGTGCAGCAAGGTCGGCTCGGCGGAGCCGGAGAGGGTCAGAAGCGGCGCGTGATGAGCGCCCGCTTCACCTCCTGGATCGCCTTGGTGACCTGGATGCCACGCGGACAGGCGTCCGTGCAGTTGAACGTGGTGCGGCAACGCCACACGCCGTCCTTGTCGTTGAGGATCTCCAGGCGCTGCTCGCCCGCCTCGTCACGGCTGTCGAAGATGAACCGGTGCGCGTTGACGATCGCCGCCGGGCCGAAGTACTGGCCGTCGTTCCAGAACACCGGGCACGAGGACGTGCACGCGGCGCACAGGATGCACTTGGTGGTGTCGTCGAACCGCTCGCGGTCCTCCGCCGTCTGCAAACGCTCGCGCGTCGGCTCGTTCCCCTCGGTCACCAGGAACGGCATGACGTCCCGGTAGGCCTGGAAGAACGGCTCCATGTCGACCACCAGGTCCTTGAGGACGGTGAGGCCCTTTATCGCCTCGACGGTGATCGGCTTGGCCGGGTTGAGGTCCTTGATCAGAGTCTTGCACGCCAGCCGGTTGCGGCCGTTGATCCGCATCGCGTCGGATCCGCAGATGCCGTGCGCGCAGGAACGGCGGAACGTCAGGGTCCCGTCCATCTCCCACTTGATCTTGTGGAGGGCGTCCAGGACGCGCTCCTTGGGGTCGATCTCGACGGTGAAGTCCTCCCACACCGCCTCGGCCGACACCTCGGGGTTGAACCGTCGGATGCGGAAGGTCGCCGTGATCAGGTGTGAGGCGGTCGCCTCTTCGCCCTCCGTCTTCTCCATCACGGGAGTGCTCATCAGTACTTACGCTCCATCGGCTGGTAGCGGGTCTGGACGACCGGCTTGTAGTCCAGCCGGATCGACTCGGTGCCGTCGTCGCCCACCTCGCGGTACGCCATCGTGTGGCGCATGAAGTTGACGTCGTCGCGGTTCGGGTAGTCCTCGCGGTAATGGCCGCCGCGGGACTCCTTGCGGGCCAGCGCGGAGACCGCCGTGACCTCGGCCAGGTCGAGCAGGTTGCCCAGCTCGATGGCCTCCAGCAGGTCGGTGTTGAACCGCTTGCCCTTGTCCTGGACGCTGACGTGCCGGTAGCGCTCGCGCAGCGCGCCGATCGTCTCGACGGCCTCCTTGAGCGTCTGCTCGGTGCGGAACACCATGACGTTGCGGTCCATGGTGTCCTGGAGCGCCTTGCGGATCTCGGTGACCCGTTCGGTGCCGGCCGAGTCGCGCAGCTCCTCGACCATGCCGACGACCTTGGCCTCCGGTGCCTCCGGCAGCTCGACGAAGTCGGCCGTGGAGGCGTACTCCGCCGCGGCGATGCCGGCACGGCGGCCGAACACGTTGATGTCCAGCAGCGAGTTGGTGCCCAGCCGGTTCGCACCGTGCACGGACACGCAGGCGACCTCGCCGGCCGCGTACAGACCCGGGACCGGGGTGTCGTTGTCGGCGAGCACCTGGCCGCGGACGTTCGTCGGGATGCCGCCCATCGCGTAGTGCGCGGTCGGCTGGATCGGGATCGGGTCGGTGTACGGCTCGATGCCCAGATAGGTCCGCGCGAACTCGGTGATGTCCGGCAGCTTGGCGTCCAGCTGCTCCGGCGGCAGGTGGGTGAGGTCCAGGAAGACGTGGTCCTTGTCGGCGCCGCAGCCGCGGCCCTCGCGGATCTCGGTGTAGATCGCGCGGGAGACGACGTCGCGGGAGGCCAGGTCCTTCATGACGGGCGCGTACTTCTCCATGAAGCGCTCGCCGCCGGAGTTACGCAGGATGCCGCCCTCGCCGCGGGCGCCCTCCGTCAGCAGGATGCCCATCTTCCAGATGCCGGTCGGGTGGAACTGGAAGAACTCCATGTCCTCCAGCGGCAGACCGCGCCGGTACGCGGCCGCCTGGCCGTCGCCGGTGAGGGTGTGGGCGTTGGAGGAGACCTTGAAGAACTTGCCGTTGCCGCCGGAGGCGAAGACGACGGCCTTCGCCTGGAAGACGTGGATCTCGCCGGTGGCCAGCTCGTACGCCACGACGCCGGCGGTCCGCTTCACGCCGTCGGTCTCGCGCAGCAGCAGGTCCAGGACGTAGAACTCGTTGAAGAACTCCACGCCCTCCTTGACGCAGTTCTGGTACAGCGTCTGGAGGATCATGTGACCGGTGCGGTCCGCCGCGTAGCAGGACCGGCGGACCGGCGCCTCGCCGTGGTTGCGGCTGTGGCCGCCGAAGCGGCGCTGGTCGATGGTGCCGTTCGGGGTGCGGTTGAACGGCAGGCCCATCTTCTCCAGGTCGAGGACGGAGTCGATGGCCTCCTTCGCCAGGATCTCGGCGGCGTCCTGGTCGACCAGGTAGTCGCCGCCCTTGATCGTGTCGAAGGTGTGCCACTCCCAGTTGTCCTCCTCGACGTTCGCGAGGGCGGCGGCCATGCCGCCCTGGGCGGCGCCGGTGTGGGAGCGGGTCGGGTACAGCTTGGTGAGCACCGCGGTGCGGCTGCGCTTCGTCGACTCGATGGCGGCGCGCATGCCCGCGCCGCCGGCGCCGACGATGACGGTGTCGTACTTGTGGATCTTCATGGCGATACCTGTTACCTCAGCCTCAGCCCGGTCTTCAGCGGATGTTCGGGTCGAAGGTGAAGATCACCAGCGTGCCCAGCAGGACGGTGAACACCGTCGCGGTGTACAGCAGCATCTTCAGCCAGAACCGGGTGTTCTCCCGCTCGGCGTAGTCGTTGATCACCGTGCGCAGGCCGTTGCCGCCGTGCAGCATCGCCAGCCACAGCATGATCAGGTCCCATGCCTGCCAGAACGGGGAGGCCCAGCGGCCGGCGACGAAGGCGAAGCTGATGCGCGACACGCCGCCGTCCACCACCAGCTGGATGACCAGGTGGCCGAGCACCAGGACGGTGAGGAGGATGCCGGACAGCCGCATGAAGATCCAGCCGTACAGCTCGAAGTTCGTGCGGGTCGACTTCGGGGTGCGCGCGGTGCGGGCGCGCGGCGCCTCGATCACGGGCGCGGGGTTGTCCGGGCCGTAGGGCTCGCCGGAGCCGGCGGCGCTGCTGCCGGTCATCTCGATGTCAGTGGCCATGGACGATCAGCTCCCGAACAGCTCGCGCAGCGTGTGCTCCAGTACCGGGTAGAAGGCCCCGGCCATCACCACGGCCCAGACCACCATCACGGTCCACAGCATCTGCTTCTGGTACTTCGCGCCCTTGGACCAGAAGTCCACGGCGATGACCCGCAGACCGTTCAGCGCGTGGAAGAGGACGGCGGCGACGAGGCCGTACTCCATCACGTTGACGATCGGGTTCTTGTACAGCTCGATCGTCGAGTCGTACGCCTCGGGGGAGACGCGCACGAGCGCGGTGTCCAGGACGTGCACGAACAGGAAGAAGAAAATGAGGACACCGGTGACTCGGTGAGCCACCCACGACCACATTCCTTCCCGGCCGCGGTACAGCGTTCCAGCCGGCACGGAAATTTACCCTCCGGGAGCGGGATCGGGGCCTGCCGGCCTTGTGTGTCGGTCGGGCCCGGCCGGATACGGTCCACCCGGCCATCGGCCATCGTAGCGACGGTTGGTTTCTACACCGGTACGGGGGCTGCCGGGTGTGCGGTATCCAACACCCCGGTGAGACGTGGCTCACCTGCCGCAACGTACCCGGGTGGGCCGGTCAGGGGCGGGCGGCGCCGGCCCGCGGGGCGGTCAGGAGGCGGGCCAGCCGGGCCCGCGCGAGCCGCCGCAACTCCTCCCCGGCGACCGCCCGCTCCTCGTCGGCGTCGTTCGCCAGACGTGTCCGGATGCCGGCGAGTGCCTGGTCAAGACGCTCTTCCGGCCCGAAGTCGTCGAGGTGGACGATGAACGCGTGGCCGAAACGGTCCGCGTAGGCGGCGTGCCCGGCGCGCAGCGCGGTGGTCGCCGCCGGCGCGCCGGGGCCGTCGGTCGGCGGGTGGTAGGCGGACTCGGCCCTCAGTGCTTCGGTCAGGTCGGCGTGAGTCATGTCATAGCCCGCCTCGTCGGCGGCGGCCAGCAGCGCGTCAATGTCCGGGTACGGCCGGTGGACGGCCAGCCGGTGCGCCCACCGGCGGCTGCCGCAGCAGGCGAGCAGCATGCTCAACGCGGCCGCCGGGGCGGCCGCGTTGAAGCGGTGCAACGGCGACGAGGCGCCTCGCGCCGGACCGGGATGCGGCGTAGCGGGGCGGCCGTGGTCGGCGCCGCTGCGGGGGAAGGGGAGGCGCATGACTCCTCGGTGGGCGGGGGATATGGGCAGGGACGGCAGACGTGCGACAGCGGGGACGGTGCGGTCGCACGCAGTCGTGCGGTGCAGACCGGGCACCGGGCGCAGCCCGGTGGTGGACGCCCTCACCGTAACGGTGGGTGAGCGCTGTCTTCCGACGCGTGCGCGAATTTCACCCGTACGGGAGAGGTCGCGTTCGTACAGCTGACGCGATTCGATGGGAAAGGGTCAATACCGTAGGCGTATGGGACGTACGTGGCCGAAAATCCTGCTGATCTGCGCCGTGGCGCTCGGCGCGTGCGCCGTCGCAGCCCTCATCATCCTGGCCGTGACCGGCGACGACGGGGGTGACGGCTCCGAGGAGACCCGCCCCGCCACGCGGCAACCGACCACCGCGCCGCCGGACCGGCTGGGGCCCGCGCCCGCGTCCGTCCCCTCCGTGCGGGAATGGGACCCCGTGCGCGGCCCCGGATGGCAGCCGACCGACGACAGCCGCGTCGTCGCCCCCGAGAACTCCCCGCTGGCCGATGAGGCACGGCTGCTCGCCCGCGAACTGGACCTCGCCTACGCCTCCGGCACCGCCGGCCCCTCCGACGTCCTCCTCGCCCTCGACCCGGACGGCGGCATCCCCCGCGAGGGCTACGAGCTGCGCAGCCGCGACGGTCTCGTGCGCATCACGGGTTCCACGGACGCCGGCGTCTTCTACGGCACCCGCACCCTGCTCCAGACGGTCCGCGACGAGGGCCGCATGGCCGACGGCACGATCCGCGACGAGCCCGCCCGCGCCCAGCGGGGCTTCATGCTCGACATCGCCCGCAAGCACTACAGCGCGGAGTGGATCAAGGACCGCGTCCGGGAGATGGGCGATCTCAAACTCAACCAGCTCCAATTGCACCTCTCCGACGACCAGGCGTTCCGTATCGAGTCCGACCGGCACCCGGAGATCGTCTCCGACCCGCATCTGACCAAGGCCCAGGTACGCGAGATCATCGACCTGGCCGCGTCCCGCCACATCACCGTCATCCCGGAGATCGACTCGCCCGGCCACCTGGGCGCGGTGCTGGAGGCGGAGCCGGGGTTCCAGCTCCGCGACGCCGCCGGTGAGCCCGTCCCGGGTGCGATCGACATCTCCGACCGTGCCGCCGGCCGGTACGTCGACGACCTCCTCGACGAGTACGCCGACCTCTTCCCCGGGCCCTGGTTCCACCTGGGCGGCGACGAGTACGCGGCCCTCTTCGAGGCGGACCCGGAAGCCGCCTTCCCCGGACTCGCCTCCGCGGCTCGCTCCCGCTTCGGCCCCGGCGCCGACGTGGAGGACCTGGCCACTGCCTGGCTCAACGCGCGCGCCAAGACCGTCCGCGCCCACGACAAGACCGCGCAGGTGTGGAACGACGGCATGCACGAGGGCGGCGCCGTCCAGCCGTCCCGCCCGCGCGAGGTCACGTACTGGACGGGCAAGGAGATCGGTGCCCGCCCGCCGGCGGACTACCTGCGCGAGGACTGGGAGGTCGTCAACATGAACGACGAGTACCTCTACTACGTCCTCGGCGAACCCAACGAGTTCACCTACCCGACCGGCGAGCGCATCTACGAGGAGTGGACGCCGGCCGTGGTGCGCGGCACGGACCCGCTGCCGGACGCCCTCTCCGGGCCGGACCGCATCCTCGGCGGCCGTTTCGCGGTCTGGGGCGACATCGCGGACGCACAGACCACCGCCCAGGTCGCGGACGGCATCCGCCTCCCCCTCGCCGCCACCGCCCAGAAGCTCTGGAACCCCACCCGCCCCGACCTCACCTGGCAGCAGTTCACCTCCCTCGTCGACCGCGTCGACGCCCGCCCCTGACCTGCTGACCTCCCGGCCCCCTGGCCGGACTCGACGTGGCCGGCTCCTGCATAGCGCCCGTGTCCTCACCCCCTGCGCCCGCGTCCTTAGAAGCGTCGGCCGCCGAATCCCTCGCCCTGCTCGGCGAGGCGGGTGGCCCGCTACACCGGCGCACCCGTTCCGCCGCGCCCCGAGAATCGGGAGGAGGCTCTGCACCTCCTCTTCGACCTCGCGGCGGACCGCCCCCTGCCCGTGGTCCTCGACGAGTCCCCCTACCTCGTCCGGAACGCCCCCGCCCTGCCGTCGCAGCTCCAGGCCGCCATCGGAGTCCGCGGCGGCCGGCACCTCACACGTCACCCGCGCATCCTGCTCTGCGGCAGCGCATGTCCTTCGTGGGCGGGCTGCTGACGGGCACCTCGCCGCTCTACGGGCGGGCGAGTCTCGACCTGGTCGTGCACTCCCTCGGGTACCGGGAGGCCGCCGAGTTCTGGAGCATCGAGGACCCTCGTCTGGCCGTCCTCATGCACGCGATCGTGGGCGGAACTCCTGCCTACCGGCGCGAGTTCGTGGACGACGACGCCCCCGACGGCCCTGACGACTTCGACGCGTGGGTGTGCCGAGCGGTCCTCAACCCCGCCCGTCCGGTACACAGCGAGGCGCCGTTCCTGCTCGCCTCCGAACCGGATCTACGGGACCGTTCCCGCTATCACTCCGTTCTCGCGGCCGTCGCGGCTGGGAACCACACCAGCGGCGGCATCGCAAGCGCCGTCGGCCGCAAGGCGACCGACCTCCCGCGGTCGCTGACGGCACTGCGGAACTGCGGTTTGTTGACCGCCGAACCGGACGCGTTCCGCCGAAACCGCACCGCCTACCGGATCGCCGAGCCGCTGATCACCTTTCACCACGCCGTCGTCCGACCGCACTTCGAACGCCCGTGCCCGCGAGTGGGTCGAGTGGCACGCCGAGCCCGCGACCTTCGGTGGCATGCCGATCCAGGTCGCGACCGGTACGGTCGCGGACCCGGAGGCGCGTACGCGTCACGAACTGGACGTCTTCGTGCACGGTGCCATCGGCCAGGACCAGGGAATCCTGCTGTCCGTAGGCGAGGCCAAGTGGCAGAAACGGGTGGGTGTGGAGCACCTCGCACGCCTGCGGCGCGTGCTCCGACTGCGCGAAGCCAGAGGAATCGACACCGCCCGGGCGCGTACCGCCTGCTGCAGCGGCGCCGCGTTCACCTCCGACCTCCACGTCGCCGAGGCCCGCGGGAAGGTCGTTCTCGTCGACCTGGAACGGCTCTACACATGCTCGTGACGCGGGGTCAGGTCTCGCTCGCCGCAGGCCCACTCCCGACCCGGGGTCGCTTCTGACGGGGTGCCGCCCGGTTGCGATCCCGCAACGGCGGCCGGCGGCGGGGCCGGGTCGCTTGACTTCACGGGGTGAGTGGTGGTCATCATGCGGCGCTGGCGTGAAGGAAACGTGAAGTGCCCAGGTGGTCGCGTGCAGCCGGGAGCGGGAGGAGCGGGTGATGGCGGTACAGGGGGACGGCGGGAAGGTGCAGCCGGGGCAGTCGCAGCCGTATCCGGCCCAGCGGCTCCCCGGACATCCGGGCGGGCGGACGGCACAGCACGGGCCGTGGGCGGTTCCGCCCGCCGTTCCGCCGGCGCCGCCCCATCCGGTCACGGGGCTGGGCAACTGGACCGCCGGGCTACTGGCCGGAGCCGCCGGCCTGCACGTGGTCGGCGGCCTGCTGATGTTGCTGGACGCCGGGCCGGCCGCGGTCGTCGTGCTCGGTCTGACGTCGCTGTGGCTGGTGCCCTGCGCCGTGCTGGTCATCGTGTGGCTGTACCGGGTACGTGCCAACGTCGATCACCTGGACCCGTACCGGTGGGCCGGTCCCCGGCGGCTGGCGAAGGGGTGGGCGATCGGGTCGTGGTTCGTCCCCGTCGGCTTTCTGTGGCTGCCGCTCCAGGTCGTCCTGGACGTGTGGTGGGGCACGGCCGAGCCGCGCCGTGAGCGGCGCGGGCGTACGCCGGTGCTGATCGTCGCCTGGTGGGCCTGCTGGCTGCTCTCCTGGTTCACCGGCTTCCGTCTCACCCACACGGTCAAGGAGTTCGGCGGCAATACGTTCGAGTCGCACTCGGTGAACGTGTTCCCCGGAAACTCCCTGCTCAGCGCCCCGTTCGCCGCGGCTGCCGCCGTCCTCCTCCTGCTCCTCGTCAGGCGGGTGACCACCCGTCAGGCCACCCGCCTGGTGGGCTGATCCCGCAGGGCCCGCGGCGTCAGGCGCCGACGTAGTCGGCGAGGTGTTGGCCGGTGAGGGTGGAGCGGGCGGCGACCAGGTCGGTGGGGGTGCCCTCGAAGACGACCCGGCCGCCGTCGTGCCCGGCGCCGGGACCGAGGTCGATGATCCAGTCGGCGTGCGCCATGACCGCCTGGTGGTGCTCGACCACGATCACCGACTTGCCGGAGTCGACCAACCGGTCCAGGAGCCCGAGGAGCTGCTCGACGTCCGCGAGGTGCAGGCCGGCCGTCGGCTCGTCGAGGACGTACACGCCGCCCTTGTCGCCCATGTGGGTCGCCAGCTTTAGGCGCTGCCGTTCCCCGCCGGAGAGGGTGGTGAGCGGCTGGCCGAGCGTGAGGTAGCCGAGTCCGACGTCGGAGAGCCGGGTCAGTACGCGGTGCGCGGCGGGGGTGCGGGCCTCGCCGTCGCCGAAGAACTCCGCGGCCCGGTCCACCGACATCTCCAGCACCTCACTGATGTCACGGCCGCCCAGGTGGTGGTCCAGCACCGACGAGGCGAACCGCCGGCCGTCGCACTCCTCGCAGGTGGTGGCGACGCCGGCCATCATTGCCAGGTCGGTGAAGATGACGCCCGCGCCGTTGCAGTTCGGGCAGGCGCCTTCGGAGTTGGCGCTGAACAGGCCCGGCTTTACCCCGTTGGCCTTGGCGAACGCCTTGCGGATCGGGTCGAGGAGCCCGGTGTACGTCGCCGGGTTGCTGCGGCGGGAGCCCTTGATGGGGCTCTGGTCGACGGAGACGACGCCTTCGCCTGCCGGGATCGAGCCGTGGACGAGGGAGCTCTTGCCGGAGCCGGCTACGCCGGTGACGACGGTGAGCACGCCGAGTGGGATGTCCACGTCGACCTTGCGCAGGTTGTGCGCGTCGGCGCCGCGGATCTCCAGTACGCCGGAGGGCTCGCGCACCGTCTCCTTGAGCGAGGTGCGGTCCGCGAGGTGGCGGCCGGTGACGGTGTCGCCCGCGCGCAGCCCGTCGACCGTGCCCTCGAAGCAGACCGTGCCGCCCGCCGTACCGGCGCCCGGGCCGAGGTCGACGACGTGGTCGGCGATCGCGATGGTGCTGGGCTTGTGCTCGACGACGAGGACGGTGTTGCCCTTGTCCCGCAGCCGCAGCAGCAGGTCGTTCATCCGCTGGATGTCGTGCGGGTGCAGGCCGATGGTGGGCTCGTCGAACACGTAGGTGACGTCCGTGAGCGAGGAGCCGAGATGGCGGATCATCTTGACGCGCTGCGCCTCGCCGCCGGAGAGCGTGCCGGAGGGGCGTTCCAGCGAGAGGTAGCCCAGCCCGATCTCCACGAACGAGTCGAGGGTGTGCTGCAGCGCGGTGAGCAGCGGGGCCACGGAGGGCTCCCTCAGTCCGCGCACCCACGCGGCGAGGTCGTTGATCTGCATCGCGCAGGCGTCGGCGATGCTCACCTTGCCGATCTTCGACGACCGGGCCGCCTCGCTGAGCCGGGTGCCGCCGCACTCGGGGCAGTCGGTGAAGGTCACCGCCCGGTCCACGAACGCCCGGATGTGCGGCTGCATCGACTCGCGGTCCTTGGACAGGAACGACTTCTGGATCTTGGGAATCAGGCCCTCGTAGGTGAGGTTGACGCCCTCGACCTTGACCTTGGTCGGCTCGTGGTACAGGAAGTCCTGCATCTCCTTCTTGGTGAAGCGGCGGATCGGCTTGTGCGGGTCGAGGAAGCCGGATTCGGCGTAGATCCGCACCGTCCACCAGCTGTCCGACTTCCAGCCGGGGATGGTGAACGCGCCCTCCGCGATCGACTTGGAGTCGTCGTAGAGCTGGGCGAGGTCGATGTCGGAGACCGAGCCCCGGCCCTCGCAGCGCGGGCACATGCCGCCGGTGATGCTGAAGTCGCGCCGCTCCTTCACCTTCTTCCCGCCGCGCTCGAAGGTGACGGCGCCCGCGCCGCTGAGGGAGGCGACGTTGAACGAGAACGCCTGCGGCGAGCCGATGTGGGGCTTGCCGAGCCGACTGAAGAGGATGCGCAGCATGGCGTTCGCGTCGGTGGCGGTGCCGACCGTGGAGCGGGGGTCGGAGCCCATCCGCTGCTGGTCGACGGTGATCGCGGTCGTCAGCCCGTCGAGCACGTCGACCTCGGGCCGCGCGAGCGTTGGCATGAAGCCCTGCACGAACGCGCTGTAGGTCTCGTTGATCAGCCGCTGCGACTCGGCGGCGATGGTGTCGAAGACCAGGGAGCTCTTGCCCGAGCCGGAGACGCCGGTGAACACCGTGAGGCGGCGCTTCGGGATCTCGATGCTGACGTCCTTGAGGTTGTTCCCGCGCGCTCCGTGGACGCGGATCATGCCGTGGCTGTCGGCGACGTGCGGCACGGACGACTGCGACCGCTGCGTGGTGGCCTTGCTCATCGTGTCTCCCTCGATCCAGCCTGCTTCGAGCAGTATGTCCGGGTCGAGCTGCCTGCGGCAGCCCGGCGTGCAGAGGGCTTTCGCCGTGCCCGGTCAGGCTAGGCGCGGCCGTTTCGTCGCCGCTTCTCGATTCCTGACCGGTCTCTGCCGGGCCGCCGGCGGTCCGGCGGCCGCCTCGGGGCGGCTCCCGGGGCGGACAGGGGCACTGTGGGACACTGAGCAGGTGAAACGGCTGGGCCTCGACGACCTCGTCCGGTTGCGCCGGGTCCGCGACCGGATGGACCGCGACTACGCGGAGCCGCTCGACGTCCCGTCGCTCGCGCGGGACGCCCTGATGTCCCCCGGCCACTTCTCGCGCTGTTTCCGCGCGGCCTTCGGCGAGACGCCGTACAGCTACCTGATGACCCGCCGCATCGAGCGGGCCAAGGCGCTGCTGCGGCGCGGCGACCTCTCGGTGACGGAGGTCTGCTTCGAGGTCGGCTGTACGTCGCTGGGATCGTTCAGCACGCGCTTCACCGAGTTGGTGGGGGAGAGCCCGAGCGCCTACCGGGCCCGGAGCCACGACGACGGCTCCGTTATCCCGGCGTGCATGGCGAAGATCCACACGCGACCGGTCAGGAACGGAGAAGCGCGCCGCTCCGCCCAGCCGTAGCGTGAACGGCATGGACATCAAGCTTTCGCAGTGCTTCATCGCCGTCGACGACCACGACGCGGCGATCGCCTTCTACCGCGACGTGCTCGGACTCGAAGTGCGCAACGACGTGGGCTTCGAGGGGATGCGCTGGGTGACCGTCGGGTCGCCCTCGCAGCCGGACGTGAACATCGTCCTGGAGCCGCCCGTCGCCCACCCGAACGCGTCCGAGACCGACAAGCTGGCCATGGCGGAGCTGATGGCCAAGGGTCTGCTGCACGGCGTCATCTTCTCGACGGACGATGTGGACGCCACCTTCGAGCGCGTCAGCGCGGCGGGGGCGGACGTACTCCAGGAGCCGATGGACCAGCCGTACGGCGTCCGCGACTGCGGGTTCCGGGACCCGGCCGGCAACCTGCTGCGCTTCACCCAGCCTTTGAAGCGGTGACTCCCGGGCTGCGCTCCCGGCGGCCGGGGCGCGGCACGGTCACTGCTCGGACTCGCGCTTGCCCCAGATGAGCGCGTTGCCGACGGCGATCGCGACGGCGACGGTGATGCTGTCGGCCCAGACCTGACGGGTGAGACCGTCGCCCTCGGCGAACGCGGCGAGGAGCAGCGGGGTGACGAGGGGGAGGACAAGCAAGAACCAGAGCACTCTGCTGCGCGTCATGGCCTCTCCTGCCGTGTGGGGGTCCGGGGGTCGGAAGAGCGCTTCTGCCCAGCCTCGCCGGACGTAAACCCGTTGTTTTCAGACCGGCCCGCCCCATCCGAACACGGGGAAGGCGGCGATGTCTTGGGGTACGGCGGAACGCGCACGCACCGTCAGCATGCGTGTGCTGCCGGTGGCGCATCCGGGTGAGCAGACGGGACGATACGCGGAGAAAGCTCAGGTGGACCTGTGAAAGGGGACCGGGGATGACGGGTGGGACGGGAGGCGGGGCCGCTGAGCCCGTGGGGAACGGCGAGCCTGGCGGGGTCGGACAGCCTGCGGGCGTTCGGCGAGGTAAGCACGGCTTGAGCGGTGAGGCCGTCTGGGCGCAGGACCTGGCCCGCATCGCCGCGCTGCTGGTGTGGAACGCGCTGCTGCTCGTCGCCGCGCGCCGCGTCTTCACGTGGGAGCCCCGGACATGACGGGGGCGACCGCGTGGGAGCGCCCCGAGGGCGCGCTGCTCGTGTACGACGGCGACTGCGGCTTCTGCACCACGGCGGTCGGCTTCGTGCAGCGGCGGCTGCGTCCCCGCTGCACGGCCGTTCCCTGGCAGTTCTCCGACCTCGACGCGCTCGGCGTCACGGAGGAACGTGTCCAGCACGAGGTGCTGTGGGTGACCCCCGTAGGCACGGTGTGGGGCGGCGCGGAGGCCGTGGGCAAGATCCTGCTCAACGCGCGCGGTGCGTGGCCCGTGGTCGGCGGCGTGCTGATGCTCCCGCCGCTGCGCCGTGCCCTCAGCGGTCTCTACCGTCTTGTCGCCGCCAACCGCCACCGGCTCCCCGGCGGCACCCCCGCGTGTGCGATCCGTCCGCCAGCCGGGGACGGCCCTGCTCCCGACGGCCCCGCCACGGGGCCGGGTCGGCCGCCGGGATAGGTCACACGTATCGACCAGCAGGTAGAGCGGGATGCCCGTGGCCGGATAGTCGTGCATCTTCTCCACGTAGTTCGTGGGGTGGTTCGACGGGGAGACGATCTCGCCGACGAGCAGGAGGTCGCGCGGGTGGAACGGAGCCATTGCCGCCTCGGGGAAGACCACGTCCGGCACCACGATCAGGTCGGGGCGTCGGAGCCTGCCGAGCGACGGGTCCTCCACCTCGCCGCCCGTGCGGGCGACGGGGCCGGCCGGCAGCTGCCGGCCGAGCTGCTGACGCACCCGCAGAGCGGCGTACTCGTACGGGCGTGGCGGATACCTCCTCATGACGATCTCGTCCCCGCTGATCTCGTAGTCGCGAGACGCGTCCGGCGCGTGCCGCGCCCATTCGGCGGCGTAGGCGCGGATCCGTTCGTAGTCCACGATGGCCGCTTACCAGGCTTCGCCTTTTCGCGCCGGACCAGCCTAGCGAGGAGGCCCGGCGGGGGTGGACAACCGGCGCCTCGTCGTGGTCCGGTCACGGAGGTCCCTGCCCTCGGCGTGCGGCTGAGGGGGCCGCGGAGTGAGGGAGTGCGATGGGCATCGACGTGGCAGCGGTCCGGGAGGACTTTCCCGCGCTGGCGGACGGGACGGCGTTCTTCGACGGGCCGGGCGGTACGCAGACGCCGCGGCAGGTCGCCGGGGCCGTCGCCGACGCGATGTGCTCCGGCGTCTCCAACCGGGGCACCGTCACCGCCGCCGAGCACCGCGCGGAGGCGGCGGTGCGGGACGGGCGGCAGGCCATGGCGGACCTGCTGGGCTGCGACCCGCGCGGCGTGGTCTTCGCCCGGTCCGCGACCCAGGCCACCTACGACGTGTCGCGTGCGCTGGCCAAGGAGTGGGCGCCGGGGGACGAGGTCGTCGTGACGCGGCTCGACCACGACTCCAACATCCGCCCGTGGGTCCAGGCCGCGGAGGCCGCAGGGGCCGCCGTGCGGTGGGCCGGCTTCGACCCGGAGAGCGGCGAGCTGACCGTCGACCACGTCCGCGCCGCGCTGGGCCCCCGTACCCGGCTGGTCGCCGTGACCGGCGCCTCGAACGTCCTCGGCACCCGCCCCGACCTGCCCGCGCTCGCCGAAGCCGTGCATGAGGCCGGCGCACTGCTGTACGTGGACGGCGTGCACCTCACCCCGCACGCGCCGGTCGATCTCGCCGCGCTGGGCGCCGACTTCTTCATGTGCTCGCCGTACAAGTTCCTCGGTCCGCACCACGGCGTGCTCGCCGCCTCGCCCGCGCTGCTGGAACCGCTGAGCCCGGACAAGCTGCTGCCGTCCGCCGACGAGGTGCCCGAGCGGTTCGAACTGGGCACGCTGCCGTACGAGTTGCTCGCCGGCACCACGGCCGCCGTGGACTACCTGGCGTCCCTGGCCTCCATCGCACCGGACCGCCGCACGCGGGTCCTGGAGTCGATGCGGGCGCTGGAGCGGCACGAGGCCGCACTCTTCGCCCGGCTGCTGGACGGCCTCGCCCGCATCGAGGGCCTGCGCCTGTACGGCGCCCCCGAGCGGCGCACTCCGACGGCGTACTTCACCGTCGGCGGGGTGCCGGGGCGTGCGGTGCACGAACAGCTCGCCCGCCGAGGGGTGAACGCTCCCGCGAGCCACTTCTACGCGCTGGAGGCGTCCCGCCACCTCGGCCTCGGAGACGCGGGAGCCGTCCGTGCGGGGCTGGCGCCGTACACGAACGCCGACGACGTGGACCGGCTGCTCGACGGCCTCGCCGAAATCGCGGCGGCTGCCCAGCGCTGAGGCGTGCCGCGGGCCCCGGCGGACGTCAGCCCGGGCGGCCGAGCCGGGCCTCGATGCCATCCAGGGCGCGCTGGAGGCCGTAGGCGAAGTCTTCTTCCTCGGCGGCCGGTTCGACGTCGGTGGAGGCGGCGAACACCCCGGCCTCGATCGCCGTCCGGAGGGCGGGGAGGCGGCCGTCGCCGGTGACGCGGCGCAGGAAGGACTCGTACGCGGCCCACCGTCGTCCGCTGGCGGGGTCGTCGCGGAGGGAGGCTTCCACGGTGGCCTGGCTGCGGACCAGGCCGCTGATCATCAGTGAGGTGCCGACCTTCTCGCCCTCTGTGAGTCCGGTCCCGTCGAGCACAGCCAACGACTGGTCGAGCCAGGCGAGTTGGTGAGGAGTGGCGGGTGGCCCGAGAGCGGTCACCACCCGCAGCGTCCAGGGGTGGGCCAGCAGCGCGTCCCGCACGTGCGCCGTCCGTGCCGGGCCTGCACCGCGTGGGCGTCGGCCGTCACCAGCGCGATGCGGCGCAGCCCGTACGGCTCCAGGTGCCCCGTACGGCGGCCACCAGCGCCGAACCGATGCCCCGCCCCCGCGCGGCGCGGTCCACGTAGACGTCGCACAGCCAGGCGAACGTCGCGCCGTCGGTGATCAGGCGGGCGTAGCTGATCTGCCCGGGACGTCGCCGGAAGCGGAACCGGTGGAGTAGGCGCCGAAGTTGCTCATCCCGGCAGCATCCCATGCCCCTCCGCGCCCACCGGGCAGACGGGAACCGGTCGTTCTTCCCCGACGGAACCCGCAGACATGAAGGCGGCCGGGGTCGCCACCGCGAGAGCACGCTGCTGCGCCTCTGACCACACTCCCTCACGGAACGTGAACAGACCCGTTGGATCTGGTGGTCGGGCACTGCCGTCATGACGCGCTGACCGTGTTGGGCGTCTGTCGGGCCCGCGAGGGTACTCGCGAACCTTGCAAACCCGCGAGCAGGAGGGACGGCGATCATGAAGGCTGCGGTGTGGCACGGGAAGCGTGATGTGCGAGTCGAAGAGGTCCCGGACCCGACGATCAAGGAAGCCACCGACGCGGTCATCCGCGTCACCTCCACCGGCCTGTGCGGCTCCGACCTGCATCTCTACGAGGTGCTGGGTCCCTTGATGGAGCCCGGGGACATCCTCGGGCACGAGCCGATGGGCGTGGTGGAGGAGGTCGGGTCCGGCGTGCCGGGTTTGGCGCCTGGTGACCGTGTCGTCGTGCCGTTCCAGATCGCGTGCGGCGCGTGCTGGATGTGCGAGCGGGGGCTGATGACGCAGTGCGAGACCACCCAGGTGCGCGAGCAGGGCATGGGTGCAGCGCTGTTCGGCTACACCAAGCTGTACGGCCAGGTGCCGGGCGGGCAGGCAGAGTACCTGCGCGTCCCGCAGGCTCACTTCGGGCCGGTCAAGGTCGAGAGCGAAGCGGCGGACGACCGGTTCCTGTTCCTCTCGGACGTGCTGCCGACCGCGTGGCAGGCGGTCTCCTACGCGGACATCCCACCGGGCGGGTCGGTTGTCGTGCTGGGGCTGGGCCCGATCGGCGACATGGCCTGCCGCATCGCCCTGCACCGGGGCGCGGGCACCGTGATCGGGGTGGATCTGGTGCCCGAGAGGCTGGAGCGGGTACGCGCGCGCGGGGCAGAGGTGCTCGACCTGCGCGAGCACGACGACCTGGCCGCTGCGGTGAAGGAGCGCACCGGCGGGCGTGGAGCGGATTCCGTCATCGACGCGGTCGGCGCCGAGGCGCACGGCAGTCCCGTGAACAAGATGCTGCAGACGGTAGCGGGTCTGCTGCCGGGCAAGCTGGCCGAACGAGCGATGCAGACGGCCGGCGTGGATCGGCTCGCCGCTCTGTACACCGCGATCGACGTGGTACGCCGCGGGGGCACGATCTCCCTGTCCGGTGTCTACGGCGGGGCCGCCGACCCGATGCCCATGCTGACACTCTTCGACAAGCAGGTCACTCTGCGCATGGGCCAAGCCAACGTGCGCCGCTGGGTGCCCGACATTCTGCCGCTGCTGAGCGACCAGGATCCGCTCGGCGTCGACGACTTCGCCACCCACCACGTGTCGTTGGCCGAGGCGCCGGAAGCGTATGCCATGTTCCAGGCCAAGCGGGACGGTGCGGTGAAGGTCGTCTTCCGGCCCTGAAGTCGCCGTTCGCACGCCGACATCTCCACGACCGATGAACATGGGCGGCCACTGCTGGGAGGGCGGGCCGGGATCGTGGCTGTCGTCGGCAACGAGGACGGCGCGCACAAGGTCGTCGCTGACGTGGTGCAAGGGCTGAACGACTGCGGGTTCTCCTTCGCACCGCAGGCCGCGACCTTCTGGGTCGGTGAGGCCATGAGCGGAACCGACTACAAGGATTCTCGAGAACACCCCTGACAACGTCGCCTCGACCACCCGGGCGCTTGCGGTGAGCACCGCTCACCTCGCCCGCGTCCTCCGCGAACCGCCCTACCCTGCCCTCTGATCCGCTGAACGAGGACCGGCTCCCAGGCGGCACTACGGGCGCGGCACGCAGATCGGCCGCAACGTACTGCCGCCGCCCGCAGACCCCGGCCGTGAGGGCCCTGAGCGCAGCGTGAAGCCGTGCCGGGCCGATTGGCCGCCCGGCACGGGGGAACTCCGCGCCCGTTCACGTCTCCCTGGTGGACACGGTGCTCGACCGGTCCGTGGTCCTCGGCTACGGAAAGCCCGGCCTGTACGTCGCCGCAGCCCCGGCTACGAGGCGAGCATCCGGCTCGGCGAAGCGGTGGCTGGCGGCTTGCAGTACCGGGCTCGGCGCGCGGCCGGCGAGGTCACTGAGCTCTGCCTGCTGCCGTTGGCACCGGTGCGCGGGGTGGTGATGGGTCGCGGACCGGAGGGCCGACACCGCCGAGGCGGAACAGCGGGCGTCGGCCGCCGTCCACATGCGCGTCCGAGTCCTGAACGACATACTGGAGGCGGGCGAGATCAGCCTGCACGAGTTCGAGCAGGAAGAGGAACGGCTACTCGATCTCCTCGAACCGCCGGCTCCTCCGGCTCCAGCCGGGCGGGCCGACGCCACCCCTCTGCCGGGGAGGCACGGATGACACAGAACAGCAAGCTGCTCGCGGCGAGCCTGGTGGGCGGCTACCTCCTGGGCCGCACCAGGAAGGCCAAGCTGGCGCTCGCCCTCGCCTCCTGGGTGCTGGGGCGGCGCAAGGGCCTCAACCCGCAACGGCTGCTCACCGAGGGTCTGAAACGGCTGACCGGGTCACCCGAATTCTCCCAGCTGAACGACCAGTTGCGCGGCGAACTGATGGCCGCGGGCCGTTCCCTGGTGACGGCGGCCGCCAACCGCCGGCTGGACTCCCTCTCCGACGCACTGCGTGACCGTACGGACTCCCTCTCCGGTCTCGGCGGTGCAGCCGGAGGCGTGGCGGGCCGGGAGCAGGCCGAGGACTCCGAGGAGGGTGAGGAACCCGAGGAGACGGCAGAGAAGCGTCCGGCCCGTGAGGCGTCGGCGAAGAAGGCCGCCCCGCCGAAGAAGACGGCCGCAAAGAAGGCCCCGGCGAAGAAGACCGGAGCGGCCGCGAAGAAGACGACGGGGAAGAAGACGGCCGTGAAAAAGACCGCTGCTCGGAAGGCGGCTTCTCCCTCCACCCGACGGCCCCGAGGGAGGTAGTCGTCATGTCATCCACCGACAAGGCCGGAGACACGGCTGACACCGG
The DNA here is from genome assembly GCF_004795255.1 of Streptomyces sp. RKND-216. NCBI lineage: Bacteria > Bacillati > Actinomycetota > Actinomycetes > Kitasatosporales > Streptomycetaceae > Streptomyces > Streptomyces sp. RKND-216. Next base: position 2,080,572 of record NZ_SSBQ01000002.1, on the reverse strand, counting down.
CCTCGACCGGCTGCGTGAGGAGATCACCGCGTATCTGACGGCGCAGGCGGGGCATCTGGCCGACTCGCTCGGCAACCGCATGTCGAGCCTCACCGACGACCTGAACAACGCGGCCGTGAACGGTGGCACTCTCGGGTCGGTCGCCTCCCGTGTGATGGGCGGCGGGGACTCGCCGGTCAAGGCGCTCGTCGCGGAGAAGGCGAAGGACGCGAAGGACAAGACGGTGGGCAAAGTGAAGGACCTGGTCGGCGCGGGTGGCGGCGAGGGCGGGAGCAAGAGCGACACCAAGGTCACGAACATCGTCGAGGTGCTCGACATCGGTGTGCCCCTGCGCACCGCGTACGACAACTGGTGCGAGTTCGAGGAGTTCGGCACCTACATGAAGGGTGTACGTAACGTCTCCCGCAAGGAGGACACCACCTCCGACTGGAAGGTGAAGGTCGGCCCGTCGACACGCGGCTGGGAGGCCACCGTCGAGGAGCAGATACCCGACGACCGCATCGTCTGGTCCTCGCAGGGCTCCAAAGGCAGCACCCGTGGCGCGGTCTCCTTCCACGAGCTGGGCCCGACGCTGACCCGCATCGTGGTGGTGGTCGAGTACACGCCTTCGGGCTTCTTCGAGAAGACCGGCAACCTCTGGCGCGCACAGGGCCGCCGCCTGCGCCTGGACCTCAAGCACTTCCAGCGGTACGTGACACTCAACGCCGACGAGGACGTCGAGGGCTGGCGCGGCGAGATCCGTGACAGCGAGGTGGTCCTCAGCCACGAGGACGCCCTGGAGCAGGAGGAACAGGAGTCCGGAGACGAAGGCGAAGAGGACGAGTACGACGAGGAAGACGCCTACGACGAGGACGAGGAAGAAGAGGAAGAGGAAGAGGAGGACTGACCGGCATGCGGCTCCCGGTCACCCGGCCCGACACCACGACCCCCTGCGGCTACGGTCCCGCCCCGCCAACCTCCCCGACAACTGCGCGAGCAGCACGGCATCGCTCCGGAGGACTGAACCCCGCCCTCGGGCTGCTGGGAGCGCTCCTCCCTCGCGAGTGAACCGATGCCGCCTCAGGCGGACGACCGACGCCCGTCACGACGCCTGTTGAGCGGCGGAGGCACGCATGAAGGCGGCCGGGGGCCGCTACGTCTGGCCGGATTGAGCGTGCTGGGCGCTTGACCTGGAGGTATGCCTCATCTGTGACCCTCCCAGGTCCCCAGAGCCACCCCTCACGTCCGAAGGCTCCGGGGAAGGCCCGGGAACGGTAACCCCGGATGCGCGTTTAGGCCGTGCCGTGCCCGGAACCCGGGCGAGGCTGTCCGTACGTTCCGCATCTGAGGAGTTCCCATGGCCCTGGTCGCCGACTTCGTCGTCGAACGCCTGCGGGAGTGGGGTGTCAACCGCGCGTACGGCTACCCGGGGGATGGCATCAACGCCCTGGTCGGGGCGTTCGACCGTGCTGACGACGATCCGAAGTTCGTCCAGGCACGGCACGAGGAGATGGCTGCCTTCATGGCCGGCGGGCACGCGAAGTTCACCGGGGAGGTGGGCTGCTGCGTGGCCACCTCGGGCCCGGGCGCGGTGCACCTGCTGAACGGCCTGTACGACGCCAAGATGGACCACCAGCCCGTTGTCGCGGTGGTCGGTCAGCAGAAGACACTGTGCCTGGGTTCGCACTACCAGCAGGAGATCGCGCTGGAGAACCTGTTCGCAGACGTCTCCGAGTTCTGTCAGATGATCGTGAACCCGGCACAGGCCCGGCACGTGATCGACCGCGCGTTCAAGACCGCGCTCACTACCCGCAGCGTCGCGACGATCATCCTGCCCGAAGACGTCTCCCAGTCGGAGGCCGTCCCCTCGCCGCCCAGGTCGCACGGCGCGGTCTACTCCAGCGTGGGCTGGTCCCAGCCACGCGTGCTCCCCGACGAGAACGAACTGCGGAAAGCCGCCAGGATCCTCAACGAAGGAGAGAAGGTGGCGATCCTTGTTGGCCAGGGCGCCGCGAACGCCGAGGACGAGGTGGTGGAGACCGCCGAACTGCTCGGCGCGGGTGTGGCGAAGGCCCTTCTGGGCCGGGAGGCGCTGCCGGACGACCTGCCGTTCGTCACCGGCCCGATCGGCCTGCTGGGTTCGAAACCCAGCGACCAGATGATCAAGGGCTGCGACACCCTTTTCATGATCGGCTCCAGCTTCCCGTACGCGGAGTGGCTGCCCGCCGAGGGAACGGTCAAGGGGGTGGAGATCGACATCGACGGGCGGATGATCGGCATCCGCTACCCGATGGACGCCCACGTGGTCGGCGACGCCAAGGAGACCCTGACCGCACTCCTGCCGCTGCTGCGGCGCAAAGAGGACCGCAGCTGGCGCGAGAAGATCGAGAAGAGCGTCCGCGAGTGGAACACGGTGCTCGGCAAGCGTGCCGCGCAGCACTTCGACGGAAAGATCAATCCGCAGTCCGTCGCCCAGGAGCTGTCCGAACGGCTGCCGGACCGGGCGCTGGTGACCGCCGACTCCGGTTCCGGTACCAACTGGTGGGCCCGTCACCTGAAGCTGCGCCGCGGCATGCAGGCCTCGCTGTCCGGCACGCTGGCGACGATGGGACCGGGCGTCCCGTACGCGATCGCCGCGCGCTTCGCCCATCCGGACCGGCCGGTGGTCGCCTTCGTCGGTGACGGCGCGTTCCAGATGAACGGCATGAACGAGATGATCACTGTCAAACGGTACGCGCAGGAGCTGGCAGGCGAGGCGCCGTTCGTCTTCTGCGTCTTCAACAACCAGGATCTGAACCAGGTCACCTGGGAGCAACGAGCGATGGCGGGTGATCCGAAGTTCGAGGGCTCGCAGCACCTCCCCGACTTCCCCTATGCGAAGTACGCGGAGCTGGTCGGCCTCAGGGGCATCTACTGCGACGACCCGAAGAAGGTCGGCGAGGCGTGGGAGGAGGCGCTGGCGAGCGACCGGCCGGTGGTGCTGGAGTTCGTGGTCGACCCGGACATCGCTCCGATCCCCCCGCACATCAAGGCGGAGCAGGGCAAGAAGGCAGCGAAGGCGATGGTCAGCGACCCGGACAACCTGGGCATTGCCAAGCGTGGAGTGCGGCAGAAGCTCAGCGAATACGCAGAGCACCTGCCGGGCCGGGGGCGGTGAACCCTCGGGCCTTGGGCAGGGGAGCGAACGCCGCGTCGAGGTGCCGGTGCCGGTGCCGTGGCCCGCGGCACCGGCACCTGCCACGGCAGCGGCGTCCCGTCGGCCATCTGTGCGGGGCCTCGGCCGGCCCCTGTCGTAACGCCTGTTGAGTGGGGGAGGCAACACGAAGACGGCCGAGGTCGCCACCCCCCACAGGAGAGACCCCGGCCGTCGTCGTGTTCACGGACGCACCTACCAGCAGCGGCCCGCACTCCACTCAGCGCCGCCCCGCCGGAATGTGTTACGCCCCACTCTTCCGCTCACTCCTGCGGACTACTCCCGGGTCCGGCATGGACGCGGGCACTGACTTGGCCGTAGCGTGCATCCATCGCGTCGGCCCAGGTCGGTGCGGAGTGCGTGAGAACCGGTACGACGGCGCCCGGCCAGGGGTGTCGGGCAGACGCATCGCGACGTCGCGGAGTGGACGAGGACTTAGGGCGTGCAGGGGGACGACGCAGAGCTGACGGCTGCGGTGCGCGCGGCGCAGGAGGGCGACGAATGCGCCTTCCGCACGGTGTACCGGACAGTCCAGCCACGCCTGCTCGGGTACGTGCGCACCCTGGTTCCGGACGCCGACGCCGAGGACATCGCTTCGGAGGCGTGGCTGCAAATCGCCCGTGACATCAGCAACTTCTCCGGTGATGCCGACCGATTCCGGGGCTGGACGGCACGGATCGCCCGCAACCGGGCACTCGACCACATCCGGATGCGCGGCCGGCGCCCGGCCGTCGGCGGCGACGAGAGCGAACTCGTCGCGATGGCCGGCGGCGCCGACACCGCCGACGAGGCGATGGAGTCGCTGGGCACCGGACACACCATGCGGATCATCTCCCGGCTGCCGCGGGACCAGGCCGAGGCGGTGGTTCTACGCGTGGTGATGGGTCTGGACGCCAAGAGCGCCGCGGAGGTGCTCGGTAAGCGTCCGGGAGCCGTGCGCACCGCCGCCCACCGCGGGCTGCGCCGGCTCGCCGAACTCCTGGAGGCCGACGGTATGAACGGCGCGACGCCCGCCGGCGGGCCCGGAGACGAGGGCGGCCCGGGCGGTGCCGGGGATGAGCCGAACGGGCGGGGCGTACCACCTGCTCCCCGCCGTCCGCCGGAGCGCGAGACGGCACGCGGTGTGACGCCCGAGGCCGCGCGAACGCTGAGGGAAACGTGATGCCCGACGACCGGTACCAGTGGCTGGACGAGGAGGCCGCGGAGCGACTGCTGCGCGGTCTGCCGGCCGACGGGCGCGACGGAACGCCCGGTTCCGCGGCGGGTGAAGCGCGCGCGGAGAACGGTGAGACCACCGCGACCGAGCTCGCCGACGCCCTGAGGGCACTGAGTGCCGAGTCGGCCGGAGCAGCCGCCCGCACCGCCCCCGGTGAGTCGCTGAGCGGCGAGGACGCCGCCGTGGCGGCCTTCCGCGCCGCCCAGACCGGCGTGCTGCGCAGCGGCTCCGTCGGCGGAAGCGCCGCCGGACGCGGCGGCCGGGTGCGCACCTTCCTGTCCGCTGTGACCGGGCGCCCGGTCAGTGCCGGACTCGCCGCCGTGCTCGCCGCCTGCGCGCTCGGCGGAGTGGCCGTCGCGGCGGGTACGGGCGTCCTGCCCACGCCGTTCGGTGCGGGCGGCGGCGGCTCGCCGTCACCTTCAGTGAGCACCTCGCCCACCGGCACCGCCGGAGAAGGCCACGGCGGTGCCACCGGAGGCCACGGTTCGCGGAGCCCTGGCCCCGGGCCGTCCGGTGACGCCTCGCCGAGCGGTCCGGGCGGAACCGGCGGCCGGGACGGCGACGGCGGCCCGTCCGCCACCGGAGGCCCCACCGACCTGGACGGGATGTTCGGGGACGGCGGACTCACCGGCGCGGAGAAGAAGACGATCGCGCTTGCACTGTGCGATCTCTACGAGCGGGGAGCCCTCGACGCCGCAGACCGGCGGACGCTGGAGGAGGCGGCGGGCGGCGCCCAGCAGGTGCGCGCCCTGTGCGACAGCCTCGGCGGCGGAGCGACGGACGACGGCGTCGTCGGTGAAGGCGGCGACGGCGACGGGGTCGTGGGCGGCGTCGGCGACGGTGGCACCGAGGGCGGCGACGGCGGCGAGGGCGGCGAGGGCGGCGAGGGCGAGCCCGGCAGCGGTGGCACGCCCGGCACGGGAGACCCCGGAGACATTGGTGGCACCGACGGCGGCGACGGCGGTGAAGGCGGCGACGGTGGTGAAGGCGGCGACGGCGGTGAAGGCGGTGACGGTGGCGACGGTGGTGAAGGTGGCGACGGCGGTGAAGGCGGCGAGGTCACCGGTGGCGCTGGCTCACCCACGCCCAGCCCCTCGCTCGACCCCACGCCCCCGGCCGTCTCCACGCCCTCGGCCGCTTCGTAGCGACCGCTCGCCTCTCGGCCTCACGACTCCACGACCGTCGCGGTCGGCCCCCGGACACACCGCCGCGTGCGCGCGGTCCACGCGCCCGCTCGTGCGCCGGTGCAGGACCCCTCGGACGTGCGTCGACACGAACTTTCACGCCCCCGGCGAGGGGGTGTGACACTTTTCCGGGCCGCGGCGCAGTAGGGAGTGAGCCGACTGGTCATCGGCGGCGCGTCACCCCGAGGTTCCCCCCGTACCTCCGGGATCGCGCATCGGCGCGGGTGGGGCACGTTCCCCCGGCCCCACCCGCGCCCTCTCTTTTCGGGCGGTCGCCCGGGATCACCTCCCGGGCGACCGCCCCTCTCTTCGGCCCCGACCCCATCCGCCCGCTCGCCGCGAACGGCGTTCAGCGGGCATGCTGTGAGAAAGCCCCGGCCCCTGGTTCCCTCACCGTCGGCGCGACCGCCGCTACAGTCCGTGTCCTCGCTCTTTCCTGGCGCGACGTACTCCGGAGGCAGTCCATGGCACGCCACTCTGAGTCCGGCCGGCCCATCGAAACGGTGTACGGCCCGGATGCGCTGCGGGACTGGGGCGCCGCCGAGAAGCTGGGGGAGCCCGGCGCGTACCCGTTCACCCGAGGCGTCTACCCGTCGATGTACACGGGGCGTCCGTGGACGATGCGGCAGTACGCCGGGTTCGGCACCGCGACCGAGTCGAACGCGCGCTACAAGCAGCTCATCGAGCACGGCACGACGGGCCTGTCCGTGGCCTTCGACCTGCCGACGCAGATGGGCCACGACTCCGACGCGCCGATCGCCCACGGCGAGGTCGGCAAGGTCGGCGTGGCCATCGACTCGGTCGACGACATGCGCGTCCTCTTCGACGGCATCCCGCTGGGCGAGGTGTCCACGTCGATGACCATCAACGCCCCGGCCGCCCTCCTGCTGCTGCTCTACCAGCTGGTCGCGGAGGAGCAGGGCGTCGATCCCGCCCGGCTGACCGGCACCATCCAGAACGACGTGCTCAAGGAGTACATCGCCCGCGGCACGTACATCTTCCCGCCGAAGCCGAGCCTCCGGCTGATCGCGGACATCTTCCGCTACTGCAGGGCCGAGCTCCCGCGGTGGAACACCATCTCGATCTCCGGCTACCACATGGCGGAGGCCGGCGCGACGCCCGCGCAGGAGATCGCGTTCACGCTCGCCGACGGCATCCAGTACGTGCGCACCGCCGTCGCCGCCGGGATGGACGTGGACGACTTCGCGCCGCGCCTGTCGTTCTTCTTCGTCGCGCGGACGACGATCCTCGAGGAGGTCGCCAAGTTCCGCGCCGCGCGCCGGATCTGGGCGCGGGTGATGAAGGAGGAGTTCGGCGCCAGGAACCCGAAGTCGCTGATGCTCCGCTTCCACACCCAGACCGCGGGCGTGCAGCTCACCGCGCAGCAGCCGGAGGTGAACCTCGCGCGGGTCACCGTGCAGGGTCTGGCAGCGGTGCTCGGCGGCACCCAGTCGCTGCACACCAACGCCTTCGACGAGGCCATCGCGCTGCCCACCGACAAGTCCGCCCGGCTGGCGCTGCGCACCCAGCAGGTGCTCGCCTACGAGACGGACGTGACCGCCACCGTCGACCCGTTCGCCGGCTCCTACGCCGTGGAGTCGATGACCGACGACGTGGAGGCCGCGGCGCTGGAGCTGATGGAGCAGGTCGAGCAGCGCGGCGGCGCGGTCGAGGCCATCGAGCAGGGCTTCCAGAAGAACCAGATCGAGCGCAGCGCGTACGCCGTGGCGCAGGAGCAGGAGTCCGGCGCGCGCGTCGTCGTCGGCGTCAACCGCTTCGCCGGTGCTCAGGAGGAGCCGTACGAGCCTCTGCGGGTGGACCCGGCGATCGAGCGGCAGCAGGCGGACCGGTTGTCCAGGCTGCGCGCCGAACGCGACCAGCGCGGCGTCGACGCGGCGCTCGACGGGCTGCGGAAGGCCGCCGAGGGCGGCGACAACGTGCTGTACCCGATGAAGGACGCCCTGCGCGCGCGGGCCACCGTCGGCGAGGTCTGCAACCTGCTGCGCGAGGTGTGGGGCGCCTACGTGCCCAGCGACGTCTTCTGATCACGGGAGGCACTTCGCGGGGTGGGGCGATGCTGTGGCGGGGGCGGCCGGAGCGGTCCCCTCCTGATCCGTTCCGGCCGTCCCCGGCGCTGTGGCGGCCCGAGCGGGAGCTCGCAGGACATCCCGCTCGGACCGCCGTCGTGACGGTCGGTCAGGTGATGGTGGGGATGGCCGCCGTGCGCCGCGGCTCACCACCTGACCGGCCGGGCATCAATCCGCGACCGGCCCGTCCCGTTCGTCCCCGGCGGTCGCGTGGTTGTGCTCGCGTCCCATGCCGGGGAGCTTGACGTGTGCGCGATCATCCGGTCAACGACGTGGACACTCTGTTAAATAAGAACCTGTGTGAACGGCGCATGACACCGCGAGAGGCGCGGTGGGCGAGGATGTCAGGTCCTAAACTGTTCACGGGACGAGGCGGGCCGCAGGTCCCGGGCGCACCCGGCGGTAACATGCGGGCCACCCCCCACACGCCTCACGTCCGATGGAGGCAACGCAGTGCTCCCCACCGACGAGACCGCGAAACCCGGGGCACCCGGTGCCTCCGGACCGGGGCGACCGGGCCGGACGGAGCCCCCCGGACAGCAGGGTGGGTCGGGGCAGCCCGGCCGCCCGAACGGCGCCCTGCACGCCGCGCTGCGTGACGGGCCCTTCGAGAGCGCTCTGGACACCGCCATCCGCGCCAGCGGACTGAGTATGGAACGCATCCAGCGCCGTCTTGCCGACCGCGGTGTCGAGGTCAGCATCACCGCCCTCAGCTACTGGCGGCGCGGCCGCAGCCGCCCCGAGCGTCCGCAGTCCCGGCGGGCCGTCCGACTCCTGGAGGAACTCCTCGCGCTCCCGACCGACTCCCTGGTCGCCCTCCTCGGCCCGCAGCGTCCCCGAGGCCGCTGGACGGGCCGCGCGGACACCAGCCTCGCCCCCACGCGGCTGTGGCAGGGGTACCAGTCGCTGTCCGGCCTGCTGCACGACGTGGGCAACACCGACGACGGGCTCTCCCGCGTCGCCGTGCACGAGCGCTTCGAGATCGACGCTCAGGGCGCCGAGTCCCGCTGGACGGCCTGTCTGGTGCTGCGTGCGGAACGGGACGACGTGGACCGCTGCGTCGTGATCAGCCGCGGAGACGAGCCGGGCCGCCCGCTCCCCGACCTGGTGGACGTGCGCAACGCCCGCCCCGGCCGGGTGCGGAGCGACCCGGACGTGCCGATCACCGTCACCGAGTTGCTCCTCGACCGCGTGCTGTCCAAGGGGGAGACCGCAGTCGTCGAGTACACCACGGCGTACCCGACCAGCGGGCGCGCCACCGACGAGTGCGGGCGCGGCTTCCGCACCCCCGCGGCGCTCTACACCCTCGAGGTCACCTTCCACCCGGACCGGGTGCCGGTCCGCTGCTACCGCTGTGCCGGGACCGCCGCCACCGGTTCGCTTCCGGTCGTCGGCCCGGTCTGGATCAGTCCCCGCGGCCGGGCCCACATGGTCGTCCAGGACGCGGCGCCCGGCTTCCACTCGCTGCGCTGGGAGTGGGACTGACACTGGGCCCGCGCCGCGGCTGGCGTGCCCCCGGAGCTCTTTCGTATGACTTTTCTTCGCGACCCCTTGAATAAGTAGTACCTAGCGCGTAACTTCCCGTTCCGGTCTTCGCCAGGGAGTTCGAAGTACGGAGTTTCGTCATGGAAGCAATCGAGCCGGTCTACGGCACGGCGACGCTGCTGCTCATCGCGGCGGGCGCGGTCGCTCTGCTGCTGTTCCTGATCATGAAGGTGAAGCTGCACGCCTTCGTCGCCCTCGTCGGCGTCAGCGTCGTCACCGCCCTCGCCGTCGGCTTCCCGATGGCCGACATCCCCGACGTGCTGATGTTCGGCTTCGCCGACACCATCGGCTCGGTGGCGATCCTCGTCGCCTTCGGCGTGATGCTCGGACGGCTGCTCGAGGTCACCGGCGGCGCCCAAGTGCTCGCCGACACCCTCATCAACCGCTTCGGGGAGAAGCGCGCGCCGCTCGCACTGGGTGTCGCCGCGCTGCTGTTCGGCTTCCCGATCTTCTTCGACGCCGGACTGGTCGTGTTCCTGCCGATCATCCTCACCGTCGCGCGCCGCTTCGGCGGCTCGCTGCTGTTCTACGCGCTCCCCGCCGCCGGCGCCTTCGCCGCGATGCACGCCATCGTGCCGCCGCACCCCGGCCCGGTTGCCGCGACCGAGCAGCTGCGCGGCGACATCGGCGTCACGCTGCTCGTCGGCATCCCGGTCGCCGTCGTCGCCTGGTACGTGGGCGTCTACCTGGTCTCCCGCTGGCTCGGCAAGCGCGTCTACGTCTCCGTCTCCGACGTGGTCTTCGGCCAGGCCCGCGACGCGCACGGCCGTACCGCCGAACAGCGCGCGGAAGCCGGTGAGAACGAGGGCAAGGGCGCGGGCGCGGGCACGTCCAAGAGCGACGGCGCCGACGCCCCGGCGCTCGGCCACCGGCCGCCGGCCTTCGGCACCGTGCTGCTCCTGCTGCTCATCCCGCTGGTGCTGATCTCCTTCGACACCGTGCTGGACACCCTGGGCGCGGCAGGCGTGCTGGACGCGGACTCCGGCCTCCCGGCGTTCCTCAGCCTGCTCGGCAACACCACGGTCGCGCTGCTGATCACCGTGGTCGCCGCGATCCTCATGCTCGGCCGCCCCCGCACCTCGATGGCCGGTGTGCGCGGCATTGTCGACGAGGCGCTCGGCCCGATCTGCGCGATCATCCTGATCACCGGCGCGGGCGGCATGTTCGGAGGCGTCCTGGAACTCAGCGGCATCGGCGACGCGCTCAGCAACTCGCTGTCGGACCTGGGCATCTCCCTGATCCTCCAGGCGTTCATCATCGCCACACTGCTGCGCGTCGCACAGGGCTCGGCCACCGTCGCCCTCACCACCACCGGCGGCCTCATCGCGAGCGCGGTGAACGACGCCAACCTGGGCGACTTCCAGATCGCGCTGCTCGTCGTCGCGATCGCGGCCGGCGCAACCGTCCTCTCACACGTCAACGACTCCGGCTTCTGGCTGGTCAGCCGCTTCTTCGGGATGGACGAGAAGACCACCCTGAAGACGTGGACGGTCATGGAGACGACGCTCGGTCTGTCGGCGTTCGTCATCGCGCTCGGCCTGTGGGCCGTGTTCTGACGGCACCGCCCCGCCAGGCACCCGGGCCGACCCGACCCCTCCCGGGACGGCCCGGGTCCCGCCGTTTCCGCGGTGGGACCTCCGGAGCGGCCTACGGCGCGAGCACGTCCAGCTCGGCCATCGCGCCGACGGTGATCTCCTTGGTGAGCTGCTCCGCACGCTCCGGATCCCGGGTCCGCACCGCCTCCGCGACCTGCACGTGCAGCGTGACGGCCGCCGGGTCCGGATCGGTGAACATGACGTCGTGCTCGGTCCGGCCGGTCAGCACCGCCGCCACCACGTCGCCCAGCCGGGCGAACATCTCGTTCCGCGACGCCCGCAGCACCACCCGGTGGAAGGCGATGTCGTGCACCAGATACCCGTCGAGCTGCTGGCCTCGGGAGGTGGCGACCATTCCCATCGCCTGCTCGGTCAGCTCCGCGCACTCCTCCGGCGTCGCGTACTGCGCCGCGAGCCGCGCGGCGGCCGGTTCCACGGCACAGCGCAGGATGGTCAGCGAACGTAGCTGCCGCCCCCGGTCCGCGCCCTGGAGACGCCAGGTGATCACCTGCGGGTCGAACACGTCCCAGGACTCGGTGGGGAGTACGGTGACGCCGACCCTGCGGCGCGACTGCACCAGATGCATGGACTCCAGGACCCGTATCGCCTCGCGCATCACCGTCCGGGAGACCTCGAACCGCTGCTCCAGCTCGTCGGTGCGCAGCACGCTGCCGGGCGGGTAGTCACCTCCGGTGATGGCCGGCCCCAAGCTGGCCAACACCTTTGCATGCAGACCCTGCCGCTGATTCTCCATGCCCCTCAGGTTACGGTGCCCGCTTCCGAAATATGTATGACTTTTAAGCCGCATGGCCTTGAATACGTAGCACTTTTCGACTTGGCTGTACGCGGTACCGAGAAGAGCGAGGTTGTACAGATGTCCGCACCCCGGGTCGTGGTCGTCATGGGCGTGTCCGGCACCGGCAAGTCCACCGTCGGCGCCCTGCTCGCCCAGGAGATCGGCGTCCCGTACGCCGAGGCCGACGACTTCCACCCGCCGGCGAACATCCAGAAGATGTCGGCCGGAACCCCCCTCGACGACGCCGACCGGGCGCCCTGGCTCGACGCCATCGGCGCCTGGGCGCGCACCCGCACCGGTCACGGCCCGGGCCTGCAGGGCGTCGTCAGCTGCTCGGCCCTCAAACGCAACTACCGCGACCGGCTGCGCGCCGCCGCCGACGGCCTCTACTTCCTCCACCTCGACGGCGACCGCGAACTGATCGCCGGCCGTCTCTCCGGCCGTCACGGCCACTTCATGCCCGGCGCCCTGCTGGACTCCCAGTACGCCGCCCTGGAACCGCTGGAACCGGCCGAGGACGGCATCCGCCTCGACGTCACGGCCACGCCGGAGGAACTGGTCGCCGCGACCGTGCGGGCGCTGCGCGCCACCCAGGCCGAGACCGGCTGAACCCTGCCCCGGCCCCCTGCCCCGCCGGCTCCGCCCGCCGCGCATCGCGCCGGCGGCGCGCGTCAGCCGAGGCGCCGCCGCACGCGCCGGGCGACCCGCCGCACCGCGGCGTTCCGCGGGAGGAACGCCAGGGGTGCCGGGACCGCCCCCGGCAGGGCGAGCGACGTCAGCCGCCGCCGCTTGAAGTACCGCCACGTCCCCGCGTCCAGCCGCGTCGCCAGATAGCGCTCCGCCTCCGGCCGCAGCGCAGGGTGGATCTGCGCCTGCATGCAGAACCCCACAGCCCGGACCAGCGCCGCGACCGCCTCGCCCTCACCGGGGCCCGGTGCACGCCAGGCGCGCACCGCCTCCGCGTCGGCCAGGTCCGGCAGCAGCGCGTCCACCAGCGTCACCGGCACCCGGTTGCTGTTCTGGTACGGCGCCAGCCGGTCCAGCAGCACGTCGGTACCCGTCCGGGCCACCGGCAGCCCGTACACGGTCGCCGCCGTCAGCAGCGCCGTGGAGAAGCAGCCGACGACGAGCGCCGGACGCAGCCGCTCGTACAGCACCTCCGCGAGCACCGGCTCGTCCCGTACGCGCAGCTGCACGCCCAGCTCCCCGGCCTCCTTCTCCAGCGTGCGCGAGTAGCGGGCGGGTGCGACCGGGTGCGGCTTGAACACCACGCTGCGGTGACCGAGCCCGGCCGCGCCGCGCAGCATCCGCACGTGCAGCCGCTCCTCCTCCTCGTCGGTGAGGATGCCCAGCGCCGCCAGGTACTGGCCGAGCAGCAGCGCCGGGGCGCCCTCCGGCGGCTCCCCTGGGGCCGGGTCGTCGTCCGGCAGCTCCCGCAGCACCGACCGGAACGCGTCCGTCGGCACGACCTCCGGCTCCACCCCGAACTCCGTGAGCAGCAGCGGCCGCAGCCCCGGCACCAGATCCAGATGCAGCAGCCGCCGCACCCGCGAACCGACCAGCGGGTCGAGCTTGTTGCGGGTGGGGCCGTAGCTCATCAGGCCGTCGGCGTAGACGTCGATCGGCGCGTCCGGGAAGAGCTGCGCCACGGCCAGCGCCGGATGCACCTGGATCGACTCCAGCACGAGTTCCACGGCGTCCTGCCGCTGGTCCTCGCCCAACCCCCACAGCATGCGCAGATGCCGCTCCCACAGCGGCGCGTCGTCCGGGCGGGGCGTCCAGCCGCCGGGGTGGAACGGGCGGATCGCGTCGTTCCACGACACCACGCGGTCGAACCGGCCGCGCAGCCGCGCGAAGCCCGTCATCCGGTCAGGCGACGGCGCCGTCTCCGGATTCGGCGCGTTGTTGCTGACCAGCAGCAGCCGCCGGTCCGCCGGCCCGAAGCACCCCGCGTCCAGCGCGGCGGCCAGCGTCGCCGCGCCGTACAGCGTCGAGACGAAGAAGATCTGTGTACGCGTGGGGGCCGTCATCGGGCCGCCACCTCCCGGGAGTCGACCGGCCTGCGCCGGAGCCTGCGCAGGCGCGTCGCGCGCTGCACGTCCATCGAGTCCAGCGCCTCGTCCAGCACGTCGGCGGGCATCCGGCGCAGCGCGGCCGCGCTCTTCCGCCGCAGCGTGCGGGCGACGTGCGGCTCGAACCGTCCGCTGGTCAGGTGGTGGGAGATGATCGCGCAGTACGTGCGCACCGCCTTGGGCAGCAGCACGTCCGCGTCCCGGTCCCGCGCGGTCTCCTCGACGACCTGGTCGAAGGCGCGCAGGAAGTCCAGCTGCCGCACGTCGCCGATCTGCGTCAGCGACGAGGCGACACCGCGCCGGTAGAAGACGCCCAGCAGCCCCACCACCGCGAACGAGGCCGCCTCCCGATGCAGCCGCCAGATCCACGGGCGGTCCTCGGCCGTCCGTAGCCCGTCGGTGAAGTGCAGCAGCCCGTCGTCCAGCAGCCGGCGGTGGTAGATCCCCGCCCAGGCGTACGCGTAGTCGACGGACGTGGAACGTTCGGCCGGCAGTATCGCCGCGCGCGGGTCGGTCACCACGCCGCGACGGCCGTGCGGCACACGCGCGAGCGTACGGGCGCGCGCCGTGCACTGCACGTGGTCGGTCCGCAGGAAGTCGCAGCCCAGCGTGCTGATCGCGTCGACCAGCTCGCGGTAGTAGCCGGGCGCCAGCCAGTCGTCGCCGTCCAGGAACGTGACGTAGCGGCCCGTGGCCGCGTCCAGGCCGGTGTTGCGCGCGGTCGCCAGGCCGCCGTTCTTCTCGTGCCGGATCAGGACGGTGCCGGGAATTTCTCTTTCCGCGCGTTCCAGAATCTCCGGAGTGGCGTCGGTGGAACAGTCGTCGACCAGAATGAACTCGTAATCAGCCCGCGCGTTGTCGCGCAGACTTCTCAGAGTGTCCGGGGCGTACGACTGCACGTTGAAGAACGGCACGATGACGGAAAGCTCAACCACTCTCGAGACGCTATGCGGCCACCCCGGCATTCGTCGTGACCTGCACCGTACGTCAAGGTGAACTCCGGGCGGCGGAATGGTGAACCACGGGCCCGGGCGCGCCGGTTGGCCATTCGGCGGCCCGCTGTTCACCGGGTGTTGGCCATGCGTTGGGCCGTGAATCGAAACGGCTTCCTAGCGTCGTTCACGTGCCATCCCGAATTCCTTCCCACCCGCTGTCGGCCGGGCGCGTCGCCGTACTCGCCGATTCGGACACCCGCTGGAAATGGGGCGCGCTGACCGCGCGGCGCCTCGCCCCGGACGCCCGGATCGACGGTCTGCTGCTGCGCGGCCGCGCGACCCCGACCCCGCGTCAGCTCGCGGAGGTCGGCGTCGCGACCGACACGCTCCGCGAGGTGACCGGCGCGCAGTTCGTACGCGCCGCCCTGCGCGGGGACGAGCCGTACGACGTGGTGGTCCTCGCCTGCGTGGGTGGAGCCGTGCAGGCGATGCTGCACGGGCTGGCGCGCGCCGCCGCCGAACCGGTCGGGTCTCCGGCCGCGCGCCGGCCCGTGCTGGTCACGGGATACGTCGGCATCGTCTACGAGAAGCTCGCCGACGGCCTGCTGCTCCGCCACGGCGCCGACCTGGTGCTGGCCAACTCCCGCCACGACGCAGAACGGTTCCGTGACGTCTACCGGGGCGTCGGCGCCGACGCGGGCGGCGTCGTCGAGTGCGCGCTCCCCTTCCTCGCGGGCACGCCCGGCGACAGCGCCACCTCCGACACGGCGGGCGCCACCGGCCCGCCCGCCGGAGGCCGACCCTTCACCGTCACCTTCGCCGTGCAGCCGTCCGTGCCCGACAACCGGGCCGACCGCGCGTACCTGCTGCGCCGGGCCGCCGAACACGCCCGCGCCCACCCCGCACGCGAGGTCCTGATCAAGCTCCGCAGCAGGCCCGGCGAGCACACCACGCACATCGAGGAGCAGCCGTACCAGAAGCTCGCCGCCCGCGTGCCCGGCGGCCTGCCCGCCAACTGCCGCCTCGTCTACGGCCACATGGGCGACGTGCTGGACCGTACGGACCTCCTCGTCACCGTCAGCTCCACGGCCGCGCTGGAGTCCCTGCACCGCTGTGTCCCCACCGCGGTCCTCACCGACCTCGGCGTGCGTGAAGCCCTCGGCAACCACCACTTCCTCGGCTCCGGCTGCCTCGCCTCCTGGGACGAACTCGACGCCGGCCACCTGCCCGAGTCCGATCCGGAGTGGACCGCCCGCCAGGGCGTCCGCCCCGACGGCGGCTACGACGCCGCGTTCGACGCCGCCCGCGCCCGCGTCGCCGAACTCGCCTCCGCACCCGAACTCCCGCTGCCCGCGCCGTACTACACGCCCGTCACCGCGCCCGGCTACCTGCCGCGCATCCTCGCCCGCTACGGCTTCCGTCCCGACGGCACTCCGCGCCCCGGCGCCGACCTCGGCGCCTCCGGCGCCGCGAACGGCCTCCGCGCCGCGCTGCGCACCGCCGTCCGCGAGGCCGCCCGCGGCGCGTACCGGCACGGCGTGCAGCGCGTCGCCCCCGTCATCCGCCGCATGGGGGACCTGTGACCGGCACCCACGCCACCACCCCGCACGTCCGGACCGCCGGGCACGTCCAGGCCCCACCGCACGACCAGGCCGCACCGGCCGCGAAGGGAACCACCACCATGGCCGTACCGCAGCCGCACGGCGGCGCCGCCACCGCACCGCGCGTGCTCGCCGTCATCCCCGCCCGCGGCGGCTCCAAGGGCGTGCCCGCGAAGAACCTCGCCGAGGTCGGCGGCCTGCCGCTCGTCGCTCGCGCCGTCCGCGCCTGCCTCGACGCCCCGCTGGTCACCGACGTGGCCGTCTCCACCGACGACCCCGGCATCGCCGCCGCCGCGTCCGCCGCCGGCGCCGAGATCGTCGAGCGCCCCGCCGACCTCGCCGGCGACCTCGCCACCAGCGAAGCCGCCGTCCTGCACGCCCTGGACACCCACGAGGCCCGCAACGGCCGCGCCGTCGACGTCGTGCTCCTCGTCCAGTGCACCAGCCCCTTCGTCACCGCCGACGACGTCCACGGCGTCGCCGCCGCCGTCACCGAGCGCGGCGCCGACAGCGCCCTCACCGTCGCCGCCTTCCACGGCTTCGTCTGGCGCGAGACCGTTGCCGACGACGTGGCGGCGGCCGACGGCCAGGGCGTCAACCACGACAAGGCGCACCGCCCCCGGCGCCAGGACCGCCCCCAGGACCACCTGGAGACCGGCGCCGCCTACGCCATGGACGTGGCCGGCTTCCGCAAGGCAGGCCACCGCTTCTTCGGCCGCACCGCGCTCGTGCACACCGACCCGGCCCGCGTGCTGGAGATCGACGACCCGCACGACCTCGCCCGCGCCCGCGCCCTCGCCCCGCTCCTCGACGGCGAGGCCGTTGCCGCGACGGGCGCGCCGGCCCCCACCGCGCAAGCCGTACCGCGTCGCGACGACGTCGACGCGGTCGTACTGGACTTCGACGGCACCCAGACCGACGACAGGGTGCTCGTCGACTCCGACGGACGGGAGTTCGTCGCCGTGCACCGCGGCGACGGCCTCGGCATCGCCGCGCTCCGCCGCGACGCGCTGAAGCTCCTCATCCTGTCCACGGAGGAGAACCCGGTCGTCGCCGCACGCGCCCGCAAGCTGCGGGTCCCCGTGCTGCACGGAATCGACCGGAAGGACCTCGCCCTCAAGCAGTGGTGCGAGGAACAGGGCGTCGCGCCGGAGCGCGTGCTCTACGTCGGAAACGACGTCAACGACCTGGGCTGCTTCGGCCTCGTCGGCTGGCCCGTCGCGGTCGGCAGCGCCCACGACGTCGTACGCGGTGCCGCCCGGGCGGTCACCACCGCGCCGGGAGGCGCGGGCGCGATCCGCGAGATCGCCTCGTGGATCCTCGGCCCCTCCCTGAACAACTGATCCCTTCCTCAACAGAAAGACCTCTGCCATGACTTCGCAGAACCGCCTCCGGACCCTCGGCGACAAGACCGTCGGCCCGGGCCGCCCCGTCTACGTCACCGGCGAGATCGGGATCAACCACAACGGCGACCTCGAGAACGCCTTCGCCCTCATCGACGCCGCCGTCGAAGCCGGCTGCGACGCGGTGAAGTTCCAGAAGCGCACCCCGGAGATCTGCACCCCGCGCGACCAGTGGGACATCGAGCGCGACACCCCGTGGGGCCGGATGACGTACATCGACTACCGGCACCGCGTCGAGTTCGACGAGGACGGCTACCGCGCCATCGACGCGTACTGCACCCAGCGCGGCATCCACTGGTTCGCCTCCCCGTGGGACACCGAGGCCGTCGCCTTCCTCGAGAAGTTCGACGTCCCCGCCCACAAGGTGGCGTCCGCCTCCCTCACCGACGACGAGCTGCTGCGCGCCCTGCGCGCCACCGGCCGCACCGTCATCCTCTCCACCGGCATGTCCACCCCGAAGCAGATCCGGCACGCCGTCGAGGTGCTCGGCAGCGACAACATCGTGCTCTGCCACGCCACCTCCACCTACCCGGCCAAGGCCGACGAGCTCAACCTGCGGATGATCCACACTCTGCAGGCCGAGTTCCCCAACGTCCCCATCGGCTACAGCGGCCACGAGACCGGCCTCCAGACCACCCTCGCCGCCGTCGCCCTCGGCGCCGACTTCGTCGAACGGCACATCACCCTCGACCGCGCGATGTGGGGCAGCGACCAGGCCGCCTCCGTCGAACCCGGTGGCCTCCAGCGCCTGGTGCGCGACATCCGCACCATCGAGGACTCCCTCGGCGACGGCGTCAAGAAGGTCTACGACAGCGAACTCGCCCCGATGAAGAAGCTCCGCCGCGTCAAGGGCGTCGTCGCCGAGGCCGAGGAGCAGAACGCGGACCGCGAGCCCGCCTCCGTCTGAACGGCCCCTCCCGACGTGAGAGAACGCACCGAACCCCCCGAGCCGGACCCGGCGCACGCCGTCGGGCCGGCCGGGGGGCCCGCCCCCCGGACCGATGGCACCCTCGCCTTCGTCGAGAGCCCGGTCCAGCTCCTCAACGTCCTCGAATGGGACCACGCCCACGCCCACGCCTCCCGTACGACCGGCCCCCACGCGCACACCCGTACGGCTCCCGCCGGCCCCGAACCGCTCCGCATCGTGGTCCTCCCGCCCCACGACCCCATGACCCGCGGCCAGCTCCGCCGCATGGCCGAACTCGCCCGCGACGAGGGCCACCGGGTGGACTGGACCGAGGCCCGCGGCGGCACCGGCCCGCTCAAGACCGTCGCCGCCCTCTCCCGCCCGCTGCGCCGCGCCTCCCGCGTCGTGCTCGGCGACCCCTTCTCCCGCTACGTGCAGCTCCTGCTCGCACTCACCACCGCGCCGCGCATCGTCGTGGTCGACGACGGCACCGCCACCATGGAGTTCGTTGCCCAGCTCGCCCGCGGCGACCGGCTCACCCGCTGGCACCGCACCGGGGGCGGCGGCCCGGCGGCCACCCTCTTCGCCCCGGTCTCCCGACGCGCCCGCACGCGCCTGGTGCCGTCCGCCGCCCGCCGCGTGGACCTCTTCACCGCCATGCCCGTCTCCGACGCCGCGGCCACCCTCGGCATCACCGTCCTGACGCACGACTTCGCCTGGACCCGCGCCCGCTTCGGCCCGCCCCGCCTCACCAGGGGCACCGACCTGATCGGGACCTCACTCGTCGAGACCGGCGTCGTCGACCTCGACCGCTACCTTGCCGCCGTCCGCGACCTCGCCCGCGCCCACGGCGCCACCCGCTACTTCGCCCACCGTCGCGAGAGCGCCGACAAGCTGCACCGCGTCACCGCCGAGACCGGCCTGGAGATCGTCCGCCCCGACCTCCCCCTCGAACTCGTGGCCCGCCGCGGCCCCGTCGGCCGTACCGTCCTCAGCTTCCCCTCCACCGTCGTCCACACCCTCCCCCTCGCCCTCGCCGGCACCGACGTCCGCGTCACCACCTGCGACATCGACCCCGCCTGGCTCACCCCCGGCGCCTCCCCCCGCGCCCACACCTTCCTCACCACCATCACCACCACCGCCCCCACCCCCCGCCTCCCCACCGGCCCGTGAGCGCGGGGGAGACAGCGCGAGGAGTAACAGGCGGACCCCGAGCCGTGCGCCGGGCACGTCCCCTTACTCGGTTCGGGCCATTGAT
This sequence comes from Streptomyces sp. RKND-216, assembly GCF_004795255.1. Lineage (NCBI taxonomy): Bacteria > Bacillati > Actinomycetota > Actinomycetes > Kitasatosporales > Streptomycetaceae > Streptomyces > Streptomyces sp. RKND-216. The sequence goes on along the minus strand of NZ_SSBQ01000002.1, from coordinate 2,060,801 downwards.
CAGGCAGAACGTCAGCTTCGACTGGTGAAGACGACGTCCACCACAGTTTCGAAGGATCAAAACGCGGCGGGGAAGGAACAGGCAGCCTGGGAGCATGCACAGGCCAGTGGCGTCAGCCGCCGCCACTACGTCAGAGACCAGCGGATTCTCCTCGTCGATGACGTGTGCACCACCGGGTTTCAGCTCAACTACGTCGCCTCGCAGTTGCGCAGACAGGGCGCCGCTGACGTGCAGGGATTAGTCTTGGGTCGCTTCGCATGGGACACCCCGTAGCGCACCTGTTCCGGTGGGGTTGCATCGCCATCCTGCTCTCCGCAAGCCGCACGCTTTCGCCGCCAACCTGAGCCCGGACCAGAATGGTCCCATACCCGCGGGAGCGGAGAGCAGATCGCCTGCGTGGCCTTGGCGCCGCCTCCGCCGGGACCATCCCCACACGTGCGGGGAGCAGTCTTCGAAGGAGCCGCGCATCTTCTCGGTGATGAGGCCATCCCCGCGGGTGCCGGGGCAGACTGAGCGTTTGCCAACCTCAGTTGAGCGGGTCAAGTGCAGGGTGAGGACGGCCCGAACGAGTCTGGTGATGCGGGTGGTTGAGCATCGGAGCTTGCGCAGGAGGCGCCAGGTCTTGAGGGTGGCTATGGCCTGCTCGACGAGGGCGCGGATCTTCGCGTGCGAGTGGTTGATGGCCTTCTGACCTGCGGACAGCGCCTCCCGGCGCCCCCAGTAGGGCACCCGGATGGTGCTGCCCGAGCCCCGGTATGCCTTGTCTGCCCAGAACCCCACGCCGGCTTCGTCCAGGGCATCGATGATGCCGTGGGTTCGCGCGGCCTGGATGTCGTGGACTGCTCCGGGCAGCGCGGGCGAGGCCCACAGCAGCCGCCCCGCCGGATCGGCGATGACCGCATGAAGTTCCCCCGCTGAGCTGGACAGCCTGATACTGGGACCGATGGTCTCGGAGGAAGCAGTGCCAGGCAGTGAGCAAGAGCAACATGAGTAAGCGGTACTCCGCTGAGTTCAAGCGGGACGCGGTCGCGCTGGTCCGCTCCTCGGGCCGGAACGTGACCGTGGTGGCCCGGGAGCTCGGTGTGAGCCCGGGTGATGGAGGCTCGATTCCCTGAGAGGATCGAGTCATGACCCGTCCGTCCCCCTACCCTCCCGAGTCGTGAGCGTGCGGTCCGCATGGTCGCGGAGGTCCGCCCGAACTACCCGACCGAGTAGGCCGCGATGAGCGGTCGCCGCAAAGCTCGGAATCGGTGCGGCGGAGACCGTGCGGACCTGGGTCCGGAAAGCCCAGGTCGACGCCGGCCAGCGGCCGGGGGTCACTTCTGAAGAATCCGCCGAGATCAAGCGCCTCAAGGCCGAGAACGCCGAGCTGAAGAGGGCGAACGAGATTCTCAACATCCCGCCCGCCGAATGCGAAGCCACCTACTACGCTCAGCACCAGCCGAAAACGGCGGCTGGAGTCAGTCTATAGAGCCTCAACCCACCCCGGAACGGTTCACTCCGGGTGCAGGAGCACGAGCGCCAGCAGCTCCCCCTGCAGGCGGGAACGCAGCTGTGGCAGCAGTGACGGCGAAATCTTCAGTGGGCGCATCTTATCCTGCGCCCACTGAAGACGACATTCAGTCATGCTCTTCTGTGGAGGGTGACCGTCGGCGTGGTGGCGCGGGAGGCCGACCAGGGTCGAGCGCGGTACCACTACTGAGGGGCCGTGTGCGGGGTACTCGGGGAAAAACGAGAGGTATACCCAACCCAGAGTGGCCGTAACCGCCTCGCAGCGTAGTTTTCGGTCGCTGGCGGGGATGAAATTTTGGTGATCAACTGTCAGTCGCCCCATGGATGGGCCTACGCTCCGGACATGAACCAACTCCTGTCCCCGGAGCCGGCGGCAGCGGCCGTCGGCATGTCCGCACTGCCCGGAACGCTGCCGGAGTCCCTCCGTGAGGAGCTCGTCGCCTTCCGCCGCGACCTTCACATGCACCCCGAGCTCGGGCATCAGGAGTTCCGCACGACCGCCGCGATCAAGGCGCGGCTGGAGGAGGCGGGGCTGGAGCCCCGGACGCTGTCCATCGGTACGGGGCTGATCTGCGACATCGGGGGAGAGGTCGGCGGGGACGCCCTCGCGATCCGGGCGGACATCGACGCGCTGCCCATCCCGGACACCAAGGACGTGCCGTACCGGTCCACGATCGCCGACCGGGCGCACGCCTGCGGCCACGACGTGCACACCACCGTCGTGCTCGGCGCCGGGCTGGTGCTGGCGGAGCTGGCGAAGCGGGACCTGCTGCCGCGGCCCGTGCGGCTGATCTTCCAGCCGGCCGAGGAGGTGCTGCCGGGCGGCGCCACGGACGCCATGGAGTGCGGCGTGCTGGACGGCGTCGGCCGGATCATCGCCGTGCACTGCGACCCCCGTGTGGACGCCGGGAAGATCGGCCTGCGCACCGGCCCGATCACCTCCGCCTGCGACCGCCTGGAGGTGTCGCTGACCGGTCCGGGCGGCCACACCGCCAGACCGCACCTGACGACGGACCTGGTCACCGCCGCCGCGAAGCTGGTCACCGAGGTGCCCGCGCTGCTGGGCCGCCGGGTCGACGCGCGCTCCGGACTGTCCCTGACCTGGGGGCGCATCGAGTCCGGGCACGCCTGCAACGTCATCCCGCAGCGGGCGGAGCTCTCGGCGACCGTGCGCTGCCTGGACCTGCCCGCCTGGCGCGAGGCGCCCGACCTGGTGCACGCGGCGATCGACGAGGTCGCGACGCTGCACCGGGCCAAGTCGACGGTCGACTACGTGCGCGGCGTCCCGCCCGTCGTCAACGAGGTCAGGAGCACCGAGCTGCTGCGTGACGCGATGGTCGCGCGCGGCGGCGAGTACGCGGTCGAGACGACGGAGCAGAGCCTCGGCGGCGAGGACTTCTCCTGGTACCTGGAGCAGGTGCCGGGCGCCATGGCGCGGCTCGGGGTGCGGACCCCGGGGGACCGGGCCAGGCGGGACCTGCACCAGGGCGACTTCGACGCCGACGAGAAGGCGATCACCGTGGGTGTGGAGCTGTTCACCGCTGCGGCGCTGCTCAGTGCCGGACGCCTGCCGTAGCCACTCTGACCTGCACGGACGCAGAGCCCCGCCGGGGCCGTGGGAGGGGTGTCCGACCAGCGGCGCACACCCGCTAGACACCGATCCGATAACGGCCGTCGGACGGGGCTTTACCCCAGTTCTACGCGCGTTAATCTGACCCGGAACAGCCAGCGCCGGGAAGAGGCGCTTCCGAGAGACGAAGGGAACGTCCTCTTGCGTCGGGTATCCAAGCTTGCAGCCGCGGTCAGCGCCACCGCGGTCCTCGCGCTGACCGCCACCGCGTGTGGCGAGAGCTCCACCGAGTCGGGCAACGGCGAGAAGGACAAGGGCATCGGCCTGGCCTTCGACGTCGGCGGTGCCGACGACCACTCCTTCAACCAGTCCGCCAACCGCGGTGCGGAGAAGGCCTCGAAGGAGTTCGACATCCCTCTCGAGACCGTCACGGCCGGCAACAACGAGACCGAGTCGCAGCGCGAGCAGCGCCTCACCCAGCTGGCCTCGGCCGGCTACAACCCGGTCATCGGCGTCGGCTTCGCCTACGGCAAGTCGATCGAGAAGGTCTCCAAGGAATTCCCGAAGACCACCTTCGGCGTCGTCGACTCCGTGGTCGAGGGCGAGGAGAAGAACGTCGACAGCATGGTGTTCTCCGAGCACGAGGGCTCCTACCTCGCCGGTGTCGCCGCCGCGCTGAAGACCAAGACCGACAAGGTCGGCTTCATCGGCGGCGTGGACAACGCGCTGATCCAGAAGTTCGAGGCGGGCTTCGCGCAGGGCGTGAAGGACACGGGCAAGGACGTCCAGGTCGTCACCGAGTACCTGTACCCGAACAACCCGAAGGGCTTCAACGACCCCGCCGCCGCCAAGGAGAAGGCGAAGGGGATGCTCTCCCGGGACATCGACGTCGTCTACAGCGCCGCGGGCCAGTCCGGCGCGGGCTCGATCGAGGCCATCCACGACGAGGGCGACGGCGCCTGGGCGATCGGTGTCGACTCCGACCAGTACCAGCAGCCGGGCCTGGCGGAGTACAAGGACGTCATCCTCACCTCCGTGGTGAAGAACGTCGACGTCGCGGTCTACGACCTGATCAAGAGCGTGCACGAGGGCGACCCGATCACCGGTGTGAACTCGTACACCCTCAAGGAGGACGGCGTCTCGCTCGCCACCTCCGGCGGCTTCATCGACGACATCATGCCGAAGATCGAAGAGGCCAAGACGAAGATCACCAGCGGCGAGGTCAAGGTCAGCGACACCCCCGAGAAGTGACGGGTCCGCTCGACCGGGTCACCTGACCCGCGCGGCGTGGGCCCGGTGCGGAGGGCGCAGCACCGCCCTCCGCACCGGGCCCGCTTTCTCGGCGGAACGCTACGCGCGTAGCGTGCCTCACACGCCACCACGCGCGATACCGTCACTCCCGCCCCACACGACACGCGTCACCCGCCCAGCCCACACACCTCACTCCTTCGCCCGGTCCCTCCGAGGAGAGTGCGTCATCAAAGCGTCCAGCAGCAGCCCCACGGCAGCCGGCCCACCGGCAGACAGCGCACCTGCCGTCGAGCTCCACGGCATCACCAAGCGGTTCCCCGGCGTCGTGGCCAACCACGACATCGACATCACCGTCCGGCGCGGCACCGTGCACGCCCTCGTCGGGGAGAACGGCGCAGGCAAGTCGACCCTGATGAAGATCCTCTACGGCATGCAGGCGCCGGACGAGGGCACCATCACGGTCGCCGGCGAGAAGGTCTCCTTCCGTACGCCCGCCGACGCCATCGCCCGCGGCATCGGCATGGTGCACCAGCACTTCATGCTCGCCGACAACCTCACGGTGCAGGAGAACGTCGTCCTCGGCGCCGAGAAGCTGCACGGCATCGGCTCCGGCGCGCGCCGGAAGATCAAGGAACTGTCCGACGCGTACGGCCTGGCGATCCGCCCGGACGTGCTCGTCGAGGAGCTCGGCGTCGCCGACCGGCAGCGCGTGGAGATCCTCAAGGTCCTCTACCGCGGCGCCCGCACGCTCATCCTCGACGAGCCCACGGCCGTGCTCGTGCCGCAGGAGGTCGACGCACTGTTCGACAACCTGCGCGAGCTCAAGGCCGAGGGCCTCACCGTCATCTTCATCTCGCACAAACTGGGCGAGGTGCTGACCGTCGCGGACGACATCACCGTCATCCGGCGCGGCACCACGGTCGCCTCCCTGCACCCGTCCGAGACCACCCCCAAGCAGCTCGCCGAGCTGATGGTCGGCAGCGAACTCCCGTCCCCGGAGACCCGCGAGTCGACCGTCACCGACGTCGAGATGCTGAAGGTCGACGGGCTGCACCTGTCCGCCACCGACCCGGACGGCAGCGTCCGCGCGGTCCTGGACGGCATCACCTTCACCATCCGCAAGGGCGAGGTGCTCGGCGTCGCCGGCGTCGAGGGCAACGGACAGGCCGAACTGGTCGAGGCCGTCATGGGTCTGCGCGACCCCGACGGCGGCAGCGTCACCCTCGACGGCCAGGACATCTCCCACCGCCCCACCCGCACCCGCCGCGAGGCGGGCATCGGCTACATCCCCGAGGACCGGCACCGGCACGGCCTGCTGCTGGAGGCCCCGCTGTGGGAGAACCGCATGCTGGGCCACGTCACCGAGGCGCCCAACAGCCGCGGCGCACTCCTCGACATCAAGGCCGCCCGCACCGACACCGCGCGCATCGTCACCGACTACGACGTCCGTACGCCCGGCATCGAGGTCACCGCGGCCAGCCTCTCCGGCGGCAACCAGCAGAAGCTGATCGTCGGCCGCGAGATGAGCCACCACCCCAAGCTGCTGATCGCCGCCCACCCCACCCGCGGCGTGGACGTCGGCGCGCAGGCGCAGATCTGGGACCAGATCCGCGAGGCGCGCCGCGAAGGACTGGCGGTCCTGCTGATCTCCGCCGACCTGGACGAGCTGATCGGGCTCTCCGACACCCTGCGGGTGATGTACCGCGGCCGCCTGGTCGCGGACGCCGACCCCGCCACCATCACCCCTGAGGAGTTGGGCTCCGCCATGACCGGCGCCGCCAGCGGCCACCTCGAAGCGTCCGAGAGCGGCTCCGCCGCAGGCGTCGAGGACGAGACGGGCGAGGGAGGGAAGCGGCTGTGAAGTCGTTCAAGCTCGACAAGAACCGCCTGATCCTCGGCCTTGCCGCCCCCCTGCTGGCCCTCGTGGCCGCCGTCGTCATCACCTCGATCGTCCTGCTGGCCACCGGCAAGGACCCGCTCTACGCCTACTCGGTGATGCTCGACTACGGCTCCAAGAGCGACAGCCAGGTCTGGATCATCAACAAGGCGATCCCGTACTACCTGTCCGCGCTGGCCGTCGCCATCGGCTTCCGGATGAACCTCTTCAACATCGGCGTGGACGGCCAGTACCGCATCGCCGCGTTCTTCGCGGCCGTCGTCGGCGGCGCGCTGACGCTCCCCGGACTGGTGCAGATCCCGCTGATCATCCTGGTCGCGGTCGTCGTCGGCGCGATCTGGTCCGGCATCGCGGGCTTCCTGAAGGTGACCCGCGGCGTCAGCGAGGTCATCACCACGATCATGCTGAACTTCATCGCCGCCTCCTTCATCGGCTACTTCCTCCAGGAAGGCCGACTGGCGGTCAAGGACGGCAACCTGTTCCACACGCCGAACATCCCCGAGTCCAGCCACTTCTTCTTCCTGCCGACCAGCCCCGACCCGATCAACGGCTTCGTGTTCCTCGCCGCCGCCGTCGGCCTCGGCTACTGGTTCATGCTCAACCGCACCCGCTTCGGCTTCGACCTGCGGTCCGTGGGCCGCTCCGAGTCGGCCGCCCAGGCCAGCGGCGTCAGCGTGAAGAAGATGGTCGTCACCTCGATGGTGCTCTCGGGCGCGGCCGCCGGCCTGGTCGGCATGCCGATCCTGCTCGGCGAGGTCCACAACTACGGCAACGACTTCCCCGCCGGCATCGGCTTCACCGGCATCGCGCTCGCGCTGCTGGGCCGCAACAACGCGGTCGGCATGGCGTTCGCCGCCCTGCTGTGGGGCTTCCTCGACCGCACCGGCGGCCGGCTGGAGATCGAGGACTACGCGTCGGAGACCGTCGAGGTCATGAAGGGCGTCATCGTCCTCTGCGTGGTCATCGCCTATGAACTCGTCCGCCGCTACGGCCTCCGCCGCCAGCAGCGCACGGTCGGCGAGCAGCTCGCCAAGCAGGCCCGGAAGAACGACAAGGCGGAGGTGTCCGCGTGAGCACGAACCTCTCCGCCAAGGTCTCGGAGTCCCTCTCCTCGAAGGGGAAGGACAGCAAGCCGCGCCGCAGGCTGTCCTGGCCGTGGATCCTGCTCATCATCGCCGGCGCGCTGCTGCTGCTGTCCACACTCCGCGAGATCACCGGCGTCGGCGGCCTCACCGGCTTCGGCACCTACTCCACCGCACTGAGCTGGTCGGTCCCCATCGGCCTGGCCGGCCTCGGCGGGCTCTGGTCCGAACGCGCCGGCGTCATCAACATCGGCCTCGAAGGCATGATGATCATCGGCACGTTCACCGCCGGCTGGATCGGCTGGCAGTACGGGCCGTGGGCCGCGGTCGTCGCCGGCATGGCCGGCGGCGCGCTCGGCGGCCTCGTGCACGCCATGGCCACCGTCACCTTCGGCGTCGACCACATCGTCTCCGGTGTGGCCGTGAACATCCTGGCGCTCGGCTCCACCCAGTTCCTCGCCAAGCAGTTCTTCGGCACCCCCGGCAGCGAAGCGGCCATGGCCGGCGGCAACGACCGGCAGTCCCCGCCCATCGAGGACATGTCGGAGTTCTCCGTACCCCTGCTGGCCGACTGGCTCGCCTCACTGGAGGAACAGGGCTGGTTCTTCGTCTCCGACACCGCCGGCATCGCCCGCGCCGCAGTCGACAGCGTCTCCTGGGTGACGCTGCTCGCCGCCGGACTCTTCGTGATGACCTTCTTCGTGCTGTGGCGCTCGTCCTTCGGCCTCCGGCTCCGCTCCTGCGGCGAGAACCCGGTCGCCGCCGAGTCGCTGGGCGTCAACGTCTACAAGTACAAGTACGCGGCCATCACCATGTCCGGCGCGCTCGCCGGCCTCGGCGGCGCGTTCCTGGCCCTCTACGTGCACCACTACCAGGAGGACCAGACCGGCGGCCGCGGCTACATCGGCCTCGCCACCATGATCTTCGGCAACTGGCGTCCCGGCGGCGTCGCCATGGGCGCCGGTATCTTCGGCTTCATGGACGGCACCCAGCTCCGCGGCGGCGGCACCACCATCCACGCGCTGCTGCTCGTCTTCGCGGTGCTGCTCGTCGGCTACGGCCTGTGGAAGCTGTACAAGGGCTCGCGGACCGGCGGCATGGTCGCCGTCGCGTCCGGCATCCTCGTCGCACTCTGGTACGCCGCCACCGACACCGTGCCGCGCGAGATCGTCGAGGCGAGCCCGTACATCACCACCCTGCTCGTGCTGTGTCTGGCGACCCAGCGGCTACGGGTGCCGAAGACCATCGGCAAGCCGTACCGGAAGGGCCAGGGCACGTGAGCGTGCACGCTCCGGACACCGACTGGGAGGCCCTGCGGGAGCAGGCCCGGGATGCCATGTCCCGGGCCTACGCCCCCTACTCGGGCTTCCCGGTCGGCGCCGCCGCCCTCGTCGACGACGGCCGCACGGTCTCCGGCTGCAACGTGGAGAACGCGGCGTACGGCGTCGCGCTGTGCGCCGAGTGCGGCCTCGTCTCCGAGCTGGTGGCGACCGGCGGCGGCCGGCTCACCGCCTTCACCTGCTGCGACCGCAACGGCGCCCGCCTCATGCCGTGCGGGCGCTGCCGCCAGCTGCTGTGGGAGCACGGCGGCCCCGAACTGCTGCTGGACACCGCGCGCGGCGTGCGTCCGCTGTCCGAGCTGCTGCCGGACGCGTTCGGGCCCGACGACCTCGCCCGCTGACCGCCCGCCTCCACGAACCCTCCCCGGCTTAAGGAACTCATGGACGCCATCTCCGTCATCCGCGCCAAGCGCGACGGGCACCCGCTGAGCGACGAGCAGATCGACTGGGTCATCGACGCGTACACCCGCGGCGCCGTCGCCGACGAGCAGATGTCCGCCCTCGCCATGGCGATCCTCCTCAACGGCATGACGCGGGCGGAGATCGCTCGCTGGACGGCCGCGATGATCGCCTCCGGCGAGCGGATGGACTTCTCCTCCCTCGCCCGCCCCACCGCCGACAAGCACTCCACCGGCGGCGTCGGCGACAAGATCACCCTGCCGCTCGCCCCGCTCGTCGCCGCCTGCGGCGCGGCCGTCCCGCAGCTCTCCGGCCGCGGCCTCGGCCACACCGGCGGCACCCTCGACAAGCTGGAGTCGATTCCCGGCTGGCGGGCCTCGCTGAGCAACGCCGAGATGCTGGGCATCCTCGACTCCGCCGGCGCGGTGGTCTGCGCGGCCGGAGACGGCCTCGCGCCCGCCGACAAGAAGCTCTACGCGCTGCGCGACGTGACCGGCACGGTCGAGGCCATCCCGCTGATCGCCAGCTCCATCATGAGCAAGAAGATCGCCGAGGGCACCGGTTCGCTGGTGCTGGACGTGAAGGTCGGCTCCGGCGCCTTCATGAAGACCGTCGAGGACGCGCGCGAACTGGCCTCCACCATGGTCGGTCTCGGCACCGACCACGGGGTGCGGACCGTCGCCCTGCTCACCGACATGTCCACGCCGCTCGGCCGCACCGCCGGCAACGCCCTCGAGGTGCGCGAGTCGGTCGAGGTCCTGGCGGGCGGGGGACCGGCGGACGTGGTCGAGCTGACCCTCGCGCTGGCGCGCGAGATGCTCGCCGCGGCCGGACTGCCGGACGCCGACCCCGCGAAGGCGCTCGCCGACGGCTCCGCGATGGACGTGTGGCGCCGCATGATCGCCGCCCAGGGCGGCGACCCCGACGCGGACCTGCCCGTCGCCCGCGAGCAGCACGTGGTCACCGCCCCGACGAGCGGCGTTCTCACCTCGCTGGACGCGTACGCCGTCGGCGTCGCCGCCTGGCGCCTCGGCGCGGGCCGCGCCCGCAAGGAGGACCCGGTCCAGGCCGGTGCGGGCGTCGAGCTGCACGCCAAGCAGGGGGAGCGGGTGGAGGCGGGCGCCCCGCTGATGACGCTGCACACCGACACCCCGGAGAAGTTCGACTACGCGCTCGCCGCGCTCGACGACGCCTTCGCCCTCGGCGACACGGCGGTCGACGTCCCGGCGTCCGTGGTGTTGGAACGTATCGCCTGACCTGTGACGCTCTCGTTCGGGTGAACGGGCCGGTGGACCCCACCGGCCCGTTCGGCATGATGGCATCGGTGACGCATCGATAGGGGAGACCGCCATGTCCGCACTCCCCGTCGACCACCAGGGGTGAAGATCATCGAGGGGATCACCGAGGCACCACCGCCAGCCAACGCGTACAACGTCACCGCCGAACTCGTTCAGCGCCTGCTCTACTCAAACCGCGTACCGGCGGAGGCTGCGCAGCTCGTCGTGGAGATCTTCGCGGGGCAACGCGAACCACGACTGGATCACGGGCCCGACGGACACGACGACGGGCGTACCGCTCAGGCCGCGAGCAACGCCGTGCGGCGGGCGCGGCGCGTGGCGTAGAGGGTGACGCCGGCCGCCCCGACCAGCGCGAGGAGCGAGAACGCGACCGTCGCCGGCCAGCCCCCGCCGTGGTACGCCAGCGCGCCGACCGTGCCGCCGACGGAACTGCCCAGGTAGTACGCCATCTGGTAGAGCGCCGACGCCTGCGCCCGCCCCTCGGTGGCCGTGCGGCTCACCGAGCCGGACGCCACGGCGTGCCCCGCGAAGAAGCCCGCCGTGATGAGCACCAGGCCGCCCGCGACGGCGAGCAGGCTGTCTGCGAGGGACAGCAGCAGCCCGGTCGTCGTCGTCATGATCGCTACGTACAGCGCGCCGCGCCGGCCCAGACGTCCGTGCAGGCGGCCCGACGTCGCGGACGACACCGTGCCCACCAGGTAGATGGCGAAGATCGAGCCCGCCAGCCCCTGCGACAGCCCGAACGGCTCGCCGACCAGGCGGTAGCCGATCACGGTGTAGACCGCACCGAAGACGGTCATGAACAGCAGCCCGATGACGTACAGCCGGACCAGCAGCGGGTTCGCCAGGTGCGTGCGCACGGTCCGCGCCAGCGCGCGCGGGCTCACCCGCGACGGGGTGAAGTGGCGTGCCCTCGGGGCCAGCACGGCGTACGCCACGGCGCACAGTAGCGTCGCCACGCCCAGCGCGGCCAGCGCGGCGCGCCAGCCCCACATCTGGGTGACCCAGCCGGTGAGGATGCGTCCGGACATGCCGCCGATGCTGTTGCCCGCGACGAACAGGCCGACCGCGCCGACCAGCGCCCGGGCCCGCACCTCCTCGGAGAGGAACGCCATGGCCGACGCGGGAACTCCCGCGATCGCGACGCCCTGGGCCACGCGCAGCGCGGTCAGCGCATCAAGCGACGGAGCCAGCGGCATCACCAGCGCGAGCGCCACCGCCACCGCCAGCGAGACGGTCATCGTCCGGCGGCGACCGAACCGTTCGGACAGGGCGCTCAGCGGCAGCACGGCGACGGCCAGGCCGATCGTCGCGCCGGACACCGTCCAGCTCGCCCGGCCCGCGGTGACGCCGAGGTCCGCCGAGATCGCCGGCAGCAGCGCCTGCGTGGAGTAGAGAAGGCCGAACGCGACCAGGCCGGCGGCGAAGAGCGCCAGGCTCAGCCGACGGTATCCGGGGTCGCCCGGCCGGTACTTGGTGGACTCGGGGTCGTCGGACCGGGCACCGGCGCGCGGGGGTACGGCGCCCACTCCCCCGGTGGACGCCCTGGTATCAGCAGAAGGCATGCCCCGAACGTACGACCGTCCCCGCTCATGCGTCCAATGCACGAAACTGCGAGAATCGTTCCACCAGCGCATCAATCGAGGTGAGGGCCACCCGTGTCACCGACCCGAAACGACGAAGACATTTCCGTGACATCCCCGACATCGGACACCGGGCACGACTGGGGACTGGAGCTGACGCCCCGGCTCGCCCACTTCGCCGCCGTCGCGCGCCACGAGCACGTCACCCGCGCCGCCCAGGAGCTGGGTGTCCCGCAGTCCACGCTCAGCCGGGCGCTGGCCCGGCTGGAGGACGACCTGGGCGTCGCCCTCTTCGCCCGCCGCGGCCGGACGGTCTCCCTCACCCCCGCCGGACACACCTTCCGCGTCGCCGCCGAACGGGCGCTCGCCGCCGTGGAGCAGGCCGCCGAGTCCGTGCGCTCCGACGCCGATCCCGCGACGGGCAAGGTCGCGTTCGGCTTCCTGCACACCCTTGGCTGGGAGACGGTGCCCGGCCTGATCCGCGCCTTCCGCGCCGAGCACCCCGGTGTGCGGTTCGCGCTGGTGCAGAACTACGGCGAGGCCATGCTGGAACGGCTCGCCGCCGGGGGCCTGGACCTGTGCCTCACCTCGCCCATCCCGGACACCGCCGAACTCGCCGCGCGCGGGCTGGTGGCACGGCGGTTGGACGAACAGCGGCTGCGGCTCGTCGTGCCCGACGACCACCGGCTTGCCGCCCGCAAACGCGTCCGGCTCGCGGAGGCCGCCGAGGAGCCGTTCGTCACCCTGGAACCGGGCTACGGGATGCGGCGCATCCTGGAGGCGCTGTGCGCGCAGGCCGGGTTCCAGCCGCGCATCGCCTTCGAGGGCGAGGAGGCGGAGACCATCCGCGGGCTCGTGGCGGCAGGGCTGGGCGTCGCCCTGCTGCCCCCGCCGGCGGTACCCCGGCCGGGGGTGCGGGAACTGGCGGTGACCGCGCCGCGGGCGGTGCGGGAGATCGGGCTCGCGTGGATCGACGGCCGTGACCCCGAGCCCCCGCCGGTCGCGGCGTTCCGCCGCTTCCTGCTCGCCCGCCGCGGCACGCTGCTGGGCTGACGCCCGGCCTGCTTGCCCGCTCCCGTCCCCCTCGCCGTCGCCGAAGGCGCGGGGAATTCCGGCGGGAACACGCCGCCGGTGCAGGCTCCCCGGACCAAGCCGGGACCGCCCTGCAGCGTCGGAGCCATGGGCCCTCACGGGCCCGCCAGGGCCGTGGGGAGCATGGCGAGGCGGACGGACGCCCCCCGTACCCGTTCGCCCCCGGATACGCGACGACCGCGCCCACCCCTCCGGCAGGGAGGTACCCCGGCCCGACTGGCTGCGGGGGAGGGGCGCCGTAGCGTGCGCGGCGGGGCTCGGGCGATCCGCCGGGGCGGTCCCCAGCTAGCGGCGCAGCGAGCGGCCGAAGCCCGTGGCCAGCGGCATCCGCAGGCCCAGCGGCGGCGGAGCCGCCATCGCGTCCGTGAGCGGCCGGCAGAAGTCACGTTCGCACAAGGTGCCCAGCACGAAGTCCTCGGCCAGCGCCGCGACTTCCTGCCGGTGCTGGAACAGTGCATGCCCGTCGGTGTGCACCTCGAACCGGCACACGTCCGCGTTCACCTTCTTCGCCCGCGCGGCCAGCCGGAACGACGTCTCCGGGTGGCTGTGCGCGTCGTCGGTGCCGTGCACCATCAGCACGTTGCGGCCCGCGAGTTGCCTCACCGGCTCCTCCTCCCGGCCGTCGGGCAGCCAGGGCGCCAGGGCGAGGACGGAGGCGACCGCCGGGTGCCCGGCGGCGCGCAGCGCGGCCCGCGCGCCGACGTCGGTGCCGGCCAGGCACACCGGCACGTCGCCGTAGCGGCGCACCACCTCGTCGACCGCCCACTCCGCGTCGCCCGCCGTGTGCGCCTCGGCGCCGTTCCAGCCCCGGTACCGATAGCGCACGACGTGCACCGCCAGGTCCGCCTCCCGTCCGGTGCGGGCGAACCTCCGGGCCAGCGGCAGCATCGCCGCGGTGGCGCGCGCCGAGGGACGCCGCACGCTGTGCGCAGTGCCGCCCGGCAGCAGCAGGACCACGCCGCACACCGCACGGTCGCCGCCCCGGGGTCTGCCCAACCTCGCTTCCCTGACCGGCACTCGGTCCGGCAACGCCTGCTGAGTCATGGGCGCCACGATGGCAGACGCCGCGCCGCTGCGGGACGCCCCGTACAGCACCTTCACGACCCGTCGGGGCCCGCGCAGGCGACCGTGGCGGTCTACGCGCGTAGGCGCTACAGTACGAAAATGACGAGCGAGACACCCCTCACCATTCCGACACCGGAGCAGATTCGTCGCGCCCCTAAGGTGCTGCTGCACGACCACCTCGACGGCGGGCTGCGCCCGGCCACCATCATCGAACTGGCCCGCGAGGTGGGCTACGAGGGGCTGCCGGAGTCCGAGGACGCCGAGCGGCTCGACTCCTGGTTCCGGGAGTCCGCGGACTCCGGCTCCCTGGAGCGGTACCTGGAGACGTTCTCGCACACCTGCGCCGTGATGCAGACGCGCGACGCGCTGGTTCGGGTCGCCGCCGAGTGCGCCGAGGACCTCGCCGCCGACGGCGTGGTCTACGCCGAGGTGCGCTACGCCCCCGAGCAGCACCTGGAGGCGGGTCTCACCCTGGAGCAGGTCGTGGAGGCGGTCAACGAGGGCTTCCGCGAGGGCGAGCGCCGGGCGCGCGAGGCGGGCCGCCGCATCCGCGTCGGCGCGCTGCTCACCGCGATGCGGCACGCGGCCCGGGCGCTGGAGATCGCCGAGCTGGCGAATCGTTACCGCGACCTCGGCGTCGTCGGCTTCGACATCGCGGGCGCCGAGGCCGGCCACCCGCCCACCCGCCACCTCGACGCGTTCGAGTACCTCAAGCGGGAGAACAACCACTTCACCATCCACGCCGGTGAGGCGTTCGGCCTCCCGTCGATCTGGCAGGCGCTCCAGTGGTGCGGCGCCGACCGGCTCGGACACGGCGTCCGCATCATCGACGACATCCAGGTCGCCGACGACGGGCAGGTCAAGCTGGGCCGGCTGGCGTCGTACGTGCGGGACAAGCGGGTGCCACTGGAGCTGTGCCCGTCGTCGAACCTCCAGACCGGTGCGGCCGCCTCGTACGCGGAACACCCCATCGGGCTGCTGCGCCGGCTCCACTTCCGCGCCACGGTCAACACCGACAACCGGCTGATGAGCGGCACCAGCATGAGCGGCGAGTTCCAGCACCTGGTGGACACCTTCCGCTACACGCTGGACGACATGCAGTGGTTCACCGTCAACGCGATGAAGTCCGCGTTCATCCCTTTCGATGAACGTCTCGCCATGATCAACGAGGTCGTCAAGCCGGGCTACGCCAAGCTGAAGTCCGAGTGGCTGTTCCACGACCCGGTCCCGGGCGCGGCTCCGACCAGCGGTTCCGCGGACTCGGCAGGCTGATCCGGACCTGTGGGCGAGGCGGTCGGGGAGCACGGCGACACGCCCCTCCCCGGCCGCCTCCACCTGTTTGCGGGTGATCCACGGGCCTGGCTACGTTCGCCGGAACCGCCCGAAGATCCCCCACGACAGGACGTGTCACCCATGAAGCACGGAACGATCAAGGCCCTCGGCGTCACCGCGCTCGGCGCCGCCTTCGCGGCCTCCGGTGCCGGCGCCGCCTCCGCCGCCGACCTCGGCGAGACGGTGGAGACCACGGGCCGCCAGCTGGTGTCCGCCCCGCCGGTGCAGGACGCGATGGCCGGTGGCGACTCCGTCGCCCGGATGCCCACCGCCTCCGACGACGTGGTCGCCTCCACCCTGCCGGCCGACGTGGCGAAGGCCGAGGGCGGCGAGGGCACGGAGGGCGGCGAAGGCGGTCCGGGCAAGATGCTCGGTGGCCTGCCCCTCGCCGGTCAGCTCGCCGGCAACAGCGGCCCCACCGAGACGGTCACCGACACCCTCGGCGGCGGTCTGCCCACGGACGGCCTGCCGCTCACCAGCGGCTCCCTCGGCGGTGGCGGTCTGCCGCTGGGCTGACCGTCCGGCGCGGTGATCTCCCGCCGGTCCCGGTCCTCACCCGGTCGGCTGCCGCTGGGCGTTGGGCAGGAAGATCCACAGTGCCAGGTAGATCAGGAACTGCGGCCCGGGAAGCAGGCACGAGACGAGGAAGATCACGCGCATCGTTCCCGGCTTCATGCCGAACCGGCGGGCGAGTCCCGCGCACACCCCGGCGATCATCCGGTTGTCGTGCGGGCGTACGAGTGCGGCCATGACGGCGGCTCCCATCTGTGTGCTTTCGAAGCGTTGCACCGGTCCCGGCGGTTCCCGGACCGTGTGATCCACCGTAGGGGGGCAACAGGGCGGAGAGCGTCCCGCTACGGGGCGATCCCGACCCTGGAACCTCTCGGGGTACGTCCCCGAGTACCCTCCTCCGCGAGGCCGACCCGGGGCCGGTCGTCCCGGTCCCGGGTGAACGGGCCCGCGGGAAGGCGCAGCAGCCGCTGGCGCAGCGACGGGTACAGCAGCAGGTGCGCGAGGGCCACGCCGGCGGCGTTGAGCATCATCGCGTCCACCGTCACCGGGCGGCTGGGTGCGCCGCTGCGCAGCACGGCCACGCCCAGCGCGAGGAACACCCCCATCAGCACCGTGCGCAGGGCCGTCGCCACCCGGGGCCCGTACAGCCGCCCGGCGGCGAGCGGGAGCAGTACGCCCACGGGGGTCAGGAGCAGGAGTTCACCGCCGATACCGATCAGCGCCGCCTGCGGCCCGGCCGCCAGGTCGGCCTGGATGGTCACGAAGGGCTGGAGGTTCGACGGCGGCACCCACGGGACGGTGCGGGGGCGCAGCATGAGCCAGCCGACCGTCAGGAGGTGGGCGCCGAGCAGGAGGGCGGCCGCCACCCGGATACGGGACGATGTGGCGCGCCCGGGGACATGACCGTGCACAACGAGGGAGACGCGGGCTTCCTCGCCCGCGGTTCCGGGCACCGCCCCCACGCTTCCGGGCACCCCCACAACCGGCCCTCGCGACCGGCCCCCGCCTCGCGATCGCATGTCGGCTCACGACCCGACTGGCGTGCCGGCCCTGTCCGCCGCGTCGGGGCTGTTGCGCAGTTCGGTGGTGCAGGCGATGCGCCGTGGCGGCTCCGGCACGGGGGCGTCCGCCGGCCCTGCCAGGACCACGGTGCCCTCCTGCGGCGCCCCGGCCTCCGTCTCGGCGAAGGTGCACACGATCTGCGCGAGGGCGAAAGGCGGCAGTCCGGACGGGGCGGTGCTGAGCCGCAGGGTGCCCGGCGGATCGGTCCGTGTGCCAGGCCCCACCTCCAGCTCAGGCGGTACCTGGCTGGCGAACCCGGCCGCACGCTCCCGGGGCCCGGGCTCGTCGGACAGCGTCTCCAGCAGCGCCCCGGCGACGTCCGCCCGTCCTGCGGGCAGTCGCACGGACCGCTGCACCGGGCTCACACGCGAGCCGCACACCAGGTAGACCCGTACCACGGTGTGCCGCGGCGCGGGGGTCCTCGGTCCGTCGTCGGGCAGCACACAGGCCACCCGCGAGGGCGCGGCCCCCGCGTCCACCGGTACCGAAGTCGGCTGGATACCGCAGCCGGCGACCGCCAGCAGCGGGAGCGCCGCGAGGGTCCCGGCGAGCGCGGCGCGCGAACGCCGCGGAGCGGCCGGAGCCGCGGGACGCGGTGGTGCGGTCCGGATCATGCCTCGTTCTCCCTGCCGGCGTCGTCGTCCCAGGGCGCGTCCCCGTGTCCCTCACCGTCCGCGTCCCGTCCGCCGTCGCGGCCGCGGTCCGGGTGCCGCCCGCGCGGCCGACGCCCGGCCGCGGCGTCCCCTTCCGGCTCGGCCAGCTCGCTCGCATCCCGCGGCAGGAGGAGGGTGAACACCGCGCCCTCGTCGGGCGTCTCGCCGTTCCGTGCGCGGATGGTGCCGCCGTGGATGTGCGCGTTCTCCATGGCGATGGACAGCCCGAGGCCGCTGCCCTCCGACCGCGGCCGGGACGCGCTCGCCTTGTAGAACCGGTCGAAGACGTGCGGCAGCACGTCCTCCGGGATGCCCGGCCCGTGGTCCGTCACCGCGATCACCAGCGCGTCGTCCCCCGACGGCGCCGCGCCCGGACGGACCCGCACCGACACCCGTACCGGAGAGCCGCCGTGCTTCAGCGCGTTGCCGATCAGGTTCGCCAGGATCACGTCCAGCCGCCGCGGGTCGAGTCGGGCCGTGATGCCGCGGTCCGCGTCGAGTTCCACCGCGTCCAGCCAGGCGCGGGCGTCGATGCACGCCGTCACCATGTCCGCCACGTCCACGTCGTCCAGCACCAGGCGTGCGGTGCCGGCGTCGAAGCGGGTGACCTCCATGAGGTTCTCCACCAGGTCGGCCAGCCGCCGCGTCTCGCTGACCACCAGGCCCACGGCCGGGGCGATCATCGGATCGAGGTTGTCCTGCTCCTCCTCCAGCACCTCCGTCACCGCGGAGATCGCGGTGAGCGGCGTCCGCAGTTCGTGCGACATGTCGGCGACGAACCTGCGCGAGGACGCCTCCCGGGCGCTCAACTCCGCCACCCGCTTCTCCAGCGAGGCGGCCGTGGCGTTGAACGTCCGGGACAGCTGCGCCAGTTCGTCCGTGCCGGAGACCTTCAGCCGGGTGTCGAGTTTCCCCTCGCCGAGCCGCCGGGCCGCGTCGCCCAGCCGCCGCACCGGCCGCAGCACGGTCGTCGCCGCCGCCTGCGCCAGCAGCATCGCGCCGATCAGGGCGAGCGCCGTCGCGATGCCGAGCGACCACGCCAGCGACGACAGGTCGTCCCGCTCGGCCGCCAGCGACTTCAGCATGTAGCCGCTGGGAGAGGGTTGCCGGCCGATCAGTTTCGCTCCGCCCACCAGGTAGGGGTCCTCCTCGCGGACCACGCGCTGCCAGTAGAGGTGGTAAGGGAAACGGTTCGCGTCGTCGACCTCGCGGCGCCGGTCGACGGCGCTCCGCAGGCTCTCCGGCACATCCGAGGACGTGAAGAAGCCCGGCGCCGAGGCGGCCCGGCAGGCGCTGCCGTTCCGGTCCTCGCCGAGCAGCACCACTTCGTACCCCTGGGTGCTGTTCGCCATCCGGCCCGCCGCGTCGCGCAGTTGTGCGCAGTCGTACTGCCGGGGCAGTTGGCCGACGTGGTCCTCCATCGCCTTGCGGAAGTCCTTCAGCGCCGCGTCCTGCGCGCGGGTCAGCACCGCGTCCCGGTTGAGCCAGTAGGCGATCCCGGACGCCGACACCGCGGCCGCCAGCGCCACCAGGGCGAACACCACCACC
Source organism: Streptomyces sp. RKND-216 (assembly GCF_004795255.1). NCBI lineage: Bacteria > Bacillati > Actinomycetota > Actinomycetes > Kitasatosporales > Streptomycetaceae > Streptomyces > Streptomyces sp. RKND-216. Next base: position 2,041,604 of record NZ_SSBQ01000002.1, on the reverse strand, counting down.
AGCCGCAGCCGCAACGTCGGCAGCAGGCCCGCCAGCCGGCTCCGAAAGCGCGTCAGAGCACCTCTCACGACGCCGCGTCCCTCCCCGGAACCGGCCGGACCGGCGCGGCGGCGGCCGTCACTGCGGGGCGTCCAGCCGGTACCCGACCCCGCGCACGGTGCGGATCAGCGTGGGGGAGGACGGCACGTCCTCCACCTTGGCGCGCAGCCGCTGCACACACGCGTCGACCAGGCGCGAGTCGCCCAGGTAGTCGTGTTCCCACACCAGCCGCAGCAGTTGCTGCCGGGAGAGCGCCTGACCCGGACGGCGGCTCAGCTCCAGCAGCAACCGCAGCTCGGTCGGCGTCAGTTGCAGATCCTCGCCGTTCTTGGTGACGGTCATCGCGGCCCGGTCGATCACCAGCGAGCCGAACGTCGCCGAGTCGCTGGCCTCCCGCTCGCCGCGCCGCATCACCGCGCGGATGCGCGCGTCCAGCACCCGCCCCTGCACCGGCTTGACGACGTAGTCGTCGGCGCCCGACTCCAGGCCCACCACCACATCGATGTCGTCGCTGCGTGCGGTCAGCAGGATGATCGGCAGCTGATCGGTCCGGCGGATGCGGCGGCACACCTCGAAACCGTCGATGCCCGGCAGCATCACGTCCAGCACGATCAGGTCCGGACGCTGCTCGCGCAGCATCTTCAGTCCGTCCTCGCCCGACGCCGCCGTCACCACTCGGTGACCCTGCCGCGACAGGCTCATCTCCAGGGCCGTACGGACCGCGTCGTCGTCCTCGATCAGCAACAGGAAAGCCACACGCGCCATTCTGTCCCATGCGCCCCGCACACTTCGACCGCACGGCGCTCCCGGCATCCCTTCGGACGACCCGGTCACGGTCCCGCGGCGCCTTGTGACAGGCCTGTGACAGTCGGGGGACCCCCTGATGAAACTGGCGCGGCAGTGTAGTCATCAGCAAGCAGGCGAACGGGCCGGCACCGGAAGAGGGAGGCGCGGGATGAGCACTCTGCACAGCACGAGGAGCAATGCAGCAGTCATCCAGACGCGTCTGCACACCACGACGGTTCCGCAGGCCCGCGTCGCGGAGAAGCCCGGCACGGTGAGCGGGCGGGGGTGCGCTCGCCGTGCCGGTCACAGCCGTCCGCCGCACATCGCAGCGGTGGAGGGCACCCGGGGGAACGCCGGCACCGGGGAGGTCGCGCGGGAGCCGCGCAGCGCCTCCTCGGAGGTTGAGTTCACGGATTACGTCCGCGAGCGCCGCGCCTCCCTCTACGCCACGGCCTACCATCTCACCGGCGACCGGTTCGAGGCCGAGGACCTGCTTCAGAGCGCGCTGTTCTCGACCTACCGGGCCTGGGACCGGATCACCGACAAGGCGGCCGTCGGCGGCTATCTGCGGCGCACCATGACGAACCTTCACATCAGCGCCTGGCGCCGCCGCAAGCTCAACGAGTACCCGACGGAGGAGCTGCCCGAGTCGCCCTCCGCCGACCACGACGCGATGCGCGGCACCGAACTGCGCGCCGTGCTCTGGCAGGCGCTCGCCCGGCTGCCCGAGACGCAGCGCACCATGCTGGTGCTCCGCTACTACGAGGGCCGCACAGACCTCGAGATCGCCGACATCCTGGACATCAGCGTGGGCACGGTGAAGAGCAGCATCTGGCGCTCGCTGCGCCGGCTGCGCGACGACGAGGTGCTGAGCCTCGGCCGGGACCAGGAGGAATGCTTCGGAGAGCTGGTCGCCTGACGCGACGGGCCCCGAGGGGGGAACGGGGGACACGGGGGACGACGGGTGCGGCCGGACGGGGGGTCCGGCCGCACCCGCCTTCGTTCGTCCGCCGAACGCCGCGCCCGCGCCGAACGCCGCGCCCGCGCAGGGGTCTTTCCTCCTACGCGTGGACCGAGCCGCGCTCCGTCACCCGGAGACCGGAGATCCTGCGGAACGCCTCGTCCCGCGCGCACGCGTGGGCACCCAGCCCGCGGTGCCGCGCCACGATCGCGCCCTCGGCCCGCATCAGGGCCCAGCCCCGGCGCACCAGGAACGGAACGGACTTGCGTCCCTCCCGCACGTCGCGCAGGAGCCTGCGGCGGAAGGTGGTGAAAGGCCGTCCGCGCAGGCAGATCGCGTCCGCGAGCACGTCCGCGGCAGCGCAACGGGCGGCGATGTCCGCCGCGAAGATGCCCTCGGCGACGAACAGCGGGGCGCCGTGCAGCGCGAACTGAGCCGCGCCGGTACGGGAACTCGTCGCGATGTCGTACACCGGCACGGTCGTACGGCCGTGCGCGCACAGGTCCGTCAACGCGGCGAACGCGGCGTCCGCGTCCCAGGAGCCGGGTGCGTCCCAGTCGGTGGCACCGTCGGGCAGCCGGGGCAGTGAAGGGTCGCCGGTCTCCTTGTAGAAGTCGTCGAGGCGCAGCACCGGGAGTCCGGTACGGGCGGCGAGTCGTGACTTCCCGGCCCCCGAGGGGCCGGTCAGCAGAATCACGCGGGCGGGGACGTCGTTCGCGGGGCGGGCGCTGGAGGTCACGAGACACCATTGTCGCTCATCCGTGCGGCATCGACGCCCCCGCGTCCGGAGATTCCCGTCCGGGTGAATCACGGGCGGAACCGCGGGTTCGCCCACCCCTGCGTACTACGCTGTGTGCTGATCTCGTCACACGTACGTCAGGCAGGTGGATCGTGACTTCTCGCCCGCGGCACGCTCGGAGGAAGGAATCGCGGCGCGCGCAGGCAGTCCTGCGCGTCGGGCTGACCGTGACAGCGGCCGGAGCCGCCCTCGCCGGAGCCGGAGGGCTGGCGCACGCGGCGGAGCCCAGCACCGTCGAGACGCCGGTCGGCGAGCTCGACACCTCGGTGGTGCACGAGCCGCAGGAGACGCTGCAGTACGCGCTGGAGCACAGCGCCGGCGGCGCGCTGCGGCCGGTGGCCGACCTGCCGATCAACCCGATGGCCGGCACGGGCTCCGACCCGCTGGACAACGGCATCGGCACCCAGGTCGCCGACTTCAAACCCATCGGCACCGAGACGGTGACGGGTCCGCTGGCCGACGGCGCCTCGCTGGACGAACTCCCCGTCGTGCAGGCCCTCGGCGGCATGCTGCGCGACTGAACGCCCGCCCACGTACACGCACGGCGCGTGTCCCGGCCGCCTCCGCAGCCCGGGCACGCGCCGTGCGACGTGCGACGTGCGACGTGCTCAGACACCCATCGGGTGCCACACCGTCTTCGTCTCCAGGAAGGCGGTCATCCGCTCGGTGCCGGGCTCGGCGAACCAGTCGGTTCCCGTCCCCGGCCGCAGCACCCGCTTGACCGTGTCCGCCGCCGCGACCTCCAGGTCCTTCGCCAGACCGGCGTCCGCGCCCGCGAGGTCCACAGCGTTGACATCCTGGTGCGCGGCCAGCGAGGGGGCGATCTCCGCGGCGTTGCCGGTCAGCACGTTCACCACGCCACCCGGCACGTCCGACGTCGCCAGCACCTCGGCCAGCGACAGCGCGGGCAGCGGCGCGTCCTCCGCGGCGACCAGCACGGCCGTGTTCCCGCTGACGATCACCGGAGCCAGCACCGACACCAGGCCCAGCAGCGACGACTTCCGCGGAGCCACCACGGCGACCACGCCCGTCGGTTCGGGGGAGGACAGGTTGAAGTACGGCCCCGCGACCGGGTTCGCGCCGCCCACGACCTGGGCGATCTTGTCCGACCAGCCCGCGTACCAGACCCAGCGGTCGATCGCCGCGTCCACCTGCGCCGCGGCCTTGGTCTTCGACAGCCCGTCCGCCGCGCCCACCTCGGCGGCGAACTGGTCGCGCCGGCCCTCCAGCATCTCGGCGACCCGGTAGAGCACCTGCCCCCGGTTGTACGCCGTCGCTCCGGACCAGCCGCCGAACGCCTTCCGCGCCGCGGCGACCGCGTCGCGGGCGTCCTTCCGCGACGCCTGCGGGGCGTTGGCCAGCCACTGGCCCTTGGAGTCGGTCACCTCGTACACCCGTCCGCTCTCCGAGCGGGGGAACTTCCCTCCGACGAAGAGCTTGTACGTCTTGAGAACACCCAGCCGTGCGTCAGACATCGAGGTAGGCCTCCAGACCGTGGCGGCCGCCCTCGCGGCCGAACCCCGACTCCTTGTAGCCGCCGAACGGCGAGGTCGGGTCGAACTTGTTGAACGTGTTGGACCAGACGACGCCCGCGCGCAGCTTCGACGCCATCTTCAGGATGCGCGAGCCCTTCTCCGTCCAGATGCCCGCCGACAGGCCGTACGGCGTGTTGTTCGCCTTGGCCACCGCCTCGTCCGGGGTGCGGAAGGTCAGCACGGACAGCACCGGGCCGAAGATCTCCTCCCTCGCGATCCGGTGGGCCTGCGACACGCCGGTGAACAGCGTCGGGGCGAACCAGTAGCCCGAGGAGGGCAGTTCGCACGCCGGGGACCAGCGGTCCGCGCCCTCCGCCTCGCCGGCCTCGGCGAGCGCGGTGATCCGGGCCAGCTGCTCGGCGGAGTTGATCGCGCCGATGTCGGTGTTCTTGTCCAGCGGGTCGCCCACGCGCAGCGTGCCGAGGCGGCGCTTGAGCGACTCCAGCAGCTCGTCGGCCACCGACTCCTGCACGAGCAGCCGGGACCCGGCGCAGCACACCTGGCCCTGGTTGAAGAAGATGCCGTTGACGACGCCCTCGACGGTCTGGTCGATCGGCGCGTCGTCGAAGACGATGTTGGCGCCCTTGCCGCCCAGCTCCAGTGTCAGCTTCTTGCGCGTGCCCGCGACTGTGCGGGCGATCTCCTTGCCCACGGCCGTCGAGCCGGTGAAGGCGACCTTGTTCACGTCCTCGTGGGCCACCAGTTCGGCGCCGACCGGGCCGTCGCCGGTGATGATGTTGACGACGCCCCGGGGCAGCCCGGCCTGGCGGCAGATGTCGGCGAAGAACAGCGCCGACAGTGGCGTGGTCTCGGCCGGCTTGAGTACTACCGTGTTGCCGGTGGCCAGCGCCGGGGCGATCTTCCAGGCCAGCATCAGCAGCGGGAAGTTCCACGGGATGACCTGTGCGGCCACGCCCAGCGGCTTCGGGTCCGGCCCGTACCCGGCGTGGCCGAGCTTGTCCGCCCACCCCGCGTAGTAGAAGAAGTGCGCGGCGACCAGCGGCAGGTCGGCGTCCCGGGTCTCCCGGATCGGCTTGCCGTTGTCCAGCGTCTCCAGCACGGCCAGCTCGCGCGACCGCTCCTGGATGATCCGCGCGATGCGGAACAGGTACTTGGCGCGCTCGGCGCCCGGCAGCGCCGACCACTTCTCGAACGCACGCCGTGCGGCCTTCACTGCCGCCTGCACGTCCTCGGAGCCCGCCTGCGCGACCTCCGACAGCACCTCCTCGGTCGAGGGGGACACCGTCTTGAAGACCTTGCCGTCGGCGGACTCGCGGAACTCGCCGTCGATGAACAGCCCGTAGCTCGGGGCAATGTCCACCACCGAGGCGGACTGGGGAGCGGGTGCGTACTCGAATGCAGACATCAGTCCACCGTCACGTAGTCGGGACCGGAGTAGCGGCCGGTGCTGAGCTTCTGACGCTGCATCAGCAGGTCGTTGAGCAGGCTGGAGGCGCCGAAGCGGAACCAGTCGGGGTGCAGCCAGTCCTCGCCGGCCGTCTCGTTCACCGTCACCAGGTACTTGATGGCGTCCTTGCTGGTGCGGATGCCGCCGGCCGGCTTCACGCCCACCTGCGTGCCGGTCGCCGCGCGGAAGTCGCGCACCGCCTCCAGCATCAGCAGCGTGTTCGGCAGCGTCGCGTTCACCGCGACCTTGCCCGTCGAGGTCTTGATGAAGTCCGCGCCGGCGAGCATGGCCAGCCAGGAGGCACGGCGGATGTTGTCGTACGTCGACAGCTCGCCGTTCTCGAAGATCACCTTCAGGTGCGCGGTGCCGCACGCCTCCTTCACGGCAAGGATCTCCTCGAAGACCTTGCCGTACCGGCCGGCGAGGAAGGCACCCCGGTCGATGACCATGTCGATCTCGTCGGCTCCCGCGGCGACCGCGTCGCGGGTGTCCGCGAGCTTCACGTCCAGTGCCGCGCGGCCCGCCGGGAAGGCGGTCGCGACCGACGCGACGTGGATGCCCGACCCGGCCAGCGCCTCCTTGGCGGTGGTCACCATGTCCGGGTAGACGCAGATCGCGGCGACCTTGGGCGTCGTACGGTCCGACGGGTCCGGGTTGGCGCCCTTGGCGCACAGCGACCGCACCTTGCCGGGGGTGTCGGCACCCTCCAGCGTGGTCAGGTCGATCATGGAGATCGCCAGGTCGATGGCGTGGGCCTTGGAGGCGTTCTTGATGGAGCGCGTGCCGAGCATCGCGGCACGCGCCTCCAGCCCCACGGCGTCGACGCCGGGGAGGCCGTGCAGATACCGGCGCAGCGAGGTCTCGGACGCGGTCACGTCCGCCAGGGGGCTTCCCCCTGGAGGGGCACCGGGGGCGGTAGCGGTGGGCGCAGAAGACATGGTCACCACACGAGCATATCTACACGCGTAGCGTCCCACGACGGGGCGCCCCCGGATCGATGCCGGACCGCAATATCCGCCATGCGGACGGTCGGGCACAATCACACCCATGACTTCGCAGAACCCGCCGGTGGCCGACCGCTGCTACCGGTCGCCGACCGCACTCGCCGCAGGCGTGGCGCTCCTGGCCATCGCTCTCTGGCTCGGATCCGACGCGCTGATCCGCGGCTCCGGACGCCAGCAGATCACCGTCGGCGCCGGCCTCCTGTGCTTCGTCCCGCTGGTCGTCGCCTTCACCCTGCGCCCCGCCGTCTTCGCCGGTCGCGAGCGCCTCCGGGTCCGCAACCCGTTCCGCACGATCAGCATCTCCTGGCAGTCGGTGGACTCCCTGCGCTCCGGCTACACCAGCGAAGTCGTCGCCGACGGCACCACCTACCAGCTGTGGTCCGTCCCCGTCTCCCTCCGCGCCCGGAAGGCGGCCATCCGGCACAACGCCCGCGTCGACGCCGGCCACAAGCCGTCCCGCGGCCTCTTCGGAGTGGGCCTCAGCGAATCCGTCACCGGCGAGGGCGAGGGCGGTGGCCGGAAGCAGGCCACGTCCGACAGCGTCATCCACGAACTGCGGGACCTCGCCGCGAAGCACGGCGAGGACGGACCGGCCCCGGCCCCGGCCCGTCCGGTCACCGTGCGCTGGGCGTACGAGGTCCTGGCCCCGCTCCTGGTCGGCGCCGTCGGCCTCGCCTACGTCCTGGCGACCTGACCCCGCGTCCGGCCCCTCACAGGCCGGCGGCCTCGGAGAGATCGGCGGCGAGCCCGTCCAGCACCTCGCGGGCCCGCTGACGCGCCCGCTCCAGCCCGGAGGCGTCCGCCACCGGCACGACCGCCTCCAGGTAGCACTTCAGTTTCGGCTCGGTGCCGCTCGGACGGACCACCACACGGGCCTCGCCGTCGCCCAGCCGGTACCGCAGGCCGTCCGTCGGCGGCAGCCCGCCCACGCCCTCACGCAAATCCTCCGCCGCCGTCACCCGCAGCCCGGCGAGCCGCTTCGGCGGCGCCGCCCGCAGCCGGCCCATCACCTCGTCGATCAGCGACAGGTCCTCCACCCGCACGGAGAGCTGGTCCGTCGCATGCAGGCCGTACTCCACGGCGATGTCGTCCAGCAGGTCCGCCGGCGTGCGGTCCTGCGCCTTCAGCTCCGCGGCCAGCTCCGCCATCAGCAGCGCGGCCGTGATGCCGTCCTTGTCGCGCACCCCGTCCGGGTCGACGCAGTAGCCCAGCGCCTCCTCGTACCCGAAGCGCAGCCCCGGCACCCGGGACAGCCACTTGAAGCCCGTCAGCGTCTCCTCGTACGCCAGACCCGCGCGCTCCGCGATACGGCCCAGCAGCGACGACGACACGATGGTCGTCGCGAACGTGCCGCGGGCTCCCTTGCGCACCAGGTGGGTGGCGAGCAGCGCGCCCACCTCGTCGCCGCGGAGCATCCGCCAGCCGTCGGGCGCCTCCTCGTCCGGCACCGCGACCGCGCACCGGTCGGCGTCCGGGTCGTTGGCGATCACCAGATCCGGTCGCACGGCACGCGCCGCGCCGAACGCCAGGTCCATCGCGCCCGGCTCCTCCGGGTTCGGGAAGGCGACCGTGGGGAAGTCCGGGTCCGGCTCGGCCTGCTCGGCGACCGCGACCGGTGGGGTGAAGCCGGCCCGGACGAACGCCTCCCGCAGCGTGTCGGCACCGACGCCGTGCAGCGCCGTGTGCACCACCTTGAGCGGCCCGGGGCCGCTCGACCCGGCGGCCCCGTCGCCCCCGGCGGTGGGCAGTGCGGCGCCGCCGTTCAGCACGGTCGCGCTGCGGTCCAGATACGCCTCGACGACCTCCTCGTCGAGCACCTGCCAGCCCGTCTCCGGCAGCGGCACGTCGGCGAGCGCGCCGACCGCGTCGATCGCGGCGGCGATCTCCGCGTCCGCGGGCGGCACGATCTGGGAGCCGTCTCCCAGGTAGACCTTGTAGCCGTTGTCCCGCGGCGGGTTGTGGCTCGCGGTCACGGTCACGCCCGCGACGGCGCCCAGATGACGCACGGCGAACGCCAGCACGGGGGTCGGCAGGGGCCGGGGGAGGAGCGCCGCGCGCAGGCCGGCGCCCGTGACGACGGCAGCGGTGTCGCGGGCGAACTGCGCGCTCTTGTGGCGTGCGTCGTAGCCGATCACGACCAGCCCCGGCTCGCGCCTTCCGGCTGCGCCGGGTGCGTGTCCGACCGCGTCTTCGGTGGTGGCGGTTGTGCCGAGTGCCTCCGCCTCGCCGGTGTGGCCCTGCGCGCGCAGGTACGCGGCGAGCCCCGCGGCGGCGCGGATCACGACGGCCCGGTTCATCCGCATCGGGCCCGCGCCCAGCTCGCCGCGGAGGCCGGCGGTGCCGAACTGGAGAGTCCCGGCGAAGCGGGCGGTGAGCGCGTCGACGTCCTCCGCCTCGAGCAGTTTGGCCAGCTCCTCGCGGGTCTCCGGGTCCGGGTCCTCGGCGAGCCAGGCTTGCGCCTGGGCGATGACGTTCTCCACGACGGTTCCTGTCTGTCGACGGTGCGCCGCTTCGCGGCGGGGTGGGCGGTGGGCTCGGTGTGGGCGCGATGCGGTTGCCGGGTGCGGGTCGGGGGCGTGGGCTCCGCTCCGGGCCGAAGACCCGGACACCCATGATTTACGGGCCGCGTTCTCGGCGACGGTAGAGGTTGGATCTCTACTTCGCGGCCCACACATCACGGGCAAGTGCTTCCGGGCGCATCGACCCGGCCCTCCGCCCACGCCCCCTCACGTCCCGGTCCCCTCGGCCCACCCCCGTGCCTTGAGGGAGGGTGGGCCATTCGGAGCGGGACCGGCGAACTCGGGCGGCTCGAAGGTCCGACGGCGCGCTGCACCCATGGACATGGCGCCCTGATCAGACGGTCAGACGCGCTGGAGGACCTGGGCGAGGAGGGAGCCCATGTGGCTGGCGGAGTCGCGACCCGCCTGGAGGACTTCCTCGTGGTTGAGCGGCTCACCGGTGATGCCCGCGGCCAGGTTGGTGACCAGCGAGATACCCAGCACCTCGGCGCCCGCCTCGCGGGCGGCGATCGCCTCCAGCACCGTGGACATGCCGACCAGGTCGCCACCGAGCACCCGGACCATGCTGATCTCGGCCGGCGTCTCGTAGTGCGGCCCGGGGAACTGCACGTACACGCCCTCTTCGAGGGTGGCGTCGATCTCCTGGCACATCGCGCGAAGGCGCGGCGAGTACAGGTCGGTGAGGTCGGTGAAGTTCGCGCCGACGATGGGAGAGGCGGCCGTGAGGTTGATGTGGTCGCTGATCAGCACCGGCTGACCGACCCGCATCCCGTCGCGCAGCCCGCCACAGCCGTTGGTGAGCACGATCGTCTTGCAGCCGGCGGCGACTGCCGTACGGATGCCGTGGACGACCGAGGCGACGCCGCGGCCCTCGTAGTAGTGGGTGCGCCCGAGGAAGACAAGGGCCTGCTTCTCGCCGACCTTGTAGGAACGGATCTTCCCCGCGTGTCCCTCCACCGCAGGTGGGGGGAAGCCCGGCAGGTCCGTGACGGCCAACTCGTGCTCGGGTGCGCCGAGGGCGTCGGCGGCGGGAACCCAGCCGGACCCCATGACCAGCGCGACGTCGTGGGTGTCCACCCCGGTGATCTCGCGCAGCCGCTTCGCGGCTGCCGCTGCGTGGTCGTGCGGGGACTCGTCGATAGGCGCAGATACGTTCACGCGAAGCAGGGTAGCCTGATTCCGCCTACGCGCGTAGAGCCCCCTGGCGATCCCACCCCGATTGGGTGCGACCCGTCCGCCCTCCGACGACTTCCGGAACCTGGCACAACGGCACGATCCTGCGCCGGGCACCCCTGGCACGTCCCTCCCCCAGGGGCGCGGGCCCGGACCGGAGCCCACACCGAGCCCACCGCCCACCCGCCGCGAAGCGGCGGAACGCCGCTCAGCAGGGCCGCTTCCGCAGCTCCATCACATAGTCGTGCGGCGCCCCCGCCGACTCCGCGGCGTCGGCGATCTCCCCCAGGTAGCGGGCCGAGGGCAGCCCGCCCTCGTATCCGTTCAGCACGTAGCACCAGGCCGCCGCGTCGCCGTCCAGGGTGTGCACCCGAACCCGCATGCGCCGGTAGATGTCGAGGCCGACGCCCTCCCAGCGGTCCATCGCCTCCTCGTCCATCGGCGCGATGTCGTAGAGCGCGACGAAGACCTGGGAGCGCGGCGCCTCCACCACCGTGGCCAGCGCGCCTTCCCAGCCCATGTGCTCGCCGCCGAAGGTGAGGCGCCAGCCGTCGAGCCAGCCGGTGCCGCGCAGCGGGGAGTGCGGTGCGCGGCGGGACATCAGCCGCGCGTCGAGGTTGCCGGCGAAGGCGGCGTAGAGCGACATGGCACGAGGGTACGGGAGCGGCACCCGCTCGACACGGCACCGTTGTGAGGGTCACGGTGCGGCCTCCCGCGCCCTTGGCATCCCGCCCCCGCGCCCCGTCGCACACGCCGCGCGGACCGTACACGCCCCCCACCCCGCCGTGAGGCGGGAACGTGCGGGACACTGGAAGGCGTGACTCGGATCGTGATCATCGGTGGCGGACCTGGCGGCTACGAGGCGGCGCTGGTTGCCGCCGAGCTCGGGGCGGAGGTGACCGTCGTCGACAGCGACGGTCTCGGCGGGGCGTCGGTACTGACCGACTGCGTGCCGTCGAAGACGCTCATCGCGACCGCCGAGGTGATGACGAACTTCGACTCCTCGCACGAGGAGCTCGGCATACGCATTGAGGACGACACACCTCCGCTCGAGCAGTCGGCGCGGGTGGTGGGCGTCGACATGGAGAAGGTGAACCGCCGTGTGAAGCGGCTCGCCCTCGCGCAGTCGCACGACATCACCGCATCGGTGACGCGTGCGGGCGGCCGGGTGCTGCACGGCCGCGGCCGGTTGGAGCCGGAGCGGGCGGCGGACGGCACCCGCACCGTCGTGGTGACGACGGCCGAGGGCGACGAGGAGCGGCTGAGTGCGGACGCGGTGCTGATCGCCACCGGCGGTCATCCGCGCGAGATCCCGGATGCCCGGCCGGACGGCGAGCGGATCCTGAACTGGACGCAGCTGTACGACCTGGAGGAGTTGCCGGAACGGCTGATCGTGGTCGGTTCCGGTGTGACCGGTGCCGAGTTCGCGGGCGCCTACCAGGCGCTGGGCTCGCAGGTCACGCTGGTGTCGTCGCGGGACCGGGTGCTGCCCGGGGAGGACCCGGACGCGGCGGCCGTGCTGGAGGACGTGTTCCGTCGGCGTGGGATGGACGTGATGTCGCGGTCCCGCGCCGCGTCCGCGAAGCGCGTGGGCGACGGGGTCGAGGTGACGCTCAGTGACGGCCGTACGGTCTCCGGCTCGCACTGCCTGGTGGCGGTGGGCGCGGTGCCCAACACCCGCGGGATCGGCCTGGAGGAGGCCGGTGTGCGGTTGAAGGACTCAGGGCATGTGTGGACGGACAAGGTGTCCCGCACGTCGGCGCCGGGCGTGTACGCCGCGGGCGACTGCACCGGGGTGTTCGCGCTGGCTTCCGTGGCGGCGATGCAGGGCCGGATCGCGATGTACCACTTCCTGGGCGAATCGGTGGTGCCGTTGAACCTGAAGGCGGTGTCGGCGAACATCTTCACCGATCCGGAGATCGCGACGGTCGGCTTCTCCCAGGCGGACGTGGAAGAGGGCCGGATCAGCGCGAACGTGGTGAAGCTGCCGCTGGTGCGGAACCCGCGGGCGAAGATGCAGGGCATCCGCGACGGCTTCGTGAAGCTGTTCTGCCGCCCCGGCACGGGCATCGTGGTGGGCGGCGTCGTCGTGGCCCCCCGTGCGAGTGAACTGATCCACCCGATCTCGATCGCCGTGGACACGAATCTGACCGTCGAGCAGATCGCGAAGGCGTTCACCGTCTACCCGTCGCTGACCGGGTCGATCGCGGAGGTCGCGCGGCAGCTGCACACCCGCAAGGAGGGCGACGGCGGCTGACGGCATACCACGTTCCGGTCGTGGAGACGCACAACTTTCGATAATCGGCGCAAACTGCTGAAACCAGACGGTCGACGGCATTACTGTCGGTTCCGTGTTCGCTGCAGAACGTCGCCAACTGATCCTCGAAATGGTGCGGGCCAATGGAGCGGTGTCGCTCCGGGAGCTCGCCCGCGTCGTCCAGACCTCCGAAGTGACCGTCCGGCGTGACGTACGGGCCCTGGAGGCAGAAGGACTGCTCGACCGCCGGCACGGAGGTGCGGTGCTGCCGGGCGGTTTCAGCCGCGAGTCCGGCTTCCCCCAGAAGTCGCTGTCCGCGACCGCGGAGAAGACGGCCGTCGCCGATCTCGCCGCGGGTCTCGTGGAGGAGGGCGAGGCCGTCGTCGTCGGCGCCGGTACGACCACGCAGGAGCTGGCCCGTCGGCTGGCCAGAGTGCCGGGCCTGACCGTGGTGACCAACTCGCTGCTGGTCGCGCAGGCGCTGGCGCATGCCAACCGTGTCGAGGTGGTGATGACCGGCGGCACGCTGCGCGGCTCCAACTACGCGCTGGTGGGGAGTGGTGCGGAGCAGTCGCTCCAGGGGCTGCGGGTGACGCGGGCCTTCCTGTCCGGCAGCGGGCTCACCGCGGAGCGGGGGCTGTCCACGTCCAACATGCTGTCGGCGAGCGTCGACCGGGCGCTGGTGCAGTCCGCGGCGGAGGTGGTGGTGCTGGCGGACCACACCAAGCTGGGCACCGACACGATGTTCCAGACGGTACCGACGGACGTGATGACCCGTCTGGTGACGGACGAGCCGCCGCCGCACGACGACCGGGCTGCGACGGAGCTCCAGGCGCTGGCGGACCAGGGCGTGCAGATCGCCGTGGCGGGGGCGCAGGGGCGGCCGGCTCCGGCGGGGCGGCGCGAGGCGCCGCTTCCGGGCCAGCGCCGTACGCATCCGGTGCAGTCTCCGGGCCCGCAGCTCCGCGTGGCGGATCTGGGCCGGCACTGACCGTCGGCGCGGACGGGTGACGCGAGGTCGCCGGGCGGGCCGGAAGCGGCACGCCCGGCGACGGGACGCGTCAGTCCTTGATCTCGCAGATGACCGTGCCGGCGGAGAGGGACGCGCCGACCTCGGCGGTGAGGCCCTTGACGGTGCCGGCGCGGTGGGCGTTCAGCGGCTGCTCCATCTTCATCGCCTCCAGGACGACGACCAGTTCGCCCTCGGCGACCTGCTGGCCCTCCTCGACGGCGACCTTCACGATCGTGCCCTGCATGGGCGAGGCGAGGGCGTCGCCGGACGCGGCCGAGCCGGACTTCTTCGTAGCCTTGCGCTTCGGCTTCTTCGTTCCGGCGGTCGCTGCGGCGGGGGCGACGCCGAGCGAGGCGGGCAGGGACACCTCGAGCCGCTTGCCGCCGACCTCGACGACGACGGTCTCGCGCGTGCCCTCGACCTCGTCGTCGTCCTCTGCGCCGGGTGCCGCGAAGGGCGTGATCTCGTTGACGAACTCGGTCTCGATCCACCGGGTGTGGACGTCGAACGGGTGGCCCTGGCGTCCGTGGACCTCCGGCCCGAACGCGGCGTCGCGGACGACGACGCGATGGAAGGAGAGGGCCGTGGCCATGCCCTCGACGCGGAACTCGTCCAGCGCGCGGGCGGCGCGCTGGAGGGCCTGCTGGCGGGAGGCGCCGGTGACGATCAGCTTGGCGAGCAGCGAGTCCCAGGCCGGGCCGATGACGGAGCCGCTCTCCACACCGGCGTCCAGGCGGACGCCCGGACCGGCCGGCGGGTCGAACAGCGTGACCGTGCCCGGGGCGGGCAGGAAGTTGCGGCCCGGGTCCTCGCCGTTGATGCGGAACTCGAAGGAGTGGCCGCGCACCGCGGGGTCGTCGTAGCCCAGTTCCTCGCCGTCGGCGATGCGGAACATCTCGCGTACCAGGTCGATGCCGGTGACCTCCTCGGTCACCGGGTGCTCGACCTGGAGGCGGGTGTTGACCTCGAGGAAGGAGATGGTGCCGTCCTGGCCGACGAGGAACTCGCAGGTTCCCGCGCCCTCGTAGCCGGCCTCCTTGAGGATGGCCTTGGACGCGCGGTACAGCTCGGCGTTCTGCTCGTCGCTCAGGAAGGGCGCGGGCGCCTCCTCGACGAGCTTCTGGTGCCGGCGCTGGAGGGAGCAGTCGCGGGTGGAGACGACGACCACGTTGCCGTGCTTGTCGGCCAGGCACTGGGTCTCGACGTGCCGCGGACGGTCCAGGTAGCGCTCGACGAAGCACTCGCCGCGCCCGAAGGCGGCGACGGCCTCGCGCACGGCGGACTCGTACAGCTCGGGGACCTCGTCGAGGGTGCGGGCGACCTTCAGGCCGCGGCCGCCGCCGCCGAAGGCGGCCTTGATGGCGATGGGCAGGCCGTGCTCCTCGGCGAAGGTCACGACCTCCTCCGCGCCGGAGACGGGGTCGGGGGTGCCGGCGACGAGGGGGGCGCCGGCGCGCTGCGCGATGTGACGGGCCGCCACCTTGTCGCCCAGGTCGCGGATCGCCTGCGGCGGCGGGCCGATCCAGGTGAGGCCGGCGTCGAGCACGGCCTGTGCGAAGTCGGCGTTCTCGGAGAGGAAGCCGTAGCCGGGGTGGATCGCGTCCGCACCGGAGTCCGCGGCGGCCTTCAGCACCTTCGCGACGTCCAGGTAGCTCGCCGCCGGGGTGTCGCCGCCGAGTGCGAAGGCTTCGTCGGCCACCCGCACATGGAGCGCGTCGCGGTCCGGGTCGGCGTAGACGGCGACACTCGCGATACCGGCGTCCCGGCACGCTCGAGCAACCCGGACAGCGATCTCGCCGCGGTTGGCGATGAGCACCTTGCGCACGATGACTCCCTACTTGGCGCTGCGCCGCAAACAGAAGTGAACGGCGCGATTTTAGCTAGTGGTGACACCCCACGCCGAGTCGCCCACAGGGGTGAGCTTGCCCACACGGAGTGTGATCCGAGGGCAGTCCACCCCCGTGTTGCCTTGTCATCCCACGGTACGCCCGCTTCCAGGCACCGACCGACGAACGGCGGTGTGGGCAAGGTCTCTGTGTGACCGCGCGTGCTCAACTCCTGTTTCTTTGTGGGGTTCCTACTAAGTTCGGCGGTGAGATGGAGTAAATCCCCGCAACTGCTCCCGGCTCTTGCCACCGGGTGTACCCGCCAGTAGCGTGCGGGAGCCATTGTTCGTACCCGGAGTAACGACGAAGTGGGCAGGTGGGGTGGGTGACCCGCAGACCGGTGGCCGCGATCGCCGCGGTCGTACTGACGTGCGAGGCCGTGGGGTTCGTGCTGCTCCAGGTGTTCATGGGGATGGTCGTGGACAAGCAGCAGATGTCCCTGGCCGGCCTCGACCCCGACATGATGAGCACGGGTTCCGTCGTCGGCGGGGCGCTGCTCGGTGCCTACCTCCTGTTCTGCGCCGGTGTGCTGGTGGTGATGGCCGTACGGGACCGCGCGCCCGGCAAGGTACCCCGGCTGCTCCTCATCAGCGCCGCCGTGCTGCACGCTGTACTCGGGGCGTTGACGATCGGCCTGGTGGGATGGTCGGCGTTCGGCTTCATGATGCTGGTGCTGGCCCTGCTGGTCTGGACGCTGGTGTCGTACTCCCGGCTGCCCAAGCACCGCCGCACGGACGGCGGTTCGGCGCCGCAGCCTAGCGCGGAGCCCACAGCCGGGTGATCGACACGCCGAGGTCGGCGAGCATGCTCCGGAGCATGGGCAGCGACAGCCCGATGACGTTGCCGGGGTCGCCGTCCACCCCGTCGACGAACGGCGCGGAGAGACCGTCCAGAGTGAACGCGCCCGCCACGTGCAGCGGTTCGCCGGAGGCGACGTAGGCGGCGATCTCCTCGTCCGACGGGGTGCCGAAACGGACCGTGGTCGAAGCGGTCCCGCTCGTCCTCCGGCCGCCGCGCCGGTCGATCACGCAGTGCCCCGTCCGCAGCACGCCGGAACGGCCGCGCATGGACTTCCAGCGTGCGGTGGCGTCCTCCGCGTCCTCCGGCTTGCCCAGGGCCTGCCCGTCGAGTTCGAGCACCGAGTCGCAGCCGATCACCAGCGCGTCGGCGGTCTCCGACCGGGCGGCGACCGCCTCGGCCTTGGCCTCCGCGAGTATCCGGGCGAGTTCCGCGGGAGTGCCGGCGCTGAGCGCGTCCTCGTTCACACCGCTGACGATCACCTCGGGGTCGAGTCCGGCCTGGCGCAGCAGCCCGAGCCGAGCGGGGGAGGCGGAGGCGAGGACGAGGCGGCGTGCGGGACCGTGCTGCTGGGCGTTCATGCGGCTCATCGTAGCGACGGCCGGTCCTCAGCGGGCCTGCACGGCGAGGGCTGCGGCGACCATCGCGGCGACGGCGAGGACCCAGGCCATCCGCCGCAGCATCGCCTGGGCGGCGCGCAGCTCGGCGGGCGGCTTGTTCTCGGGGTCGGACCACAGCATCCCCCGATCATGCGACGCCGCCCGGCCGGAGCGCCTGAGTACGGATACTCATCACGGCGCCCCGGCCGGGACGCGATCGTGGCCGGGATGCCGTGAGGAAGCCGGGTGCTCAGGCCGGCCAGAAGGTGGTGCGCCAGGCCTTGGGACCCGGGTGCGGCAGTAGCCGGCGGGGCACCGTACGCGCCGGGTCGGACCACTCGGCCCCCCGGTGTGCCGCCTCGCCCGCGGCGGCGGAGGCGGCCGACCGGGCCTGGACCACCGCCAGTGCGGCGGCCAGCTCCTCGGGCGTCGGGTTGCCCCGTATCACCTTGATCATGGGCTCCACGTCCCTTCCTACAGCGGGATGTTGCCGTGCTTCTTCGGGGGCAGCTGCTCGCGCTTGGTGCGCAGCGTGCGCAGGCCGCGGACGATGTGGCGTCGGGTCTCGGCGGGAAGGATGACGGCGTCCACATACCCGCGTTCGGCCGCGACATACGGGTTCAGCAGCGCGTCCTCGTACTCCTGCGTCAGCTCGGTGCGCAGCTCCTCACGCTCCTCGTCGCCCTCGACGGCCGCGAGGCGGCGGCGGTGCAGGATGTTCACGGCGCCCTGGGCGCCCATCACGGCGATCTGCGCGGTGGGCCAGGCGAAGTTGAGGTCCGCGCCCAGGTGCTTGGAGCCCATGACGTCGTAGGCACCGCCGAACGCCTTGCGCGTGATGACGGTGATCAGCGGGACGGTCGCCTCCGCGTAGGCGTAGATCAGCTTGGCGCCGCGCCGGATGATGCCGTCGTACTCCTGGTCCGTGCCGGGCAGGAAGCCGGGCACGTCCACGAACGTCAGCACCGGGATGTTGTACGCGTCGCAGGTGCGGACGAAGCGGGCCGCC
The DNA here is from genome assembly GCF_004795255.1 of Streptomyces sp. RKND-216. Taxonomy (NCBI): domain Bacteria; kingdom Bacillati; phylum Actinomycetota; class Actinomycetes; order Kitasatosporales; family Streptomycetaceae; genus Streptomyces; species Streptomyces sp. RKND-216. Next base: position 2,023,819 of record NZ_SSBQ01000002.1, on the reverse strand, counting down.
TTCTCGCTGGCGTCGATGTCCAGGCAGCCGGCGAACTGCATCGGCTGGTTGGCCACGATGCCGACCGACTGCCCCTCGACCCGGCCGAAGCCGGTGATGATGTTGGGTGCGAAGAGCGCCTGGGTCTCCAGGAACTCGCTGTCGTCCAGCACGTGCTCGATGGCGCTGTGCATGTCGTACGGCTGGTTCGCCGAGTCAGGGATGAGCGTGTCCAGCTCGCGGTCCTCGTCCGAGGTCTCCAGGTCGGCCTCCTCGGGGAAGACCGGCGGGTCGGTGAGGTTGTTGCTCGGCAGGTAGGACAGCAGCGCCTTGACGTACTCGACCGCGTCCTTCTCGTCGCCCGCCATGTGGTGCGCCACGCCGGAGGTCGCGTTGTGCGTCCGGGCGCCGCCGAGTGCCTCGAAGCCGACGTCCTCACCGGTGACCGTCTTGATCACGTCCGGGCCCGTGATGAACATGTGTGAGGTCTTGTCGACCATCACGGTGAAGTCGGTGATTGCCGGGGAGTACACCGCGCCGCCCGCGCAGGGCCCCATGATGAGGCTGATCTGCGGGACCACGCCGGAGGCGTGCACGTTGCGGCGGAAGATCTCCGCGAACAGGCCGAGGGCGGTGACGCCCTCCTGGATACGGGCGCCCCCGCCGTCGTTGATGCCGACGACCGGGCAGCCGGTCTTCATCGCGAAGTCCATCACCTTGACGATCTTCTCGCCGTACACCTCGCCGAGCGAGCCGCCGAAGATGGTGAAGTCCTGCGAGTACACGCAGACGGGGCGGCCGTCCACGGTGCCGTAGCCGGTGACGACCCCGTCGCCGTACGGCCGGTTCTTCTCGATGCCGAACGCCGTGGAGCGATGGCGCGCGAACTCGTCGAGTTCGGTGAACGACCCCTCGTCGAGCAGCAGTTCCACGCGCTCCCGCGCGGTCAGCTTGCCCTTGGCGTGCTGCTTCTCGATGGCCCGCTCGGACCCCGCGTGCGTCGCCTCGTGGGCGCGCTGCCGGAAATCCGCGATCTTGCCCGCGGTCGTATGGATGTCGGGGCTGGTCTCCTGCTCGGACACGGCCTGCGGCTCCTCGCTCCTGCGTTTCGCTCCTGCGTCGGCTACTCATTCGTAGGCTATCCGTGCGCGGCGGCTCCGACGCTGCGGCGTTGGCCACACTTCCCGCTGTGTGCGCCGGGGGCTCCCGGGCCGCCCGCGGCGCGAGGACCGGCGTGCGCCGCGGGCCTAGGGTGACCGTATGAGCTCCGAGAACCCCGGCGACCGGGGAAGCCGCTGGTCCGACCTCGACCGTCCGCCGCTCAACGCCACAGCCCTCCGGGACGCCCTCGTCCGCCCGGACACCCTGTGGACGTCCCTCGACGTCCTGGACAGCGTCGGCTCCACGAACACCGCCCTCGTGGAGCGAGTACGGGCCGGCGAGGCGGGCGAGGGCGCCGTGCTGGTGGCCGAGGAGCAGACCGCCGGCCGCGGCCGGCTGGAGCGCGGCTGGAGCGCCCCGGCCCGTTCCGGGATCTTCCTCTCGGTCGCTCTGGAACCCGCTCCGCCGGTGGAGCGCTGGGGCTGGCTGCCCCTCCTCACCGGGGTGGCGGCCGCGGCGGCGCTCGCCCGCGCGGGGGGTGTGGACATGCTCCTCAAGTGGCCCAACGACCTCCTCACGGAGATCGGCGACGAGGAGCGCAAGATCGGCGGCATCCTCGCCGAGCGGGCCGGGGAGCGCATGGTCGTCGTCGGACTGGGCCTGAACGTCTCGCTGCGCGAGGAGGAGCTGCCGGTGCCGCAGGCCGGGTCGCTCGCCCTGGCCGGGGCGCCGGGACGGGACCGGGACCCGCTGCTGCGGGCCCTGCTGCGCTCCCTGGAGACCTGGTACGGCCGTTGGCGTGACGCGGACGGCGACCCCGCGGCCTGCGGGCTGCTGGAGGCGTACGCAGCGGGCTGCTGCACGCTCGGGCGCGAGGTGCGCGCGGAGCTGCCGGGCGGCGAGTCCGTCACCGGCGAGGCCGTCGCGGTGGACGGAGACGGGCGTCTGGTGCTGGCCACCCAGCAGGGTCTGCAGCGGCCGGTCGGCGCAGGTGACATCGTTCATCTGCGCCCCGCCCGAGGAGAGTGAGCGGGGGCACACCTGACGTATTGTGGTCATTCGGCGGACCCGGGAGAGATCGGAAGGGCAGTGCACAGGGGCGACGGGACCTGGCAGGGCCGACAGGGAGCGGGCAGTGGCCGTGGATGAGCCGGACGAGCCGGACACCCCCGACGACCCGTCGACCGCGCCCGCGCCCGCGCCCGTGGCCGCGGAGGCCGGTGCGGAGGCGGGCGGGGACGCCCGTCCGAAGGACGACTCGGGGCCCTTGAGCGACGATCCCAGCGCGCTGAGCATCGAGGAGCTGATCCTCGGCGCCGGGCGGCAGTACACCCCCTTCCAAGCGGCCCGTGCGGCGGGCGTGCCGATGGAGCTGGCGTCCCGTTTCTGGCGGGCCATGGGGTTCGCCGACGTGGGGCAGGCCCGCGCGCTGACCGAGGCGGACGTGCTGGCGCTGCGGCGTCTGTCCGGTCTGGTCGAGGCGGGGCTGCTGAGTGAGCCGATGGCGATCCAGGTGGCGCGTTCCACCGGGCAGACCACGGCCCGGCTCGCCGACTGGCAGATGGACTCCTTCCTGGAGGATCTGACCGAGCCGCCCGAGCCCGGCATGACCCGCAACGAGGTCACCTACCCGCTGGTCCAGCTGCTGCTGCCGGAGCTGGAGGAGTTCCTCGTGTACGTGTGGCGGCGGCAGCTCGCGGCGGCCACCGGCCGAGTGGTGCAGGCGCAGGACGACGCTGACACCGTCGCCCGCAGGCAGGCCATCGGCTTCGCCGACCTCGTGGGCTTCACCCGGCTGACGCGTCGGCTGGAGGAGGACGAGCTCGGTGAGCTGGTCGAGGCGTTCGAGACGACGGCCGCGGACCTGGTGGCGGCGCACGGCGGGCGGCTGATCAAGGCCCTGGGAGACGAGGTGCTGTACGTCGCGGAGGAGGCGGGGACGGCGGCGGAGATCGGGCTGCGGCTGATCGAGACGCTCAGTAACGACGCGACGATGCCCGAGCTGCGGGTGGGGATCGCGTTCGGGACGATGACGAGCCGGATGGGCGACGTCTTCGGCAACACCGTGAACCTGGCGAGCCGGCTCACGTCGATAGCACCGAAGGACACGGTGCTGGTGGACGGGGCGCTGCGGTCTGAGCTGACGGGGGCGGGGCATGCACCGGAGTCGGAGAAGGAGACCGAGGACCTTTCCGGGTTCCGGTTCGCGCTGCAGCCGCTGTATCAGCGGCCGGTGCGAGGGCTCGGTGTGGTCGAGCCGTGGTTGCTGACGCGGCGTCCGTGACGGGCGGGCGCGGTGCGGGGGCCGCGACCGACCGGGTGTGGGGCGGGGGCGTTCCGGCCTCGCTGCCGGCGGCGCGGGTTTGGGTGCAGTGAGGTGGCGCCCTGCTCCTTTGCCGCCGTTCGGGCTGAGGGCTGCCGCGGGTACGCTCGCGCGGAAACGAGCGTTCACAAGGGAGGCGGCTGTGAGGACGACCAGGTACGGCGAGTTCGTCGAGGTGCGGGTGGACGAGGCCACGCATGTGGCGGAGCTCGTGCTGGACCGGCCGAAGGCGATGAACGCCGTGTCGACGGGGATGGCGCGGTCCGTCGCCGAGGCGTGCGAGGCGGTGGCGGGGGATGCCGGGGCGAGGGTGGTCGTGCTCACGTCGACGCATGAGCGGGCGTTCTGCGTGGGTGCGGACCTGAAGGAGCGGAACTCCTTCACGGACGCCGAGTTGGGACGGCAGCGGCCGCACGCGCGGGCGGCGTACACCGGGGTGCTGGAGCTGCCGCAGCCGACGGTGGCCGCGGTGCACGGGTATGCGCTGGGCGGCGGGTTCGAGCTGGCGCTGTCGTGCGACGTGATCGTCGCGGACACGACGGCGGTCGTCGGCCTGCCGGAGGTGTCGGTGGGCGTCATCCCGGGCGGCGGCGGGACGCAGCTGTTGCCGCGCCGGGTGGGTGCGGCGCGGGCGGCGGAGCTGATCTTCACGGCGCGGCGGGTGGAGGCCGCGGAGGCGCGGGAGCTGGGACTGGTGGACCTCCTGGCGGCCGAGGGCGCGGACCGCCAGGAGGCCCTGGAGCTGGCCGGGAGGATGGCCGGGAACTCGCCGGTGGGGCTGCGGGCGGCCAAGCGGGCGCTGCGCACCGGGTGGGGGATGGACCTGCGGGCCGGGTTGGAGGTCGAGGACGCCGCGTGGCGGACGGTCGCCTTCTCCGGGGACCGTGCGGAAGGCGTCGCGGCGTTCAACGAGAAGCGCAGCCCGGAGTGGCCCGGAGAGTGACGCCCCCTGCCGGAAATGGCGTGCTCTGCTCTGTTTCAACGGAAAACTTCTAGTGTGGACACATGGCAGAGGACGGGCGGCTGCGGGCGGTCGTGGAGCTGGCGCAGGCCATGGCGGCCGCGCACACCTCGGTCGAGGTCGCGCACGCGGCCGCCGCGGGGGCGCTGCACGCCATAGGAGGTTCCTTCGCGGCGGTGTCCCAGTGGGAGCGGGAGCACGGCCGGCTGCGCGTGCTGGTGAACGTGGGGGAGCTGGTCGGCGGGGAGGAGGAGTTCCCCGCCGACGAGTCCTACCCGGTGTACGACTTCCCGGAGATCACCGAGGCGCTGCACGAGCGCTGGGTGGCGGGCGGCGAGCCGCACGCGTGGATCGAGACGGCGGACGGGCCTCCTACGGGGAGGGTGGCCGTGCTGCGGCGGCGGGGGAGGTCGTCCTGTGTGGTGGCGCCCATCGTGCTGCACGGCCGGGCCTGGGGGGAGCTGTACGTGGCGCGGGGCGCCGAGGCGGCGGCTTTCGGCCGGGTGGACACGGATTTCGCGACGGTGCTGGCCGCGATCATCGCGGCCGGCGTCGCGCAGAACGAGCGGCTGGAGGAGGTGCGCAGGCTCGCGTTCACCGATCCGCTGACCGGGCTGGCGAACCGGAGGGCGGTGGACGTGCGGCTGGACGAGGCGCTGGAGCGGCACCGCCTGGAGGGGGAGGTGGTCAGCCTCGCGGTCTGCGACGTCAACGGGCTGAAACGGGTCAACGACGTGCACGGGCACGAGGCGGGGGACCGGTTGCTGGCCCGCTTCGGTGCGGTGCTGTCGTACTGCGGGGCGCTGCTGCCGGGGGCGTTGGCGGCGCGGCTGGGGGGTGACGAGTTCTGCCTGCTGTCGGTGGGTCCGACCGCGGACGAGGTGGTGCGGGCGGCGGAGGAGCTGTGCCGCCGGGCGGGTGAGCTGGAGCTGGGCGACGGGGTGTCGGTGGGCATCGCCTCCACGGGCGATCCGATCGGGCAGGTGCGCTCGGCGCGGCGGCTGTTCCGTCTCGCGGACGCGGCGCAGTACCGGGCGAAAGCGGCGCGGGCGCGGAAGCCGGTGGTGGCGGGGCGGGACGGCGGGGTGGACGACCCGGTGGTGCGGATGGCCGATGCTCCGGCCCGTCCCGGCCGGGAGCGGCGGCGGTTCCGGGGAGCGTGAAGAATCGTTTGGCCGCCGTGACAGATCTGAATTCAGTCTTTAGGGTGACTGAATATGAGTATGCACACCGTCGTGGTCGAGACGTCCGGACTCCGCGCCGAGGACGTCGTCGCCGTTGCCCGTGACGCCGCCCGGGTCGAGCTCTCGAAGGACGCCCTGAACGCCGTCGCCGCCGCGCGACGGCACATCGACGAGCTGGCGGCCAAGCCCGACCCCGTCTACGGCGTCTCCACCGGCTTCGGTGCCCTCGCCGTCCGCCACATCAGCCCCGAGCTGCGCGCGCAGCTCCAGCGCAACATCGTCCGCTCGCACGCGGCCGGGACCGGCCCGGCGGTGGAGCGCGAGGTCGTCCGCGCGCTGATGTTCCTGCGGTTGAAGACCGTCGCCTCGGGCCGCACGGGTGTGCGTCCCGAGGTCGTGCAGACCATGGCCGACGTGCTGAACGCGGGCATCACCCCCGTCGTGCACGAGTACGGCTCGCTGGGGTGCTCCGGTGACCTGGCTCCGCTGTCGCACTGCGCGCTGACCCTGATGGGGGAGGGCGACGCGGAGGGGCCGGACGGGACCGTGCGGCCCGCGGGGGAGCTGATGGCCGAGCACGGCATCGCGCCCGTGGAGCTGCGGGAGAAGGAAGGGCTGGCCCTCCTCAACGGCACCGACGGCATGCTCGGCATGCTCGTCATGGCCTGCGCCGACCTGGGGCGGCTGCACACCTCCGCCGACATCACGGCCGCGCTGTCGCTGGAGGCACTGCTGGGCACCGACCGGGTTCTGGCGCCGGAGCTGCACGCGATCCGCCCGCACCCGGGGCAGGCCGCCTCGGCCGCCAACATGCTCAGGGTGCTCGAGGGCTCCGGCCTCACCGGCCACCACCAGGACGACGCGCCACGGGTGCAGGATGCGTACTCGGTGCGCTGCGCCCCGCAGGTCGCGGGTGCGGGCCGGGACACGCTGAGCCACGCCCGTGCGGTCGCCGAGCGCGAGCTGGCCGCGGCGGTGGACAACCCGGTGGTGCTCCCGGACGGCCGCGTCGAGTCGAACGGCAACTTCCACGGGGCCCCGGTGGCCTACGTGTTGGACTTTCTCGCGATCGCGGCCGCCGACCTGGCCTCCATCGCCGAGCGCCGCACGGACCGGCTGCTGGACAAGAACCGCTCGCACGGTCTGCCGCCCTTCCTCGCGCACGACGCGGGTGTCGACTCCGGGCTGATGATCGCGCAGTACACGCAGGCGGCGCTGGTGAGCGAACTGAAGCGACTGGCCGTGCCGGCCTCGGCGGACTCGATCCCGTCCTCCGCCATGCAGGAGGACCACGTCTCCATGGGCTGGTCGGCGGCGCGGAAGCTGCGCACCGCGGTCGACAATCTGACGCGCGTCGTGGCCATCGAGCTGTACGCCGCCGCGCGTGCGGTGGAGCTGCGCGAGGCGGACGGAGGCACGGCGTCGCCCGCGAGTCGTGCGGTGCTGGCGGCCGCCCGGGAGGCCGGCGTCGGCGGGCCGGGCGAGGACCGCTTCCTGTCGCCGGACATGGCGGCCGCCGAGGTGTTCGTGCGGGGCGGCCATCTGGTGGCGGCGGCGGAGTCGGTCACGGGGCCGCTGGCCTGAGCCCGCGGGGCCGGCTCGCGTGATCTGCGTCGCACGCCGGGCGCACGTGAGCGTTCAGCGGCGCGCGCGGACGGCGCGGGCGCGGGCGGCCAGCAGTCCGCCCGCACCCGCGAGGCCGACGGCGCCGAGCACGTACGGGGTGGTGTCCGACCCGGAATCCGGGTGCAGTCGGGGACCGGCCACGGCACCGGGGTCGGCGGCGGCCCGGACCTCCGCGGCGGCGGTACGCATCTCGTTGCCCGCCGGCGGTTCGGGGGAGGCCTGCGCGGACGGTACGAAGCCGAGCGCGAAGAGCAGACCGGCTGCGGCGGCTGCCGTCGCAAGTGGCCGCCGGTGCGCAGACATAGTGGGCAAAACGGGCATGAAGCCCCCTCGGTGCATCGCCCTCGCGAGGCGGGGGACGCGGGTGGTGCGGACGGTGCGGCGGCTCATGCTAGTGATCATCATCCTCACGCGGAAGACCCGTTGGCGCGTCGGGGGGTGTAGCTCTCGCGAGGCGGGGCAGGCGCCCGGAACGGCCCGGGCTGACCTGGGCGGCTGGACAGGGCGGCCTCCGGGGCCGAAGACTCTCCCGGGGTGCGGGTGCGCAAGTACCGCGCCATGCACGGCAGGGCGAGAGGCATCACGCGGGACATCACGATCAGGTGTCGTGCCCCACAGTTTCCTCCGAGGTGGAACGGATCACAGACAGATTGCGTTTTCTTCCGTAGAGCTGGGAGATGCCTTGCCCGTTTTGCCGGTAAGGCCCCGCAGCTGGTCTGGTCGGGGAGTCCAGGGACTCAGCAAGCAGATGGAGAAGGTGTGATGACGGTGGGGAATCACCGCAGGGGCATAGCGGCGGCGGCTGCGCTGCTGAGCGGTGTTCTGACGCTGACCGCCTGCGGCGGCGGTGACGCCTCCGGCGAGGAGGGCGGCGAGAAGAAGACCGACTCGCAGAGCAAGGTCGACCAGGCCGCCGCGGAGGACGCCTCGGCGGCGCGAATAGCCATCTCTCCCAAGGACGGCAGCGACGACGCGAGCATCAACAGTGCCGGCAAGGTCACCGTCGCCGACGGCAAGCTCGTCGAGGTGACCATGACCGCGTCGGCGACCGGCGCGGAGGTGGCCGGCACGCTCTCCGGCGACGGCAAGTCCTGGAAGCCGGACGGCCAGCTGGAGCGGGCCACCCGGTACGAGATCCGAGCGGTGGCCAAGGACTCGGAGGGCCGCGAGGCCCACGAGGCCTCGTCGTTCACGACGGTCTCCCCGGAGAACAGCTTCATCGGCTACTTCACTCCGGACGACGGCACCACGGTCGGCGTCGGCATGCCGGTCTCCGTCAACTTCGACAAGCCGGTCGAGAACAAGGCCGAGGTGCAGAAGGCGATCGACGTCAACCCCTCCAGCGGTCAGGAAGTCGTCGGCCACTGGTTCAGCGACACCCGGATCGACTTCCGTCCCGAGGACTACTGGCAGGCCGGTTCCGAGGTCACCCTCGACCTCGACCTCGACGGCGTGGAGGCGTCCAGCGGCGTGTCCGGCGTTCAGGACAAGACGGTCACCTTCCAGGTCGGCCGCTCGCAGGTGAGCACGGTCGACGTGAAGGCCAAGAAGATGACGGTGATGCGGGACGGCAAGACCGTCAAGACCTTCCCCATCTCCGCGGGCAGCGCCGAGAACCCGACCTGGAACGGCGAGATGGTGATCTCCGAGAAGTTCGAGGAGACCCGGATGAACGGCGCCACTGTCGGCTTCACGGACGACGACGGCGAGGGCGAGTACGACATCAAGGACGTTCCGCACGCCATGCGGCTGTCCACGTCCGGCACCTTCATCCACGGCAACTACTGGGCCGCCGACAGCATCTTCGGCTCCGCCAACACCAGCCACGGCTGCGTCGGCCTCAACGACGTGAAGGGCGCGGACGACCCGGCGCAGGACGGCGCCTGGTTCTTCGAGAACTCGCTCATCGGCGACGTCGTCGTGGTGAAGGGCTCGCCGGACAAGGAGATCGAGCCTTCCAACGGCCTCAACGGATGGAACATGTCCTGGGCCGACTGGCAGGCCGGCTCCGCAATCTGATCCGCGCCACGGGCCGCAGCCGGCACGGCACGCGAAGCGCCCCCGAACACCGCGGTGTTCGGGGGCGCTTCGCGTGCCGGTCACCCGCTCGCGCCACTCGCCTTCGCGAACTCCTCCAGGAACGCCGCCTCGAACGCCTTCAGGTCGTCCGGCCTTCGGCTGGTCACCAGCGTGTTCGGGCCGTCGGCACACACCCGCACCTGCTCGTCCACCCACGTCGCCCCGGCGTTCCGCAGGTCCGTCGCCAGGCTGGGGAACGAGGTGAGGGTGCGGCCCCGTACCACGTCGGCCTCGATCAGCGTCCACGCCGCGTGGCAGATCGAGGCGACCGGTTTGCCCGCGCTGAAGAAGCCCTTCACGAAGGCCACCGCGTCGGGGTCCATCCGCAGCAGGTCGGGATTCGCCACACCGCCGGGCAGCACCAGCCCGTCGTAGTCGGCCGCCGTCACGTCGTCGACCTTGCGGTCCACGGGGAAGGTGTCGGCCTTGTCCAGGTGGTGGAAGGCCTGCACGCGGCCGTCCGTCGTGGACACCAGCTCGGGTGTGCCGCCCTCGTCGGTGACCGCCCGCCAGGGGTCGGTCAGTTCCATCTGCTCCGCGCCCGCGGGAGCCACGAGAAATGCCACCTTCACGCTCGTCACGTCCTCTCCTGCACATCGGTGTTCCGGCCGCAGGGGCGCCGGAACCGCTGCGGCGGTCACGGCCCGGGTGTCCGCACCGGAGCGGTTCATGCGGGCCCGGTGACGAGTTGCAGGACCCCGGGGTCCTCCCTAGCGTGAGAACGCAGCCGGTCACCATGTGGCTACGGAAAGTGCTGCCTCCCCGGACTCCCGTCCCCGGAGTCCCTGTCCCCTGGAGAACACATGCTTCACTCCACCATCAGCAAGCTGGCGGTCGTCGTCGCCGGCGGTGCCGTCACCGCGCTCGCCGCCGTCGGCCCCGCGGCTGCCGCCCCGGCCGTCCCCGAGGGCGGTGGCAAGGTCCACAAGGGCTGGACGAAGACCTGGACCTGGGTCCACGAGCGCCCGAGCCACAGTTCGGACAAGATCGACAAGCTGCGCCCGCACACCAAGGTCTACATCAAGTGCAAGGTCCGCAACGAGGGCGAGACCTGGTACAAGCTGGCCAAGCACCACGGCTGGGTGGACGCGGACAAGGTCAAGACCCACGACTGGATCCCGCGCTGCCGCTACACCGGCTGGAACGACATGTCCGAGTCGGGCCCGCTGTCGGACTACCAGTCCGCGCCGGCCGCCGACTTCGGCGGTGAGCCGCTCGGCTGACCGCCGCGCGCCACACCCCGCGCGGGGCTCTGACCGCGGGCGGGGAGAGGCGGAGGCCGGGTGCACTCCACCCGAGGCCGCCGCCCCTCCCCGCCCCGCGGCGCGTCCGGACGACGGGTCCGGGCGCTCCGGCGTGTGCGGGCGCCGGAGCCGGTGCGACTGCTCACCTCTCACGTTCCAGGCGGATCGCCCGGCGCAGGTCCTCCCCGGCCGTGTTCCCCTCGCCCTCGTAGTGTTCGAGCATCGCCTCCGCGATGGCGTCCAGCTTCGAATCAGCCAGGGCACCGGCACCGCGCGAAGTGGACATGACGACGCCGGCGATCATCAGGATGCAGGCCGCGAAGAACAGCGGCGAGCTCGTCACGTTCGACACGCGCGCGGAGAACCACTCGAAGACGCCGCGTTCGCCGCCGCCACGCTGGGCCGGATGCTGCAGTGTCATGCTCACCGGATTCCCCGGGGCCGGGCGCCGACCCCGACCCGAGCCCGGCCGGGTGACCCGAACGGCGCAGCGGGGCCGCACGATCCTCGGATCGTGCGGCCCCGCCCGCGCGTGAGGGCCGTGCCCGTCAGATGCCCGCGGCCCCGGCTCCCGTGCTGCTCACCACGACCGCGATGATGATCGCCTCGGCCTGGTCGATCGCCCGGCGCACCGCGGGCTGCACCCACTGGCCCTTCGCGATCTCCTCCATGCGGGAGTCGACCTTGCGGCGGTCCTCGCCGGGGAAGGCCAGCTTGCCGAGCTTGGCGCCGCGGATCAGGGCCACCAGCGACGCCGTACGCTCGTCCGGGTCGTCGCCGCGCAGCACCACCGCGCCCAGCCGCGCGCGCAGTTCCTCCTCCGGCGCGCCGTCCGCCTCCGGATAGCGGGTCACGGGGAAGAGGCCGAGCACCTTCTTCTTCTCCTCGCGCACCAGCCCCCGCGCGATCAGCGACTCGGTGGTGCCTTCGCGCACGCACTTCGCCCGCTCCATCGCCTTCTTGACCTTCAGCTCCGGCCCCTTCTCCACGATCGCGGCCAGTGCCGTGTCGAGGTGCGGCACGCCCAGCGGCGACGCGTCCACGACCTTGGCCCTGTCGTCCTCGACCTCGACCCGTCCGGCGAGGACGAGCTCGACCAGCGCCCCGCCGGCGAGCGCCCAGTGCGTACCGTCCTTCGCCTTGGCGGCACCGCTGTCGTCGTCGAGGGAGAGGAGCATGACCTCTTCGGCCAGTGTGAGTCGCGTCATGCCACGCCGCCTGCCCGGCCGCTATCCGGGCAAACACCCGCCGCGCCGGTGCAGGGCGGTTCCTCAGTGGCTGCCGGACGAGGCAACCGCGCCGGGCGTGCGCGCGTCCTCTACTCGCCCACCCTGCCGTCGATCCGTTCCCGCAGCAGGTCCGCGTGGCCGTTGTGGCGGGCGTACTCCTCGATCATGTGCACCAGCACCTCGCGCAGCGAGAGTGGCTGCCCGTCGTGCTCGACGGTGAGGTCCATGCTCGGGGCGTCGGCGGCGAACCTCTCCGCGAACGCGACCTCCTGCCGCCAGACGCGCCACGCCTCCTCGACCGCCTCCACGTCGCCCACGGCGCCGTCGAAGTCCCAGTCCCGTTCGTCGGGCCTGCGGAACGGCCGCTGCCCCTGCTCGCCGGCCAGAACCTTGCGGAACCAGGCGTGTTCCACTCCCGCGAGGTGCCGGACCAGGCCCAGCAGCGACATGTTCGACGGCGGCACCGAACGCCGTGCCATCCGTTCCGCGTCGAGCCCCGCGCACTTCATCTCCAGTGTGAGCCGCTGGTCCCGCAAATAGCCGGTGAGCGTGGCGCGTTCGCCCTCGTACGGGTCCTGCGACCGCGGGTCGTCGTCAGGGTGCACGAACATGTCCTCCCACGCGAAGGTGCGCGTGGGCGTCTGCTCCGGGTCTGTGGTGTCTGCCATCCCCGGAGCATCCGTCGTCGCGGCACGCGGCGCCACACGATTTCCGCCCGGCGGCCGTGCTTCCGGGCGCGCGGTGACACGGCTGCGACCGCGAGTTCAGCCGTCGGTGCGGGCGACGCCGACCGGGCAGGAGACGCCCGTGCCGCCGATCCCGCAATAGCCGCCCGGGTTCTTGTCCAGGTACTGCTGGTGGTAGGCCTCGGCGGGATGGAACGGCCGGTCGGCGGCGGGGAGCACGGTGGTGGTGATCTCCCCGTGCCCGGCGTCGGCGAGGACCTTCCGGTACGCCTCGCGGGACGCCTCGGCCGTCGCCTGCTGGGCGGGGGAGTGGGTGTAGACGGCGGAGCGGTACTGGGTGCCGACGTCGTTGCCCTGGCGGTTGCCCTGGGTCGGGTCGTGCGCCTCCCAGAAGACCCGCAGCAGCTCCTCGTAGGAGAGCTGCGCCGGGTCGAACACGACCCGGACGACCTCGGCGTGGCCGGTCATGCCGGAGCACACCTCGTCGTAGGTGGGGTTCGGGGTGTGGCCGCCCTGGTAGCCGACCAGAGTGGTCCACACGCCGTCGGTCTGCCAGAACTTCCGCTCCGCGCCCCAGAAGCAGCCGAGAGCGAAGTCGGCGACCTCCAGGCCCTCCGGGTAGGGGCCGGCCAGCGGGTTGCCCAGCACGGTGTGCCGGTCCGGCACACCGAAGGCGGGCTCGTCGCGGCCGGGCAGTGCCTCCTCGGCGGTGGGCAGCGTGTTCTTGTGTCGGCCGAAGAGCATGGTGTCTCCCTACGGGGGCGGGGCGAAGGGCCGGGGACGGGCGTCAGGCGTGCCGGGTGCCGCCGCCCGCCTTCTTCGCGGTGTCGGTCGCGGACTCGGAGGCCGGGGCCTCCTCGAAGTCGACTCGCTTCATGTGCCTGTTCATGGACTTCATCAGCATCCACACCGCCAGGCCGATGACGGCGAAGACGAGGAAGCCGAGGACGCCGGGGCTCACCTTGCTCTCGTCCAGTTCCTTCGCGAGCGGCAGGAGCTGGGCGAGGCTGGTCTGTGTCGCACTCATGGGGTCAATTCTCCCGGATGCCGGAGAAGAGGTCGTCCTCGGGGAGGGAGGTGTCCACGAGTGACTTCGCGAGCTCGTACTCCTCCGTCGGCCAGACCTCCCGCTGGATCTCCAGCGGGACGCGGAACCAGCCGCCGTCGGGGTCGATCTGGGTGGCGTGCGCGATGAGGGCCTTGTCGCGGATCTCGAAGAAGTCCCCGCAGGGCACGAACGTGGTCAGCTCGCGCTCCTTGCGCTGGAACTCCTTGAACCGCTCCAGCCACTCGCCGTACGGCGACTCCAGGCCGCGCTCCAGCAGCGCCTCGTGCAGCGCGCGGGTGCGCTGCGGGTTGAAGCCCTGGTTGTAGTAGATCTTCTGCGGCTGCCAGGCCGGGCCGGCGTCCGGATACCGCGTGGCGTCGCCGGCGGCCTCGAAGGCGGCCATGGAAACCTTGTGGGTCATGATGTGGTCGGGGTGCGGGTAGCCGCCGTTCTCGTCGTACGTGGTCATCACGTGCGGACGGAAGGAACGGATCAGCCGTACCAGCGGCTCGGCCGCCGTCTCGACGTCCTGGAGGGCGAAGCAGCCGTCGGGCAGCGGCGGCAGCGGGTCGCCCTCGGGGAGGCCGGAGTCGACGAAGCCGAGCCACGCCTGCTCGACGCCGAGGATCTCGCGGGCCTCGTCCATCTCCTTGCGGCGCACCTCGTGGATGTTCGCCTCGATGTAGGCGTCGCCCTGGAGCTTGGGGTTGAGGATGGAGCCGCGTTCACCGCCCGTGCAGGTCGCGACCAGCACGTCCACCCCCTCGGACACGTACTTCGCCATGGTCGCGGCGCCCTTGCTCGACTCGTCGTCGGGGTGCGCGTGCACGGCCATCAGTCGGAGCTGCTCAGTCAAGGCTCGATCCTCGTTGTCTCGTCACGTCAGACGGCTTCTATAGTGACCGAACGAGCCCCCCGCCGTATTCCCGCCCCATCCGAGTAGGACCTGCCATGGCCGACACCCGTGCCCGCCCGCCCGAGGGCCGCTACGGCCGCTCCGGCGCGGCAGCCGCCGGTCGCGACTCCGACCGGGGCCTCCGCACGGTCGGTGCCGTGCTGGGGGTGGCGCTGCTCGCCCTGGTCGGCTGGTTCGGCTGGTCCTACGTCGCCGGTGCGGAGGTGAGCGGCTCGGTCATCACTTTCCGCAAGGTGTCGGACGAGTCGGTCGAGGCGCGGCTGGAGATCCACAAGGACGCCGGTGTGACGGGCGTGTGCACCCTGCGTGTGCTGGGTACCGAGGGCGGTGTGGTCGGAAGGAAGGACGTGCGTGTCTCCGGCGGCGCCGAACGCGTCGACCCGGTGGTGACCGTGCGGACGACGGGCCCGGCGGCCCGTATGCAGCTCGTCGGCTGTCACGCGGCGGCGGACGGCTGAGCGGCCCCGGTCGCGCGGTCCCGCGGCGTGCGGGGAGCGCGACGTCACGCGAACGGAGGGACACCGTCCGTCCGCACTTCTTCCCTTTTCCGCCGGAATTGTTAGGCTCGTAGTTTCCGCCCGCCCGTCTCGGCGCAGCCTTACGGGCAGGGCGTTGTTTTGTGTACCCGGTACCGACGAGGAGCGACCGTGACCCAGACCAGCGACAACGTCACCTGGCTGACCCAGGAGGCGTACAGCCAGCTCAAGGCGGAGCTGGAGTACCTGTCGGGTCCTGCACGCACGGAGATCGCCAAGAAGATCGAGGCGGCGCGTGAGGAGGGAGACCTCCGCGAGAACGGCGGCTACCACGCGGCCAAGGAGGAGCAGGGCAAGCAGGAGCTGCGCGTGCGGCAGCTGACGCAGCTGCTCGAGACGGCCAAGGTGGGCGAGGCCCCGGCGGACACGGGTGTGGTCGCCCCCGGCATGGTGGTGACGATCGCGTTCGACGGCGACGAGGACGACACGCTGACGTTCCTGCTCGCCTCCCGTGAGTACGCCAGCGCCGACGTGGAGACGTACTCCCCGCAGTCCCCGCTGGGGAACGGCGTGAACGGCAAGAAGGTCGGCGAGGACGCCGAGTACGAGCTGCCGAACGGGAAGATGGCGTCGGTGCGCATCCTGGAGGCCAAGCCCTACCAGGGCTGAGTGCCGCCACCACGGACATGGCGAGGGGCCCGGACGCCGCACGCGGCGTCCGGGCCCCTCGCGCGTACCTCGGCCCGGTCAGCCGGAGGCGGACTTGTACTTCCGCACCGCCAGCGTCCGGAACACCGCGATGATCAGAACCGACCAGATGAGCGAGGCCCACGCCGGGTGCTGCATCGGCCAGGCGTCCGGCACCGGATAGCCGGGCGCGACGTTGCCGAACAGCTCGCGGGCCGCCTGCACGGTGGCGCTGAACGGATTCCACTCGGCGATGTGCTGGAGTACGGTCGGCATGTTCTGCGACGGCACGAACGCGATGGAGATGAACGTCAGCGGGAACAGCCAGATCAGGCCGCCGGAGGTGGCGGCCTCGGGCGTGCGCACGCTGAGGCCGATGAGGGCCCCGATCCAGGTGAACGCGTAGCCCAGGAGGAGCAGCAGGCCGAAGCCGGCGAGCACCTTCAGGGCGTTCTCGTGCGTGCGCCAGCCGACGATGAGTGCGACCAGCGCCAGCACCACCAGGGTGAGGGCGGTCTGCACCAGGTCGGCGAGCGTACGCCCGGTGAGGACGGCGCCGCGGGCCATCGGCAGCGACCGGAAGCGGTCGATCAGGCCCTTGTGCATGTCCTCGGCGATGCCCGCGCCGGCGCCCGCTGTGGCGAACGTGACGGTTTGGGCGAAGATGCCCGCCATCAGGAACTCGCGGTAGGCGCCGGGGTCCAGACCGGCTCCGGGCACGTTGATCGACCCGCCGAAGACGTAGGAGAAGAGCACCACGAACATCACGGGCTGGATCAGTCCGAAGATGACCATCTCCGGGATACGCTTCATGCGGATCAGGTTGCGCTTGGCGACGATCAGCGAGTCGGTCACCGACTGGCTCAGGCCGCCCTTGGCCACCGGCGCCGGCTGCGCCGCGATCTTGCTCTCGGTGACGCTCACCGGGATGCCTCCTTCGTGGTCCCGGCCTGGCCGGTGGTGCTCGTGTCGTCGGCGGCCGCGGCGTCGGGGCCCGGCCGGCCGTTCTCCCGCTCCTCGGCGGCGTGGCCGGTGAGGGAGATGAAGACGTCGTCGAGGGTCGGGCGGCGCAGGCCGATGTCGTCGATCTCCACGCCGCGGGTGTCGAGTTCGCGGATGACCTCGGCGAGCAGCTTCGCTCCGCCGGTCACCGGCACGGTGAGCTTGCGGGTGTGCTCCTCGATGACCGTGTCCCCCTTGCCGAGGCCGCGCAGCACGGTGTCGGCGGTGGGGAGGTCGTCGCGGTCGTGCACGACGACCTCGACGCGTTCGCCGCCGGTCCTGGCCTTGAGCTGGTCGGACGTGCCGCGGGCGATGACCTTGCCGTGGTCGACGACGGCGATGTCGTGCGCCAGGCGGTCGGCCTCCTCCAGGTACTGGGTGGTGAGGAGGAGCGTGGTGCCGCCGGCGACCAGTTCCTCGATGACCTCCCAGAGCTGCTGGCGGTTCCGCGGGTCGAGTCCGGTCGTCGGCTCGTCCATGAACATCACGGGCGGGCTGACGACGAGCGCCGCGGCGAGGTCGAGCCGGCGGCGCATGCCGCCGGAGTAGGTCTTGGCAGTGCGGTCGGCGGCGTCGGCGAGGTTGAACCGCTCCAGCAGCTCGCCCGCACGCCGCTTCGCGTCGCGGGCGGACATCTGGTAGAGCTGCCCGACCATCTGGAGGTTCTCCCGGCCGGTCAGGTACTCGTCGACCGCGGCGAACTGGCCGGACAGGCCGATGTTGCGGCGCACTTCGGTGGGACGGCTGAGCACGTCGATCCCGGCGACGACGGCTGTGCCGCTGTCCGGTCGCAGCAGGGTGGTCAGGACGCGGACGGCGGTGGTCTTGCCGGCGCCGTTCGGGCCGAGCAGACCGAGCACGGTCCCCTCGGGCACGTCGAGGTCGACGCCGTCCAGAGCCTTTACGTCGCCGAAGGTCTTGACGAGACCTTCGGCGTGAATGGCGCCTGGCATGTGGCACTCCTGGTGAAGGGTCGGAGGACTTCGGAAAGGTACGGGCCGCGCGGGGCGCGGCGTGGGTGCGCGGTCCCGGCCGGGGGCCGGCCCGGGAGTCGGCATGGTGGCGGAAGGGCAGGGGTGCCGGGCGGTGCGGCGGCGGACGACCACTCTCCCCCATGCGATATATCGCGTCAACCGAAATACGAGACAGTCGCGAGTGCTCTAGGTCGGTGAGTGCGACGGGTGGCGGTGGGGCGCGAGGTGTCGGCGGAGGTGCCGTCGTCGGGCGGGGCCGCCGCTTCCGCGTCGCGGTGGACCCCTCCGGCGGACGGGCGGCGTCCGCGGACGTCAGCTCACGACCGTGTAGCCCGCCGAGCGCAGGGTCGCCGACAGCTCGATGCAGTGCTCGGGTCCCTTGGTCTCCAGATGCAGCTCCACCTCCACCTCGTCGAGCCCCAGCCGCGGTTCGGTCCGGACATGACTCACGTCGAGGACGTTAGCGTCGGCCACTGACAACTCCCCCAGGAGCGCCGCCAGCGCACCCGGCCGGTCCGACAGCCGAAGCCGCAGCGACAGGTAGCGCCCGGCGGCCGCCATGCCGTGCCGCAGCGTCCGCTGCAGCACCAGCGGATCCACGTTCCCCCCGGAGAGAACCGCGACGAGCGGGCCCTCGAAGGCGCCCGGGTCGGACATCACCGCCGCCACGGAACTCGCCCCCGCAGGCTCCACGACCAGCTTCGCCCGCTCCAGGCAGAGCAGCAGTGCGCTGGACAACGCGTCCTCGGAAACCGTACGGACCTCGTCCACGAGAGCGCCAACGATTTCGAACGGCACGTCTCCCGGCCGCCCCACCTTGATGCCGTCCGCCATGGTCGACATCGCGTCCAGCGCCACCGGCCTACCCGCCGCCAGCGACGGCGGGTAGGCCGCCGCCCCCTCCGCCTGTACCCCGACGATCCGCACGTCCGGACGGAACCGCTTCACCGCCACCGCGATCCCGGCCGCCAGCCCGCCTCCGCCGACGCCCACCACGATGGTGCGCACCTCCGGGCACTGCTCCAGGATCTCCAGCCCCAGCGTCCCCTGCCCGGCCACCACATCCGGGTGGTCGAACGGATGGATCAGCACACCGCCGGTCTCCGCGGCGTACTCCTCGGCGGCCCGCAGGGACTCGTCCACCACCTGCCCCTGCAGGACCACCTGCGCCCCGTAGTCCCGCGTCGCCGCCACCTTCGGCAGTGGCGCCCCGACCGGCATGAACACGGTCGAGTGGACGCCGAGCAGCGCCGCCGCCAGCGCCACGCCCTGGGCGTGGTTCCCGGCGCTCGCCGCCACCACCCCGCGGGCCCGGTCCTCCGGGGACAGCCCCGCTATGCGCACGTACGCCCCCCGCAGCTTGAAGGATCCGGTGCGCTGGAGGTTCTCGCATTTGAGGTGCACCGGCGAGCCGACCAGCCTGGTCAGGTAGCGGCTCCCCTCCAGGGCGGTCGTACGGGCCACGCCCTCGAGGGTCTTCTGCGCGGCCCGGACGTCGTCAACGGTGACGGCGAAGGCGGACGGGACGGCGTCGCCGGGCGGAGTGGAGGGGGTCATCGGGGCGGCGGCCCCTTCAGGGCTGGCGGAGTACGCGGCGCCCGCACCGGAGGTCCCGGTGCGGGGCTCGTCGGGGCGGGCGGCCATGCGGTCAGTCTGGCACCAGCCGCGCAGTCCGGCCCTTCCGGTGCTGAACCGTTTCGCCTCCCCGCCCCCTCCGCCCGTCAGGCGCACGGGGCCCGAACCCCCGCTCCCCGAAGGCCAACCGCCGCCGTCGCAGCGGTACGCCACCGGGGCCGTTGCGCGTACTGTGGTCCACACACTCTCCCCGCCGTCCACCCCCTGCATCCACCTAAGAAGCGAGCATCCCGGCCATGCCCACGCACCCGGAACTGACGACCCAGAACCCCGACACCCCCGAGGCGTCCGGCCGCGCATCCGCGCCCGCCGCCGACGGCCTCCTGCCGCCCGACGGCTCCGCGGCGGACGGCGACGCCGCGGCATACGGCGGCGACAGCGCGGATGACGCCATGGCATGCGTCTTCGACGCCATGCAGCACCAGGTGGCCGTTTTCGCGCGCCGCGCAGAGCAGACCCGGCTCGGGGGTGTGGGGCAGGCCCGCAACTCCATGGACCGTGCCGCCTACCTGCTGCTCCACCGCCTGGACCGGGAGGGCCCGATGGGAGTAAAGGCCCTTGCCGCCGGCATGGGCATCGACTCCTCAACCGTGACCCGGCAGGTCGCCCCGCTCGTCGACTCCGGCCTGGTCAAACGCACCTCCCACCCCGAGGACGGCCGCGCCGTCGTCCTCCAGCTCTCGCCGCGCGGCTCCACCCGGCTGGAACAGGTCCGGTCCTCCCGTCGCGCCCTCATGGAACGGCTGACCGACGGCTGGAGCGAGAGCGAACGCGCCACCTTCTGCTCGCTCCTCACCCGCTTCAACACCGCCCTCTCGACCGCCGGGCTCCTGCCCCGGTAGCCGGCGGCACCCGAGACATCTCCCGCACCCCCGAGGGCGCTCCCGCGCCCCGGGGGAGACGGGACGGCTCCCGCCGCGGCCCCACGAGCGGCCTCCCGCACCCGTCCGTCCCACGCGCATCCGTGTGATCCCGGCCCGACCGTCCTCTTGATTCGATCACCGTTCCTGCCTTCCCATGAAGAGAACGGGAGGCGAACATCGGTGGAGACGCGTCAGGTGTCGCAGGAACGTCGCCGCGCCCAGGAGTTCGAAGCGTTCGTCGCGGGGGCCGGCGGGCGGCTTCTCCATGCCGCCAGGCTGCTCACGGCCGAGCCGGCGGAGGAGTCCCCGCTCGCCGAGGACCTCCTGGTCGGCGCCCTCGCCCGCACCTACGCCGACTGGGGACGGCTGCGCGGCGACGACCCGTACGACCATGCGCGGCTGGAGCTCGCCGGCCGCTTCGCCCACAACGCCTGGCGCTACCGCAGGCCCCGAGGCGGCCTTCTCGGCCGCCTCGCCCCCCAGGAGCGGCTCGTCCTGGTGCTGCGGCTGTACGAAGGGGTCGCCGAGGAACAGGTGGCCGCCGCGCTCGCGCTGCCCGTCGAGCGGGTCCGCACGCTCTGCACGCGCGCGACCACGACCCTGCGGTCCCGCCCCCCGGCCGTGCCCGAGGGCACTTCGCGAGGGAACCCGCCGACCGCCCAGTCCGGCCCGGCACGGGAGAAGGTGGCGCCGTGAGCGCGTTCGACCGCAAGGAGAGCGAGGTCCGGCGCATGCTGGACGCCGCCCACACCCCCGTCCCCGCCGACCTGGCTGCCCGGGCGAGCGCCCGCGGCGCCCGCCTCCTGCGCCGCCGCCACGGCCTGCACGTGACGCTGTGGACGCTGGCCGCCGTCGCGGCCGTGCTCTTCGCCGCCTGGGCGGCGACCACCCAGCCCTGGGCCGTGCCGCACACCCAGCCGCCACCCGTCTTCACCTGGTGACACGCCGACGCCGGGCGTCCCCTGCGCAGGGGACGCCCGGCGTCGGCGTGTCCGGTGACGTGACGGTCAGGCGGCCGACCGGTCAGACGGCGTACGGTCAGGCCAGCGCCTGCGACAGGTCCGCCACCAGGTCCTCCGCCGACTCGATGCCCACCGACAGCCGCACCAGGTCCGCCGGGACCTCCAGCGCCGATCCCGCCACCGAGGCGTGCGTCATCCGGCCCGGGTGCTCGATCAGCGACTCCACACCGCCCAGCGACTCGCCCAGCGTGAACAGCTTCGCCCGGTCGCACACGCGCACCGCGGCCTCCTCGCCACCCCGCACCCGGAACGACACCATGCCGCCGAAGCCGCGCATCTGCTTCGCCGCCACCTCGTGACCCGGGTGCGACGGCAGACCCGGGTAGTACACCTCGGTCACCGCGGCGTGCTCGGTCAGCAGGTCCACGATCCGCGCCGCGTTCGCGCCGTGCCGGTCCATCCGCACCGCGAGTGTCTTGATGCCGCGCATCACCAGCCAGGCGTCGAACGGGCCGGCAACCGCGCCCATCGCGTTCTGGTGGAAGGCCAGCTCCTCGCCCAGCGCGTCGTCGTTCACCACCAGCGCACCGCCGACCACGTCGGAGTGGCCGCCCATGTACTTGGTGGTCGAGTGCACCACCACGTCCGCACCGAGCGCCAGCGGCTGCTGCAGGTACGGGCTGGCGAAGGTGTTGTCCACCACCAGCTTCGCGCCGACGGTAAGGGCCACGTCGGCCAGCGCCGCGATGTCGCTGATGCCCAGCAGTGGGTTCGACGGCGTCTCCACCCAGATCACCTTGGTGTGCTCGGTGACCGCCGCACGCACCGCCGCCGGGTCGGAGGTGTCCGCCACCGACCACGTCACGCCCCAGGCCTCCACGACCTTCGCGAACAGCCGGAACGTGCCGCCGTACGCGTCGTTCGGGATCACCACGTGGTCGCCGGGGCGGAGCAGGGCGCGCAGCAGGCAGTCCTCCGCCGCCAGGCCCGACGCGAACGCCAGGCCGCGGCGGCCGCCCTCCAGCGCGGCCAGGTTCTCCTCCAGCGCGGTACGCGTCGGGTTCGCCGAGCGGCTGTACTCGTAGCCGCCGCGCAGGCCGCCCACGCCGTCCTGCTTGTACGTGGACACCTGGTAGATGGGCGGCACGACCGCACCGGTCGCGGGGTCCGCCGCCTGCCCGGCATGGATGGCCAAGGTCTCGAAGCTCTGAGGGTTCCGGTCGTTCATGGGGCCCACGGTAGCGGGCCGTACCGTGGAGGCAGACACGCTCGGCCGAACCCCGGTCGAATCCCTCCACCCGCCGGAGAACGCCGTCATGGAAGCGCTGTTCCTGCTGATTGTCCTCGCCGCTCTGTTCGGCGTGCTCGTGGTGCCCGCGATGCGGCGCCGCCGGCTCGCCCGCGAGGCCGCCGGCGGGCACCTCACCGCGATCTCGCCCGAGGCCGCGTACGGCTTCGCGGCCCCCGCGGAGCTGGACGTACGGCTGCCCGGCCCCGACCCGCAGCTCGTGGACGCCCTCGACGAGGCCCGCACCCGGCAGGACTGGGAGCAGATCGCCCGGCTCTTCGCCCTCACCGGCGACGAGTGGGAGCTGCGCTGGCAGCGCGTGCAGTCCGCCGCCGGCGCCGCAGCCAAGGAACTCGCCGAGGCCCGCGCCGCCTCGCCGGCACCGGAACCGGACGCCGCGCCCACCGCCGACGCCGTGTCCTTCCGCAAGGACCCGGTGCCGGCCGCCGCCGTCCCGGACGCGAGTTGGCTGCGTCAGTGGCGCGCCGAACGGCCCCAGGACCCCTCCGCCGCTCAGGTCTACGCCCAGTTCCTGGTCTGGCAGGGCCTCGCCGAGCCGCCCGGCACCGACTCCCACCGCATCATCCTGGAGGAGGCCCGCACCGTCTGCCGCGAGGCCGCCGCCCTCGCCGACGCCGACCCTACCCCGTACCTCACCGAACTGGTGGTCGCCCGCGCCCTCGGCGACCGCACCGCCGACTTCGAGGCGCTGTGGTCCGAGGTCACTCGCCGCGCCCCCCACCACATGGGCGCCCACCTCGCCGCCCTCCAGTACTGGGCCGAGAGCGGCCGCGGCTCCAAGCAGCAGGCCGACGCCTTCGCGCAGACCGCGGCCGCGCACGCCCCCGAGGGCACCCTGCTCCCGGCCCTCCCGCTCTTCGCCCTCTACGAGCACCTTCCGGAGGTCAACGTCGTCCGCGGCCTCTACCAGAGCGCAGACGTCGAACGGGCCATCGAGGCCGCGGAGTTCGCCGTCGACCAGGTCGAGGACGACCACCCGGTCCGCCCGCACGTCCTGCACCTGCTGGTCTGCCTCCTGGTCCGCGCCGAGCGCTACGAGGAGGCGCTGGAGGCACTGCGCGTCGTCGACGGCTACGTCGGCGCCCTCCCCTGGGCCGCCGCCCCCGACCCCGTCGCCGCCTACGTCGCCTACCGCGCGCTCGCCGTCGCCGGCCACCACTCCTCCGCGGCCCCCCGCTCCCCCCGCCTCTGACGCCGTCGGCCTCGGCGTCCGGCCTCCGAACGGTGGCCGGGGGGCTCCGCCGTGGCGGGCGGGGCCAGTCTGTCCCACGGGTCGTGCGGGTCGGGGTCGTGCACGAACCCGCCCCGCACGGGTCGGCGCCTGCCCAGTCCCGGTGCGGAAGAAGGCGTCTGCGCGGGCTGGACTCAGGTGCGGGGCAGGCTCTCCACGGCGAGGAATTCGTCGGCAGGGAACGGACCGCCGTTCCGGGCGGGTCGGGGGACGTTGCGCTCGACCGTGATCGCCGTGGCGACGAGGCCGTCGCTCGTGGCCCACCGCCCGTGGAATCCGGTCAGGGGCCGCCCGAGCAGGTGTGGACCCAGGGTGTGGAGCCGGGCCGTGAACGTGCCGTCCGGCACGATCACGATCGTCGCCTGCCGGAACCCCAGCCATCTGCGGGCCACGGGGAACCAGGCCTTGTAGACCGATTCCTTCGCGCTGAAGAGGAGGCGGTCCCAGGCGACCCCTCCCGCATCCGGCAGTCCCGCCAGCATGTCGAGCTCCTCGGGGCGTGCGACGGCCCTCAGCACCTTCTCGGGAAGGGCCTCGTGGGGCTCGGCGTCGATCCCGAGCGTGACCACGTCGGCGCTGCGGGCCACGGCGGCGGCACGGTACCCCGGGCAGTGCGTCATGCTGCCGACCACGTGGTCCGGCCAGCTGGGCGCGCCGTACTCACCGGGCACCAGGGGGACGGGGGCGTGCCCCAGGGCCGCGAGGGCGTCCCGTGCGCAGGCGCGGACGGTGGTGAACTCGGCCTTCCGGCGGGCGACCGCGCCGGCGACGACGACCTCTTCCTCGGGGAAGAGCGCGACGTCGAGCCGGTCCGTGGAGGACTGCGATCCGCACACGGCCGGAGGCAGGATGCTCTCCAGCACGTCTCAACCGGCGAGTGAGTCTTCGATCCTGCGGAGTTCCTGAGCGACCTCCATGAGGTCGTCCGCGCAGGCCGAGAGCAACTCCGCGACAGTGGTGCGGCCATGCATCGGAATGGCCGGGGCGAGCCGCTTCCAGTCCTCCGTGCTGCACAGCTGCGTACGGAGCTGGTGCAGCACGAACCTCCCGTTCTCGCTGAGCCGGAGCGACGGATCCTTGCGGAGCCTGTTGAACATCTCGATCCGCTGCGCGGGGTCGGAGACGGCCTCGACGACCTGAGGCTCGACCACCACCGGGATGCTATCGGAGGTGTTTAGCCCCTTTCGCTGTCTCTCCGGGACCGGCTCCTGGCCGCTCGCCAGGCGTCGCCGGACGTCCCGGACGGTTCCCACGGAGATGCCGGCTTGTCGGGAGATCTCCCGCAGCGAGGCGGATGGATTCTGCCGGATCATCTCCGCCGCGGCGACACGTCCGGCCGCCGTGCTCGACGGGCGGGCCCGGCCGTCACAGCCGATGCGCACGTCGGCCCGTGCGCCTTCCTGGCCCGTCTGCCGACGGATCGTCCCAACACTCCGGGCGCTCAGGCCACTTGTCTTGGCGATGGCCCGGTCGGACCAGTCGGGGTGATAGCGGAGTATGCGCAGCGCCGCCTGCTTCCGCTCCTCGCGTGACAGCGGGAGACCGTGCTGCGCGTTGGACTCCACGGCGACCATGAACGCCGCGCACTCATCACCCTCGAACCACTCGGCGGCGAGAGTGTGTTGACCGCGCAGTTTCACCGCGTGCACCCGGTGCATGCCATCCACCACCCGCATCGTCTCCCGATGCACCAGGATCGGCTGGAAAACGGCTTCACTCTCCGCCAGCCGTCGTACGTGCTCGAGATTGATGCCGAAGCGCGGGGAGTCGGCCTGGCGCAGGGATCTCACTGCGATCTGGAAGCTGCCTTCCGGGCGGTAGCCTGGTTTTTCCGACATTGATTCCTTCTCCTGGGGACGAACGACTGAGGAGTGCGGAGCTACGCGTGCGAATAGCTGGGCCGCATCGCGCGCAGGCTCACCACCGACAGCAGGAGTGCCACGACGGAAGCGCAAATGATGGCCGTCGGCACTGACAGATGGGATGTGGCAACGGCGATGTAGGCACCCGACAGCGGCAGGCCGAGCAGGGAGAGAATCATCGTGATCGAAATGGTCAGTGCGTAATTCTCGGACGGCATGGCTGCGTTGCGGACTACTCGCGCATGCACCGAGAAGGCCACCAGGGGTCCTGCCACCAGACAGAACGACAGGGCGAGGACCGGCACACCGGTGGAGAAGGCGAGCAGGAGGGGACTGGCCGGAATAATCAGAGCCGCGGCGACACCCAGCGGTTCGACCAGTTCCTTCTCCGCGATCTTTGAACTCGAAAGGAAGTACACGAACGATACGAGGGCCGCGAGGCCGTACACGCTCCCGAGGTACACCTCGGACTGCCCCTCGATGTGCAGAACCAGATCGGGAAGGGCCGTGTACATGAGCCCGAAGGCGAAGTTCGTCGACATCATGAGAATGCCGAGCCAGCGCAGCGTGACGCTGGTGCCGACGAACCTGAACGCGTTCTTGATCGCCTTGAAGGTGTTGCCCACGGACACCTGGCTGCGGTGCTCGTCGTGAGGCATAGCCCTGGCGAGCAGCAGGAGCAGCAGATAGCTCACTGCCGAGATGAGGAAGAGCAGGTGAGGGGCGACATGCACGACGATCCACGCGCCGCAGATCGGCACGATCACCTGCATCGACTGTTGGTTGAACTGGAAGAAGGAGAACGCCTTCGCCACTTCGTCCTTGCTCTCCAGGACGGTGATGTGCTTCTCGAAAGCGACATAGGCGAACAGATTGAACAGCGAGAGAATGCCGCCCACGATGATGTACGCCGCAGCGCTCTCGGAGCCCATGAGGATTCCGAAGAAGAGAAAGCACACGGCCAGTCGGATCGCGTTCGATCCCAGGAAAACGTTCCGTACGCCGTACCGGTCGACGACGATGCCCGTGAGTGGCAGCATCATAATGGTCGGCAACCACTCGACCAGGAATGAGATTCCCGAGGACTGCACACTGCCGGTGGCGCGGTACACCATCAGGGGAATGGCGAAGAGGAGAAACCGCTCAACGAAAGTCTGAAAAAGCAGATAAACCCTGAGCGACAAGAATCCTCCCCCGTGACGCGCCAGGAGGGTTCCTCCGTCGACGTCGACGCACAACAATACGGTTGAGCGACCTGTGGGCTGACTCAACCTGGCTGATCCTGGCCGAGCTCACAGAGGGTTGTCAACAGTGTGATCCTGAACCAAGGGGGTTTCCCTGCACAGGGCGTGATGACCCGTCAGCGCCGATGGGGCGCGCTGTACGGGACGCAGTCGGACTCGTCGCGCCTCCCTCTCCTCGGTGTGGTGTGTGCGCCTCGGCCCGCCCGCGCCGGCCCGAACGTCCCCGGCCGCCAGGCGGCTCGACTGCCCCCGGCGAGGTGCGTGCACCTCGCCGGGGGCAGGGCCACGGCGGCCTCGTCACACACCCGCTTCGCACCGGGAGGAGAGAATCCGGAACGCCTCGCTGACCGTCTCGACGACCTCGTTCGGCAGGGCGCCGCCGTCCGGCAGCTCCTTGCCCCCCGAGACCCAGATCGTGGACATGCCCAGAGCGGCGGCGGATGCGATGTCGTCCGAGAGGGAGTCACCGACCATCCACCCGCCTTCGAGTGACGTGGCGGCGCGCCGCTCGACGATCCGGAAGGCCTCCGGGTCGGGCTTGCTGACGCCCTCGTCGTGGGCGAAGCAGAGCACGTCGAAGAGGTCGCCCAGGTCGTCCCGCATCTTCGGGCGTTGCTGATCCTCCCGGCCGTTGGTCAACAGCGCCGTGCGCCAGCCCTGCCCACGCAGCGCCCGTAGGTTCTCCGGCACCCCCTCGACCGGGCGGACGAGGCGCGGCCAGCGCTCCCAGAACAGCTGCCGGAGTTCGGACGGGCTCTCGGAGAAGCCGAAACGGTCGACGATGGCGCGGAACGTCTCCGCGGGAGACACCGGCCGTTGCTGCTCCTCCCGCAGGAAGGCCAGCCCGTCCGGCCCGAGTGCCCGCTGCTCGGTCAGCTCCACGAACCAGCGGTCGATCCCGCCGATGCTGTCCACCAGTGTGTCGTCGAGATCGAATATGACGAACTTCTTCACCCGTGATCACTCTTTCTTGGGGGACGACAGCGAGAACAACGGTGCGAGCCCCGCACCGCAGCGGGGGCGGTGCGGCGGCAGGGGCAGTCACGTCGGTGCGAGGACGGTGGCGGAACGGCCGACCCCCGGCGGGCGGTCGGCCGTCCGGTCGCGCCGGTTCACCTCACATCAGGCGACGTGCTTCGCGATGACGCGGGCGCACTCGACGGATTCGGTGTGGCTGGTGTCGACCTCGACGTCGTAGACGACGTCCTTGTGCACCTTTTCCGCCTGCGAGGCGGCCATTCCGGGTACTCGGTCACCGCGGGCGATCTCCCGACCGGCAGCGACCTCCGGGTCGCACCGCACGCCGACCCAGAGCACGTCGAGCCCCTCGAGGCGCTCGCGGAGCCGGTCCTGCGACTCCTTTCCACCGAGGAAGACGTCATCGATGATGATCCGACCTCCGGCCCGCGCCATCGCCGCGATGCCCGCGGTCCAGGCGGACTCGGCCTCGCGGAAATCGGAGCCGACCTCGACCTCCCCGTCCTTACCGAGTTCGACGCCCCCGTCCGACTGCATCATCCTCGCGGGCAGCGCCTCGATGAGGTCGTCCACACCGAGGCTGATCCACGGCTGGGGGAGAACGGACTGCAGGCAGCGGGTGATTCCGGTCTTGCCGGAGCTGGATCCGCCGTTGACAACGATGATCTGAGTCACTTGATCGGCATGCCTTCCAGGGTGATGCGTTCCATCTTGCGGACGTGTGGTGCGTAGTCGGAGACCGCGTAGTGCTGGGTCGCGAGGTTGTCCCAGATCGCGACGTCGCCCTCTTCCCAGCGGAAGCGGCACTGGAACTCCGGCCGCCAGGCCAGGCGGTGGACCAGGTCGAGGATACGGCGGCTCTCCTCGTCGCCGACCCCTTCGATGCGGACGCCGGAGACCTTGTTGGAGAACAGCACCTTCTCCCCCGTCAACGGGTGGGTCATGACCAGGGGGTGCGACTGGGCGGGGAGCTTTTCCTGCATCTCGCGGAGCATGTCCTCCCTGCCCTTGAAGGCACGGCGGTAGATCTGCACCCAGTCGTGCACGACCCGCAGTTCAGCGAGTTCCGACTTCACCGAGTCGCTCAGCGAGTCGTACGCCTTGCCCATGTTCGCCCAGCAGGTGTCCCCGCCCGTGGGCGGTATCCGCACGGCCCGAAGGACCGAGGCGAAGGGCGGCTCCTCCCGCCAGTTGAGGTCGCTGTGCCAGGAGTTCAGGTTCCCCGTGGTCTTCTCGTCGTGGTAGAGACCGGTGATCTCGGGGTACTCGGGGTACGGCTGGAACGGTGAGATGCCGGTGATCACCTCGCTCTCACCCGCCGTGCGGAAGGGGTGCACCTCCTTGTTGCCCAGCGCCCCCACCATCTGCGTGAAGGTGGCCGGACTGAAGTGCTGGCTCTTGAAGAACACCACCTTGTGCTGCAGCAGCAGCTCCATCACGAAGTCCCGGAACCCCGGATCGGCCGCATCCATCCGGTAGTCGTCGACGACCACCCCGATGTGTGTGCCCAGCCTGGTGCGTGCCATCGCTAGTCTCCCGCCTTCGTGGTGAGTGTGTACGTGTCGACGATCCGGGCCATGCTCTGCTCCACCGAGGCCGTGGACGGGCCGCCGACCAGGAACCTGCCGCCGGTGCGCCAGACGTTGCCGCGCCCGTTCAGCACGTCGCCCACTGCGGGAACCTCGGCGCTCAGGACCGCCTCCGGCAGCTCCTCCAGCCCGGTGACGCCGAGCACGTGGACGGAGCCCTGGGCCCCCAGCGGCATGTACAGCCATCCGGAAGCGCCCGGGTCCGGCGTGTCCAGCATGGTCTTCGGGGTGAGCACCTCCGACGGCCTGCCCGTGCAGGCGAGCACCGCCTCCTTGGCGAGATCGACGCCGAAGACCGTGCGCTGGTGCCACGAGATGCCGGCGCCGCCGAAGCGGTTGCCGATCTCCAGGAAGACCAGTTCGTCGTCGGGGGTGTGGAACAGCTCCATGTGGAAAGTGCTGTCCGTCAGGCCCAGCGTGTCGAGTACCCGCGCGGTGAACTCTTGCATGCGCTCGGTGAGTTCGGGACTGTCCGAGGTCACTGCGGCGAGTGGCTGATCGCCGTGCTGGAAGTTGAAGCAGGTGTCGAGGTAGCGGGAGGTGCAGAACCAGCGCATCTCGCCGGCGCGGACGACTCCGTCGATGTGGTAGATGGGGCCCTGCACGAACTCCTCGACCTCGTGCCCCTCCTCCAGGCCGCCCTCGGCAGCGAGGACGAGGAGTGCGTCGGCGTCGTCCAGGATGCGCACTCCGATGCTCGCGCCCTGACTGCGCGGCTTGAGCACGATCGGCCCCGGCGGCATTGGTGCCAGGAAGTCCTCCAGCTCGGACCTGCCGGTTTCCGGGCCGACCGGCAGGAAGCGCGGCACGGGAACGCCCGCCGCCGCCAGTGTCTCCTTCATCGGCACCTTGTCCCGGCACAGCAAGGCGGTCCGGACATTTGTGCCGGGGAGCCCGAAGCGCTCGCGCAGCCGTGCGGCGGGAAGCGTCGTGTGCTCGTACAGCGCCACGATCGCGTCCGGTGCTCCGAACTCGGCGGAGAGTTCGTCGACGAGGTCGCACATGTGGTCGTAGGCGCGGTCGTAGGTGTCCAGATCCGCCGAGTCCGGCAGGTCCAGGAGAGCGATCCGGGCGAACCGCGACGCCAGCTCCCCGGGGAGCCGGGTGAGGCTCCCGCGAGCCATCACCGCCGTCACATGGTCGGCGTCGAAGTCGACCGTGTGCGCCTCCGAGGCGTGGAACCCGATATGGACGACGTGCTGCTTCCCGGCGGTCACGGACGCACCTCGATCGTCTCGTGCAGGTACAGCCGCTTGGACGTGCCCCCGCGCTCCTTCACGTACGCCACCAGCTTGTCGCTGTCGATCATCGCCGGGTGCTTCTCGTCGTACTCGACGCACATCACGGCGCCGAGCCAGGGCTCCTGCCCCATCGCGTACACGTAGACCGCGTCCGCCTGGAGTGTGTCGACGATCGCCGCGCCCTGCTCGAAGTTGCTGCCCTTGAGACGACGGCCCGCGTCGATCCTGCGTTCCAGCTTCTCCGGGAAGAGCGGCCCGTACAGCCAGCTGACCGGGGCGCCCACGCTCTCCATCCCGATGAACACCGTATCCACCCGGCCCACGCTCGCGGTGATCTGCGCGTACAGCTGCGGCGAGATATTGGTGGAGTCGGCGGCGAACAGTACGCGGGTGCCGTCCAAGTCGAGGAGCCAGCCGCACTTGGTGCGGATCCTGATGTCGCCGTGCTCGCCGAGGAACGGCAGCGCGGTGATGCTGCCGCCGGGCGTGGCGAGTGATTCGAGGTCGTCGAGCTCCACCACGTCGTGGAAGCCGAGACTCCGCAGAATCCGCTTGAGGTCGGGGTCCACCAGACTGGAGTTGGCGGACTTCGCGATGACGACCCTGTCCACCCGGTGCCGGATCTTCAGCAGGGTCTCCAGGAGCATGTGGTCCTGGTGGTTGTGCGTGATCATCACGTAGTCGATGCGTTCGGGCAGGTCGTCGAAGGTGAACCTGCCGTCGCTCTCCTGCGAGTAGCCGCTGTAGCTGATCACCGGGTCGACCAGGAACGTGGTGCCCCGGTTCCGGACGAACACGCACGCGTGGCCGACGTACTCGATGACGTCCGGTGCGTCCTGCGCGTCGACCGTCGGTTCGGCAGTCTCCTCGAAGAAGTTCTTGAAGGTGGCCGCGCGCTCACCGTCGAGGCCGAATTCCGCCGTGATGCGTTCCAGGTCCTTCGGGTCGAGGCCCCCGGCGAAGATCTCGTCGAGCAGGGGAGAGTCCAGCGGAACGGTGACCAGGACCTGTTCGGGCGTGTACTCCAGGACGGGCGTGGTGAGGGCGAACTGCCGGGCGTCCTGGTCGATCGTGGAGAACCGGACCTGCTGCAGCCCCGGGTCGAAGTAGGGGGAGGCGTAGAGCAGCGGCTCGATGAACCGGTAGTCGGGCGTGCGGTTGTCGCGGTTGTAGAAGAGCTCAACCCGCCCCGCCAGCGGCTCGGGCAGTCCGCGGTACACCGGTTCCATGGATGCGCCGCTCAGTTCGGGCAGGATCTTCTGTTCCAGCTCGTCGATGGAGTCGGCGAGGTCGAGGAGCGGGGCGAGCTGCTCGCGGGAGGCCGCGTACCACTCCTTGATCTTCTCGTACGAACCCTCCTGCTCGTGCACGAAGGGCCCGCCCTGGAAGCGGGCCTGCTTCAGCGCGGTGCGGTGGGCCTCGGGCTTGTCCAGGAAGGACTCGACGACGTTCCGGTAGTGACCCTTCAGGTACTTCGCCAGCGTCTGCGGGGGCAGCAGGTACGACCAGGCGTACCATCCGGCGACGGCCGGCTCCGCGATCACGTTCTTCTTCAACGACAGGGTCACATCAGCCTCCGAGTTCGCAGACGTAGTACTGGAAAACGCAGTCGTCCTGCCGCGCGGTGGTCTGCAGTACCCGCAGCCCCGCGCCCACGAGGTCGATGGCATCGAGCAGGACCGGGCTGTGGCCGAGCAGCACCATCGACCCACCGGGACGCAGAGTGGTGACGAGCCGCGGCAGGATCTCCCGTGCCCGGGCCGTCGAGACGACCTCGGAGTTGAGGAAGCGGCTGAAGACGATCTCGGCGCTTCCCGGCTCCGGCTCGGGGTGCATCGCGTCGCCGTGGTGCACCCGGTCCAGACGCCTCTTGGCGTACTCGGTCATCTCCCGGCTCAAGTCCTGGCCGACGGTCCTGATCCGTTCCGGGTTGAGCGTCGCGAACTCGGACAGGAACCGGCCGGTCGAGCAGGCCGGGTCGTAGGCGAGGACGTCCTCGGTGAGGGCACGGAACCGCGGTCCGAACAGTTCCTTGGTGTAGCGGCGTATGTGCTCCTCGCCCATGCTCAGGTAGGCGTCTCGCTCGTCGCTGACCAGCCATCCGTCGGGTGGGCTCGTCTTCTCGCTGCCCTGCTCCCGCTGCTTGGTGAAGGGGTGGACGATCTCGGTGAGGGGCGTGATCGCGTCGAACGCCGCACGGCGCTCCGTCTCCGCGAGGGGGCGGAAGGCGACCCGCGCGTCGGCCGCCGAAGTGCGGAAGGACTCCAACTCCCCGACGACGTTGTACCAGTACACCCGGCTGCAGAACATGCCAGGCATGTCCCGCTCCAGTACGTACCCGGAGATCGTCTTGTACCCCGCGTACCAGCGCTCGCCGACCCGGAACACGAAGAGCCGCTCGGGCTTCCCGGTCAGCTCCTCGCGCAGGGAGTGGCCGCCGGCATGCCTCCAGCGGGAGAAGTCCCCTTCCTGGAGCTCCTTCCGGGCCCCGATCTCCTCCTCGAGGACCGCCGGGTCGAGGGGCTCCCCCCGGTGCCAACCCTTCTCGGTGTCCATATCGCTACGCTCCCAGGTAGGTCTGCCGGAGTTCCCGGATGATCTGCCGGTCCGTCGCGCCGACCGATGTGGCCCACCCGGCTGCCGCGCCCAGCTGCTGCCGGAGGGCTGCCAGGATGCGGACGTCAGCGGCGCCGGATTCCGTGACGGTGCTGAGCCACTCCTCGGGGCTGACCAACGAGTCGGTGTCGAGGCCGAGTTCGGTGAGCAGTTGGTGGCGGTCGTAGGTGCGGTACACCAGGACGGAACGGGTGCCGGCGCTGTCCGAGCCGGCCGCGGCGAGTAGGTCGTCCACCACATCGGAGACGTGGCAGACCGGGACGAGGCCCTCGAGCCGGGGCGCCGCGCCGTGCCGCAGCGAAAGCCGCAGGAGTTGCGCGAAGACATCCCGGTCCAGGAACTCGCCCTCGCGGGCGTTGTGCCCGTACACCAGCCCGGCACGCAGCACGTCGACGCCGCAGTGCTCGCTCTCCAGCGCGCCGACGTAGGCCTCGGCGACGAACTTCGACTGCGAGTAGGGGTCGCCCACCGCAGCCAGCGCATCCTCGGTCAACGGTACGAAACGTGGGCCGGCCGAGGCGGCGGAGAGGAACACGAAACGGGAGGCGTCCCGTGCGGCCGCTGCGCGGACCAGCGTGCCGGTTGTGGCCACACTGCCGCTCAACTGGCGCTCCAGCGGCAGCAGATGGTTGACCTCGTAGCCGCAGTGGATGACGGCGCCCCATCGGCCGGAACCGGTCCCGGAGCCGCCCCGGGCGATCGCCTCCAGGTCGTCGTAGCCGAGGAACTCGATGCCGGCCAGGTCTTCGGGCGTTCGTTCGAAGCGTGCGCAGTGCCGCGTCACCAGCTGCCGCGGGTCGCTCGTCGTGACCACGGTGACGCGCCGGCCGTCGTCGAGAAGCCGGTCGAGGACGTGCCCGCCGATGAAGCCGCCGGCTCCGGTCACGGTGAACGCGTCGGGGCGGGCCGTTCCGGTCGGCCGTGCCGGGCGCAGCGCGGCGAGGGCCGCCGGCAGCCCGGCAAGCTCCGTGGCGACGGTGTCGAGCACCTGCCGCTCGGGGGAGCTCTCCGCTCCCGGTCGGCCACGCAGACCGGTGAGGAAGCCCTCGATGGTGAAGTCGTAGTTGAGCAGGTCGAAGACGGCCTGGACGGGGTCCTCGCCGTAGATCTCGCTGAGCTCCACCTGGATGCGCACCAGCGCGAGCGAGTCCGCCCCTGCGTCGAAGATGGAGACGGTGGGCTCGATCTCGGTGCCCAGGACGTTCTTCACGACCGTGCGGACGACCTCCCCGTCGTCGCCCGGCTCCGGGGCGTCGCTCGGGCCACCGGCCCCCTCCTCCTGGGCGCGTCGTGCCAGCGCCCTCAGCGCCGCCTTGTCCGCCTTGCCGCTGTCGGTGACGGGGAGTTCCGTCAGCCCGAGCAGCACGTCCGGCATCTCCCACGCCGGGAGCAGTTCACGCAGCCACGACCTCAGCTCTTCCTCGGACCGGTCCGTCGCGGTGTGCGCCATGACCAGCGACGTGCCGTCCGCGACCAGGGCGACCGAGGCGCCCGTCAACTGCGCCAGCCACCCGCCCAGTTCGGTCATCCCGATGCGGTGGCCCAGGCGTTTGACCTGTTCGTCCAGCCGCCCCAGGTAGTACACCTCACCGTCGCGCAGTTCGACTTCGTCACCCGTGTGATAGGCGGGCGTGCCCTCGACCGTGGTGAAGGGGCCCGGCCCGTCCCCGGAGACGCCCTCGTAGCCGAGTGCCACCCCGGCGCCCAGCAGGACGAGTTCGCCCCGGCCCGCCTCGCTGTAGGTGTTGCTGCCGGGGTCGTGGATCCGCGCCGAACAGCCGTCGATGGGCCGGCCGATCGAGGCCGTGAAGCGTGAGGGCTCGGCGACGCTGAAACAGACCGTTCCTTCGGTGGGACCGTAGGCGTTCAGGACACGGCTGTAGCGGGCGGCCGCGCGGAACTCCACCTCGGACAGGGCCTCACCGGCGAAGACGACGGTGCCGATTGCCTTGCGAGCCTCGTCGTCGAAGCGCGCGTACACCGACGGGGGCACCGTCATGATGTCGCAGGCGTTGGCCTGGAGATGGCGACCGACCGCGCTGAGCCACGAACCGCCGTCCCAGGCGGGAACGACCAACCGCGCGCCGGCGTGGACCGCGACCAGGATCTCGGCGACGGAGGCGTCGAACGACAGCGAGGAGAACTGGAGCATCCGGTGGCCGGGCTTGACGCCGAACAGCCGGGTCTGGGCACGGCAGAGGTTCTCGATCCCGGCGTGGCCGACGTTCACCAGCTTGGGCCGGCCGGTCGAGCCGGACGTGAAGATGGAGTACGCGATCTCCTGCGCCGGCCACACGAGGGGCACGGCGTCCGCCGCGTCAGCTGCCGGGGCCGCCGCCGCAGCCCGTGCGACGTCGTCGGTTCCCAGCACGCACGTGGCAGCGCCGCCCTCGCGGAGGGCGTCCAGCGAGTCCTGCGTGCAGCAGATCACGGCGTCGGGTGCGGCCAGCCGCACCGCTTCGCACATGCGCTCCGCAGGCAGGCCGGGGTTGAGCGGGGTGTAGACGAGCCCCGACCGCATCACGGCCAGCGCCCACACGAGCGCGTCGGCTGTGTGCTCGCCCACCACGACGACCCGTCCGCCGTCGGGGGAGAGCCGACGCAGCTGCGTCGCGCGGTCCCGGGTGGCCTCGTCGAGGTCGGCGTACGACCACGTTCGCGCGCCGGACTCCAGGGCCGTCATGGCGCCGTGCCGCGTGAGGTGGTGTGCGACGAGCTCAGGTAGATCCACGGGGAACACGTCCTTCTTCGACTTGCTGAACCAGTTGAACCCGCCGTGGCGGAACAACACGGCGGAAGAGCACCTGACGGGAGGGGCTGCGGACGACTACGGTGGCCCGCTCACCCGGCGTGCCCGTGTGGTCCGCCGCCGGTCCCGACGCGCTCGTCGAGCCGGCCCAGGATGTCCGTGACGACCTCCGGCGGCAGGAATCTGTTCTTGTACTGCAGCCGCAGCAGCGGGGGCCCCGGCATCGACCGGTCGGCCAGGAACTTCAGGTCATCGAAGATTCGGTGGGTGCGTACTGGGATCCATTGCCAGAGGTCCGGTTCGGGGCGCATGAGCGTCGTGTCCGACACGACGATGCGTGGCATCCGTGCGCGGGCCAGGGCGGCGCCGAACGAGGGGAGGTCGGACAGGGAGAAGCGACCGAGGGAGTCGTAGAAGTCCCGGGTCTGCCGGAAGTACTCCGGCGTGTAGTCCGCGGCCGATTCGCCGCGCACCACCAGAGGTTTGATCTCGACGAAGTATCCGCCCTTCCGTGCGAATTCCCAGCGCGAGACCGGATACTGCAGCACCAGGCCCCCACCGATCGTCCGGAGCACGATGTCGGTGACGGTGCTGAGGAGATCGTCGAAGGAGATGCCTCTGCGCAACGGCAGCCACTGCTCGCTGGATTCGGAGATCACCGGAATTCCCCTGCGCCCCGGTTCGGGCACGGCGCCGAGCGCCTTCTCCACCACGTCGGGGTCGGCCGGAGGGAGCGCGGCGTACCTGGCCACCAGCGCCGCGTGGTCGCGGTAGCGGGCGCCGACGCGGCGGGGCGCAGTACCCCGTAGATGGGCCCGAACCGCCTTGAGTACGGCCACCGCGTCTCCCAGGTCGACGACCAGGTGGTTCAGCTTGACGAAGACCACGTGCTCGCCGTCCGAGCGGGGCCAGCAGGCGATGAGGGCCGCCTCGTCGAGTCGCAGCGGGCGGCCGTTGTGGTAGTCCGACATCGGCTCGGCGAGCTGGTCCGTGCCGCCGTCCATGGGTGTTTCGTGGACGACGCAGGTCGCGGTCACCTCGGACTCGTCGATGCCGAGGAGATGCGCCAGCGCACCGGTGAGGCCGAATGCGCGGAGCAATTCCACCACGCCGGCCGGATCGTCCGCGCGCTCCGGGTCCAGCGCACCGATCCAGGCGGCGCACGGGTTGATGTCGCAGTCCAGGTCGAGATCGCGGAGGAAGCTGAAGAGGCCCCGCACGCTGAGCGCGTCGGGACGCAGAGAAAGGCCGGGCATCAGCGCTCAGTTCCTTCTAAGGGGCGTGCGGCAGGACTCGGTGTGCTCACGAAGTCGGTTGGCAGCTTGGAGTTTGTCGATCCGTGCGGGATTTCTCAAGGGCGTACAGACGCAGGCGGACGCGGGGTGCGGAACGTCCCGTACAACTGCGGAACATCTCACTTGAACGGGCGTCCGTCCGGCCGGGAAGGGCGCGGCGAACGGACGGCCGCGGGGAGCGGGCGCACCGTGGTCGCGGACGCCTCGCAACCCCGTCCCTGGCCCCAGGAGGTCACGACGGGTGGCGACGCAGGTACGCCGCGCCGGAGCGCACCCCCCAGTGGTAGGTGAGCACCCCGCACACAGCCACGGCGACGGTGTCCCACGGAGCGGGGACGATCCCCGCGCCACCGAACGTGCCGAGGCCGGAGAGGACCAGTTGCCAGGACATGAACGCGAGCAGCCACAGCCCGGTCCGCAGCTCGGTCATGATGTCGAGTTCGCGGCGGCGCAGTGCGACGAAGAGGAGGACTGCGGCCATCATCGCCGGCAGCGCCGTGCGCAGCGTCTCCCACGAGGCCCAGTAGACCAGCTCCGAGCCGACGACGAAGCCGGCCGGAGCGATCCAGCCCAGCCCGCGGACCCAGCCCGCGAGACGCTCGGGTGCCGCGACGCGGAAGGTGCCCGCGGCCACGGTGCACAGCGAGTAGGTGAGCAGCGCGAGCACGCCCACCATGCCGATGATCTCCTGCCAGCCCTCGGCGGGGAGCAGGCACACCATGCTGAGCACGAAGTTCAGCGCCAGCGCGTTCCTCGGCACCCCGGTCCGGTCCTGCACGGCGGCGAACCGCCGCGGCAGCCCGCGGTTCTTGGCCACCCCGTACGTCTCGCGGCTGCCGGCCGCGACCATCACGTACGTCGAGCCCGACGGCGAGAACACGGCGTCGGCGTAGATGAGAGTGGCGAGCCAGCCCAGGTTCAGGAGCAGGGCGAGTTCGCCGAACGGCGAGGAGAAGCTCAGCCCCGTCCAGCCCGAGCCGAGGCTGGCCTCCGGCACGGCGAGGACGAAGGCGAGCTGCAGGACGACGTTCAGCGCGACGGAGAGCACGATGGCGGTCAGCACCGCGCGGGGGATGTCCCGGCGCGGGTTGCGTGCCTCGCCCGACAGCTCGATCGGCGTGGCGAAGCCGTTGAGGGCGTAGATGATCCCCGCCCCGGCGATCGCGGTCAGTGAGGCCGACCAGCCGTAGGGCGCGAACCCGCCGCCGGCGGAGACGTTGCCGGGGTGAAAGCTCGACACGAGCAGCGCCACCACGGTGACGACCGGTATCAGGACCTTGATCACGGTGGCGACGAGGTTCAGGCGTGCGAACAGCTTGACCCCGAACCAGTTCAGCACGACGAGCACGAGCAGCAGCGCGGCGCCGACGGCCTTGCCCGACGCGGACAGGGAGCCGTCGACGAACAGCCCGGGCAGGTACCGGTCCGCGTACTGCACGATCGCGGACGCCTGGGCCGCCATCGAGTTGGCGACGGCGAGCAGCACGGCCCAGCCGACGAGGGTGCCGGCGAGCGGCCCGTTGGCGATGAAGGGCCAGCGCACCAAGCCGCCGGACTCCGGGGTCCCCGAGCCCAGTTCGACGAGGACCAGTGCGATCAACGTGAGCGCCGCACCCGCGATGACCCATGACAGCACGGCCGCAGGGCCCGCGGCGGCGGCACCGTAGAAGGCGCCGAACAGCCAGCCGGAGCCGATGATCGCGCCGAACGCGATCCCCGTGAGGCTCCAGAATCCGAGCTCGCGGCGCAGCTTGTGGTCCTGGCCGGGCTTCGAAGGCGTCGGGGGTTCAGCCGTCATCGTCACGCGATCACCTCATGGGCCGTGGTCCGGGCAACGGGCACGGCCGGTCGCAGAGTCGTCGGTTCCATCTCCTGGGCTCCTTGTGCCGCTCGGGCGGTGATGTCAGGTGCGGTCGGCGATGAGCGCGGCGAGGCGCTCGATCCCGAGAGCGATCTGTCGGTGCGTCAGCACGCTGTACGACAGGCGTATCTGGTGAAACCCGCCGTTACCCGCGTAGAAGTGGTGAAGGGGGGTCCACAGCACACCGAAGTGGCTGGCGGAGTACTCGAGCATGGCGTCGTCCGCGCGGAAGGGGAGCGTGACCACTGCGAACATGCCGCCCTTGGGGGCGTTCCAGGACACTCCGGCGGCGCTCATGGGCCCGCCTGCGCCGAACCACTCCTCCAGGCCGGTGAGTACGGCCCGCAGATCCCGCGGTAGACCTCGGCCTCCCGCGCGGAGGCGCGCTCCACGCTGCAGCCGTTCTCCAGCAGGAATCCGCCGATGATTGCCTGGGCGACCGTCGACGTGTTGAGGGTGAGCATGCTCTTGAGCTTGGCCAGCTCGTCCGCGAACAGGGAGCCTCCGACGACGGACTGGTCCGCCACCACATACCCCACCCGCGCTCCGGCGAAGGCGGTCTTGGCGAACGACCCGAAGTAGACCACGCGTCGCTCCGCGTCCAGGGACTTGAGCGTGGGCAGCCGTTCACCGCCCGAGTGGAACATCGAGTACGGGTTGTCCTCGAGAACGAGGACGTCCTCGCGTGCGGCCAGGTCGAGTAGACCGCGCCGGTCCGCCAACGGCATGCTGGCACCGCTGGGGTTGGCGAAGTCGGGTACCACGTAGACGGCGCGGGGGCGCAGCCCTTCGGCCCGGGCTCGGCGGATCTTTTCCTCCAGGTCGGCCACGTCGATGCCGTCCGGGCCCTCGCGCACGGATCTCACGGGCATGTCGACGAGGCGTGTCGCGCCGAGGAACCCGACATACGACGGGTACGCGGCGAAGACGACGTCGCGGGTGTCAGTCCGCAGCGCCCGGAGCACCAGGACCGTCGCTTCCTGCACGCCGGTGGTGACGACCACCGACTCGGGCTCGACATCGAGCCCTTCGTCGTTCCGCAGGTGCCGGGCGATCAGGTGGTGGATGAAACCCTTGGTGCGCCCGTACTGGAAGAACGTGCGCCGTGTGGCCTCGGGGCTCAGACCGAGCGCGTCCGTGAGGTGGTTCTCGAAGGCGCTCATGTAGCGGCCGAGGTCGGCGACGTCGTAGAAGCCCTCGTACGGGCGCCCGGCCGCGAAGGACACGGCGTCGGGGAACCGTCCCGCGATCTCGTTGAGCAAGGTCATGGAAGTGAGCGCGGGGTCGCTCACCGACGCGTGGAGCGGGCCGGTGGACAAACGCGTCTCCAGGGGCACGTCGGCCAGGTCGGCGGGACCACCGCTCAGACCCTCGGACATACGCGTCATGGGACGTGGGTCCTGTTCTCGTCGTGGGATCGGCTCCGGGTCAGTCGGTCAGGGCACGGGCGCGCAGTTCGACCAGGCGCTCCGGGGCCGCGAGGTCGGCCAGCACCTGTTCCTGGTCCTCACCCACGGCCACGACGTGCGCGTAGCGGGTCAGGAAGGCCTCCGGCGGGGGCGCGAGGCGCCCGCCGGGGCGCGCGGTGACGCGCGTCTCGTGGATCGTCGGACCGAACCGCTCCTCGTGCACGACGACCTCGACGACCTCGCAGGTGCGCTCGGGCGGCAGGAAGCGGATGCCGGCGAACCGGCGGAACTCCGGGGTGGTGTCGGGCTTCCGGCCGGCGGCGACGTGGGCGGCGGCGACCGTGGGGTCGACGCCGGAGGCCAGCAGACCGACGTAGGGGATCAGGTCTCCGCCGAGGCGGGCGTTGACCTCCACCAGGCGGGGGCCCCGTGGAGTGAGCTTGAACTCGGAGTGGGTGGCGCCGTCGACGTAGCCCAGTGCGCGGTGGATCTCCTGCAACTGGCCCATCAGGTCCTCGTCGCCGAGCAGCGGGTCCTGCGCGTCGACGTCGTGCCCGGTCTCCACGAAATACGGTGCCCCGCCGAGGCGCTTGCGGGCCAGGACGGTCGGCGTGACCTCTCCGCCGTGGACGACGGCGTCGATGCTGATCTCCGGCCCGGTCAGGAACTCCTCCACCAGGACGTTCTCCTCGTGGCGGGACAGACCCAGGGCGTCCGTCCCGTCGGCGGCGGCGAAGGCGTCGGCCACCTCCCCGGCGCTGTCGACGCGCACGACCCCGGCACTGCCGGCCATCGCGCGGGCTTTGACGATCACCGGATACCCGATCTCCTCGGCCGCGGCGAGCGCTTCCTCCGCGTTGGTGACCGTGCGCGAGGCCGGCTGGGGCACGCCGGCGGCGGTGAGTACGGCGCGCGTGGTCGCCTTGTCGCGGCAGGCGCTGACGGCCTCGGGCGGACTGCCGGGCAGGCCGAGGTCCTGAGCGAGGCGTGCGCAGAAGACGACCTGCGATTCGTCGTAGGTGAAGACCCCCACGACCGGCAGCGATGTCGTGAGCGCTTCCGCCGCCTCGCGCAGGGCTTCCGGGTCGCGGGTGTCGACCCGGGTGGCACCCTCGCAGTACGTCAGCTGCCAGGTCGCCTCCGAGGAGTCCAGGAGCCACAGCCTGTAGTGCTGGGAGACGGCGGCCAGGATGTATTCGCGGTAGGGGCGGAATCCGCTGCCCACGAGCAGCAGGACGGGAGCGGTGTCCCGAAGCGTGGCGTCGGAACGGCGGGTGGCCTGTTCAGTCATGGCTTTCCTTTGCGATCACGGAGAAGGCCTGCATTCACGGAGCGCTGCGGAAACTGCTCACAAGCGGCTGCTCCGCGTATGCACGACTCACTGGAAGGCTCGTCGGATCTGGTTTCCGAATTCGCGGCGAGGGGCACCGTGAAGTGAACAAGACGTCAAGCGGACGTGATTCTTGCCGGGGTGCCGAGATCCTGTCAACAGAGTTCGGGGGGAACGTCGCACCCCCGGGAGTACGTCCGTGCGCGGAGAGAGGCAGGCAGGGCGCCCGAGGGCGTGAGTGCAGGTCGCGGCCCTGGTCGAGAGGTCGCCGTGCAAGTGAGCAACAGCGCAGTTGCACAGCCGTTCGCACATTCTGAACGACTCTTGCGCGTCGCACCGGCGTATGCGATAAAGGTCCGGGCGTTGACTCTGACGCATCTGAATGGGGCCCAGTAGAGGGAGGCCGGCCTTGACGGATCGAATCCTGCAGATCATCGTCGATGCGATCGACGACATCAATACGATGCGCGAAGAGAAGATACCCACCGACAATGTCCTCGATCTGTGCCTCTACGGCAACGACGGGATATTCGAGTCGATGTATCTCGTTGCCTTCCTCTCGCAGGTGGAGGAAATCCTTGAGGATGAATTCGAGGTAGAGGTCACTCTGGCTTCGGAGAAGGCCGTCTCGCTCCGGGTGAGTCCGTTCAGCAGTGTCCGTCGGCTGATCGCGTTCATTGAGGAGGAGCTGCAGTTGGTCGGTGCCGACGCGGCGTGACCGCATGAGAATAATGATCACCGGCACCCGGACCGGGATCGGCAGGTCACTTGCCGAACACTTCCTCGAGACCGGGCACGACGTCATCGGGTGCAGCAGGAAGCCGTCCGCCATCGACCACCCGAATTACGGGCACCATCAGGTCGACGTCACCGACCTCTCCCAGGTCAAAAAGATGTTCCGTGCAGTACGGAAAGAGCACGGTCACCTGGACGCGTTGATCAACAACGCGGGCACGTCCACCATGAACCACTTCATGACGACTCCGGAATCCGTCGCCAGGGACATCTTCGACGTCAACTTCTTCGCCGTCCTGAATTGTTGCCGCGAGGCCGTGAAACTGCTGCGCAAGTCGGACGAGCCGAGTGCCGCGATCCTGAACGTGAGCACGATCGCGGTGCCCTGGGCGCTGGAGGGGCATCTGGCCTACTCGGCCAGCAAGAGCGCGGTCGAGCAACTCGTCCGGGTCATGAGCAAGGAGCTGTCCGGCTTCGGTGTCCGGGTCAACGCCATCGGGCTGCCACCGGTCCGCACGGCGCTCACCCGGACGGTCGCACAGTCCCACATCGACGCACTGATCGAACGCCAGGCGATACGGCGCATGTGCACGACATCCGACATCACAGGGCCCGTTGAATTTCTCATCGGACGGCAATCGTCCTTCGTCACCGGCGAGACGCTATTCCTTGGGGGGGTGCACTGAGTGCGGGACGAACTGATACGGCGGTTCACCAACTTCGGCACACGAACCGCGATCCTCGACCAGGCGGACGGATTCACCTACCAGGAGCTCCTGGAGCGGATCCGGTACACGCAGGATGTACTGGAGAAGCACGGTGTGGCTCCGCACGACGTCGTGGTCGTGAACGGCAACTACTCGCTGGGTTCCATAGCGACCCTGCTCGCGCTGTTCCTCAACAGGAACGTCGTCGTCCCGCTGGTGACGCTCAGCGAGCGGGACCTGGACACCGTCACCGAGCACTGCAGGCCCCGGTTCCTGGTGACGCCGGACGGTGCCGAACTCGGTGTCGAGGAGCTCGCGGCGCCGTCGTCCGGACCCGCCGCCATGATCGGGCGGCTCAGCGACGAGAAGGCCGCGGGACTCGTCCTGCTCAGCAGCGGCAGCACCGGCGCCCCGAAGGTCATCCTGCACAGCCTCGACGCGCTGGTCGGGGAGAAGCTGGAAAAGCGCCCCCGGCGCAGCGAAACCCCGCTGAACATTCTCATGGTGCTGATGTTCGACCACATCGGTGGCATCAACTCCCTGCTCAGTGCGCTTCTCGTCGGCAGCACCGCGGTCCTGCCGCGCGAGCGCACCCCCGAGGAGATCTGCCGACTGATCGAGCGTCACGGCATCCGGGTACTGCCCGCGAGCCCGACGTTCCTCAATCTGATCCTCATGGGCGACTATCGCCGCACCTACGACCTCAGCAGTCTGCGGCTGGTCACCTACGGCACCGAACCGATGTCCGACGAACTGCTCAAGCGCGTCAACCGGAACTTTCCCGGAGTGCGGCTGCTCCAGACCTTCGGCACGAGCGAAACCGGGATCGCGACGACGACGAGTGAGTCGTCGAGCAGCACATACTTCAAGATCTCGGACGCCCACGTGGAATACCGGATCGTCGACGGCGAACTCCAGCTCAAGAGCAGGACCCAGTTCCTCGGGTATCTGAACTACCGCGACGACTCGCTGACCGAGGACCACTGGTTCAGGACCGGAGATCTGGTCGAGGAGACCGCGGACGGGTACCTCAGGATCAGGGGCCGGGCGAAGGAAGTCATCAACGTCGGTGGCGAGAAACTCCTCCCGCTCGAACTGGAATCCGTGCTGCTGAGCAGTCCGCTCATCGAGGACTGCGTGGTCTACGGCAGGCCGAACGCGATCACCGGGCAGATCGTGTGCGTGGACATCAAACCGCTGGGGGAACCGAACCGCGCGGCCCTGCGGAAGCACGTCCTCGAATTCCTCGCCGACAAGGTCGAGCCGTTCAAGATTCCTTCGAAGATCAGCGTGGTCGACTCCGTGGGGATGTCGGAACGCCTCAAGAAGGTGCGGTCGTCGTCGCGTCCCGGCAAGACCTGACCGAACCTCGCACGCACCCTTTCACACCGGAACGCGCGGCCGACCGGACGCGCCGTTCCTTTCCTCTTGTCCCAGGGAGAACAGATGGCA
Source organism: Streptomyces sp. RKND-216 (assembly GCF_004795255.1). Taxonomy (NCBI): domain Bacteria; kingdom Bacillati; phylum Actinomycetota; class Actinomycetes; order Kitasatosporales; family Streptomycetaceae; genus Streptomyces; species Streptomyces sp. RKND-216. Next base: position 1,979,236 of record NZ_SSBQ01000002.1, on the reverse strand, counting down.
CGATCGAAGGTGTCGATCATCGGCGGCGGCCCCGCCGGCTGTGTTGCGGCCCTCACCTTGCAGAAGCTCGGCCACGACGTCGCGGTGTACGAGCGCACCAGGTTCCCGCGCTACCGCATCGGCGAGTCCCTGCTGCCCGGCACGATGTCGATCCTGAACCGGCTCGGACTCCAGGAGAGGATCGACGCGCAGAACTACGTGAAGAAGCCGTCCGCCACCTTCCTCTGGGGGCAGGACCAGGCGCCCTGGACCTTCTCGTTCGCGGCGCCGAAGGTCGCGCCGTGGGTCTTCGACCACGCCATCCAGGTCAAGCGGGACGAGTTCGACCAGCTCCTGCTCGACGAGGCCAGGGCGCGTGGCGTCACGGTCGTCGAGGAGGCCACCGTGACCGACGTCGACCTCTCCCGCCCCGAGGGCGTAGCCCTGACGGTCCGGCAGGGCGACGAGACGACGACCGTCGAGGGCGACTTCGTCATCGACGCGGGCGGCTCGGGTGGACCCCTGGTCCGCAAGCTCGGAGTGCGCAGGTACGACGAGTTCTACAAGAACTTCGCGGTCTGGTCGTATTTCACGATGGAGGACCCGTTCAAGGGAGACCTCAAGGGCACGACGTACTCGATCACCTTCGAGGACGGCTGGGTCTGGATGATCCCGGTCAAGGACGACCTCTACAGCGTCGGTCTCGTCGTGGACCGCTCCAAGTCCGCCGAGGTGCGGGAGATGGGCGCCGACGAGTTCTACCGGTCCACCCTGGCGAAGTGTACCCAGGCCACCGAACTCCTGGCCGGAGCGGACCAGGCCGACGAGGTCCGGATCGTGCACGACTGGTCCTACGACACCGAGGTGTTCTCCGCCGACCGCTACTTCCTCTGCGGGGACGCCGCGTGCTTCACCGACCCGCTGTTCTCCCAGGGAGTGCACCTGGCCTCGCAGTCGGCCGTCTCCGCCGCCGCGGCGATCGACCGGATCACCCACAACGAGGAAGAACGCGACGCCGTACACGCCTGGTACAACCGCACCTACCGCGAGGCCTACGAGCAGTACCACCAGTTCCTCGCGTCCTTCTACACGTTCGCGTCCTTCACCGAACCGGACTCCGAGTTCTGGCGCAAGCGGCGGATCACCGAGTCCGACGACGACCGCCTGAGCCGCAGGCAGTGGTTCGAGAAGCTGACCGGCAACGGACAGGAGGAATCCGGCACCTCGGTCGCCGACTTCCGTGACCGGGCGTCCACGATGATCTCCATCGGAAAGCACCAGCGCCCCGGACTGAGCGACGACTTCTCCGAGGACGAGCTGAACGCAGCCCGGGTGCGCTGGATCAGCGACCTGACCAAGCGGCTCAACCGCATCACCCGGTTCCGGTGGACGGGTGGCAAGGTCCTGCTGAAGCCGCACTACCGGGTCGAGCCGCTCAGCTTCCGCCTCGAACAGCGCGAGATCCTCTCCAACCAGGAGGGGCTCGACATGGCGCACTACTCCATGGACGAGGAGGTCCGGCAGGTCTTCCAGGACCTCGCGGAGGAGGAGTTCGGGTACAAGGCGCTCGTCAAGCGGCTCGGCCGGGTCGGCAAGCAGGAGCTCACCACGCAGATCGTGCTCCGGCTCATGGAGGCCGGACTGCTCACCGGCTACGACAAGAACGGCGACCAGGTCGTCGTGCAGGGCCGGCTCCACTTCGGCGGAGTCGGCGTCGAGTACGAGGTCTGATCCCGGAACCTGCGACGTTCCGACGTCCGCACGTTCCGATGTCCGGTCGGTGCACGGCGCCGTGCACCGACCGGGCGCCCCTTCCCCCGCACGGAGAGACGCGTGAAACACATCAAGCTGGGTGACCTCGAGGTGTCCCGGATCGGGCTGGGCGCCATGGGGATGTCCTTCGGCTACACCGGGTCGGGAACGAGTGACGCCGAATCGGTCCGCGCCGTCCACCGGGCGCTGGAGCTGGGCGTCACCTTCCTCGACACGGCCGAGATCTACGGCCCGTTCACCAACGAGGAGCTCGTCGGCCGCGCGATCAGGGGGCGCCGCGACGACGTCGTGGTGGCGACGAAGTTCGGCCTCGTCTCCCACGCGGGCGGCGGCCCCGGCGTGCCCGACAGCAGCCCGGCCAACGTCCGCACCAGCGTCGAGGGCTCCTTGCGGCGCCTGGGGACCGACTACATCGATCTGTACTACCAGCATCGGGTCGACCCGGGCACACCCGTCGAGGACACCGTCGGTGCCCTCGCCGAACTGGTCGCCGAGGGGAAGGTCCGCCACATCGGTCTCTCCGAGGCCGGCGTCGGCACCATCCGCCGTGCCCATGCGGTGCACCCGGTCACCGCGTTGCAGTCGGAGTACTCCCTGTGGACCCGCGACCCCGAGGCCGACGTCCTGCCGGCGCTGCGGGAGCTGGGCATCGGCTTCGTGGCCTACTCGCCGCTCGGCCACGGGTTCCTCACCGGCGGTGTCCGTTCGACCGACGACTTCGACGACACCGACCTGCGGGCGACCAACCCCCGGTTCATGGGGGACAACTTCCGGCGCAACCAGCCCATCGCCGACGCGGTGGAGGCCGTCGCCGCCGAGGCGGGGGTGACACCGGCCCAGACCGCCCTGGCCTGGCTGCTCGCGCGGGGCGACGGCGTCGTGCCCATCCCCGGCACCCGTCGCGTCACCCGCGTCGAAGAGAACGCTGCGGCGGAAACGGTGGAACTGACAGCGGCCCAGCTCGCCCGCCTCGACGCCCTCCCGATGGCCGCGGGCGACCACCACACCGCCGAGCAGAGGGAACTGATGGGACTCTGATCCGCGGTTCCCCACCCCGGGCGCCCGCACAGGGAGACCCGGGGCCTCCTCGGGGCGGCCGGGGTCACCGGCCGTGCCGGGCGCCGGTGAGGGGCACCGCGTGCCGTCCTCGGGGCACTGCTCGGACAGCGGGATTCCTCGTGCACTCCGCCGGGTGCGTGGCGTGATCTGCCCGTCACAACAAGTGAACGCGCGTGGCTCCCGTCTGCGCCCTGGTTCCGGCCCGCGGGTTGGGCCGGACGGACCGGATCGTGCGACGATGTCGCCATGAACCGACTGGCCGACTCCCAGTCCCCGTACCTGCTCCAGCACGCCGACAATCCGGTGCACTGGTGGCACTGGAGCCAAGCGGCCTTCGACGAAGCACGGCGGCGCGACGTGCCCGTTCTGCTGTCGGTCGGATACAGCTCGTGCCACTGGTGTCATGTGATGGCGCACGAGTCCTTCGAGGACGACGAGACGGCCGCGTACCTGAACGCGCACTTCGTGTCCGTGAAGGTGGACCGCGAGGAGCGGCCCGACGTGGACGCCGTGTACATGGAGGCCGTGCAGGCCGCCACCGGGCAGGGCGGCTGGCCGATGACGGTCTTCCTCACGCCCGAGGCGGAGCCGTTCTACTTCGGCACGTACTTCCCCCCGCAGCCTCGGCACGGCATGCCGTCGTTCCGGCAGGTGCTGGACGGCGTGGCCACCGCGTGGGCCGACCGGCGCGGCGAGGTCGCCGACGTGGCGAAGCGGATCACCGGCGAACTGGCCGGGCGGACGCTGAAGTACGACGGCCCGCAGCCGCCCGGCGAGGAAGAGATGGGCGCCGCGCTGCTGGGGCTCACCCGCGAGTTCGACGAGAAGCGCGGCGGGTTCGGCGGGGCGCCGAAGTTCCCGCCGTCCATGGCGCTGGAGTTCCTGCTGCGCCACCACGCGCGCACCGGTTCGGACGGTGCGCTGCAGATGGTCGACGCCACCTGCGAGGCGATGGCGCGCGGCGGGATCTACGACCAGCTCGGCGGCGGCTTCGCCCGCTACTCCGTGGACGCGGAGTGGGTGGTGCCGCACTTCGAGAAGATGCTGTACGACAACGCGCTGCTGTGCCGGGTGTACGCGCATCTGTGGCGGGCGACCGGCAGCGATCTGGCGCGGCGGGTCGCGTTGGAGACGGCGGACTTCATCGTGCGGGAACTTTGCACCGAGGAGGGCGGGTTCGCGTCCGCGCTGGACGCCGACAGCGACGACGGGTCCGGCGCACACAAGGAGGGCGCGTTCTTCGTGTGGACGCCCGCGCAGCTCGCCGAGGTGCTGGGCGAGGACGACGGGGCGTTCGCGGCGGCCCGTTACGCGGTGACGGAGGGCGGCACCTTCGAGGAGGGCGCGTCGGTGCTCCAACTGCCCGCGGAGGCCGAGGACGCGGGGGAGGCGGAGCGGCTGGCGTCCGTGCGGGAGCGGTTGTTCGCCGCGCGGGAGGGGCGGCCGCGTCCCGGGAGGGACGACAAGGTCGTCGCCGCGTGGAACGGTCTGGCGGTCGCGGCGCTCGCCGAGACCGGCGCGTACTTCGACCGCCCCGACCTGGTGGAGGCGGCGAGCGCGGCGGCGGACCTGCTGCTCGCGGTGCACACCGACGACCGGGGCCGGCTGGTGCGCACGTCGCGGGACGGCGTGGCCGGGCCGAGCGCTGGTGTGCTGGAGGACTACGCGGACGTCGCCGAGGGCCTGATGGCGCTGTACGCGGTGACCGGCGAGACGCCGTGGCTGGAGGTGTCCGGCACCCTGCTGGATGCGGTGCTGCGGCACTTCACCGCCGACGACGGCACGCTGTTCGACACCGCGGACGACGCGGAGCGGCTGATCCGGCGCCCGCAGGACCCGACGGACAGCGCGACGCCGTCCGGTTGGACGGCCGCGGCGGCGGCGCTGCTGTCGTACGCGGCCCACACCGGCGAGAGCCGGTACCGAACGGCGGCGGAACGGGCGCTGGGGGTCGTACGGGCGCTGGGGCCGCGCGCGGCGCGGTTCATCGGCTGGGGGCTGGCGGCCGGGGAGGCGCTGCTGGACGGGCCGCGGGAGGTCGCGGTCGTCGGTGAGGCGGACGATCCGGCGCGGTCCGCGCTGCACCGGGTGGCGCTGCTGGGGACAGCGCCCGGCGCGGTGGTCGCCGTGGGCGAGCCGGGCGCGGCGCAGCCGCTGCTGGCCGACCGGCCGCTGGTCGGGGGCCGCGCGGCGGCGTACGTGTGCCGCGGTTTCGTCTGTTCGGCGCCCACGACGGACCCCGACACGCTCGCCGAGGCGCTGCGCACCGGCTGACGCCGGCCTTCCGGGCCCCCACTCCACCAAGGCGCTCTCCGGGCAGCACCGGCGATCGTGTCCGGCGACGGTCTCGCCCGGTACTCCACGGCGCCCGTCGTCCCTCGCGGGCACACCGGCGCGGGCACACCGGCCTCCCCTTTCCGCGGTCCCACGAGCGCGGCGCCGCGTCGACCGGTTGCGGCGGCCACCAGGCAGCCGCCGCCAGGGCGCGCATGGCCGGCTCCGTCTTCGCCGGGGGCGCCCCCGCAGTGGGCAGAGCAGAGTCCCCACGTCGGCACCGGCAGAAAACCTGCAGTGGCGAGAGTAGACATTGCCGACTGCGGGGGTTAGTGTTCTGTCCGTAGCCCAGAGGTCGAAAGGGCGCGGCAGAGGACGAACTGCCGCGCAGGTGAATCTGGACCGGCAGCGGGGCGACGGAGCCGTACGTGGTGGGTTCTGTCGTCGGTTGCCGGGCCGGGCGGTCCCAGGGGCCGCACAGCAGTACCGCATAACCCGGTAAGTACAGGAAGAACAAGAGAGAAGGAGCGAAACGCCATCTTGGATCGCCCGGGCGCATAGGACCGCCCGGGTACCGCAGGCCCCGGATTGGAAGGTGGTCCCCGGTCACGCATCCGCGATCCCCGCAGCTCCGCCCTCCGGGCGGGACCTGCGGTCACAGAAGGTCAGCGCAGTCAGCTGGCAGATGGTGTTGAAAGCTCGGGGCCCGAGCGCCGGTCGGCGCTCGGGCCCCTCGACGCGTCCCATCGGAAGAAGAGGTCTATGCCCCCTGCCCGTCCCGGATCCTCCATTCCTCTCGACGACGAGGATTACCCCGCATACACCATGGGCCGGGCCGCCGACATGCTCGGCGCCACCCCCGCGTTTCTCCGCGCTCTCGGCGAGCACCGTCTGATCACCCCGCTGCGGTCGGAGGGTGGTCACCGTCGCTACTCCCGTTACCAACTGCGGATCGCCACACGGGCCCGTGAACTCGTCGACCAGGGCACCCCTATCGAGGCCGCCTGCCGCATCATCATCCTCGAGGACCAGCTCGAGGAGGCCCAGCGCATCAACGAGCAGCTTCGTGCCGGGGGCGCCGGGCGGCCGGAAGCCTCGGGCTGACCCGGAACCGGCCGGTTTCCGAGTCGCTCCGTTCGGCTTCGTGCCTGCTCACGCGCCCGGAAGGTCCTCATGGGAGGTGGCCGATGATCCTGCGCGTCGATTGCGCCGGTGCTCGCGTGTCGCCGGTGGGAGGGCGGAACGGGGGAGCAGGGCCCGGCGCCTAGAATGGGCTGCCATGCCGAAGCCTGACGAGCTGATCATTGACGTGGCCGCCCGTGTGGAGTCCGGGCAGAGCAACCAGATGTCCCTGACCGTGGTCACCGGTGGTGCCGTCATCACCGGTCGCCTGGCTCCCGAATCCGTGTGGCGGCAGAGGGTGTCGGAGGTGCTGACGGCTTCCGACCGCCTGGGCGAGTTCTCTGCCGTCTTCGACTCTCCCGCGAAGAAGGACGGGCCACCCACACATCTGCACTTCCATGTCGCCCGGATCCTGCAGGGCACTGTGGGCATTCCCGAGACCGGCGGGATGTACCGCGTGGCCATCGAGGATGTCAGTGCCTGGACCGTGGGGGACTTCAGCTACTCCGACTACTGACCCGCCGAGCCCCGTCAGACAAAGCGGGCGGGGCCGAGCATGGCGGAAGCCCGCTCGTACGGGCTGTCCGCGGGTGCCGATGAGGCCGTGGACCGTGCGCGACAGGCGAAGCCGAGCCGGGCCATGGCCCGCAGCACCTCGGCGGAGGTGAAGTCGCGCCGGTCCTGGCGCGTGATCACCTGGCCGACCTGCTTGGCGGAGTAGTGGCGTCGGCCGATCACGACGTAGTCACCGGTGACCGGCTCCGGCTTGACGTCCTTCATCGATTCGAGCACGCCACTCTTGGTCAGATCGAACGGATAGCGGGCGATGACACAGCGCATGATGCCTCACAGGGGGAGGAGGGGGCGGGCCGGTTGAGGGGGCCTGCAGGGGGAACGGGCCGGCACGCCTTGGCTCTGCCGGGCTGTTGGGCCATCGGTGGCGTTCAGGACGCCGAGCCCGGGGCTGACTGCCGTACGGGCCTCCGCCGGGGCGACGCGGCAGGGCGGCGTCGGCCGCGTGAGGTGGCACTGCGCCTCTTGGACCGCTCGGCCACCGGTTCGGTGATGACGACGGGGACACCTGAAGGGGTCCGCGCACCGGTGATGCGCCGGAGGTCCTCCTCGCCCGAGCGGACCTCGGTAGTCTGCGGAACGATACCTGCCGCCGCCATCAAGCGCGTGACTCCTCGCCGCTGGTGCGGGGTGACCAGCGTGACGACGCTGCCGGACTCGCCGGCGCGGGCCGTACGACCGCCGCGGTGGAGATAGTCCTTGTGGTCGCTCGGCGGGTCGACGTTCACGACGAGGTCGAGTTTGTCGACGTGGATCCCGCGCGCGGCGACGTTCGTCGCCACGAGCACGCTGACGTGCTCGGTCTTGAACTGCGCCAGCGTGCGGGTGCGCTGCGGCTGTGACTTCCCCCCGTGCAGGGCGGCGGCCCGTACCCCGCGGCTCAGCAGATGCGTGGTGAGGCGGTCGACCGCGTGCTTGGTGTCGAGGAACATGAGGACGCGGCCGTCACGCGCGGCGATCTCCGTGGTGGCCGCGTGCTTGTCGGCGCCGCGGACATGGAGCACGTGGTGCTCCATGGTCGTGACCGCCCCCGCGGAGGGGTCGACGGAGTGCACGACGGGGTCGTGGAGGTAGCGGCGCACGAGGAGGTCGACGTTGCGGTCGAGGGTGGCCGAGAACAGCATGCACTGCCCGGCTGGCCCGACCTGGTCGAGCAGGGCGGTGACCTGGGGCATGAAGCCCATGTCGGCCATCTGGTCCGCCTCGTCGAGGACGGTGATGGAGACCTGGTCCAGTCGGCAGTCGGCGCGGTTGATGAGATCCGTGAGGCGCCCGGGGGTGGCGACGACGATCTCCGCGCCGCCCCGCAGCCTGTTGGTCTGCTTGGCGATCGACATCCCGCCCACGACCGTTGCGAGGCGCAGTTTCACGGCCCGGGCGTACGGCGTGAGTGCGTCCGTGACCTGCTGCGCCAGTTCCCGCGTCGGGACGAGGATCAGCCCCAACGGCTTCCCGGGCGCGGCACGCCGGCCGGCCGTGCGGGCGAGCAGCGCCAGGCCGAAGGCGAGGGTCTTGCCGGAGCCGGTGCGCCCGCGCCCCAGCACGTCGCGGCCAGCCAGGGAGTTCGGCAGTGTCGCCGCCTGGATCGGGAAGGGAACGGTCACGCCCTGCGAGCGGAGTGCGGCCCGAAGCTCCTGCGGCATCTCGAGGTCGTCGAATTCCTCCGCGGCCGGCAGCGCGGGGGTGAGAGTCCGGGGGAGAGTGAACTCGCCGTGCGGTGCGGCGGACCGGCGACCGTGACCACCGGAGCGGCCCGGGTTCGGCGAGCCGAGCCGGCCGCCGCTCTGCGCCTGGCGGGCGCTGCCGTCGCGGGTGCGGGCGTAGCGGTTGTTCGTGCGTGTGCGGTTCATGGGGAAACTTCCTGGAGGCGGCGCATGCCGAGGAATTCCCACAGCCGTGATCAGCGCGAGAACTGCATGAATGAGCCGAGGTGAGCGCGCGGGGGAATCCCGTCGCGTGCGGTCCGTGCGGGGGTGCCGCAGCCGGTCAGGGCGGCAGCGCGGGGGTGTCGCCAGTGGTCTGGCGACATCACCGGACGGTCGCGGCTGTGGACGCGGACTGCGCGTGAGTACGCAGTACTCGGGACAGTCCCCGGGGCATGCCGCTGTCAGAGGCGTATGCCGCCGGTGCCCGCACCCCGAAGGATGCGGGCACCGGCGGCACGAGTACGTCAGTCGCGTCAGGCGGGAACGATGTTCTCCGCGGACGGGCCCTTCTGGCCCTGGCCGATGTCGAAGTTCACCTTCTGGCCTTCGAGCAGCTCACGGAAGCCCTGGGCGGCGATGTTCGAGTAGTGGGCGAACACGTCGGGGCCGCCACCGTCCTGCTCGATGAAGCCGAAACCCTTTTCCGAATTGAACCACTTCACGGTACCGGTAGCCATGTCATTCTCCTTCGGGGCAGTGTCATCGGCGTCCGCACCGTGCGGACGCCGTTGTCGCCGCGATGATTACCCCGCCCGGAAAATGCCGGGACCACAGAACCGCCTCCAGTGGCGAAAGCGCCGACCGGAATGCACCTGAATTACTGGGAACCACAACTGCAACTGGTGCCGACACTAGCACGTCGTGACGGCGGGTGTGCGGTGAGGATTTCCGCTCCGGCTCTTCGTTGCAGTGAATCTGTACGCGGCTTCTGTTGAATTCTCTCTTCGCGGGAGCAGATAGTGCAGTCGTCTCGCGTCATTTCCGGGGAAGCGCGGCGCCAGGCTGATGGAGGGTGCCCGGATGAGTCCGGCGGGGTCTCCTACAGGGTGAGGCCGCGTTCGAGGACGTCGAGGGCGCGGCCGACCGGTTCCCAGAGGTCGCCGTGCATGCCGCGTTCGGCCCACAGCACCATCGCCTCCGTGAGCGCGCCGAGCATCGCGCCGGTGACGACGCGGAGTTCGAGGTCGTCCTCGGGGCGCCCGGTGCGTTCGGAGAGCACGCGGGTGAGCAGGCGGCTGGTCTCCGCGTTGTGCTCGAACATCCGGGCCCGGATGGTGGGCACGTCGCGGATGAGGCGGAGCCGCTGGTGGGCCTCGGCCAGGTCCTCCTCGTAGGACTGCGCGAGCACCTCGGACAGCGCCTCGCGCAGGGCGCGGACGGGTGGCTCGGCGGCCGGGCGCCGACGGAGCGCCTCTTCGACGAGCGGGTCGTACTCGTCGGTGAGGACGATGTCCTCCTTGGTGGGGAAGTAGCGGAAGACGGTGCTGGGCGAGACCTCCGCGGCCTCGGCGATGCGGTCGACGGGCGTGGCGTCGTAGCCGTGTTCGGCGAAGAGCCGGTAGGCGGCGGCGCGGATCGTTCTGCGGGTGCGGATCTTCTTGCGCTCCCGCAGGCCGGGCCGTCGTCCGGCGGGTGGGACGGGGGCGTCGTCGGGAAGTGCGGAGGTCATGGCCTCCATTGTCACCCGGTCGGTCCGCCGTGACCGAAAACACCAGGCGCCTCCAGGGGGTCGCCCGTATGGTTTCGGTATGCAGGTGATCCAGTCGACCAAGCTCGCCAACGTCTGCTACGAGATCCGTGGCCCGGTGCTCGAGGAGGCCATGCGGCTCGAGGCGGCGGGTCATCGCATCCTCAAGCTCAACACCGGGAACCCGGCGGCGTTCGGTTTCGAGTGCCCGCCGGAGATCCTTGAGGACATGGTGCGCAACGTGGGCGACGCGCACGGCTACGGCGATGCGAAGGGGCTGCTCACGGCCCGCCGCGCGGTGATGCAGCACTACCAGACCAAGGGCATCGAACTGTCGGTCGAGGACGTGTACCTGGGCAACGGCGTCTCCGAACTGATCCAGATGTCGATGCAGGCGCTGCTGGACGACGGCGACGAGGTGCTGGTCCCGGCGCCGGACTATCCGCTGTGGACGGCGGCGGTGTCGCTGTCCGGCGGCACGGCCGTGCACTACCGCTGCGACGAGCAGGCCGACTGGATGCCCGACCTGGCGGACGTGGAGCGGAAGATCACCGACCGCACCAAGGCGCTGGTGATCATCAATCCGAACAACCCCACGGGCGCGGTGTACGACGAGGAGATGCTGCGCGGGCTGACCGAGATCGCCCGTCGGCACGGGCTGATCGTGTGCAGCGACGAGATCTACGACCGCATCCTGTACGACGGCGCGACGCACACGCCGACGGCCGTGGTGGCGCCCGACCTGCTGACGCTCACCTTCAACGGGCTGTCCAAGAACTACCGGGTGGCGGGCTTCCGTTCGGGCTGGCTGGCGGTGTGCGGGCCGAAGCACCACGCGCAGTCCTACATCGAGGGCCTGACCATCCTGGCCAACATGCGGCTGTGCGCCAACATGCCGGCGCAGCACGCGGTGGCGACGGCGCTGGGCGGGCGGCAGTCCATCGAGGAGCTGGTGCTGCCGGGCGGCCGGATCCTGGAGCAACGCGACGTGGCGTTCGACCTGCTGACGCAGATCCCGGGCGTGACCTGCGTGAAGCCGAAGGGTGCGCTGTACCTCTTTCCGCGGCTCGACCCGAAGGTCTTCAAGGTCAAGGACGACCGGCAGATGGTGCTGGACCTGCTGCGGGCCGAGCAGATCATGGTGGTGCACGGCACGGGCTTCAACTGGCCGGAGCCGGACCACTTCCGCATCGTGACGTTGCCCCCGGCGCAGGAGCTGGCGGACGCGGTGACCCGTATCGGTACGTTCCTGGACGGTTACGGACAGCCATGACCGGTGGGGGTCGGTGGGCCTTCCCGTGCACACATTCCGCGAAGAGGGTCAACTTTGGACTTTGTCCAAGGTAGGATGGCTGCCTCAGTACGTCGCCAGGGAGCCCTCCATGTACGAACCGATCCGCAAGAAGTCGGTCCACTCCATGGCCGAGCCGGACGGGCCGCACCGGTCCCGTACGGAGGAGCTGGACATCCGGCTGGCCGGTCATCTCACCGCGCTGCTCACCGTGACCGACGAGTTGCGGGCCCTCACGCCGGGGCCGGCCCTCGACGACGCGGCCGAGCGTCTCGCGGAGACCGCGGCCCGGCTGCGGGGCGGCCGGGTACCGCTCCGGGCTGCGCCGACGGCGCGTGACGAGGGCGAGGCACACCTCACCGCCCTGCGGCAGCGGGCACACAACCTCGCCGGCATGGCGCTGGTCATCGCCACCTCGCGGGACGACCTGGTCGCCGCGGAACTCGCCGCCGCGTGCCTGGAGCAGCACGCCGAGGCCCTCGGCCTCGCAGAGACCGCCTGACGGCGGGAGCCGGAACGGCAGATGTAGCCCGGTGAGACACGCCGGGCTACACTTGGCTGCATGAAGACCATCACTCAGCGTGAGTTCCGCAACAGCTCCGCTGCCGTCATGGATGCCGTCGAGGCGGGCGAGACGTACCACATCACCCGTAACGGCACCGAGGTCGCCGAGCTGCGCCCGCTACGGCACCGGCACCGGCTCACGGCCGAGGAGCTGGTCGCGCGCCACCGCGCGCTGCCCCGCGTCGATCAGGCCGCCATGAGGCGGGACGCTGAGGGCTTCTTCGGGGACGCGGACGAGGTCGGCGAGGACGACCCCTGGGAGCGCAGCTGTGGCTGACCGGCATCCGGCCGGCGTACTCGACACGTGCACGTACATCGACCTGGACGTACTCGATCCAGCCGTGCTCCCGCAGGTCCCGGAGCTCACGGCCGTCACGCTGGCCGAGCTGCACCAGGGCGTGGCACTGGCCCGTACTCCGGCGGCCCGGGCCGCCAGGATGGAGAAGCTCGGGGCGGCCGTGGCCGACTTCGACCCGCTGCCGTTCGACGGTGACGCCGCCTCGCGCTACGGCTCGCTGGTCTCCCTCACGCTCGCCGCGGACCGGAACCCCCGCCCCCGGCGTCTGGACTTGATGATCGCCGCCGTCGCCTCTGCAAGGGGCCTGCCGCTCTTCACCCGGAACGTGGACGACTTCAAGGGGCTGGACGACCTGGTGACGATCGTCGCGGTCTGAGTGCGTCCCGGTGCGGCGCCCGCCGTACGCGTCCAGGCGGCCCCCGTTCGGTGGGCATCGCTGACGAAGCCGGGAGGAGCCCTGCGGGTGCAGGGCGCCCCCGGCGGTTCGCTCAGCCCAGGCGCTGCACGAGGGCGCGGTACTCGTCCCACAGCTCCGTCGGCGTGTGGTCGCCGAAGGTGTTGAGGTGCTCGGGCACGAGCGCCGCCTCGTCGCGCCAGACGTCCTTGTCCACCGCGAGCAGGAAGTCCAGGTCCTTCTCGGACAGGTCCAGCCCGTCCCGGTCCAGGGCCTCCTTCGTCGGCAGGATTCCGATGGGCGTCTCGACGCCCTCCGCGTCGCCGCGCAGGCGGCCGACGATCCACTTCAAAACGCGGCTGTTCTCGCCGAAGCCCGGCCAGACGAACGCGCCCTCGTCGTTCTTCTTGAACCAGTTGACGTAGTAGATCTTCGGCAGCTTCGCGGGGTCCGGGGCCTCGGCGCCGATCTTGACCCAGTGGGCCATGTAGTCGCCCATGTTGTAGCCGCAGAAGGGCAGCATGGCGAACGGGTCGCGGCGCAGTTCGCCGGCCTTGCCCTCGGCGGCGGCGGTCTTCTCGCTGGCCACGTTGGCGCCCAGGAAGACGCCGTGCTGCCAGCTGAAGGACTCGGTCACCAGCGGCACGGCCGTGGCGCGTCGGCCGCCGAAGAGGATCGCGGAGATCGGCACACCGCGGGGGTCCTCCCACTCCGGGGCGATGATCGGGCACTGCCCGGCCGGGGTGGTGAAGCGGGCGTTGGGGTGCGCGGCCGGGGTGCCCGACTCCGGCGTCCACTCGTTGCCCTTCCAGTCCGTGAGGCGGGCGGGAGTCTCCTCCGTCATGCCCTCCCACCAGACGTCGCCGTCGTCGGTCAGGGCGACGTTGGTGAAGACCGAGTTGCCCCACAGCGTCTTCATGGCGTTGGCGTTGGTGTGCTCGCCAGTACCGGGGGCGACGCCGAAGAAGCCGGCCTCGGGGTTGATCGCGTACAGGCGGCCGTCCTCGCCGAAGCGCATCCAGGCGATGTCGTCGCCGATGGTCTCCACCGTCCAGCCCGGGACGGTGGGCTCCAGCATCGCTAGGTTGGTCTTGCCGCAGGCGCTGGGGAACGCCGCCGCGACGTAGTGGGACTCGCCGCGCGGCGGGGTCAGCTTCAGCACCAGCATGTGCTCCGCGAGCCAGCCCTCGTCACGCGCCATGACGGAGGCGATGCGCAGCGCGTAGCACTTCTTGCCGAGCAGGGCGTTGCCGCCGTAGCCGGAGCCGAAGGACCAGATCTCGCGGTCCTCGGGGAAGTGCGAGATGTACTTGGTGTCGTTGCACGGCCACGGCACGTCCTTCTCGCCCGCCGCGAGGGGGGCGCCCAGGGTGTGCACGGCCTTGACGAAGAAGCCGTCGGAGCCCAGCTCGTCCAGCACGGGCTGTCCCATGCGGGTCATGGTGCGCATGGAGACGGCGACGTAGGCGGAGTCGGTGATCTCGACGCCCAGCGCGGACAGCGGGGAGCCGAGGGGGCCCATGCAGAACGGGACGACGTACATCGTCCGACCGCGCATCGCGCCGCGGAACAGCCCGCCCTTGCCCTTCTCGCCCTGGAAGATCTGCCGCATCTCGGCGGGCGCCTTCCAGTTGTTCGTCGGGCCGGCGTCCTCCTCCTTCGCGGAGCAGATGTACGTCCGGCCCTCCACGCGGGCGACGTCGCTCGGGTCCGACGCTGCGTAGTAGCTGTTCGGACGCTTGATCGGGTCGAGCTTCTTGAAGGTCCCCTTCTCGACGAGCTCTTCGGCGAGGCGCTCGTACTCGGCCTCCGAGCCGTCGCACCACACGACGCGGTCGGGCTCGGTGAGGGCGGCGATCTCGTCGACCCAGGCGACGAGCTCGGCGTGGTCGGTCGGGGGGCTGGTGGGAGCCGCAGTACTGCGCGCCACGATCGCTCCAGACGGTGTGAGGGTGTGGTGGTCGTCCGGCGGCGGACGTCGCACGTGTGTCCGCCGCCGGGCTGCTCTGCAGATGTGTGCCCCTTGGGGGCGGCGGCCCGGATGCATTCGTGGCAGACGCTCATCCGGTGCCGTCTACGCTCATCTGATCATGTCTCCTCCCGTGTCATGTGTCCAGAGGGGCGCTCAGGTGAGCGATCGTGAGCAATCCCACTCCAGGTCGACGCGCACGGCGTGGGCCCGGACCCTACGGGTGCGTAGGTAGCCTGACCGCTATGACTGCTGCCCCGACCGACGCCCTGTCCCAACCCGGCAGCGCGGCTGCCGTCACCAGAACATCCGAAAAGGGGACCGACGAGCCCGACACGGGCCCCCACCTGGCGCACATCCCGCTGAAGCCGCTGATGCGCGGCTGGCTGCACGCCGGGATGTTCCCGGCCGTGCTCACCGCCGGCACCTTCCTGACCGCGCTCGCCGACAGCAGCCGGGGCCGCCTGGCCTGCGCCGTCTACACGCTCACCGCGTGCCTGCTCTTCGGCACCAGCGCCCTCTACCACCGGGGCAACTGGGGCGACCGGGCCAACGCCGTGCTGCGGCGGCTGGACCACGCGAACATCTTCCTGATCATCGCGGGCACCTACACGCCGCTGACCATCCTGCTGCTGGAGGACGGCCGCCAGGACGTCCTGCTGTGGGGCATCTGGACCGCCGCCGTCCTCGGCATCGCCTTCCGCGTCTTCTGGGTCGGCGCCCCGCGCTGGCTCTACACGCCCTGCTACCTCGCCATGGGCTGGGCCGCGGTGTTCTTCCTGCCCGATTTCCTGCGCGCGGGAGGCGTCGCCGTGCTGGTCCTGGTCGTCGTCGGCGGTTTGCTCTACAGCGCGGGCGGCATCGTCTACGGCATCAAACGCCCGAACCCCTCACCCCGCTGGTTCGGCTTCCACGAGGTCTTCCACACCCTGACCCTCGCCGCCTTCGTCGTCCACTACGTCGGCATCTCGCTGGTCGCCTACCAGCACGGCTGACGCCTCGGGCGCCGCGCCGACTTATCCTGATGTCGCGGGCTTCACGGCGGGAGGATTCCGGTGAACAGCATCAACGCGCTCGTGCGCGCCTGGCACGACATGGACGTCCCGGACGGTCTACGCGTCGAACTGCTCGACGGCGAGATCGTCATGCAGGCCAATCCCGGACACGTCCACGATCTCCCCGGTCGCAGCCTCGTCCGCCACACACCAGAGCCCTTCGAGGCGTGGGCGGAGCGGGGACTGCTCCTCGCCGACGATTACCGGCCGCGCGCGGACGCAGTGATCATCCGCTCCGAGGACATGCCTGCCGACGACGCCGAGGCGGACTGGCCACCGCAGATCGTCCTCGCCGTCGTCGAGACGGTCTCCACCACGCCGACCGCGATCAAGCGCGACTGGGACGACAAGCGGCGCCGCTATGCGACAGCCGGCATTCCCGTCTACCTGGTCATCGACCCCAACGACGCGACGTGGCACCTCCTCGAGCTCGACGGCAGCCAGTACGTCGAAACGGGCAAGGGCGTCTTCGGCCAGGAGATCCCCCTGCCGGAACCGCTCGGTTTCACCGTCCGCACGGCAGGCTGGCACCCCTACCCGCGCAGTTCCTCTGCGCGGTGACCCGGCGGAGGGTGGTGGGGCGGCAGGCTGTGCGCTCCGGGCTACGACCGGCGGCGGGGCCCGCGGCGCTTACCGCCCCGCGTACCCCCGGTACCGCGGCGCCGGTTTCCCCGCGCGGACGTGTCCTGCGCGCCACGCGCGGAGGCGCGCTTGGGCTGGGCCGGGGGCGCCGTGCGCCCCCGCGTGCTGTTGACGGTCCGCCCCCGGACGATCCCGATGAAGTCCTCCACCCTGTCGGTGGTCGCCGCCTCCGGCCACGCCAGCGCGACACGTGACTGCGGGGCGTCCGTCACCGGCCGGTACGTGAGGTCCCTGCGGTGGTGCAGGCGGGCGAGCGACTGCGGGACGACGAGCAGGCCCACCCCCGCCGCCACCAGCTCGATCGCGTCCGCCGTCGTGGCGGGCCGCTCGATCGCCGGCCGGCCGGGCAGGCGCTCCCCGCCGTCCCAGTCGAGGGTGTCGTCCAGGGGATGCAGCACAACGTCCTCGGAGAGCTCCCAGGCCTCGACCTCGTCGACCACCGCGACGACGTGATCCTTCGGGGCCACGACGACCGTCGTCTCCGTGTAGAGGGGGATCGCGCTGAAGTACGTACGGTCGACCGGCAGCCGTACGAAGCCCGCGTCGGCGCCGCCGTCCCGCAGCAGATCCGGTGCTTCGGCGGCGCTCACCGGGACGAGGGCCAGCGGAATGCCGGGCAGCCGCTCGTTCCAGATCCGCACCCACTTGGTCGGCGTCACGCCGGGCACGTACGCGACCCGGAACGGGGAGGCCGGGGAAGAGCTGGTCACGGCCGCCAGGGTACCGGTCGGGGTCCGGTGCCCGACACGGTCTGGATACCCTGGACACCATGACGTCGCGCCAGAACACCCAGACCATGAAGCCCGCGACCGCGGCGAAGAAGCTGGGTGTGTACCTCCAGGCCACGCCCCCCGAGTTCCAGGAGGGCGTCGTCTCGCGCAGCGAGCTGAACGCGCTGCAGGCCGATCCCCCCGAGTGGCTGGTCGAACTCCGCCGCAACGGCCCGCACCCCCGCCCGGTCGTCGCGGCGAAGCTGGGCGTCTCCATCTCGGGGCTCGCCCGTGGGGGCGTCACCGAACCCCTCACCACCGAGCAGATCGAGGCGCTGAAGAAGGAACAGCCCGACTGGCTCGGCCAGGAGCGGGCCACCCAGGCCGAGGTCCGCAAGGAGTCGGCCCGCCTCAAGGAGAAGAACCGCGCGAAGCGCCAGGAAGAGCGAGACGAAGAGGCCCGCTGACCGCAGGGCCACGCGGCCCAGTCGGTCCTTGCGACAGGTCTGACTCTCCCACCGCGCCAGCGGCGGAGTCGCCGCCCCCGTCAGGGCGCGGTCTCCAGTTCGGCCCAGACCGTCTTGCCGACGGGGGTGCGCGGGTTGGTGCCCCAGCGTGTGGCGAGGACGTCGACGATGAGCAGGCCCCGGCCCGACTCGGCTTCGTGGCCGGCCGGGGCGGGGTGGCCGGGAGGCCGGGTGGGGTGGGCGTCCGACACCTCGATGCGGACGAGTCCGCTGCTGGACGTGTACGTCAGGTCCAGGGCGAACTCCCGGCCGGGCACGAGGCCGTGGCACACCGCGTTGGCGGCGAGTTCGCCGACGACGAGCGCGACGCTGCACGAGGTGTCCGACGTGGGCGGGTGACCCCACTGCTCCAGGCGCCGCACGGCGACCTTCCGGGCGAGCTGGGCTCCGCGGCGGGACGACGTGAAGCGCATGGAGAAGCAGTGCTGCTGGGTGGGCACGGCTTCGGCGGCGCGGTGCGGTTCGTCGTCGGGCATGGTGGTGGCCTTCAGCACGGCGTGGTTCTCCTTCGGCGGGATGCGGATCGTGACGTTCCGTGCTCAAGCATCGACTCCGGGTCGTATGCTCGGAAGGAGGGCAGCGCTTAACCTTCCGGCTGTAAGGAGTCGAAGTCAGCCCATGGCCAAGGAAATCGACCCCACGTCATCGATGGCCGCGCTCTTCGGCAACCGCGTACGGAGACTGCGCACCGCCGCCGGTCTCACACAGACGGAGCTGGGCGCGCGGACCCATGTCGTCGGCACCCGGATCACGCAGGTGGAGCGGTCCTCGGGCGCGAAGCCCACGCAGGAGCTCGCGCGGGCGCTGGACGAGGTGCTCGGCGCGGACGGGCTGCTGGTCGACCTGTGGCCGTACGTCTACCGCGAGGCGTTCCCCGACTGGTCGCAGAAGTTCATGGAATACTCGGCCCGAGCGGTGAGCATCCGCGAGTACGCCGCTCACGTGGTGCCCGGTCTGTTGCAGACGGAGGAATACGCGCACGCCGTGCTGAGCGTCGGCCGCACGTTGCAGTCTGAAGGCCACCTGGCGGAACGCGTCGAGGCCCGGTTGCAGCGGCAGGAACGCTTGGCGGAGACGGATCGTCCCGAGCTGTGGGTCGTGCTGGACGAGGCAGTGCTACAGCGTCCGGTCGGCGGCCTCGACGTCATGCGGCGTCAGCTCCGGCGCCTGCTGGCGGCCGCCCGGGACAGGTGCACCACGGTTCAGGTGCTTCCCTTCCGTCAGGGCCAGCACGACTCGCTCGGTGGGTCCATGACGCTCTTGACGATGCCCGACGGCGAGGAGACTGCTTACCTGGAGGGCTCCAACTACGGCCAGCTCGTGGAGGAACCAGCAGAGGTCAAGGAGCACGTGCTCATCTACGATCGGCTGCGGGCAGCGGCCCTGCCCCCGGTTCTGTCACTCGACATGATCCGAGCCGCGATGGAGGGCACTTACCGTGGAGCGAACGTCCCGACTCGATCTGACCGGCGCCGCCTGGCGCAGCAGCAGCTACAGCAACCAGGAGGGCGGCAACTGCGTGGAGGTGGCCGACGGGCTCCCCGGCGTGGTCCCCGTCCGTGACAGCAAGGTCCCGCACGGGCCTGCGGTGCTCGTGCCGTCCGTCTCGTGGGCGGTCTTCGTGGAGGGGCTGAAGTCCGGCCGCTGAGCGTGATGTGGAAGGGGAGGCCGACGATGACGGCCTCCCCTTCGGTGCGTCCGGTGGGCTCAGGCGCGACGGAGGACGCGGCCGGGGAGGGCGTCGGTGCGGTGGCCGTGGTGGAGGGTGAGGCGGCCATCGAGGAGGACGTGGTGGATGCCCGTCGGAGGGGTGCGGGGCGCGGCGAAGGTGGCGCCGTCGGCGACGGTGTCGGCGTCGAGGAGGACGAGGTCGGCGCGGTGGCCCTCGCGGACCAGGCCCCGGTCGGGGAGGCGTAGCCGGGCGGCGGGCCGTCCGGTGAGGTGGGCGACGCATTCGGGCAGGGTCAGTGTGCCGGTGTCGCGGACGTAGGGGCCGAGGTAGCGGGGGAACGTGCCGTAGGCGCGGGGGTGGGGCTTCGCGCCGTGCAGGATGCCGTCGCTGCCGCCGGTGTGCGCCCGGTGCCGCATGATCGCGCGGACGTTCTCCTCGTGGCCGACGTGCTGGAGGATCGTGGTGCCGAGGCGGTCGGCGAGGAGGAGGCGGCGGGCGACGGCGAACGGTTCCTCGCCGCGGTCGTGGGCCACGGCGGCGACCGTACGGCCGACGTGGGTGGCGAGGGCCGGGTCGTCGGGGTGGGCGACGCCGGAGACCTCGATCGTGTCCCAGTCGACGGGCACTCCGTGGCAGCCGTCGGAGCCCGTTGTCTCCAGGGTGTGCCGGATGCGGGCGGCTTCGGTGTCGGAGCGGAGGCGGGCGAGCAGGGCGTCGGGCCCGCCCTCGTGGGCCGCGCTCGGGAGCAGCGCGGCGAGGGCCGTGCAGCCGGGGGTGTACGGGTAGGTGTCGAGGGTGAGGTCGATGCCGTCGGCCAGGGCTGTGTCCAGGAGGGCCAGCAGGTCCGCCGCGCGGCCGGCGTTGACGCCGAAGTTCAGGGTGGCGTGGGCGAGATGGAGGGCGCAGCCGGACGCACGGGCGACGGCGATCATCTCCGCGTAGGCGTCGAGGGCGCCCGCGCCGTACGAGCGGTGGTGCGGGCAGTGGTAGCCGCCGTGCGCGGCAACCACCCGGCACAGCTCGGTGAGTTCGGCGTCCGGGGCGTACATGCCGGGGGTGTAGGTGAGGCCGGAGGACATGCCGACGGCGCCCTCGCGCAGGCCGTCGGCGACGAGTGCGCGCATGCGGTCCAGTTCGGCGGGGGTGGCGGGGCGGTCGTCCCAGCCGACGGCAAGCATGCGGACGGTCCCGTGCGGGACGAGGTAGGCGGCGTTGACGGGGAGGCCGTCGCCGGTGGGGCCGGCGTCGAGGCGGGCGAGGTAGCCGGCGACCGTGCGCCAGGTGAAGTCGACGGCGCCGGCGGCCGGTTCGCCGTCGGTGGTGGTGTCGCCGTTCCAGCCGGCGATGGCGCGGCGCACCTGGGGGAGGGTGCGGTCGTCGACCGGCGCGTAGGACAGGCCGTCCTGCCCGATGACCTCCAGGGTGACGCCCTGCGCGACCTTCGCGGAGTGGTCCGGGTCGCGGAGGAGGGCCAGGTCGCTGTGGGCGTGCATGTCGATGAAGCCGGGGGTGAGGGTGAGGCCGTCGGCGTCGAGGACGCGGCGGCCGGTGAGGCGGGGCGCCTTGGGGTCGCGCCGGATCTCCGCGATGCGGCCCGCGGCGAGGGCGACGTCGGCGCGGTACGGCGGGGCGCCGGTGCCGTCGACGACGGTGGCTCCGCGGATGGCCGTGTCCATGGGTGCCCTTCGGGGCAGCGGCGGGGCGGTTGGAAGGGCGGTCAGAAGAAGGTGCGGACGTACGAGGTGACGGCGCCGTCGACGGCGACGAGGGGGATGAGCTGCCACTTGTCGAAGATGGTGCAGGGGTGGGACATGCCGAGGCCCACCCAGTCGCCGACCTCCAGGTCGCCCGCCTCGTCGGTGGTCTCCAGCCAGGCGTGCTGGTCGGAGAGTTTGGTGACCTCGATGCCCTCGGCCGGACGCATCGACCCGTCGCGCGCGGAGCGCACGACGCGGGGGACGGGCAGGTGCAGGTCGTGGGCGGCGTCGCGCTTGCCCGCGTTGAGGAACGCCTGCCGTTCGTTCGGCCGGGAGACGACCTGCGCCCAGAGTGTGAACGCCGCCCGCAGTTCGCCCTCCTCCGGTACCCGGTTGAACGGCGTCAGCTCCCGGTAGTGCCGGTCGTCGTGCGATACGTAGGCACCGGAGCGCAGCAGCTTCAGCACCGGCCGGGACAGCTTCGGGACGTCGGCGAAGACGTCCGCCACCGCGTCGAACCAGGCGCTGCCGCCGGCGCTGACCACGATCTCCTCGACGTCCGCGCCGAAGGCGCCCGCCTGGTCCAGGTCGGCGGCGAGCGCGACGAGGCGGCGCAGCCAGCCCCGTACGCGGTCGCCGTCGGCGTCGGGCACCTCGCCCTCGTAGCCGGCGACGCCGGTCAGCCGCAGCGTGGTCGCGCCGCCGACGGCGCGGGCGACCTCTGCGCAGCCCTCCTGGGTGCGGACGCCGGTCCGGGCCTCGTCGCCCGCGGCCAGCTCGATGACCACGTCCAGGGGGCGCGTCGCGCCGGCGTCGCGCAGGGCGGCGTCCATCAGCTCGGCGCCACGCACCGAGTCGACGTAGGCGACGAGCTGGAAGCCGGGGTCGGCGGACATCTCGGCGGCGACCCAGCGCAGGGCGGCCGCGTCGACCAGTTCATTGGCGAGGAAGACGCGCTGCACGCCGTAAGCCCGGCAGACCCGCGCCTGGTGCGGGACGGCGACGGTGATGCCCCACGCGCCGTGGGCGAGCTGCCGGTCGAAGAGCTGCGGCGCCATGGAGGTCTTGCCGTGCGGGGCGAATGCCAGTCCGTGCCGGGCGGAGAAGAGTTCGAGCTGCCGCACGTTGTGCTCGACGTCCTCGGCGGACAGGGCGAGGACCGGCGTGGTGAAGCCGTCGGTGAACAGGTTGCGGCGTTCGGCGGAGAGCTCCCCGACGGTGCGTCCGTCGGCGTCCGGCGGCAGGCCCTTGAAGCGGTGGTCGACGACCTCGCCCGCGAGCCGGTTGAGGCGTGCGGCGGCCGTACGGTCGGCTGCGGTGGACATGGTGCGGCTCCGGCTCCGTCGACGGCTCGTGTGCGCGCGTTGCATCCGCTGCAACGGTCATTGCGTCCCTCGCTACAGGTGTCTAGCATCCCGCGCAAGAACCGGTCAACGCATCCCCGCGCCACCGCCGGACTCCGCCGTCGGACTCCGCCGTCGGCCTACGCCACCGGGCGGGGAGAAGGAGCGCTCACCATCGTGGCCAGAACCGTGCGCGCGGACGCAGTCTGCCTGGGCGAGTCGATGGTCACGTTCCTGCCGACGACGCCCGGCCCGCTCGCCGAGGTGCCGGCCTTCGAACGGTCCATCGGCGGCGCCGAGTCCAACGTGGCCTGCACGCTCGCCCGTGCGGGGCACCCCACCCGCTGGGTCAGCCGGGTCGGCGCGGACGGGTTCGGCGACCACCTGGTGGCGGCGGTCGCCGCCACCGGGGTCGACACGGCGCACGTCGTCCGCGACCCGGACCGGCCGACCGGCGTCTACTTCCGCACGCGCGGCGAACGGGCGACCGTGTCCGGGGAGCGGGCGGCCGGCGAGGTCGCCTACTACCGCGCGGGTTCCGCGGCCTCGGCGATGTCCCCGCAGACGGTGGGCCTGGCCGCCGCCGACGCGGGCCGCGTTTTGCACCTCACCGGCATCACGGCCGCGCTGTCCCGCGGCTGCCTCGACCTGCTGCGTACGCTCACCGCGCCGCGGCCGGGCCGCCCGACGGTCGCCTTCGACGTCAACTACCGCGTCGGCCTGTGGCGTTCGGCCGCCGAAGCCCGGGTGCTGCTGGACCTTGCCCGGGGCTGCGACCTGGTGTTCGCCGGTGAGGACGAGGCGGAGGCCGCCTGGGGTGTCACCGGCGGCCCGGCCGCCGTCCGCGCGGCGCTGCCCGAACCGGCCGCCCTCGTGGTCAAGCAGGGCGCCCTCGGCGCGACGGCCTTCGGGCACGGCGGGGCCGTGCACGTCCCGGCGCCCCGCGTCGACGTGGTCGCGCACGTCGGGGCCGGGGACGCGTTCGCCGCCGGCTACCTGTCGGCGACGCTGCGCGGCCTGTCCGTACGCGACCGGCTGCGGCACGGCCACCTGCTGGCGGCCGCCGCGCTCACCGTGCCCGGCGACCTGGCGGAGCCGCCCGCGAGGGAGCACGCGGACCGGCTCGCCGCCCTGCCCGACGACGCCTGGGCGCGGCTGCGCCTCGCACCGGGCTGGACCGCACAGGAGACCGCCGTTCCATGAGCCAGACCGTCGACAGAGCGCTGAGCATCCTCCCGCTGCTGGCCGAAGGGCCGGCCGGACTGGAGCAGGTCGCGCAGCGGCTCGGGGTGCACAAGTCCACGGCACTGCGCCTGCTGCGCACGCTGCACGAGCACGGCATCGTCTACCGCACGCCGGACCAGCGCTACCGGCTCGGCGCCCGGCTTTTCGCCCTGGCCCAGCAGGCGATCGAGAACGTGGACGTGCGCGGCGTCGCCCACCCCCACCTCACCGCCCTCAACGAGCGCACCGGTCACACCGTTCACCTCGCCGTGTACGAGGAGGACGAGGTGGTCTACGTCGACAAGGTGGACAGCCGCTACCCGGTGCGGATGTACTCCCGCATCGGCAAGCCGGTGGCCCTCACGGTCGCCGCCGTCGCCAAGCTGCTGCTCGCCGACCTGCCGGAGGCGCGGCGGCGTGCCGTCGCCGAACGGCTCGACTACCCCGCCTACACGGCCCGTTCGACCCCGGACGCGGAGGCGTTCCTGGCCGAGCTGGCGCTCGTCCGCGAGCAGGGCTGGGCCACCGACCTGGGTGGGCACGAGGAGTCCATCAACTGCGTGGCCGCGCCGGTCCGGGGCGCGGACGGGCGGGTGGTCGCCGCGATGTCGGTGTCGGCGCCGAACGTGGTGGTCTCCGCGGACGAACTGCTCACCCTGCTTCCGCTGGTACGCCGCACCGCCCGGGCGATCAGCGCCGAATACGCCGGGCGCCCCGCCGACGAGCCGGGCCCCGGCACCGCCCCTTCGGAGGAGACCACCCGATGACGACACGGCCCACCGAGAAGACCGCGCTCACGCCGCCGACCCACACCACCCCGCCTGCCCGCTTCTCGCACGGTGTGCGGAAGGGGAACATCCTGCAGGTCGCCGGGCAGGTCGGCTTCCTCCCGTCCGTTCCCGGCGAACCGCCCACCCCCGCGGGGCCGACGCTGCGCGAACAGACCCTCCAGACCTTCGCCAACGTCGCGTCGATCCTCCGCGAGGGCGGGGCGAGCTGGGACGACGCCGTCATGATCCGCGTCTACCTGACCGACACCGCGCACTTTCCCGAGTTCAACGCGCTCTACGACGCGTACTTCGCGGAGCAGGGCCTGACCGGCCCGCCGGCGGCCCGTACGACGGTCTACGTCGGGCTGCCGCCGGGGTTGCTGGTGGAGATCGACGTGCTGGCCGTGCTCGGCTGAAGGCACCGAGGGTGCTGAGGTGCCGAGGAGTTGAGGCAGGCCGCGAGGAACTCCAGCCGACTGGTGGGTTTCGGCCACGCCCCCTTGTGGTGGACATGCTCAGTCCGAAGAATGCGGCAGGCACCGCCGAACACATCTTCGGTACGGAGAGGAATCCCCCACATGAAAAGACCTCTCGTCGGCGCCCTGACCGCCGCCCTGCTCGGGGCGACCGCGTTCACGGGTCTCGCCACGACCCCCGCCGCCGCGTCCGCGCCGGACGCCGCTCCCTTCGGCAAGGCGGCCCCCACGTCCGCCGCGCCCGCCCAGGTCGAGAAGGCCCCCCAGGCCGCACCCGACTTCGCCGGCGCCGTGGCGCTGAGCAACTGCTCGGGCTCCCTCGTGCGGGTCCCGCAGTCGCAGCCGACAGACCCGGCGCTGGTGCTCTCCAACGGGCACTGCCTCCAGTCCGGCATGCCGAGCCCGGGCGAGGTCGTCGTCGACCAGCCGTCCAGCCGCAGCTTCACCCTGCTGGACGCGAGCGCGAACGATGTCGCCACGCTGAACGCCACCCGGCTCAGCTACGCGACCATGACCGACACCGACGTGTCGTTGTACGAGCTCGACTCCACCTACCAGGAGATCGAGTCCCAGCACGGCATACAGCCGCTGGACATCGCGGCCGGCCACCCGACCGCCGGTACCGCCATCACGGTCGTCTCCGGCTACTGGAAGCGCACCTACAGCTGCGACATCGACGCGTTCGTGCACGAGCTGCACGAGGCCGGGTGGGTCATGAAGGACTCCATCCGCTACACCCCGGAGTGCGAGACCATCGGCGGCACCTCCGGTTCCCCGATCGTGAACAACGCCACCGGCGAGGTCGTCGGCGTCAACAACACCGGCAACACCAACGGTGGCGAGTGCACGATGAACAACCCCTGCGAGGTGGACGAGAACGGTGAGGTCACCGTCCGCCAGGGGATCAACTACGGCCAGCAGACGTACAAGATCACCGAGTGCGTCACCACCGGCAACAAGATCGACCTCGGTCTGCCGGGCTGCGAGCTTCCCAGGCCATAGGCCCGGAGCCGCGGACAAGGGGTCCGCGCGGACTGTTCACGGACAGTCCGCGCGGACCCCTTGTGCTGGGTCGTCGATGGCCTGTTTCATGCGCCCACACCCCTGGGGACGAGCACGGAGGCACGTGATGACCACGGAGAACAGTCCGGGCACGAAGAGTGACGAAGCCGGCGGCGCCGCCGTGCGCAAGTCGAGCTGGCGCTACATCGGGCCCGGCATGGTCGTCGCCGCGACCGGTGTCGGCGCCGGTGACCTCGTGTCCACCCTGCTGGCCGGCAGCAAGTTCGGCTACACGCTGCTGTGGGCCGCGGTCATCGGATGCATCGTCAAGATCGCACTGGCCGAGGCGGTCGGCCGCTGGCACCTCGCCACCGGCCGCACCCTCTTCGACGGCTGGCGTTCCCTCGGCGCCTGGACCACCGTCTACTTCGCGGTCTACGTCGTCGTCTGGGGCTTCGTGTACGGCGCCACCGCGATGACGACCAGCGGCCTGCCGCTGCACGCCCTCTTCCCGGACGGACCCGGGCTGAAGTTCTGGGCGATCCTCTCCGGCCTGGCCGGACTCGTCGTCGTCTGGTTCAACCGTTACGCCGTCGTCGAGAAGATCATGATGCTCTTCGTCGGCGTGATGTTCGTGGTCGTCGTCTACCTCGCGATCCGCGTCTCCCCGGACGTCCCCGCCCTCTTCTCCGGCCTGGTGCCGACCCTGCCGGACGGCTCGGTCTTCTACACTCTCGGCCTCATCGGCGGGGTCGGCGGCACCATCACCATGGCCGCCTACGGCTACTGGGTGAACGCCAAGGGCTGGACCGACTCCGGCTGGATGAAGATGATGCGCCTGGACAACCGGGTCGCCTACGTCACCACCGGCATCTTCGTCATCGCGATGCTCATCGTCGGCGCGGAGCTGCTGCACGCTGCGAACATCGCGCTCACCGACGGCAGCGAGGGCCTGGTCGACCTCGGCGACGTGCTGGAGGAGCGCTTCGGCTCGACCACCGCCGTGCTGTTCCTGATCGGCTTCTTCTCCGCCTCGTTCTCCTCCCTGGTCGGCGTCTGGCACGGCGTCAGCCTGCTGTTCGCCGACTTCGTCGAGCGCATCCGGGCGGCCCGCGCCCCGAACGGCGAGCGGCCGGAGGACAGCGCGAAGCAGGTCTCGCGCGGCGAGCGCGAGAAGTCGACGCCGTTCCGCGCCTACATGCTGTGGCTGACCGTCCCGCCGATGGCGCTGCTGTGGCTGGAACAGCCCTTCGGGCTGGTCATCGCGTACGGCGTGCTGGGCGCGTTCTTCCTGCCGTTCCTCGCGGGGACGCTGCTGTGGCTGCTCAACACGGACCGCACGCCGCACGCCTGGCGCAACGGCCTGCTCAGCAACGTGATGCTGGTGGTCGGCGGGCTGCTGTTCTTCGTGCTGCTCGTGGAGAAGATCCGGTCCCTGCTCTGACGGCGCGTCCCCGGCGGCGGCGCGGCGTCACGTGCTCTGCGCCGTCCCGCCGCCGGGGGACTGCGGAGTCGTCGCGGAGCCGCGGGCCGTGGGTGGGCCGTCCGGCGGGAGGTCCGTCAGCACCCACCTCCGGCGCGGTGCGAGGCCCAGGACCGCCAGCGGCGCAGCGGGGACGGCGACCAGGGCCATGAGTCCCGCCTGGCCCGTCCGGGCCGCCGGGCCGGGCGGCGTCAGGCGGTCACAGGCGGCTCCAGGAGGCGCAGTCGGCGGTGTCCTCGGTGCCCCGGCAGACGGTGATGTAGGCCGTGGTGGTCGGCATCATGTAGGCCCGGAGCGACACCGGCGCGGACTCCGTGCCGCACACCTCGGCCTGCTTCGCGGGGAAGGCCGGCGCGAGGTCGTAGACGAACCGCGTCCACACGGAGTGGCAGGCGGCCCCCGTACCGGTGAGCTCTCCCTCGACGACCAGGTCGGAGAAGATCCCGTTCGGTTCCCGCCAGCGCTCTCCCGTCGCCTGGGCGCCGTCGTGCGCGACGGACCACGGGGTGCGGTCCGCACGCGCCCCGGCGATGCTCGGCGTCTCCGCCGTGCCCGGTGCCGCTGCGGCGGAGGCGGCGGTGGGTGCCAGCAGCGGCAGGATCGCGGCGGCGATCGCCACGGGCAGAGTGCGGCGCATGAGGGGATCCTCTCCTCGCGGGCGGAAGTCGAGCCTGAGCCTGTCCAGTCCGGGCCGGGGACATGCCTCTCCCCGGGCGGATTCGGCCCGGGGAGAGGCAGGGGGTGACGCGGGCGAACGCCGGGCTACGGCAGTCCGTGGACGTGCGGGCCGACCGCGTTCGACCACTGGTCGCCGTTCAGGGCGTCCCAGTTGGTGGACCAGGTCATCGCGCCGCGCAGCGACGGGTAGGTCTGCGAGGGCTGGAAGGAGCCGCAGTTCGTGCCCCGCGTCAGACAGGACAGGGCGTCGTTGACCACGGACGGGTCGACGTAGCCCGATCCGGCGCCGCGCGGCGAGGCGGGCGTGCCGAGGCCGACCTGTGAGGCGTCGAGCCCCCCGCGGAGCTGGATGCAGGCGAGCGCGGTGAGGAAGTCCACCGAGCCCTGGCTGTACACCTGGCCGTCGCAGCCCAGCATCGAACCGCTGTTGTAGTACTGCATGTTGACGACGGTGAGGATGTCCTTCACGTTCAGCGCCAGCGTGAAGTACTCGGTGGACGTGGACTGCATGTCCAGCGTCTGCGGTGCCATGGTGAGCACGAAGTCCGGCCCCGCGTTCGCCGCCAGGTCCCGGATCGCCCGCGTCAGGTAGGTCGAGTTGATCCCGTGTTCCAGGTCGATGTCGATGCCGTCGAAGCCGTACTCCTGCATCAGCGCCCAGGCACTGTCGGCGAAGGCGCGGGCGGACGCGTCGTCGTTGACCGTGACGTTGCCCAGTTCGCCGCCCACGGAGAGGATCACCGCCTTGCCCTCGGCCTGCTTCGCGGCGATGTCCGCCTTGAAGGCGTCGTCGGACGGGGCCAGCGCGGGGTCGAGCGCGAAAGTCAGTTCGCCCGGTGTGCTGGTCGAGGAGGCGAAGGCGACGGCGATGATGTCGTACGCGTCCTGCACCTCGGTCAGCCGCTGCGTCTGCGCGCCGTTGTCGAAGTTCTGCACGTAGCCGGTGACGGCGTGCTCGGGCACGGTGGTGCCGCCGTCCCCGCCGTCGGCGGACGTGCGGGCCGTCACCGCGGCCGACTTCGCGGACTCCCCGGCGCCGTTGACGGCGCTGACGCGGAAGGCGTACGAGGTCGACGGGGACAGCCCGGTGACGGTGGCGGAGGCGCCCTCGGCGGACGCGACCTTCGTCCCGTCCCGGTACACGTGGTACGCCGTGGCGTCCGGCACCTCGGTCCAGGACAGGCCGACGGAGCCGGCGGTCACGGCGCCCACGGCCAGACCGCTCGGCACCGCCGGCACCTCTGGGTCGCCCGGGTCGCCCGGGTCACCGGGCTCGCCCGGTCCGCTGAGCGCCAGGTCGTCGGCGTGGTAGGCGCCCTGGCCGTACCAGCCGTGCAGGTAGACCGTCACCGAGGTGGTGTCCGGGCCGGTGCGGAAGGTCGTGGACAGCTGCTTCCAGGACGGTGTGGAGCCGGTCCAGGTGGCCACGTCGGTGGTGCCGGTGCCGGTCGCGCCCAGGTAGACGTACGAGCCCTGCACCCAGCCGCTCAGCGTGTAGTCCGCGTCGGGCTCGACGGCGACGACCTGGCTGCACCGGGCGTTGTCCTGCCCGGCGGGGGTCGCCGTCAGCGCGCGGACGCCGCTGCGCGCGGGGGAGGCGGCGGCCGTACCGCTGTCGCCGGAGCAGGTCCAGCCCTCCAGGCCGGCCTCGAACCCCGCGTTGTCCAGGAGTTGGGCCGCTGCCCGGGAGCCGTCGTCCTCGGCGGGCGCGGCGCCGGCGGCGGGTCCGGTCAGCGCGGTGGCGATGAGCGCGCCGGCGGCGGCCAACGCCGCCGCCCCGGCGGTCAGTCCGCGCGACGGACGACGTCCGCGGTGTCTGCGGCTCGTTCTGGTGGTGCCTTCCACGACTGCCTCCACGGCATGGGGGACGGGGGAGAGGGTGGGGAGGAAACGCTCGAAGGGACGGTGGCCACCGTCGTCGCTGCGCCGCAGAATGGTTCAGACCAATGATCCTGTCAAGGCTTCGCGCAAGGCTTCGCGCAGCTGCCGATGCGTGAGCAGCGGCCCGACGGGGGAGGTCTCCTCCGGGGCCGGACGCGGGTACGTCCACGTGCGACGGGCCCGGTGACGGGTTCGGCGGGTCGGGGCCGACGGGTTCCGTGGACGGTTCACTGGCGGCCGACCGCGCCGATAAGGTGTTATGTCGTCAGCAGGGTGTGCGGACGGTCGCACCGAGCGACGACGAGTCCGTGGCCGACCGCCGAGGACGGGGGGAGTGGATGTGACCACCGCACTGGCCGTCACCAGCCCCGACCACGTGCTCTCCCCGCCCGACCGGCACACGCCCGGCGCGCACGTCTTCCGGCCGCCCGAGGACCAGCCGCTCGAAGTCGCCCTGGCCCAGACCCAGTCGCTCGTCGACCAGTACGGCTACCTGGTCGTCGTCCACCCGCACACGCTGACCACCGCATACCTGCACCGGCTGCACGCGCTGCGCGCCCTGCTGGAGAGCGACCGTATCGCGCTGATCCCCAGCAGGTTGCCGCCCCTCGGTATCGGCGTCCTGGTACGGCAGTTGCGGCAGCTCTCGCTGTGCGAGTTCAGCCCCGGCGTGCTCGGCAGCGCCGCCCGGCTGCTCACCCACTACGTGCACGCGGGCGCCCTGCTCGGTTCCGTCGCCCGGCTCGACCAGGTCCCGGTGTCGCTCACCGCACACGCCAAGTCCTGGCTTCCCGGCGCCCAGTTCGCCGTCACCACCGCTCCCGGGCCGCAGCTCGTACGGCTCGGAGCGAAGGACGCACGTCCCCTGGCCGGGCCGCAGTTCGCCACCCGCCTCACCATCGCCCCCGGCACCCTCGCCTCCGACTGGCCGCGCAGCACCCTCGCCGCACAGTGGCGCGTCACCGACGTGCAGGAGGAACGGCTGCCCGCCGACTCCGCCGCCTGGTGGGGCACCGGGAAGGTCACCGAGTTCGCCGCCGCGATCGCCGACCTGCCGGTGCTGCACCAACTCGTCAGCTCCGTGCGCCGGGACACCTGCCGCTGGTGCGGCCTCGAACTCCTCGGCGACCGCTGCGCGTTCTGCGACGCCGGACTCGCCCGCCCGGAGCCGGACGGACCGGCCGGTCACGCCCCCGCTCCAGGGGTCGCGGCCCTTCCGGCACAGACCGAACTCACCGCACCGGCCTCCGCGACCGGCCACGGCCCCCTGGGCCCGGGCGCCGCCGCCCCGGCCGGCCCCCCGCCGGCCGGCCCCGGGGACCCGTATGCCCCCGGCCCGCAGGCGGCCGGGGCCGCCGACCTCCGACCAGCCGTCCACCAAGGGATCCCCCGTTCATGAACTCCCGTCAGCGCCGCGGCGTCCTCCTCATCGCCATATCCGCCCTGTGCGCACTCGGCGCCTTCGCGGGCGTCCTGGCGGTGATCCGGCAGGTGCAGTCCAAGGTCGGCCCCGAGGTCACCGCGTACGAACTCAAGGCCGACATCGCCGCCTACGAGACCATCGGCGAGGACGACGTGCGCCGCATCTCCATGCCGGAGCGCTGGCTGCCCGAGACGGCCGTCACCGACCTGGGGGACCTGCGCGGAAGGATCGCCGTCAACCCGCTCCGGCAGGGCTCGCTGCTCCAGAGCGACATGATGGCCGAACGGCCCGCCCTCGAAGCCGGCCAGCAGGAGATCGCCATCATGATCGACGCGGCCACCGGCGTCGCCGGGAAGATCAACCCCGGCGACGAGGTCAACGTCTACGCCACCTTCGACGGCGACCGCGACGGCGAGGAGGCCGCCCCCGACCAGTCCCGCCTGATCGTCACCCAGGCCCGGGTCATCGACGTCGGCGAACTCGCCCCCTTCGAGGACGACGACTCCCGCAGCCGGGCGGAAGAGCGCGAGGGCGTGCCCATCACCTTCGCGCTGAGCACCCGGGACGCCCAGCGCGTCGCGTACGCCGAGTCGTTCGCCGAGCACGTACGCCTCGCGCTGGTCGCCCCCGGCAGCGAGCCCGTACCCGAGGACGAACGCGTCTACAGCCTCGCCGGGGACAGGTGAGCCGCCCGTGACGACCCGCGTCCTCCCCGCCGTAGGCGACCCCGACGCCGCCCGCGCGCTGACCACCCTCGCCGCGCAGCTACCCGGCGCCGAGCCGCTGCCGCCCGCCGCCGACGGCACCCGCCTGCTGGAGACCCTCGACCAGCTCGCCGCCGGGACCCCCGCCGACCTGCCCGAAGTGGTCCTCGTCCACGAACTCGTCGGCCCGCGACCCGCACTGGAACTCATCCGCGACGTCGCGCTCCGCTTCCCCTCCGTCGGCGTCGTCCTCGTCACCCGCGACACCACGCCCGGGCTCTACTCCGCCGCCATGGACGCAGGCGCCCGCGGCGTCGTCGGTCTTCCCCTCGCCTACGACGAACTCGCCGCCCGTGTGGAGGCCGCCGCCACCTGGGCCGGCGGCGTGCGCCGCCACCTCGGCCACGCCAAGGGCCCCGCCCCGGCCCGCGGCGTCGGCGGCACGGTCGTCTCCGTCACCGGCGCCAAGGGCGGCGTCGGCTGCACGCTCACCGCCGTGCACCTCGCCCTCGCCGCCCGCGCCTCCGGCCGGGACACCGTGCTGGTCGACATGAACCTCCAGTCCGGC
The DNA here is from genome assembly GCF_004795255.1 of Streptomyces sp. RKND-216. Lineage (NCBI taxonomy): Bacteria > Bacillati > Actinomycetota > Actinomycetes > Kitasatosporales > Streptomycetaceae > Streptomyces > Streptomyces sp. RKND-216. Next base: position 1,946,692 of record NZ_SSBQ01000002.1, on the reverse strand, counting down.
GACGTCGCCTCCTTCCTCGACGTGCAGTTCCGCCGTTCCGTGGTCGACCTCGCCGGCATCGCGGACCTGACCCCGCGCGTGCTCGCCGACGCCGTCTACACCCACGACACCGGCCTCGCCCTGCTCCTCGCCCCCGCCGAGGGCGAGCGCGGCGAAGAGGTCGACGACCACGCCGCCCGCCAGGTCGTCGCGGCGCTGCGCGCCCGCTACGAGGTCGTGGTCGTCGACTGCGGCACCCAGATGCACGCCGCCAACGCCGCCGCCGTCGAACTCGCCGACCGCGCGCTGCTCGTCACCACCCCCGACGTCATCGCCGTACGCGCGGCCAAGCGCATGATGCGGCTGTGGGACCGCCTCCGCGCCCGCAAGGCCGAGGACACTCTGACCGTTGTCAACCGCGCCTCCAAGCACACCGAGATCCAGCCCTCCCTCATCGCCCGCATCGTCGGCACGCCGGTGGCCCGCGCTACCGTGCCCGCCGGCTTCAAGGAGCTGCACACCGCGCTCGACGCGGGCCGCATCCAGGATGTCGACGACCGCAGCTCGGTCAAGCAGGCGCTGTGGACGCTGGCCGCCGAAGTGGGCGCCGCCGCGCCACCCCAGGGCGGCAACGGCGGTGGCAGAGGAGGCGAGGGCAAGGGCGGGCGCGGCCCCCGGCACTCCCGCGGCACGCCGGCACCGCCCGCCGTCTCCGGAGGCACACCGCCCCCCGCCGCCCTTCCTCCCGGAGCCCCCGCCGCCCCGGGCCGCCTCGGCTCCGACCGGGGCGCGGTCGCGCTGCCGGGCTGGTTCGTCCGCGCGGTCGGCCGGGTCGCGGGGGCCCCCGGAATTTCGGGAGTCTCCGGGGCCACCGGGATCAGCACGGTCGCCGGGGTCGCAGCAACCGGGACCGGCACCGCCGCCGGGAGGGTCGTCGCCACGCTGCCCGGAGCCGTCGCAGGCACCGGGCGGACAGGCGCCGCGACCGGTTGCGGCCGAGACCGTGCGACCTCCGGAGCGCCGTCCCCGTCCGGCGGTGAACGCCACCGCCGGACGCCGTCGCCCGCACCCGGCGGGCCGCCGCCGTGGGACGGGCCCACGCAGGGCCGACGCGTCCTCGGCCGGCTGCGCCGAGCCGTGCGCCTTCCGGCGCTCCGGGAGTCCGGGGAACGCGACCGGGGGGCGCTCACCGTGGAGTTCGCCGGGATGGCGCCCCTCGTGCTGCTGGTGCTGGCCCTGCTGTGGCAGGCGGTCCTGATCGGCCACACCTTCACCCTCGCGGGCAACGCCGCCGACGAGGGCGCCCGCGCGGCGACGGCCGCCGCAGCCTACGGCGACCCGGCTGCGGCCTGCGCGGCGGCGGCCCGCGAGCACCTGCCGTCGGCCTGGAACTCCGGCGCCACGGTGTCCTGTTCACGCTCCGGCGACCTCTGGACGGCCGACGTGACCCTTCCGACCCCCGCCCTGTTCCCCGGCGCCGCCAACCTGCCCTTCACCGTCGACGGCTCCGCCGGCGCCGCCGCGGAGGCGGACTGATGCCGGGCCGCACCGGGCCCCGGCGGGCGACACCTCCGCGAACCCGGCGCTTCCCGTGCCCTGCCGGGTTCCGCCGCCCAGCCCGGCCCTCGGAGACCGGGGGCTCCCCCGCCGCCGGGGGAGCCCCGCAAAGGAGGATCCGCCCCGCCACGCGCCCGGCGACCGCCCGGCACACGGCATGTCGGCGCGACCGCCAACGGGGAGCGTCCAGCATCGAGTTCGCCGGGATGCTGCCGCTGCTCCTCCTCGTCGCCCTCGCGGCGCTCCAGCTCGGCATCGCCGGCTACGCCGTGCAGCAGGCCGGCACGGGCGCCCGCGCGGGGGCCCGTACGGCGGCACAGGCCGAGATCGCGGACCGGTGCGCGGGCACCGGCAAGGCCGCCATGAGCGGCTGGACCGCCCGCCGCTCCACGTTCGACTGCGCCCACGGCGGCGACGCCGTCACCGTCACCGCGACCGTCACCATCCCGTCGGTCATCCCCGGCATCGACGACTTCGGCTCCGCCGCCCGCTCCGTCACGATGCCCAGCGACGAGGGGAGCACCGAGTGAGCCTGCGTTCCCGCCTGTCCGGCCCCGACGGACATCCGCCCGGCACGGCGTCGCAGCCCGCGAACGGCACCGGCGCGACCCCCGCGAACGGCGCGCGCGGCACCGAAGGCGCCGAAGCCACCGCCCGGCTCGTCCCCGCCTACCGCACCAAGCTCCTCGAGGAGATCGACCTCGCCGAGATGTCGGCGCTCACCCCCGCCGAACGCCGCTCGCGCCTCGAACGCGTCCTCGGGCACCTCATCAGCCGCGAGGGCCCCGTCCTGGCCACCGACGACCGCGACCTGCTCATCCGCCGCGTCGTGGACGAGGCGCTCGGCCTCGGCGTCCTCGAACCCCTCCTGGAGGACGCCTCCGTCACCGAGATCATGGTCAACGGCCCGGACCAGATCTTCGTGGAACGCGCCGGCCGCGTCGTACAGGTGCCGGTGCGATTCGCCTCGCACGAGCAGCTGATGCAGACCATCGAGCGCATCGTCTCCACCGTGAACCGGCGCGTGGACGAGTCCAATCCCATGGTCGACGCCCGCCTCCCGACCGGCGAACGCGTCAACGTCGTCATCCCGCCGCTGTCACTGACCGGCGCCACCCTCACCATCCGCCGCTTCCCCCGCGCCTACCGGCTCGACGAACTCGTCCGGCTCGGCACCCTGGACGACGCGATGGTCCTGCTCCTCTCCGCCTTCATCCGGGCCCGCTTCAACGTGATCGTCTCCGGCGGCACCGGCTCCGGGAAGACGACCCTGCTCAACGCCCTGTCCGGCCTCATCCCCGAGACCGAACGCATCATCACCGTCGAGGACGCCGCCGAACTCCAGCTCCAGCAGCAGCACGTCATCCGCCTGGAGACCCGCCCGCCGAACGTCGAGGGCAAGGGCCGGGTGACCGTGCGCGACCTGGTGCGCAACAGCCTCCGCATGCGGCCGGACCGCATCATCGTCGGCGAGGTGCGCGGCGGCGAGACCCTCGACATGCTCCAGGCCATGTCCACCGGCCACGACGGCTCGCTCGCCACCGTGCACGCCAACAGCGCGGAGGACGCGCTGATGCGCCTCCAGACCCTCGCCTCCATGTCCGAGGTCGAGATCCCCTTCCCCGCGCTCCAGGACCAGATCAACTCCGCCGTGGACGTGCTGGTGCAGCTCGCCCGCTTCCCCGACGGCTCCCGGAAGATCGTGGAGATCTCGCTGCTCGCCTCGCACGGCCGGGAGACCTTCCAGATCGCGTCCGTGTGCCGCTTCCGCGCCCGCCCGATGACCCCGGACGGCCGGATCTTCGGCACCTTCGAGCACCTGCCCGTGACCCGCCGCGCGGCCGACCGTCTCACCATGACCGGCGAATCCGTCCCGCCCGCGTTCGGCGTCGCCGCCCCCGACAGCCGGCTCACCACCCGCGAAGCCGGCGGCGCAACAGGCTGAGGCCCCCACCCCCATGACCACACTCGCGCTGATCACCCTCGCCGCCGCGCTGCTGGCCTGTGTCCTCGCCGTCGCCGGGGTCCAGGCGTTCGCGTCGGGCCGCGCCCGACGGCAGGCGCTCGTCGAACGTCTCGCCGCACCCGCCGAGGGCCCCCTCCCTCCCGACGGACGGGGACGGCCGTTCACCGCCGTCGACCGTCGCCTGCGCCGCACCCGCCTCGGCCGCCGCATCCACCTCAGGCTGGCCGCCACCGGACTCGACCTCACCCCCGGCGAGTTCGCCGTCTACGCCGTCACCGGCGTCGCCGGACTGTGGATTCTCGCCGCCACGCTGCTCGCCCCCTTTTTCGGCCCCCTCGCCGGCATCCTCGGCGTCCTCGCCGCCAACGCCTTCCTCGACTGGCAGCGGCAGAAGCGCATCGAAGCCTTCATCGGCCAACTCCCCGAGCTCTCCCGCATCCTCGCCAACGCCACCTCCGCCGGCCTCGCGCTGCGCACCGCACTCGGCATGGCCGCCGAGGAGATGGACGCCCCCGCAGGCGACGAACTCACCCTCGTCGCAGGCGAACTCGCCGTCGGACGCTCAGTCGAGGACTCCCTCGGCGAGCTCGCAGAGCGCCTCCCGTCGCGCGAACTCGTCGTCCTCGTCACCACCCTGGTGCTCTCCCACCGCGCCGGCGGCACCATCGTCAGCTCGCTGCGCAACCTCACCGAGACGCTGGAGGAACGCAAGGAGACCCGGCGCGAGGTCCGCACCATGCTCGCCGAGGTCAACGCCACGGCGTACACCATCCCCGTGCTGGGCGTCGGCGCGATGCTGATGATGAACTCCATGTCCCCGGGCGCCCTCGACCAAGTCACCGGCACGCCCGCCGGACAGATCGCGATGATCGTCGCCGTCGGGCTGTTCGCCGTCGGATTCACCGTCATCCGCCGCCTCGGTCGGATCGAAGTCTGAGGAGCGTGCACCGTGACCTCTCTCCCCTCGCTGCTCCTCGCCCTCGCCGCAGGACTGGCCGTCCTCGGCGTCCTCACCGGCATACGCCTCTACCGCGGCGAGACCAGGCTGCCGTCCGACCTCGCCCTCGCGCTGGAGGTCGGTGCCACCCGCGCCAAACCGCGCCAGCAGGCCGTCGACACCCTCGGCGTCCGCCTCGCCCCGCTCGTGCTGCGGCTGATGGGACCCAGACGGCGGGACGCCAAGCGCCGACGCATCGACCAGGCCGGCAACCCCGGCGGCCTCACCCTCGACCGCTACGCCGCCCGCCGCGCCGTCTACGGGCTCTTCGGCGCCGTCATGGCGTGCATAGGCCTCGTCGCCGGCAGTCCGGTCTTCGCCCTGATCGCCCTGGCCTTCGGCTGGTTCGCCGCGGATCTCGCCCTGCGCGAGGCCATCCGGCACCGTAGGCGCGAGATCGAGCGGACGCTGCCCGACTTCCTCGACGTGCTCGCCGTCGTCGTCTCGGCCGGGCTCAGCTTCCGTCAGGCCCTGGAGCGGGTCGCCGAGCGCTACAAGGGGCCGTGGGCGGACGAACTCCACATCACCCTGCGGCAGATGGACATGGGAGTGAGCCGCCGCGAGGCCTTCGGCCAGCTGCGCCGCCGCAACACCTCCGAACAGGTCGACCAGTTCGTCACCGCACTGCAGCAGGGCGAGGAACTGGGCGCCCCCATCGCCGACACCCTCATGCAGATCGCCACCGACATGCGCCGTACGGATGCGCAGAACGCCCGCCGCAAGGCCGCCAAGACGGTTCCCAAGGCGACCATCGCCACCATCGCGTTCCTGCTGCCCGGCACGCTCATCCTCATCGTCGCCACCTTCGTCCTGGGCAGCGGGACGGACTTCGGTTCGTTCCTGGGCGAATGACGAGGTGGGCGGGCGACGGTGTGGGCGGAGGCGCTCACGCCGAGGCCATCCCGATACCCGCCGACTCTGGTGCAGATGCCACCGATCGTGACACCCTCAGCGATGTCACATCGACGGTGCGCGACAATACGACAGACCACCGAAACGACGAACCACAGCCGGAGGTGAGGACGTTGACCCTACGGGGCATCCTCACCTCGCTGAGCGGGACCGGCCGCACGAGGCCGGCCGACACCGGAGGAGACCGCCATGAGGGCCATCCGCGAGTGGGTCCGCAAGACCACCCCACACCTGAGGGGCCGCGCCGCGGACCGGGGCGTCACGTCCATCGAGTACGCGGGCATCGTCATCCTGGTCGCCGGCATCATCCTGCTGATCACCCAGCTGAACCTGGGCGCCTCGATCTCCGGTGGTATCTCGGACGCGGTGAGCAGCATCCTCTGAGCCGTGTGCGACGGGGCGACCGTGGGCAGACACTGATCCTGTACGGAGCGGTGATGGCGGGTCTCCTGTTCCTCGCCCTCGCCTTCTTCGTCGTGGCCAAGGCTGCAGCCGTGCGCAACGGCGGCCAGTCCGCCGCGGATGCCGCCGCGCTGGCGGCCGCCCGCGACGACCGGGACCGTTTCTTCGAGGGATTCCTCGACTCTCTCGGAGAGGGTGACGACTGGCAAGGCTGGCTGGGCCTGACGGAGCCGCTTGACCCGGAGGGATGTGGTGCAGCCTCAGATTTCGCTGAGCGGAACGACTCCTCCGTGACCTCGTGCGATCCGGTTCTGCGTCACGGCGACCTCGGCTACAGGGTCCGGGTCGAAACGAACTTCAGTACCGGCAAGACCATCATTCCCGGCACGGGCAACAAGACGGCCGACGCGGACGCCACCGCCGTGGTCCAGCCGCTCTGCGACTTCGACGCCGCCGAGGAGGACGTGGAACTCACGTGTGACGGGGAAGAGATCGAGATCGACCCCGATGACGACGCCGACGTGACCCCCTCCGACCTGTTCGACGTGGTCCTCGTCGACTGACGACCGAGCAACGAGTGAAGGACGAGACCGAACCATGAGCATCCGGCCAGCCCGAGCCCGCAGGGCTTCCACCGTCGTGGCCGTCACCGTGGGCACCGCATTGGCTCTCGCCGGGTGCAGCGACGGGGGCAGCCCACCGTCCGAGCCGTCCAGCAGCCAGACAGCGCCGCAGGAGGGCGGGAAGGAGGGTGATACCGCCGGACAGGAGCAGCAGAACCAAACGCTGGCAGAAGTGAAGAGCGGCGACATCACTCTCCGGATCAGCAGCGCCCTCCGCGAGCAGGGCGGCTTCGTGACCGTGAGGGGGACGGTCACCAACGCCGGCAGTGACCGTTGGGCCGCGCCCGGCTGGCAGGGCGACGAGGTGGAACTCGCCGACAACCAGGCCTCGATGGCGGGGGCCAAGCTCGTGGACAAGGAAGGTCGCAAGCGCTATTTCATCCTCCGCGACACCGAAGGCCGCTGTCTGTGCACCAAGTTCAACATGGGGCTGGGCGGGGGCGACTCGACCGACTGGTACGCGCAGTTCCCCGCGCCGCCGGAGGGGAACGACGAGGTGGACTTCCAGATCGCCGACATGCCGCCCGCCACCGTCTCCCTCTCGGAAGGGTGAGCCCGGCCATGACCCCTCGCCCCCGCGCACGTGTCCTGCGGTCGGCCGCCTGTACCTCCGTGTCGGTGCTGGTCCTGGCAGGCGTCGGTGCCACCGGCGCGCACGCGGACCCCAACGATCCGCCGGCCCCGCCCTCGCTGCCGGGCGCCGCCAACCCGACCACGATCCCGACCGACGACCCCGCCCTGCCGGGGGAGGACGGCGGACCCGCCCCCTCGTACAGCGAGCCGCCGGACAACATCGGCGACGCCGAACCGCCGGTGGCGGTCGATCCCCAGGCCGTCGGCCTCAAGCTCGCCGACGGGGCGCGTCTCGCCCCGCCGAAGGTGCTGGACATCAAATTCGTGACCGAGACCATGACCGGCGAGCAGCGCCGCGCCGACAGCAACACCAAGACCACCTTCACCCTCCAGGCGGAGGTGCTGTTCCCCAAGAACAGCGCGAAGCTCAACAACGAGGCGCGCGCTCGCATCGAGGACATCGCGACGGAGATCGAGAGCCAGGGCGCGACCGAGGTGAACGTCTTCGGCTTCACCGACAACCTCGGCTCGTACGCCCACGGCGAAGTTCTCTCCAAGCAGCGGGCCAACGCCGTCCAGAAGGAACTGGCCGGGGAGTTGGCCCCGGGCATCACCTTCCAGGTGCGCGGCTACAGCGAGGACTACCCCATCGCGGACAACTCCTCGGAGGAGGGGCGGAAGAAGAACCGCCGCGTCGAGGTCTCCTTCGCCCGCGAGGGCTGACGCCGAGGGGCGCGGCGTCTCTGGGGGTGCGGTTTGGGCGGCAGCAGCCCGACTCGGCACCCAGGAAAGAGACCAACCGCCAAGATCGGCGCCGGGCAACCCTGCAAGAGAGGTGTTGACGTCAGCCCACCACCAGGACAGCAGCCATTCCGCCCGCATACGTCATGTGGAATCCGCTCAGCGCCTGCGCCCGCCCCCGTGCCCGTCGATGCCCCTCCCCACCCGTCGGCGCCGTGGCGGCGGGTTGGTCCAGGGCCCAGCGCCATGTCCCGTCGGGGCGCGAGCGGTGCCCTTCCTCCGGACCGGCAGGGCTCAGGCCGGGTCCGGGTCCGTGGCCGGGTCCGTGGCCGGGTCCGGGTCCGTGTCCGGGTCTGGGGGGCGGCGGATAGAGGGCGGTGATCTCGCGGGCGGCGCGCAGGAGTTCGGCGCGGGCGGCGGGCGGGTCGAGGACTTCCACGTCGCCGCCGAACTGGAGGAGCTGGCAGACCGCGCCGAAGGCGGGGTAGGCCATGCGGACCTCCGCCCACTCCTCCCTTCCGGTTCCGTCCGGGGGCGGGAAGCCGGGGTCGAGCATGGTGCCGCAGATGCGCAGGAAGAGGGCCAGCCGCTCGCGGCGTACGCGGGCGTGGACGCGGACGACGGTCGGGCGCACTTCGACCGCGTCGCGCAGCGCCTCCCATGCCTCGGCCAGTTCGACGCCGGCACGCCGTTGCACCGGGGTGTCCAGCACTTTCGCCGAGGCCAGCCGGTCCGCGCGGAACAGCCGGGGCCCGCCGCGCAGGTCGGCGACGAGGCACCAGACGCCGGCCTTCGCCACCAGGCCGTACGGGTCGACGGTGTAGGTGTGCGGCTCGCTGTCCCCGCCGTGCCGCCCGCGCTCCGACTCCCTGCGGGAGTGGGATGTGTGCACGCTGCTGGAGCACGTCGTCGACGGCACGCAGCGCACGGCGGCGCTGGGTGAGGCGGGCCCGGGGGCGGTCATGGAGGAGGAGACGCCGCGCGGGGTCCCGGACGACGGCTGGGCCGCGGCCTATGCCCGGGCGCGCGCCCGGTTCCGCGCCGCGTGGGCGGACGACGGCGGGCTGGCGGGCACCTACACCGTGCCGTGGGGCGATGTGCCCGGTCACGGCGTGGTGGGTGCTGAGGTGCAGGAGACCGTGGTGCACGCCTGGGACCTGGCCCGCGCACTGGGCGCGGTCGGCCGTCTCGACGCGCGGCTCGCCGAGGCGACCCTGCCCTTCGCCGAGCAGATCGTCCCCGCCGAACCCCGGGGCGGTGCCGTGCCCTTCGGCCCGGTACGCCCGACCGCTCCGGACGCCGGCCCCTACACCCGGCTCGCCGCCTGGCTCGGCCGCGACGTGGGCTGACGGCGGGCCGCGCACCGGCCCCGCGGCACCGTACCCGTGCGGTGCCGCGGCGCGTACGCTCACCGCGTGGACGTGGCCGAGGGGTTGAGGGTGCTGGTGGCGGCCGGTTACGGGGCGGGGGCCGGGGCACTGCTGCCACGGCCGGCATACCGCTTGTCGGTGGAGCCGGGGGAGGCGTGGCGGGGCCGGTGCCCGGACGGGCATCCGCTGCGCGGGCGGGGCGGCGGGTGGCTGGGCCGTGCCCGGTGCGGGGACTGCGGGACGTACGGCCGGTCGGCGCGGGCGTTCGCCGCGGGCTCGGCCCTGGTGTGTGCGGCGCTCGCCCTCGTGGTCGGGCCCCGACCGGAGCTGGCGGTGTGGCTCCTCGCCGTCCCGGTGGCGCTGCTGCTCGCCGCGGTGGACCGGGCCGTCAACCGGCTGCCCGACATCCTCACCCTGCCACTGGCGTTCGGTACGGCCGCGCTGCTCGGCGTCGCCGCGCTGCTACCCGGAGCGGCCGGGAGCTGGCCTCGTGCCCTGCTCGGAGGGGTGGTGCTGAGCGCCGCGTATGGTGTGTTGTTTCTCATTCAACCGAATGCGATGGGATTCGGCGACGTGAAGCTCGCCCTGCCGCTTGGGCTCGCCCTGGGCTGGTACGGCTGGGGTGCTCTGCTGACCGGCGCGTTCCTCGGTTTCCTCTCCGGCGCGGTCTACGGAATCACCCTTGTCCTGCGCGGACGCGCCACCCGGAGCAGCGCGCTCGCCTTCGGCCCCTTCATGGTGCTGGGCACGCTGGGGGGTCTCCTGCTCGCGGCCTGAAGCACCCCCGGCGAGGCCGGTCCCGGGTGCGCCGGCCGGGTTCCGGACGGGTTCCGGAAGGGAAACCCGGCGAGTGTGCTCCGAGCACGGCCTTGGAGGGGCTATGGTGGAAACCCCCCCCTCGGGCCGGTCCGACTCCCCCCTCGGACCGGCCCGCTTTCGTGTGCGGGGTGTCCGCCCCGTTGGCAGGTAGCGGGAGCGGCTCGCCCCGGCCCCGCCCGGCCCCGGCGCTCAGCTCTCGCTGCTGCGGGACCAGATGTTCACGCCGGGCTCCGAGGTGGCCAGTGCGTCGATGTCCGCCAGCTCCGCGTCGGTCAGCGCGGGTCCGTCCAGCGCCGCCACGTTCGCTTCCAGCTGCGCCACGCTGCTCGCGCCGATGAGTGCCGAGGTCATGCGCGGGTCGCGCAGCACCCAGGACAGGGCGAGCTGCGCGAGGGACTGGCCGCGCCGCCGCGCGATGTCGTTCAGGCCGCCCAGCCGGCGGCGTACCTCGTCCGTCAGCCAGCCGGGGTCGAACGACTTGCCCTGTGTGGCCCGGGAACCCTCCGGGATGCCGCCCAGGTACTTGTCGGTGAGCATGCCCTGCTGGAGCGGGGCGAAGGAGATGCAGCCCATGCCCTCCTCCTCCAGCGTGTCGAGCAGTCCGTCGTCCTCCGTCCACCGGTTGATCATCGAGTAGGACGGCTGGTGGATCAGCGGCCGTACGCCCATGTCGCGCAGCAACCGCGCCGCCTCGCGCGTGCGCGCCGCGTTGTACGAGGAGACGCCCACGTACAGCGCCTTTCCCTGGTGCACGGCGGAGGCCAGGGCCCCCATGGTCTCCTCGAGCGGGGTGTCCGGGTCGAAGCGGTGCGAGTAGAAGATGTCGACGTAGTCGAGCCCCATCCGCCGCAGCGAGGCGTCCAGCGAGGAGAGCAGGTACTTGCGGGAGCCCCATTCGCCGTACGGGCCGGGGTGCATGTCGTAGCCGGCCTTGGTGGAGATCACCAGCTCGTCGCGGTACGGGCGGAAGTCCTGGGCGAGGAGCGTGCCGAAGTTCAGCTCGGCGGAGCCGGGCGGCGGGCCGTAGTTGTTGGCCAGGTCGAAGTGCGTGACGCCGAGGTCGAAGGCGCGGCGCAGGATGGCGCGCTGGGCGCCGAGGGCGCGGTCGTCGCCGAAGTTGTGCCACAGGCCGAGCGAGATCGCCGGGAGTTTCAGCCCGCTGCGGCCGGAGCGCCGGTACGTCATGGTGTCGTAACGGCTGTCCGCGGCGCGGTAGTGGAGTGCGTCGTTCATGAGACCGTCATATCAAGCGGTGACGAACCCGCCTCCTGCCACGCCGGGCGGGTGACCGCAGTGACTGGGGTGACGGTCGGGGCTCCGGTGATCGTGGTGATCCGTGGGCGTGACGGGTGCGTGCCCGGGGGTGGTGGAGCCCGGTTGCCCGGATTCGCCCGGACGGGGGACCGGCAGTAGGGTTCTGTGATTCCCGGACACGGCACGGAGGGCTGGCCATTCCCATGAAGCTTCGCGACCTGGTGTACAGGCTCTACGCGCGGCGGGTGGAGGACCGCCTCGATCTCGCGCGTGTGCCGGAGCACATCGGGGTGATCCTGGACGGCAACCGCCGCTGGGCTCGCGCTTCCGGGGGGACCACCGAGCAGGGCCACCGGGCCGGCGCCGGAAAGATCCAGGAACTGCTGGGCTGGTGCTCCGAGACGGACGTCCAGGTGGTCACGCTGTGGCTGCTCTCCACGGACAACCTGAGCCGCCCGGACAACGAACTGCTGCCGCTCCTGGGCATCATCGAGGACACGGTGCGCGACCTGGCCGCCGACGGCCGCTGGCGGGTGCACCACGTGGGTCAGCTCGATCTGCTGCCCGGACGCACCCAGCGGGTGCTGAAGGAGGCCGAGGAGAAGGCCGGCAGCGTGGACGGGATACTCGTGAATGTCGCCGTCGGTTATGGCGGCCGCCAGGAGATCGCCGACGCCGTGCGCTCGCTGCTCGCCGACCACGCCGGCCGCGGCACCGGCCTCCACGAGCTGGCTGAGAACCTCACCGTCGAGGACATCGCCGAACACCTCTACACCAGCGGCCAGCCCGACCCGGACCTGGTGATCCGCACCAGCGGCGAGCAGCGGCTGTCCGGCTTCATGCTCTGGCAGAGCGCCCACTCGGAGTACTACTTCTGCGACGTGTTCTGGCCGGCCTTCCGCAAGGTCGACTTCCTGCGGGCGATGCGCGACTACGCCGCCCGCCACCGCCGCTACGGGGGCTGACCCCCGCCCTCGCCCCTCACCCGCGCCACCTCGCGCCGGGGCACCCCTCACTGAACCGAAACGTACCCGTTCGCGTGGTGTCGCCCCCCGTTGCATGCTCCTTCGCTCCGGCGGGAATATCTCAGGTGGCCGCGCCGTACACGGAGCGGCCGCCGGGAGGCCCGTTGAGCGACCACGGAAGACCGCACCCCAAGCGCGGCGACCGTCGGGAGAGGGCCGGAGTCCGGCCCGTTCTACGCGGCCCGACCCGGTCTCTTCCCCCGCGACGCCGTCGCTTCCGACCTCATCCGAGGGGGTACGTCCACCCGTGGCGAACAGCAAGAAGCGCCTCACACCCGACCGGCGCACCTATGTGATCGACACCAGCGTCCTGCTCGCCGATCCGGCGGCCATGACCCGCTTCGACGAGCACGAGGTCGTGCTCCCGGTGGTCGTGGTGACGGAGCTGGAGGCCAAGCGCCATCACCCGGAACTGGGCTACTTCGCGCGGCAGGCCCTGCGCCTCCTCGACGAGTACCGGATCCGGCACGGCAGGCTGGACGTGCCGTTGCCGGTCGGCGAGCTCGGCGGGACACTGCGCGTCGAGCTCAACAACACGGACGTCGCCGTGCTCCCCGCGGCCCTTTCCAAGGGGAACGGGAGGATGGAGGACAACGACACCCGCATCCTCGCGGTGGCCCGCAACCTCCAGGCCGAGGGCTACGACGTCACGGTCGTCTCGAAGGACCTGCCGCTGCGCATCAAGGCGTCGTCGGTCGGCCTGCTCGCCGAGGAGTACCGCGCGGAGCTCGCCATCACCGACTCCGGCTGGACCGGCATGGCGGAATTGACACTGCCCGGAGAGGACATCGACGAGCTCTTCGCGCAGGAGTCCGTGCTCCTGCCGCAGGCCGCCGACCTGCCCGTGCACACTGGTCTGGTGCTCCAGTCGGAGAAGGGCAAGGCACTCGGGAGGGTGACGGCGGAGGGCCGGATCAAGCTGGTGCGCGGCGACCGCGAGGTGTTCGGCATCAAGGGCCGCAGCGCCGAACAACGCATCGCGTTGGACCTGCTGCTCGACCCCGAGATCGGCATCCTCTCGATGGGCGGCCGGGCGGGCACCGGCAAGAGCGCGCTGGCGCTGTGCGCCGGCCTGGAGGCCGTGCTGGAAAGGCGGCAGCACCGGAAGGTGATGGTCTTCCGCCCGCTGTACGCGGTGGGTGGGCAGGACCTCGGCTACCTGCCGGGCACCCACGACGAGAAGATGAACCCGTGGGCGCAGGCCGTCTTCGACACGTTGTCGGCGGTGACCAGCCGGGACGTCATCGAGGAGGTCGTCGCCCGCGGCATGCTCGAGGTGCTGCCGCTGACGCACATCCGGGGCCGTTCGCTGCACGACGCGTTCGTCATCGTGGACGAGGCCCAGTCCCTGGAGCGGAACGTGCTGTTGACGGTGCTCTCGCGCATCGGGCAGGACTCGCGTGTCGTTCTCACCCATGACGTGGCACAGCGGGACAATCTGCGCGTCGGCCGGTACGACGGAGTGGTGGCGGTCGTGGAACGACTCAAGGGGCACCCGCTCTTCTCCCACATCACGCTCACGCGTTCGGAGCGTTCGCCGATCGCCGCGCTGGTGACCGAAATGCTGGAGGAAGGTCGGATTTAATGCCCTGATCCGCCAGTTGACGGCCGAGTCTCGTACGAGTGGGCGAAGCAGCTTACTCATTCGGGGCTCGGCCGCACCCATGTTTCCGGCAAACACACCTGCCAAACCCCCTGTGAACTTTCCCACTCGGTGCAGAATTGCCTCAACCCCGCCTCGTCCGGCAGGGTGTGGGTTCTGTCAGGCCCCGCATACGGCACTCCAGCACCCCCAGCGGTGCAGCACCACACAAGTCAACAGCCGTCAGCCGTATGCCGCCCGAGGAACCACGCGGGCTCCCGCCATCGGGAGACCGCCCGGGCCCGCGACTCCCGCAACGGTGTGGGGGTCCAGCGCCAGGGGCACGATTGCGCCCGCGGGTCCCTCCCGTGGGCGATGTGGGAAGGAAACCGTGTGAGCCGGATTTCGGTCCGGGGATTCGCCGTGGCGTCAGCCACCGCGGTCACCACTGTCGGCGCCGTCGTCGGTGTGGCTTCGGGGAGCGAGCAGGCACCCTCGAACGACATCGAGGCCACTGCCGCCGACGCGACGCTCCTCGCCGACATACCTGCGGGTGGCAACGCCCAGGTTCAGACTGTCTCCCTGACGCAGCAGGCGGACGCCCAGACGACGGCTGCGCACTCCGCGGCCAAGAAGTCCGCCCAGGAAGCCGCGCGCAAGCAGGCCGCCGAGGACGCCGCCGCGAAGAAGGAGGCGGCCGAGGAGGCGGCACGCGAGGCGAAGGAGCGCGAGGAGGCCGAGGCAGCCAGCCGCAACGCCGAGCGTACGGACTTCGCCGTCCAGTCCTCGTACACCACCGCCGAGGTCCAGGCGATGGCACGGCAGATCGTCGGAGCAGGCCAGTTCCAGTGCTTCTCCAACATCGTCGACCACGAGTCGGGCTGGGACTACACCGCCACCAACCCGTCCTCCGGCGCGTACGGCCTGATGCAGGCCCTGCCCGGGACGAAGATGGCCTCCGCCGGCGCCGACTGGCGGACCAACCCGGCGACCCAGATCAAGTGGGGCGTGAACTACATGAACGACCGCTACGGCAGCCCGTGCGGCGCATGGGACTTCTGGCAGGCCAACAACTGGTACTGACCGGCCGCGGCTCTGAGCCACCCGCTTTCGCCGAGGAGCGTTCCGGGCCGCCGTAGCACGCATGACTGCCCCTGACCGGGATACTGGTCAGGGGCAGCTGCATGTGCGGGGAGTGACCACGGTGGCGTGGGGGACGGAAGGCAACCTTCCGCGCCGGTAACGTCGTCCCCCACACGACGAGCAGGCGCGCAGCGCGGGCGGCCGCACGAGCACACGGGACACGGGACCCACGGGGGGCGGAGGACGGGATGGAACGGGAACGCAGGGTCGACAGGTTCCTGGACGGCGTGCAGAAGTGGGCCGCCCGCGCCGCCGAACGCCGGGCGCGGGCCACCATGGACGATCCGGTGCTCTCCGGACCCGGCGGGTCCGGCTCCGGGCCGGGCGGCGGTTCGGGTTCGGGCTCGGGCTCCGGTTCCGGGGACGACGGCGAGCGGGACCCGCGCCGCTACCCGGCACCGCCCTCCTATGCACCGGCCGTCGTGGCCAAGCCCGAGCCGGCCGCCGCGATCCCGTGGGGCATGCGGGTGGCGGCCGAGGCCGGCTGGCGGCTGCTCGTGCTGGCCGGTGTCATTTGGGTGCTCACCAAGGTCGTCAGCACCGTCAGCCTGCTGATCATCGCGTTCTCCGCGGGCCTGCTGATCACCGCGCTGCTCCAGCCCACGGTCGCCCGGCTGCGCCGGCTTGGCGTCGCCCGGGGTCTGGCGACCCTGCTCACGTTCATCATGGGCACCGTCTTCATCGGTCTCATCGGCTGGTTCGTCGCCTGGCAGATCATGGAGAACCTGCCGACCCTGACCGAGCGCATCCAGGACGGCATCGAGGAGCTCAAGAGGTGGGCCGTCAACGGTCCCTTCCACGTCTCCGAGGACCAGGTCAACAACATCGCCGGCACGGTCAGCGACTGGATCGGAGACAACAGCAAGACCATCACCAGTGCGAGCCTGACCGGTGTGACCGTGGTGCTGGAGTTCTTCTCCGGCGCGCTGCTGGCCATGTTCGTGACGCTGTTCCTGCTGTACGACGGCCGCCGGGTGTGGGACTGGACCCTCAACTTCGTTCCCGCCGCCGCGCGGGAGGGCGTCGCCGGCGCCGGCCCGCGGGCGTGGGTCACCCTCACCGGGTACGTGCGCGGCACGGTGATCGTCGCGCTGATCGACGGCCTTTTCATCGGCATCGGCCTCTACTTCCTCGACGTGCCGATGGCGGTACCGCTCGCCGTGCTGATCTTCCTCTTCTCCTTCGTGCCCATCGTGGGTGCCGTGACCTCCGGTGCGCTGGCGGTCCTGGTCGCGCTGGTCACGAATGGCCTGTTCACCTCGCTGCTCGTGCTCGCGGTGGTGCTGGCCGTCCAGCAGATCGAGAGCCACATCCTGCAGCCCTTCATCCTGGGCCGGCTGGTGCGGGTGCACCCGCTGGGCGTGGTCCTGTCCGTCACCGCGGGCGGCCTCATCGCCGGCATCCCCGGCGCCGTGGTGGCCGTGCCGCTGGTCGCGGTGACCAACACGGCCGTCGGCTACCTGCGGGCGTACGCGCACGAGCAGGTGGTGCGGCGCTCCACGGAGGGGCGGGGCCCGGGACCGTACGGCGCGACGGTCGCGGCGGTCGCGCCCACGTCCGCGCCGTCGGCGTCGACGGGCGCCGCGAGGCGGGCCGAGTCGACGACGGAGCCCCCCGCGCCGGAGCAGCGGGACCTCGCCGACGGCGCGGCGGACGCCACCCCCGGCGCCGCCGGCGCCTCCGACGAGGGGAAGGGCGCCGACGGGAACGGCGCCGACCGGAACGGTCCCGGCGGCAGCGAACCGCCGCCGCGCTGACCCTCCCGCCTCCGGGCCGCCGCACCGGCACCCGGTACCGCCGTCGCGGCGGCGGCGCGGGTCAGGAGTCGGAGGGCGGCCGGCCGCGGCGGGGGTGGGGCCGGGCGTCGCGGGGCAACCGCCCCGCGGCGCGCAGCGCCTCCCGCAGCAGGTAGTCGATCTGCGCGTTCGTGGAGCGCAGTTCGTGCGCCGCCCAGCGCGCCAGCGCGTCGTGCACCGCCGGGTCCAGGCGCAGCAGCACCTGCTTGCGCTGCTGCGCCCGCCGCTTCGGGGGCGGTGCACCCTCGTCGTCGGCGACGTCGTCGCCGTCGGCGGTCACTGGTGGAGCGTCCCGGTGTTCAGCACGGGCTGCGGGGACCGGTCGCCGCACAGCACGACCAGCAGGTTGCTCACCATGGCCGCCTTGCGCTCCTCGTCGAGTTCTACGAAGTTCTGCGCCGCGATCCGGCTCACCGCGTCCTCGACCATGCCGCATGCGCCGTCGACGATGGTCTTCCGTGCCGCGACCACCGCGCCGGCCTGCTGCCGCTGGAGCATCGCGGAGGCGATCTCCGGCGCGTAGGCGAGGTGGGTGAAGCGGGACTCGATGATGGTGACGCCGGCCGCCTGCACGCGCGCGGTCAGCTCGACGGCGAGCTTCTCGGTGACCTCCTCGGCGTTGCCGCGCAGCGACAGCGCGTCCTCGTCGTGGGCGTCGTACGGGTACTCGATGGCGATGTGCCGGACGGCGGCCTCGGTCTGGGTGGAGACGAACTCGACGTAGTCGTCCACCTCGAAGGTGGCCTGCGCGGTGTCCGCGACCTGCCACACGACGACCGCGGCCAGCTCGATCGGGTTGCCATAGGCGTCGTTGACCTTGAGCACGGCGGTCTCGTGGTTGCGGACACGGGTGGAGATCTTGGTGCGGGTGGTCAGCGGGTTGACCCAGCGCAGGCCGTCGGCGCGGATGGTGCCGGTGTAGCGGCCGAAGAACTGCACCACGCGCGCTTCGCCGGGGGCGACCATGTTGAGGCCGGCCATGGCGAAGACGGAGCCGATCAGCAGCACGATGCCGATGATCAGCAGTGGTGCGCCGACGCCCGCGGTCCCGTTGCCGATGAGGATGCCGCCGAGGGCGATGCCGCCCGCGCCGAGCAGGAAGCCGACGAGGCCGAAGAGGAGTGCGAGGCCGCCGCCGATGCTGTGCGCGGCCTTCTCCCGCACCTGGGGTGCCGGCATGTCGGGCAGTTCGTCGGGCTGGGCGGTCGTGTCGTGGTCGGGCATGGAGGTTCCCCCGTTTCGCGTCCGGTGCTGATCTAGCAAAGTGATATCACTTTAAAGGGTGGCGGCGATCCGGTCCAGCCCTCCGTGCCGGCCCGGACCGCCGCCCGTTCACTCCGTGCGCAGGCCGTCCGGCCGCATCAGCCGCCACAGCACCGGCAGGCTCAGCAGGGTCACCACGACGATCAGCGCACCGCCGAGCCCGGTCATCGCCCCGAGCGCCGCCCCGTCGACGCCCATCGGCAGGCCGGCGACCCGCAGCAGCACCGCGCCGAGCCCGGCACCGGTGAGGGCTGCGAGCGCGAGGCCCAGCAGGACGGGGAGCGCGGTCTGCCAGAGCACCGACCAGGCGAGCGTCGAGCGCCGGGTGCCGAAGGCGACCAGCACCGACAACAGCCGCTTGCGCTCCCGGAGTTGTTCCAGCACCGAGACGATCATGCTGGCGCCGATCAGGACCAGGATCCCCACCGCACCCACGTACAGGCCGCGCTTGATCATCTGGAGTTCGCGGCTGGTCTTCTCCGAGGTGAGGTCCATGACGTACGGGTCGGGCCCCACGGCGGCGACCGCGTTGCGCACGTACTCCCGGGCCTCCGGCTCGCCGGGATCGAGACGGACGAAGAGCGCGGCGGTGGCGGACGGGAACCGCCCGGCGTCGAGCGACCCGGGCGTCGCCAGCACCCCTTCGGTGAGCCGCCCCGAGGGGTCCTCGACGGTCCTCACCGTGCGGGCGTCCTCGGGCACGGTCCAGATGCCGGGGTCCCGTTCCGTGCGCTTCCGGCCGTCCTCCTGATCCGGGTCGCCGAGGTCCAGCCGTGTGCCCGGCTCGACGTCCGGGGAGTACGAGGACTGCTGCCCGGTGGCCGGGGCGAGGAACACGTCTCCGCTCTTGCAGGAGGGCAGCGGTGCCAGCCGTCGCAGGGTGGCGCAGTCGGCGACGGTGACGCCGACCCAGGGTGAGTCGTCCGGGTCCTCGCCCGCCTCGAACACGTAGCCGTGGGTGACGCCCCAGGCGTCCCGCACGCCCAGGGCGTCCGCCAGCCGGGCGGCGAACGCGTCCGCACCGCCCACGGCGGAGGGGTCCGCGTGCACGGCCATCTGGGCGCGCGTGGGATCCTGCCCGGTCTCCCGCGTCTCCTGTTCGGCGACGGAGCCGAGAAGGCCGGCCAGGGCGATCGAACCGGCCACCGCGACGGTGATGCCGCTGACCGCGCGAGCTGCCGTGCCGCTGTCGAGCTGGAGCCGGCGCACCGCGAGCTGGAACGGCAGGCGGCCGCCGTGCAGGCGCCGTACCGCGAACTCCACGAGCCACGGCAGCAGCGCCGTCACGCCCACCAGGATCAGCACGATGCCGCCCGCCACCATCGCGGTCTCCAGCTGTCCGCCCTCCTCGGCGAAGTCGCCGAACAGCGGGACGAGCAGGCCGACTCCGAGCACCGGCGGGATCAGCCGCCACCACAGGTGGCGTCGCCGCGGCTCCGATCTGCGCACCACTCCCAGCGGCTCGATCACCACGCCGCGCAGCGCCAGCAGCGTCACCAGCACCGCGCAGCCGGGGACGGCCAGCGCGATGAGCACGGTGATCAACGGGTCGGGCACCACGTCGGAGGTGAAGACGCTCAGCTCCTGCATGCGCAGCCCGCTGAGGGCGGGACGCAGGGCCAGGAAGCCCGCGGTGCCGACGGCGAGGCCGAGCAGCGCGGCCGCTCCCGCCTCGCCCGCCGCGATACGGCGGGTCGCCCGGCCGTCGGTGCCGACCAGGCGTAGCGCGGCGAGTCTCCGGTCGCGGCGTTCGGTGCCGAACCGGACGGCGGCCGCCATGAAGGCGCCCACCGGCAGCAGCAGCACCACGCAGATCACGACGATGAGCAGCAGCAGGACGGGGTGCAGCGGTTCGGGCGGGCCCACGACGTCGAACCGGTCGATGCGGTGGGCGTTGTCCACCCCGGCCAGTTCGTCGCTGCCCGCGTAGTAGGTGAGTTCGCCGGGTCCGGCGAGGCCCTCCTTGGCGACGGTGCCGACGACGTCGTACGGCAGCCGCTCCCGCAGCAGCGCGCCGTCGGGCGAGTTCAGCAGGTCGCGCAGCGCGGGGGAGGCCAGCATCTCGCCGGGGCCGGGGAGTCCGTCGATGCCCGGCGGTACCGGCGGCCGGTCGCCCTCCGGCTGGAGAATGCGGCCCCGCACCCGTTCGCCGTGGTACGTGGTGTCGGTGGTGAGCTGGAGTGCCGAACGGTCCGACTTCTGGATCGTCGCCCCGCCCGGGGTGAAGCCGTAGTTCTCTCGGGCCTCGGTGCGTGCCTCGCGGGCGCCGATCATGTTCGGCACGGACGCCGCCACCAGCAGCACCGTCACTCCGATGCCGACGCCGAACGCCGTGAGCACCGTGCGCACCCAGCCCTCGCGTCCGCCGCCGACCGCGAAGCGGGCGCCCATGGCGAGGTCCGTGGCCCAGCGCCGCAGCGTGCCGGGCTGTGGACGGTCCCGGTCCGCTTCGGGGGCGGGCGGGGGCGGGGCGAGTGTCGTCCGGGTCATCGGGTCGCACCCGCCAGGTCCTGCGCCCGCCCGTCCCGCACGACGACCTCGCGGTCGGCGTAGGCGGCGACCCGCGACTCGTGGGTGACCAGCACGACGGCGGCGTTCGTGTCCCGCGCGGCGTCGGTGAGCAGCTCCATCACATGCTCACCGTTGAGCGAGTCGAGCGCGCCGGTGGGCTCGTCGGCGAAGACCACCCGGGGGGTTCCCACCAGCGCGCGGGCGATGGCGACCCGCTGGCCCTGGCCGCCGGAGACCTGACCGGGCCGGTGGTGGCGGACGTCCGCGACCTCCAGCCGCTCCAGCCACTCGACCGCGCGCGCCTCGGCCTGTTTGCGGCCGGTGCCGGTCAGCCTCAGCGGCAGGGCGACGTTCTCCGCACAGGTCAGTTCCGGCACGAGCTGGCCGAACTGGAAGACGAAGCCGAAGTCGGAGCGGCGCAGGGCGCTGCGGCGGGCGTCGGACAGCCCGGAGAGGTCCTCGCCGCGGTAGCGGACCGAGCCCGCGTCCGGCGGCACGATGCCGGCCAGGCAGTGCAGCAGGGTGGACTTGCCGGAACCGGAGGGCCC
Source organism: Streptomyces sp. RKND-216 (assembly GCF_004795255.1). Lineage (NCBI taxonomy): Bacteria > Bacillati > Actinomycetota > Actinomycetes > Kitasatosporales > Streptomycetaceae > Streptomyces > Streptomyces sp. RKND-216. The sequence continues at coordinate 1,925,631 of NZ_SSBQ01000002.1, read as the reverse complement.
CATCACGGCGACGACCTCGCCGGCGTGCAGCGAGAAGTCCGCGCCGGCCAGGGCGGGCGTGGCGCCGTAGGTCTTGTGCAGGCCGGTGGCGGTGAGCAGGGCGTGCGCCGTCGTGGCGTGCTCGGTCATGGCCGCACCTCCGCGGCGAGCTTGTCGAGCCGGGCGGCGGCGAGTTCGAGCCAGCGCAGATCGGCCTCCAGGTGGAACAGGGCGTGGTCGCAGATCAGCTGGTCCGCGAGGTCGCCGTCGCGCTTGCGGCGGGTGAGCTCCCGCATCAGCCGCAGGTGCTCGGTGCGCTGGACGTCCAGGAGGTGGCCGGCGTTCCGCCCGGTGAGCAGCGAGAGCACGACCTTGCTGTAGAGCACGCTCTGGAGGTACGGCTCGGGCTTCTCCGGGCGGCCGAGCCACGTGTCGACGTCGGTGACCCCGGCGTCGGTGATGGCGTAGCGCTTGCGGTCCGGGCCCTCGCCGGCCTCTATCCCCTCGACCTCGACGAGGCCGTTCTTGAGCAGCCGGGACATGGTCGAGTAGACCTGCCCGTAGTGCAGTTGCCGGTCGTGACCGAAGCGCTCGTCGAAGGCGCGCTTGAGGTCGTAACCGTGACGTGGCCCGGACTCCAGAAGGCCGAGCAGAGTGTGACTGATGGACATGGGCGGGACTGTACACCATGTGTATACACGCGATGTATACACGAGGGAGTCGCGGCCCCCGTCCCGTCCGGACGGACCGGTGGACGGGGGCCGCGGCGGTGGGGTGTCGCGGCGGTGGGGGTCAGCCGCCGTTGACGGCGGTTGCGATCCGGTCGCCGACGTTCTTGTCGATGTTGCGCCAGTACTGCAGCGCGCGGTCCAGCACCGGACGGCTCACCCCGTCGAGCAGGTGTCCGGTGACGTTGCTCACCAGGCGGTCGCGGGCGGCGTCGTCCAGCACCTGCCGGACCATGGTCCCGGGCTGCCCCCAGTCGTCGTCCTCGCTGCGCAGCGTGTACGCCTCGCGGACCATCTCGCCCGCCGTGGCCCAGCCGGCCGGCTCGCCGAACCGCGCGGTGTCCGCCTCCGGGCCGCCGTAGGAGTTGGGCGCGTACGGCCGGGCGGTGTTCGGCGGCTCGTAGCGCATCGGACCGTCCTTCGCGTACGACCGCACCGGCGCGTGGGCGCGGTTGGGCGGCAGCTGCGCGTAGTTCGGCCCGATCCGGTAGCGGTGCGTGTCGGGGTACGAGAAGAGCCGTCCCAGGAGCATCTTGTCCGGCGACGGACCGATGCCCGGCACCAGGTTCGCGGGCTCGAACGCCGCCTGCTCGATGTGGACGAAGTAGTCCTCCGGGTTCCGGTTCAGCGTCATCCGGCCGACCTCGATCAGCGGGTAGTCGCCGTGCGGCCAGACCTTGGTCAGGTCGAACGGGTTGAACCGGTAGTCCGGCGCGTCGTCGAACGGCATGACCTGCACGTACATCGTCCAGGTCGGATCCTCGCCCCGTTCGATGGCGTCGAAGAGGTCCCGCCGGTGGAAGTCGCCGTCCTCGCCGGCGAGCCGGTCCGCCTCCTCCTGTGGCAGGAAGTCGATGCCCTGGTCGGTCTTGAAGTGGTACTTGACCCAGAAGCGCTCGCCGCCGCCGTTGACCCACAGGTAGGTGTGCGAGCTGTATCCGTTCATGTGGCGCCAGGAGCGGGGAATGCCCCGGTCGCCCATCAGCCAGGTGACCTGGTGCGCCGACTCGGGGGAGAGTGTCCAGAAGTCCCACTGCATGTCGTGGTCGCGCAGGCCGTTGTCCGGACGGCGCTTCTGGCTGCGGATGAAGTCCTGGAACTTCGACGGGTCGCGCACGAAGAACACCGGGGTGTTGTTGCCGACCATGTCGTAGTTGCCGTGCTCGGTGTAGAACTTCAGCGCGAAGCCGCGCGGGTCCCGCCAGGTGTCGGGACTGCCCTGCTCGCCCGCGACGGTGGAGAACCGGGCCAGCATCCCGGTCCGCCGACCCGGCTGGAACAGGTCGGCCCTGGTGTACTGGCTGACGTCGTTGGTCACCTCGAAGACGCCGTACGCGCCGCCGCCCTTGGCGTGCACCACCCGCTCCGGGACCCGCTCCCGGTTGAACTGGGCCATCTTCTCGATCAGGTAGTGATCCTGGAGCAGGATCGGTCCGTCGGGGCCGACGGTCAGCGAGTGCTCGTCGCTCTCCACCGGGATACCCGCGTTGTTGGTCGTGTAGCCGGTCATGAAACCTCTCCCGTCCCGCGTGACTGTGCGGTTCTCCATGCGGATCCGGCCCTTCCACCCGGGCGCCTCGGGCAACCCGTCCGTCCGCCGTTCGGCGGCGGTCCGGGCGCCGGACGCGGAGTGTGCGGGACCGGCGTGCCGCCGGGTACCCCGTCACCGCGCACGGGTCACCTCCCGTCCGGCTCCGGCGGGTGTGAAGGCGCGGGGCGGCGCGCGGAGGCGTCGCGGGTGTGCCGGTCGGGTGTCCGTCAGCCGTGGGCCGGGCGCACCGGCAGCTCGGACAGCGCCTCGCGCAACGCGTCAGCGAAGGCGGCGAACTCCTCGCCGCGGGCCGCGCCGCTGCGCATGGCCAGCACGATCCGACGGTACGGGGCCGGCTCGGCGAAGTCGCCCGTCGCCAGCTGCTCGCTGCGCCCGGTCTCCAGGCGGACGGCCGTGCGCGGCAGCAGGGTCACGCCCATGCCGCCGGCGACCAGCTGCACCAGCGTGGACAGGCCGGCCGCGCTGGTGGTGAGCGAACCGCCGGGCGACCGGCCTGCCTCGCGGCAGACGTCGAGGGTCTGGTCCCGCAGACAGTGACCCTCGTCCAGCAGCAGCAGATCCAGCTCGCGCAGCGCGCTGCGCGGCACATCGCGCTGCCCGGCGTACGCGTGCGTCTGCGGGGTGACCAGCACGAAGTCCTCGTCGAAGAGCGGGATCTCGGTCACCCCGGCGGTGGTGAGCGGCGCGGCGAGCAGCAGCACGTCCAGCCGCCCCCCGACGAGTCCCTCCAGCAGCGAGGCGGTCTGCTCCTCGTGCACCTGGAGGTCCAGCGCCGGGTACCGCTCGTGCACCAGGCGCAGCACGGTGGGCAGCAGGTAGGGGGCACAGGTGGGGATGGCCCCCAGCCGCAGCACGCCGGTGAACGGTGCGCGGGCGGCCTCCGCCTCGTCCAGCAGTTCGGCGAAGCATTCCAGCACCCGGTGGGTGCGGGCGGCGAGCCGTTCACCGGCGGGGGAGAGGAGGACCTTCCGGGTGGAGCGCTCCAGCAGCTGGACGCCCAGGGACTCCTCCAGCGCGGCGACGGCGCCGGAGAGGGCCGGCTGGCTCATGCCGATGGCGGCCGCGGCGTCGCGGAAGTGCAGATGCTCCGCGACGGCGGCGAACGCGCGGAGCTGGGACAGGGTGGGCCGGCGGGGGGCGCCGCGCCTGGGCGAAGGGATCTCGGGCCTCCGGTACACGGCTTCCGGTCGGTCTGCAGCCGATGCTAACCGGGGCCGGTCCGTGCGTCAGTCCGGGCCGCCGGACGGGCCGGAGGGGGCGGGCTCTGGCCCGCCCCCTCGGCGCTCACCCGGTACGGCGTCAGTCGTTGACGCAGCCGTTGCCGAACGCCGGGTTGAGGGCGCCGACCAGGTTGAGGCTGTTCCCGCACGCGTTGACCGGCACGTGGATCGGCACCTGGACGACGTTGCCGGAGAGCAGGCCCGGCGAGTTGGCGGCCGCGCCGCGCGCGATGCTGTCGGCGGAGGCGGTGCCCGCGGCGCCCAGGACGCCGACGGTGGCGAGGGCTACGGCGGCGAGCGAGGTACGAACGCGCATGATGACTCCTGTGTGTAGTGATGCGGTCACAGAGCATCACAGCCTAGGTGCGGCGGCCTCGCACGCCGGAGACCTTCGACGGAGTGGCGTGCCTCTTTCTGGCTGCGGCGGGATGCGGCCGGAGGGGAGGCGTCCCAGTGGGGTCCGTCCGCGGCCGACGAGGACCTCGGCTACCGCTGGGGGCCACCGGTGCCCCCCGGCGGTAGCCGGCGTCAGCCGGTGACCGGTGCGGTCCTCCGGGGGCCCTCGGCCCAGGACATCGCCCGGTGGACGTCCTCGACGAGCTGCCGGAGCACCGCGGTGGGGTCGGGCTGAAAGTAGAAGTGGCCGCCCTCGAACAGTCGCAGCCCGAGGAAGGGGTCCGCCCGGTCGGCCCAGCCCGCCAGCCGCTCGGGCGGGGCCACCGCGTCGTCCCTGCCCCCGAACACCGACAGCGGTACGGGCATCGGCGTGCTTTCCGGGCGCGGCCGCCAGGTCTCCACCAGGCGCAGGTCGTTGCGTATGACGGGAGCGAACAGCTCCCAGATGTCGCGGTTCTCCAGGACGGCGCCCGGCGTGCCCCCCATGGCGACGAGTTCGCGGCGGAGCTCGCCGTCGGAGAGCAGGTGCCGCTGGGTGCCCTCGCCCTCCGGGCGGGGCGCACTCCGGGCGGACAGCCCCAGCCAGCGAGGCGGTACACGGCCGGCGTCCAGGATGCGGCGGGTCAGTTCGTACGCGATCAGCCCGCCCATGCTGTGGCCGAAGAAGGCGTAGTCGCCGTCGAGTTCAGGACCGAGGCACTCCAGGAAGTGGTCCACCAGGCGGTCGGCGTCCGCGATGGGCGCCTGGTCCGCCCCCAGGCCGCGGCCCGGCGCGTCCACCAGGCGCACGTCCCACGAGGGCGGCAGCAGCGCGGGCCAGCCGCGGTAGGGGAGGTGCGAGCCACCGGCGTGGTGGAAGATGAACAGGCGCAGTTCCATGAGGGCTTCCCCTCGGTGCGGGGCCGCGGGCGTCCCCCCGCGCTCACCGGGCATCCTCCCACCTGTCGACCGCGGCATGGTGCTCGGGGTCGCCGCCGCTCGGCAAGGACCGGTGGCCGTCGACACCGCACAGGGCGACGGGTGCCGGGAAAGGGATAACCGATCGCCTGCCGCAGAATTCTGTGCCAGGCTGAGCGCGCGCTGCGCATCGCATCGAGGAGGTCCTATGCCCGACGTGCAGGACGGCAGTGACGGCAGGGAAGACGCCCGCGCGAAATTCCGTGAGGCGCTCGACCGCAAGAAGAAGTCCTCCGGGGCGAGGAGGGCGTACGAAGAGGGCCGCATGAAGGTCAAGGGGATGGGCGGCCCCATGGGTCAGAAGCGCTACACCCGGCGCAAGACCGGCTGAACAGTAACGTTCCCGCCTCGGAAGGGGTCCGGCTGCCGTTTTCCCCGAGCCTCCCGGCTCGGGGAAAACGGCAGCTCTTGCGTGCCCGGAAACGGCCGCCGGAGCGGAGCACCGGCCGGAACGGGGCCGGATCCGGGGCGCTCCCTTCCCGCGGCTTCCCCGAGGCTTTCCGCGGATTCCCCGCGTTTTCCCCGGCCCCTTCCGGTGCGACCCGGAATGCACGCGTAAGACCGTGCGAGGAGTGCCGGAGAACCCCTCCGGGAGACGAGGAGGGGAATGCTGTGACGCACGCGTGCGCCGCGGCCCGCGCCGGTGTGGGGAACGCCACGCGGCCCACTCGGCAGACCCCCGCTACCTGCATAAATAGGGAGATCCGATCAAGATCTTCGATCGTGTCGATTTAACTGATCAATACCGGCTGTGGCAGGGTGAAGATCGTCCAACCCATGGAAGGCCCGTACCAGGGGCTTTCCGCTGTGCAAGGAGAGCGCGTGCTCACTGTCGGTGACAAGTTCCCCACCTTCGACCTGACCGCCTGTGTGTCCCTGGAGAAGGGGCAGGAGTTCCAGCAGATCGACCACAAGACCTACGAGGGCAAGTGGAAGATCGTCTTCTTCTGGCCGAAGGACTTCACCTTCGTGTGCCCGACGGAGATCGCGGCCTTCGGCAAGCTGAACGAGGAGTTCGCCGACCGCGACGCGCAGGTTCTGGGCGTCTCCGGCGACAGCGAGTTCGTGCACCACGCGTGGCGCAAGGACCACGACGACCTGCGCGACCTGCCGTTCCCCATGCTCGCCGACTCCAAGCACGAGCTGATGCGGGACTGCGGGGTCGAGGGCGAGGACGGCTTCGCCCAGCGCGCCGTCTTCATCGTGGACCAGAACAACGAGATCCAGTTCTCCATGGTGACCGCCGGTTCCGTCGGCCGTAACCCCAAGGAGGTCCTCCGGGTCCTCGACGCGCTGCAGACCGACGAGCTGTGCCCCTGCAACTGGACCCAGGGCGAGGACACCCTCGACCCTGTCAAGCTGCTGGCCGGTGAGTGACCGGCATGTCGCTCGCTGACCTGAAGTCGGCACTGCCCGACTACGCCAAGGACCTCAAGCTCAACCTGGGTTCCGTCATCGGCAACTCCGATCTTCCGCAGCAGCAGCTGTGGGGCACGGTGCTGGCCTGCGCGATCGCGGCCCGCTCGCCGATCGTGCTGCGCGAGCTGGAGCCCGAGGCCCGGGAGAACCTCAGCCCCGAGGCCTACACGGCCGCGAAGTCCGCCGCCGCGGTGATGGCGATGAACAACGTCTTCTACCGCACGCGGCACCTCATCTCCGATCCCGAGTACGGCACCCTGCGCGCCGGCCTGCGGATGAACGTCATCGGCAACCCGGGAGTGGAGAAGGTCGACTTCGAACTGTGGTCGCTCGCGGTCTCCGCGCTCAACGGCTGCGGCATGTGCCTCGACTCGCACGAGCAGGTGCTGCGCAAGGCCGATGTGGACCGGGAGACCGTCCAGGAGGCCTTCAAGATCGCCTCGGTGATCCAGGCCGTGAGCACCACGGTCGACGCCGAGGCCGCGCTGGTCACCGCCTGACGCCCCCGGCGCACCCGCCGGCACGCGACGACGAGCCCCGCACCGCCTTGCTGCGGTGCGGGGCTCATCGCGTGCGCGGCGTGCGAGGCGCTGCGTCGGTGCGGCGCGCGGGCCGTCAGGTCAGGCCGAGGTCGTCCTCCGGGATCACGAGCGGCATCGGGGGCGGCGTGAGCTGCCCGCCGCCGGTCAGCGGCAGCTCGAACCACACCACCTTGCCGGTGGACAGTCGGGTGGCGCCCCAACGCCGGGCGATGCGGTTCACCAGGTACAGCCCGCGCCCGCCCTCGTCCGTCGCCCGCGCCTGCCGCAACCGCGGAAGCTGCGGCACGTCGTCGCCGACCTCGACCCGCAGCCGGTCCGTGCACAGCAGCCGCAGCGTCACCGGGCGCTCCGCGTACCGGACGGCGTTCGTGACCACCTCGCTGACCAGCAGCTCCACCGAGTCCTGGAGCTCGTCCAGCCCCCAGCGGGACAGCGCCCGCCGCACCAGGCGCCGCGCCTGACCGGCGGTCTGTGCACGCGGGTCCAGGTACCAGTACGCCACGTCGCTCGGTGCGATCCCGTCGAAGCGGGCCGCGAGCAGCGCGATGTCGTCGTCCCGGTCGCCCGGCCCCAGGATGTCCAGCACCTCGTCGCAGAGCGGCTCCAGTGGCGGCGCCGTCCCCGGCCGGGTCAGCCGCGCCGTCTCCGCCAGTTTCTCCCGCAGGAACTCGATGCCGGTCCAGACGTCCCGCTGCCGCGACTCCACCAGGCCGTCGGTGTACAGCAGCAGCGTCGCCCCGGCGGGCGCGTCCAGCTCCACGGCCTCGAAGTCCACGCCGCCCACGCCGATCGGGGCGCCCGCGGGTATCCGCAGCACCTCGGCGCCGCCGCCGCGGTGCAGCAGCACCGGCGGCGGATGGCCGGCGTTCGCCACCACGATCCGGTGCGCGACCGGGTCGTAGACGGCGTACAGGCAGGTCGCCATGCGGTCGCTGCCCAGCCGCTGGGCTTGCTCGTCCAGGTGGTGCAGGACCTCCTGCGGCGGCAGGTCGAGCTGTGCCAGGGTCTGCGCGGTCGTCCGCAGCTGGCCCATGATCGCGGCCGACGTCATGGAGTGCCCCATCACGTCGCCCACCACCAGCGCCACCCGGCTGCCGGGCAGCGGGATCGCGTCGTACCAGTCGCCGCCCACCCGCGCCGTCTCGGCGGCCGGCAGATAGCGGCTGGCCAGGGTGCAGCCCGTCGGCCGCGGCAGCTCGTCCGGGAGCATCGTCCGCTGGAGCTCGTCGGCGATGTACACCTCGCGGCCGTACAGCACCGCCTTGTCCACGCCCAGCGCGGTGTGCGTCGCCAGCTGGGCCGCGATCAGCAGGTCGTCCGCCTCGAACTGCGGACGTTCCGGCCGCCGCAGGAACACCGCGGCGCCGATGACACGGCGACGGCCGCGCAGCGGAGCCAGGATCGCCCGACCGTCGTCCGGCACCTCGCAACCCCGGCCGAGGAGTTCCGGCAGCGCCTCGGAACCGGCCACGGAGTTGCCGAACACCGGCCGTACGCCGCGCAGCACCTCGGCCAGCGGTCCGCCCGGCCGTACCTCCGTGTGCTCGGCCGCGCCCTCCGCGCTGCCGTCCTGCGCGGCCGCGCCCAGCAGCGGCAGCTTCGCGCCGGGCCGCTGCTCCTCGGGAATGCGGTCGCTGCGCCGCAGTCGCAGCACCACAGGGCTCGCCGGCCGTTCGTCGCCCACCGGCAGCGGGTCGCGCAGGTAGACCAGAATCGCGTCCGCGTAGGCGGGCACGCTGGCCCGGCACAGGCCGAGCACCGTCTCGTCCAGGTCCACGCCGCGGGCGATCCGGCGCGTCGCCGCGCCCACGAACCGCAGCCTGTCACCGCCGCGCCGCTCCCGCTCCGCCCGTTCCGCCTCGTCCGCGTCCGGGGCCGTCCCCGCGGGCGGCACCTGGGGAGCAGGCGGGTTGGCGTCGTCCGGGGTGCCGGGAGAGTCGACCGCGTCGTGCTGGGGGCGCTGCCGCGCGCCGGAGCCGCCGTCCCCCGCCTGTCCGGGCGGTCCGGGCGGAACCGACGTGGTGGGCGGGCGCCGCCGTGCCGCGCCGCGCGCCGCGTTCCGGTCGGGCGCGGGTGCGGCCGCGTCGTCCGGCCGGCGGCGGCTGGTCGCGTCGCCGGGGCCGCGGTCCGCGTGTACGGCCTGGCCGCGGCGCGTCCCGGTGGCCCGCTCGCGGGGGTCCGGCACCTGGGCGTGCGCGCCCTCAGGGGCGGCCGCGCCGGGCGCCGTCTCGCTCTCGGACCTGCTCGCCGCAGGCGGTTCGTGCTCCGTCACGCGTTCGGTTTCCATCCGTCGGGGCTGCGCGTCCTGCGCGCCCAGCGCTCCATGCTCGCGGCCGGGCCGGCGGGGCGCCGGCCCGGCCCGGGGGTGCCTCGTGGACCGGACCCCGCCCGGCCCGCGGGCCACCCCTTACGAGCGCTTTCTACAGTGCAGGAAGATCTGGATCTCGGGCGGTACGTCCGTGGTGGCCGGTGCGTAGGCATAGGAATCCTCCCCGGCGATCTCGAATCCCGCATCCGTGACGACCCGGTGCAGGTCCTCCCGTAGATAGCCGGATACCCGGATCGTGTTGCCCAGGAACGGGATCGAGAAATCGTCGACGTCCGCCTCGACCATCGACAGCACCAGCGGCGCGCCGGGGCGGAGCAGGCCGTGCAGCATCCGCAGCGCGACCGGGATTTCGGCACGGGGCAGCATCAGCAGGGCGAAGAAGGCCGCCGCGCCGTCGAACGGGCCGAGGCCCGCACTCTCCACATCGGCGATGTCGAGGGTGTGGAAGTCGGCCTTCGGCACGTTCTCCCGGGCCAGCTCGATCATGCCGGAGGACAGGTCGACGCCCGTCACCTTCAGGCCGGACTCGGTGAGCTGCCGGGCGGTCGGCGTGCCGGTGCCGCAGGCCAGGTCGAGCACCCGGGCGCCGGGCGGAAGCTGCTCCGCGAGCCAGACGCCGGCCGCGATCTGGCCCTCCTTGTGCGGGAAGGCCTCGTCGTAGCGGTCCCCGATCGCGTCGAACGCCTCCGCCTGGCCGGAACGGTCGAGGCCCGCGCGGCCGAGGGCGGCGTAGGCGCCGTGGTCCTCCGCCCTTGCGTGGGAGGTGCCGTCAGCACCGTTCACCTGCTCGCTCCTCTCCAGCTCACCGGCAAGTCCCCCACCCAAGAGGGGAGTTGCTCGGAAGCGCACGGTCTCCGGACGCTGATCCTACGGTTGCGGACTGGGGGCGCAGCAAGAGGTGGCGGCAGGTTGTGGCAGGCATGTGATCGACCAGCTCTCAGGATCGGGGCCCGCGCGAGGTGCCGTCGAGGCGCCGCGGCCGGGTGGGCGGCTCCGAGCGCGGCACCGGTGACCGGTCCCAGTCGGCCGGCAGCGCGGGCACCGTCCAGCGCGGGTCCGGGCGCCAGCGCTCCCAGCCGTCGCTGTACGGCGGACCCCAGGCGCGGATGCCTTCGACCGCCGCGCGGCCCGCCTCCCGTACCCTTCCGGCCTTCTCGTTGTCCATCAGCCCTGCCTGCTGCGCCTGGGCGAACTCGTCCTCGTCCCGCCACTCCCAGGTGCGGTCGGGGTAGACGGCGATGTCCAGGAAGTGGTCCTCGGAATCGATCCCGCCCGCCCACCGGTGACGCGGTTCTTCAAGGTTCACGTACCAGTTCTTGAATTGCCACCCCCGCTCCCAGAACAGCCACACCGACCAGGGCTCGCCGGGCGCGGCCAGCTTCAGCACGCCGGTGCCGAACCAGCGGGAGAGGGCCGTGGTGCGCGGCTTGGTGTAGCGGGTGGCCAGCGGCTCCCGGTGCACCGGCGTGCCGTCCACGAGCTGCGGTTTCACACACACGGTGTCCGGGGCCATCCAGACCGCGAGCAGGTCCTCGGTGTCCTGCACGACCGTCACCGGGCGGCAGATGTGCGGATGATCGTGGCCGTTGGCGCGGTACCGCCAGAGGATGTGCTCACCGGAGGCCCAGCGCTGCTCCGGGCCCCGGGCGGGGCGGGAGTACGGGTCGTCCGCCCCGCCCGGCTGCGGGCCCACCGTGTGCGCTGTCATGGGCAAAGGGTAGTCAACCTCTTACAGGACGCGCCGTGACCTGTGGTGCACGACACCCGTTCGGCGGCGCCGCCCGGGGCTCGCCTCAGCGTGCGCCTTACGGCCGGGTCATGCGCAGCACGTCCAGCGCCTCGTCGAGGTGCGCCAGGGTCAGCTCGCCCCGGTCCACGTACCCGGCCTCCAGCACCGCCTCCCGGATCGTCTTCGCCTCGGCCAGCGCCTTCTTCGCCACCGCGGCGGCGTTCTCGTAGCCGATGTAGCGGTTGAGCGGCGTGACGACGGAGGGTGACGACTCCGCGTACACGCGGGCGCGCTCCGTGTTCGCCGTGATGCCGTCGACCGTGCTGTCCGCAAGCAGGCGGGCGGCACGGCTCAGCAGCCGCACCGATTCGAGCAGGTTCCTCGCCATCACCGGCAGCATCACGTTGAGCTCGAAGTTTCCGGCGGCCCCGGCGGTCGCGACCGTCGCGTCGTTGCCGGTGACCTGGGCGCACACCATCAGCACCGCCTCCGGGATCACCGGGTTCACCTTGCCCGGCATGATCGAGGAGCCCGGCTGCAGGTCGGGCAGCGCGATCTCGGCCAGCCCGGTGCGCGGGCCGGACGCCATCCAGCGCAGGTCGTTGCAGATCTTGGTCAGGCCGACCGCGATCGTACGGAGCTGCCCGGACGTCTCGACGAGTCCGTCCCGCGCGCCCTGCGCCTCGAAGTGGTCCCGCGCCTCGGTCAGCGGCAGTCCGGTGATGCGGGCGACCTCCGCGATCACGGCCTCCGAGAAGCCCGGCGGCGTGTTGATGCCGGTGCCCACCGCGGTGCCGCCGAGCGGCAGTTCGGCGAGCCGGGGCAGCGAGGCGTGCAGCCGCTCCACGCCGTGCCGCATCTGCGCCGCGTAGCCGTCGAACTCCTGGCCCAGCGTGACCGGGGTCGCGTCCATCAGGTGGGTGCGCCCGGACTTGACCACCTCCGCGAACTCCTCGCCCTTGCGGGACAGCGCCGCCGCGAGGTGCTCCAGCGCGGGCACCAGGTCGTGCGTGACGGCGGCGGTGGCGGCGATGTGGATGGAGGACGGGAAGACGTCGTTGGACGACTGGCTGGCGTTGACGTGGTCGTTCGGGTGCACGGTGGCGTCGCCGGCCAGCCGTTCGGTCGCGAGGGTGGCGACGACCTCGTTCATGTTCATGTTGGAGGAGGTGCCGGAACCGGTCTGGAAGACGTCCACCGGGAAGTGGTCGTCCCAGCGGCCGTCGGCGACCTCCTCCGCGGCGGCGCGGATCGCGTCGGCGACCGGGGCGTCCAGCACGCCGAGGTCCGCGTTCACGGTGGCGGCGGCCGCCTTGATGTGGGCCAGCGCCTCAATGTGCGCGCGCTCCAGGCGCCGTCCGCTCAGCGGGAAGTTCCCGACCGCGCGCTGCGTCTGCGCCCGCCACTTCGCGTCCGCGGGCACCTGCACCTCGCCCATCGAGTCGCGTTCGATCCGGTACTCGGCGTTCTCGCTCATGGCCCCGAACATAACGCGCTTTTCCCGCCCCCGGGCGGAGCCCGGAGCCGTCAGCGGGCGGGGCCGCCGACAGGGATGGAGGTGACGAAGGGCTGCGCGGGACCGGGGTCCGTGAAGAAGTCGTTCCCCTTGTCGTCGACGACGACGAACGCGGGAAAGTCCTCCACCTCGATCCGCCAGACCGCCTCCATGCCCAGCTCCTCGTACTCCAGGACCTCCACCTTCCGGATGCAGTCCTGCGCCAGCCGGGCCGCCGGTCCGCCGATCGAGCCGAGGTAGAAGCCGCCGTGCGCGGCGCACGCGTCGGTGACCTGCTTGCTGCGGTTGCCCTTGGCGAGCATCACCATGGAGCCGCCGGCCGCCTGGAACTGCTCCACGTACGCGTCCATGCGCCCGGCCGTGGTCGGCCCGAACGAGCCGGACGCGTAGCCCTCCGGCGTCTTCGCGGGCCCGGCGTAGTACACCGCGTGGTCCCGCAGGTACTGCGGCATCTCCTCGCCCGCGTCCAGCCGTTCCTTGATCTTGGCGTGCGCGATGTCGCGTGCGACGACCAGCGGGCCGGTCAGCGACAGCCGGGTCTTCACCGGGTGGCGGGTCAGCTCGGCGCGGATCTCGTCCATCGGACGCTCGAGGTCGATCTTCACGACCTCGTCCTCGCCGTCCAGTTCGTCGTCCGTGGTCTCCGGCAGGAACCGTGCGGGGTCGGTCTCCAGCTGCTCCAGGAACACGCCCTCGGCGGTGATCTTCGCGACCGCCTGCCGGTCCGCAGAGCAGGACACCGCGAGTGCGACCGGGCAGGAGGCCCCGTGCCGCGGCAGCCGTACCACCCGCACGTCGTGGCAGAAGTACTTGCCGCCGAACTGGGCGCCGATGCCGATCCGCTGGGTGAGCTCGAAGACCTTCTCCTCCAACTCCTTGTCGCGGAAGCCGTGCCCCGCCGGGGAGCCCTCGGCCGGGATCTCGTCCAGGTAGTGCGCGGAGGCGTACTTGGCGGTCTTGAGCGCGTACTCGGCGCTGGTGCCGCCCACGACGACCGCCAGGTGGTACGGCGGGCAGGCGGCCGTGCCCAGCGAGCGGATCTTCTCCTCGAGGAACTTCATCATCGAGTCCTCGTTCAGCACCGCCTTCGTCTCCTGGAAGAGGAAGGATTTGTTGGCGCTGCCGCCGCCCTTGGCCATGAAGAGGAACGTGTAGGCGTCGCCGTCCGTCGCGTAGAGCTCGATCTGCGCGGGCAGGTTGGTGCCCGTGTTCTTCTCCTCCCACATGGTCAGCGGCGCCATCTGGGAGTACCGCAGGTTGAGCTGCGTGTAGGCGTCGTGGATACCGCGGGAGAGGGCTTCCTCGTCCCGGCCCCGTGTGAGGACGTTCTGGCCGCGCTTGCCCATCACGATGGCGGTGCCGGTGTCCTGGCACATCGGGAGGACGCCGGCGGCGGCGATGTTGGCGTTCTTCAGCAGGTCCAGCGCGACGAAGCGGTCGTTCGCGCTGGCTTCCGGGTCGTCCAGGATGCGGCGCAGCTGGGCCAGGTGCTCGGGCCGCAGGTAGTGCGCGATGTCCTTCATCGCCTCGGAGGCGAGCGTCCGCAGCGCCTCCGGCTCCACGGAGAGGAAGGTCCGGCCGTCCGCCTCGAAGGTGCTGACGCCTTCGGCGGTGACCAGGCGGTACGGCGTGGTGTCCTCACCCCGCGGCAGCAGGTCCGTGTAGCTGAACTCCGGGGTGGCGGCCATGGGGCATCTTCCTCTCGACGGTGAGCGCGCTTCACAGCGTAGAACGCTTCCCGGGGGCCGGAAGACGCGGGGACTCCGGTCTCCCGCCGCCCCCGGGCCCCGGCAGCCGAAGGACCGTGTTCTCGCGGATTCTCACGGAGTCTCTCAGTGCTGCAACTTTCTCCGATTTCCGCTGTCTGACCCTATTGCAAGAGAAACCTCACGTATTGCACCACAGGGGGCAGCCATGCGAAGAATGATCACTCTGTTCGTCACCGCCGCCGTCGCCGGGGCCGGCCCCGTCCAGGCGAGCGCGGCGGCGGACGGCGGTGCCGCGAGCGCCGCCGTTACGGCCCGGGGTGCTGCGGCGTCCTGCGCCGTGACCTGGGGCAGCCCGCCCAAGTCCGCGCCGTTCGTGTCGAACCGCCCTCTGGTGGACGTCCGTACCGGCCGGCACGCGTGCTTCGACCGGATGGTCCTCGACATCCGGAGCGACGCTCCGGCGACCGCGGCCGGCTACCACGTCTGCTACGTGTCCCGCTTCCAGCAGGACGGTTCCGGGCGGCCGCTGCCGATGTCCGGCGGCGCGGTGCTGGAGATCGTGGTCGGCGCGCCGTCCTACGACCCGGAGACCTTCGAGCCCACCTACGCCGGGCGGCCCGGTCGGCCGCTTCCCGGTGTCGACCTCGACGGCTACCGCACCTTCCGCGACGCGCGGTACGGCGCCAGCTACGAGGGGACGACCCAGCTCGGCCTCGGAGTCCGGGCGCGGCTGCCGTTCCGCGTGTTCCCGCTGGGGGGCCGGGTCGTGGTCGACGTCGCCCACTCCTGGTCGGCGGCGCGGTGACGGAAGGAGTCCGGCGGCGGCCTCCGCTCCCGGAGTGGAGGCCGCCGTTCACCGTGTCGGGCGCGTGCGCGTCCGGCCACGGGGTGACGCGCGCACGGTTCCCCGTCGCGGACACTGGTCGCGATCTATCGCGTCTGGGTAGGCTGGCGTGGTGACTGATTCGCCGCTGGAGAAGCGCCCCTCGCCGGACGAGAAGCCCGCCGTGCGACCGGCCGCGGAGGCCGACGTACGAGCGTCGGACGCCGACCGTGACCGCGTCGCGGACATCCTCCGCGAGGCGCTGGCCGAAGGCCGGCTCGACGCGGACGAGCATTCCGAGCGGCTGGACGCGGTCTACGCCGCCAAGACCATGGGGCAGCTCGAACCCCTGGTCCGCGACCTGCCGCAGCCGGTTGGCAGGACCGCTCTGCGGCCCGCCGCCGCGTTCGACGTCGCTCCGCACGGTGACGAGGGCGCCGCGGACAACGCCGTCGCGATCTTCAGCGGCGCCACCCGGCGCGGCAGTTGGCGGATCGGCCGGAAGACGAACGCCTTCGCCTGCTTCGGCGGCGTCGACATCGACCTCACCCAGGCCGTGTTCACGCAGCGGGAGATCGTCATCAACGCCACCGCCGTCTTCGGCGGCGTGGACATCCGGATCCCCGAGAACGTGACCCTGCGCGGCCGCGGGACCGGCATCTTCGGCGGCTTCGACGTCCGCTCCCACGATTCGCCCGACCCGGACGCGCCGGTGGTCGTCGTCAAGGGGCTGGCGCTGTTCGGCGGCGTCTCGGCGAGGCCGAAGCGCGGCAAGCGGCTGAAGAATCTGCACCAGGGCCACGGGCACGGGCACTGACCGCCCGGGGCGTGCGGTGGGCGGTCCGCGGCACGGCGTGCCGTACCGCACGGCCGCATGGCACCGTGTGCATAAGCGCGCGCACAGCGGGTAAGGCTGGTGCATCGTCTCTCGTACGGCGAGCAGCGCGAACTGCCGTGCGCAGCAAGACGGGTGAAGGTGCACACATCGGCCAGACCGACCGCCGTAGCCGTCTCGTGTAGGAGTCAGACCGTGCTGCAAACGCCGCATCAGTCCCTGCAGGCCGCCGTCCCCACCCCACGGGCGCCCGCCCGCGACGACGATGCCGGCCCCTGGCACGCCGATGCGGTCTGCCACCGGGACGAGGCCGGGCTGTTCTTCGCCCCGTCGAAGGAGCCCACCGCCGCCCGCCTCGCCCGTGAGCAGGCCGCCAAGCGGGTGTGCGCGCGCTGCCCCGTCCTCGTCGAGTGCCGGGAGCACGCGCTGCTCCAGCCGGAGCCGTACGGCGTGTGGGGCGGGCTGACCGCGGCCGAGCGCCGCGTGGTGCTGGCGCGCCGGCGCCGGTCCGCGGCGGCGGCAGCGGAGAGCGCCGCCCCTGTCCGCCGCATCGCCTGACGCAGTACGCACGGGCCGCGTGGCCGGCGATCCCCGAGGTCGCCGGCCACGCGGCCCGCGTACGCCTGCGGCGGATGCGCCTGACGCAGCCGACGGGCGGCGACGTCAGGGCAGTTGGGCGATGGCCTCGATCACCGGCACCGGCAGGTACGCCGGCCACGCACCCTCCCGCCCCACGGCGTAGGTGAAGTAGCCCTCCTTGCGGGCCACTTCCAGCTCCTTCGCCGTCTCGCCCTGGTAGACCACGTGGCAGCCGTGGGCGGCGCCGGAGCCCCGCTCGAACAGCGCGGGGGACGGCTTGCGCTCCTCGACGGTGCGGGGCGTGAGGATGCGGCCCTCGAAGTCCTCCCACGCGAACGGGCTGGTGCCGGTCCAGTCGGCGTCCACGATCTCGCGCAGCTTCGCGGCCCGTTCGGCGTCCGTCTCGCCCCACTCGGGTGGGACGTTGGTGATCAGGCCGACCTCGACGTCCGCCTCACGCAGCTCCCGCAGATGGCGGGCGGCTTCCGGCAGGTAGTGGAGCGAACCGTCGTCCTCGGTGTGGACCAGCGTCTCGCCGAGGTCGAAGTACACCACGGCGCAGTGGCGTCCACCCTCCGGGCTGCGCTGTACGGCTGTGTCGGTGCTCCCGGCCGCGGCAGCCGGGGCCGAGGCCGCGGCCAGGGCGGCGAGGGCGGTCGCGGCAGTCGTCGCGAGGCCCGCCCTCCGTGCGGCCCGACGAGGCGCCGGGGTGGATGTCTGCGATGAGTTCACGGTGTTGTGGGGCACCCGCGGAGGCTACCCACCGCTGTCGCAGGCATGTCAGCTCGACCGGTTGCCGCGCACCCGGCGTCCCCGCCGGGCTCTTGTATCCGGGCTTGTATCCGCTTTGTATGCCCGCCTCCTTGAATCCCCTGGTCACCGAAGACAAGGGGAGAATCCATGCGCAGACGTACCCGCAGCCTCCTGGCCGCCGTGAGCGCCGCGGCAGCCGTCACGGTCGCGGCGCCGGTCGCCGTCGCGTCGCCGCAGGCCGCCTCGTCCGCCGAACCGCTCGCCCGGCCGAACTTCAAGATGCCGTTCCTGTGCAACCAGACCTGGGTCGGCAACAACTGGAACGGCCACAGCCCGGCGCACTCCATCGACTGGAACCACTACAGCGCCAGCGGAAGCCCCGACGACCTCGGCCGGCGGGTCTTCGCCAGCGCCGGCGGCACGGTGCTGTCCTCCTACTACTCCACGGGCACCGGCTACGGCAACACCATCGTCATCGGCCACGGGAACGGCTGGCAGACGCGCTACGCCCACCTGAAGACCCGCGCCGTCCAGAAGGGCGACAGGGTCAAGCTGGGCCAGAAGATCGGCCGTGTCGGCGCCACCTCCGCGCTCTACAACATCACCCCCCACCTGCACTACGAGCAGATCCACAACGGCAGCGTCGTGGTCGCGGTCGTCCAGGGCGTCCGGTGGGGCGACTACACCAAGCGCAGCCAGCGCAGCAAGAACTGCTGACCGGCTGCCGGTGTCGCACGGGGCGGGACGGCGTAACCGGCCGTTCCGCCCGGCGGCAGCACACGACCGGCTGCGGCCCGCGCACGACCGGCCGTACCCAGGGGCGTCAGCGCAGAGCCCGCAGCTTCGCGTGCACCAGCTCCGCCTGCTCCCGCACCTCCAGCCGCCGCCAGGTCGACAGCGAACGGTGGAAGTAGCGGCGCGCCGTCTGCTTGCGGCCGGTCGCGTGATGCAGCTCGCCCAGCAGGCACGCCACCCGTGCCTCCGCCCGGCGGTCGCCGAGCTGCCGCTGCACGTTGAGCGCGTCGACCAGCAGCGCCGACGCCTCACCCGCACGGCCCTGGCGCAGGCACAGTTCGCCGACGCTCTGCTGCACGTACGCCGCGCAGTGCGCGTCCCCCAGCTCGTCGAAGATGCCCAGCGCCCGCTCCAGCTCCTGTCGCGCCTGCCGGAGTTCGCCGCGCTGCTCGTGCGCGACGGCCATCCGACGCCGCACCTGCGCCTCCCGGTGCCGGTCGCCCACGCCACCGGACAGCTCCAGCGCGGCGGTCAGCCAGGGCGTGGCCGCCTCCGGCTCGCCCCGCTCCAGCCACACCGAGGCGATCGCGTTGTGGGCGACCGCCTCGCCGTGCCGGTCGCCGGCCTCGCCGAAGCCGCGCAGCGCCTCGCCGAACGCCGCCAGCGCGGTTTCCAGGTCGTTCAGCACGCGGTGCACGGACCCGGCGCCCACCGCGGCGACGGCTTCGCCGTAGCCGTGCCCGAGGCGCGAGAACAACGAGCGCGAGAGGTCGAACGCGGCGAGCGCGTCGGCGTAACGGTCCTGGTAGAGGTGCAGCTGGCCGAGGTTCCGCAGCAGCGTCGCGG
The DNA here is from genome assembly GCF_004795255.1 of Streptomyces sp. RKND-216. NCBI lineage: Bacteria > Bacillati > Actinomycetota > Actinomycetes > Kitasatosporales > Streptomycetaceae > Streptomyces > Streptomyces sp. RKND-216. The sequence continues at coordinate 1,906,984 of NZ_SSBQ01000002.1, read as the reverse complement.
CCCGCGCGTCGGTCGGTTCCTGCATCGCGTCCAGCACCAGCCGGTGCGTGCGCAGCCAGTCGCCGTAGTAGCCGCGCATGTCGAAGAACCCGGCCAGTTCGACGGCGAGGTCGGCGGCCTGCGCGACGTGTCCCCGCCGCAGCGCCGACTCCACGGAGGCGACCAGCACACGCCGTTCGGACTCGAACCACTCCACCGGCCGCGCCCGCACCGCCGGTACGACCGCGGCGGCCGCTCCCTGCGGATGCGCCGGTTCCCCCAGCACGCCCAGGAAGCGGGTCGGCATCGCGGAGTTCGCGCAGCGCGCCAGCGCGACCAGGTCGTCCACCACTCGTAGCCGGCGGCGCGTCCGCACCTCGTCGCCGTCGGCCTCGGCGAGTTCCCGGGCGTAGCAGCGCAGCAGATCGTGCATGCGGTAGCGCTGCATCCCCAGCGCGTCGGTGCCCACCACCTCGACCAGGTGCTCGTCCAGCAGGGTCTCCAGCCCGCCCGCGTTCGCGTCGGCCACGCCCGTCGCCGCCGCGACCAGCCAGCCCGGCGTCGCCTCGTCCGGGAGCTGCCCGAAGACGCGGAACGCCGTCGCGGCGGGCTCGGGCAGGTGGCGGTAGCTCAGTTCCGCGCTCGCCCGCACCTCCAGCTCGCCGGTCTGGAGCTGGTCCAGCCGGCCGCGCTCGTCGTGCAGGAAGTCGGCCAGCGCCCCGACGGTCCACCCCGGCCGGTTCGCCAGCCGGGATCCGGCGATGCGCACCGCCAGCGGCAGCGAACCGCAGCCCGCGAGCACCCGGTCCGCCTCCGCGCCCTCCGCCCGCAGACGGTCCGTCCCGACGATCGTGCCCAGCAGCTCGCGCGCCTCGTCCCGTTCCATCACGCCGAGCGCGCAGTGGTAAGCCGGAAGCCCGGGGAGCCGGCGGCGGGAGGTCACCAGCACCGCGGAACCCCCGGTGCCCGGCAGCAGCGGCCGCACCTGCGCCCCGGCCGCCGCGTCGTCCAGCACCACCAGGAACCGCCGCTGCGCCAGCCGCGACCGGAACAGCGCGGCACGCTCCGCCGGGTCTGCGGGGATCGCCGCGTCGATCACCCCCAGGCTGCGCAGCAACTCCGCCAGCACGTCGACGGGTTCACGCGGCCGGTCGCTCAAGCCGCCCAGGTCGACGAAGAGCTGCCCGTCCGGGAACGCGTCCCGCACCCGGTGCGCCACATGCACCGCCAGCGTCGACTTCCCCGACCCCGGCGGCCCCGACAGCACCGCGACCACCGGCTGCCGTCCGGCCGCCGACAGCCACCCCTCCAGGACGCCGATCTGGTCCCCCCGGCCGGTGAAGTCCGGAACGTCCATCGGCAGTTGGCACACCGGCCCGGGTTCGGCCGTACGCCGCCGGCCCACGTACCCGTGGTCCACCCCGACCGCGCGCAGCGGCGCACTCGGCTCGACGCCCAGCTCGACCGCCAGCACCCGCTCGGCCTCCGCGTACGCCTCCCGCGCCTCGGTGGTGCGGCCGGCGCCGTGCAGCGCCCGCACGAGCATCTGCCACAGGTCCTCCCGCACCGGGTCCTCGGCCAGCCTGCCCCGCAACTCCGCGACCAGCGGGGCGTAGTCGCCCAGCCGCAGCCGCACCTTCAGGCACTCGTCGACCGCGACCGCACGCAGCTCCTCGACCCGGGTGACCGCCGGGTCCCACACCACGCTCGACGGCACGTCCTGCAGCACACCGCCCCGCCACAGCCCGAGCGCAGCCTCGTAGCCGCGCAGCGCCGCCGCGTCCTCGCCCCGGTCCCGCGCCGCCCGCGCCTGCTCCAGCCGCCGTTCGAACAGCAGCATGTCGAGGTCGTCCGGCGCCACGTCCAGGGCGTAGCCCGAGGGCCGCGTGGTCAGCCCTTTCGTGTCCACCCCCGCCGTGGCGAGCGCGCTGCGCAGCGCGCGCACGTACGTCCGCACGTTCGCCACCGCGGACCGGGGCGCACCCTCGGGCCACAGCACCTCGGTCAGCACGTCCAGTGACACGAACCCGCCGGGCTGCAACAGGAGCGTGGCCAGCACCGCTCGCGGCTTCGGCCCGCCGAGGCGCACCGGGGCGCCGCCCACCCGCACCCGCAGCGGGCCCAGCACGCCGAACGCCGGCTCCCCCATGCGCGCGCCTCCGTGCCCGTTGGTGACACTCCGTCACTGGCGCACAGGGTACTGTCGCGCGCCCCGCCCGAACAGTGCTTCGACCCCACCTCCGGTCGTCCGCCTAGGACCTGTCCGGACCCGGGGGGTCGTCAGGCGGGTGTCCGGCCGCCGCGGAGGGAAGGGTGCCGGCCGGGGCCGGGGCCGGGGGCGGGGGCGTCGGGGAAGGAACGGTCGCCGAAGAGGACGCGGCCGGCTGCGGCCCGTCCGAGCGGTGTGCGTCCCCGGCGGCCGCGTCCGTCCGGCCCGCCGCTCCGCCGTCGGCTGCATCGGCTGTGTCGGTGTGCTCGGCCTGGTCGGCATGCTCAGTCTGGTCGGTCCGGTCCGCCTCCCAGCGCAGCAGGTCGCCCGGCTGGCAGGCCAGTACCTCGCAGAGCGCCGCGAGCGTCGAGAAGCGCACCGCCTTCGCGCGGCCGTTCTTCAGCACCGCCAGGTTGGCCGGGGTGATGCCGACGCGCTCCGCGAGCTCTCCGACGGACATCTTGCGGCGGGCGAGCATCACGTCGACGTCGACGACGATCGGCATCAGATCACCTCGTCGAGTTCGGCCTGCATCTGCGACGCTTCGACGTCGCGCGCGACCGCCTGCGCCAGCAGCATCCGCAGCACCAGCACGATCAGTGCCACCGCCAGGACCCCGAGGGCGACCCCGCCCAGCAGCAGCACGAGGCCCGGCGCCACCTCCTCGCCCGGCGCGAGAACGGCGCCCAGCGTGCACACCAGCAGGGCGGCGGCCGTGAAGGCGCCGATCACCACGTCGACGTACCGGAAGGCGGCGGGGGAGAACACTGTCCCGCGGCGCATCATCGTCACCAGCCGCCACACGCAGGCCAAAACGGTCTGCGCCGCCACGACGCCGAGCACCACGATCACGACCACCGGAACGCGCCGGTCCGCCAGGCCGGCCTCGTCCAGGTCGGCGGCCAGCAGCGTGGCCATCACGGTCTGCACGCCCACCGACCCGGCCAGGAGCGACACGATCACCACCCGCAGTGCCAGCACCGTCAGCTTGCCCATCCCCACTCCTTCGATCGAAGTGCGATGGGAACCTATCGAATCTCGATAGGCAGGGCAAGGGGTCGGCTCGGCTGTGCTCGTCGGGCTCGTCGGGCTCGTCGGGTCGTGATCTCGGCTCACCGGGCCGGGGCGCCCGGGGTGCCGGTCACCCGGTCATCGCGCGCGACAAGCCGGTGGCCTTGACGGGTGCCGTGACGGCGGTGCCGGGCAGCCTGTTGACAGGCGCGCCCGAAAGCGCCACCCGGATGCCGGTCAGGGCATCGGCGGTTCCTTCAGATCCACTCTCCGTTGCCTGTGCACCTGCTATGGAAAACGCGAGACTGTCTTGCAGATGCGAGGCTGTGGGGCCTAGTGTGAGGCATATGCAGTCCTACACGATCGGTCAGGCGGCGCGGCTGCTGGGTGTCAGCCCCGACACCGCACGCCGCTGGGCGGACGCCGGCCGGGTCGCGACCCACCGCGACGCGTCCGGACGCCGTCTCGTCGACGGCCGGGACCTGGCGGCCTTCGCGATCGAGGTCGCCCAGAACGGCCAGGGGGGTCAGGGGGGCCAGAGCGGTCAGGACGAGGAGGAGCCCTTCACCTCCACCCGCAACGCCTTCCCCGGCATCATCACCTCCGTCCGGCTCGGCGACGTGGCGGCGCAGGTGGAGATCCAGGCCGGCCCACACCGGCTCGTCTCCCTGGTGACCCGGGAGGCCGTCGAGGAACTGGGCCTCGAGGTCGGCATGCGGGCCACCGCCCGCGTCAAGTCGACCAGCGTGCACATCGACCGCGGCTGAACCCGCAGCACGGTCCCCGGTTGCGTCCGGCCGCCCCTGAGCCGGCTCCCCGCACCTCCCCGACACGCACGCGGCCCGCACCGGGCCTCCCGACCTCCCCGCGAAGGAGCCGATCGATGCCCTCTTCCCCCTCCGGGCGGCGCACCGCCGCCGCACTGCTGACAGCCTCTCTGCTGGTGCTGCTCACCGCGTGCGGTGGTGGCACCGGGGGCTGGGGCACCGGCGACGGCCGCCCGGCGAAGAAAAAGATCACGGTACTGGCGGCCGCGTCGCTGACCGACGTGTTCCAGGCCGCCGGGGCGAGGTACGAGAGGACGCACCCCGGCACGGACGTCACCTTCTCCTTCGCCGGCTCGCAGGTCCTCGCCGCGCAGGTCTCGCAAGGGGCGCCCGCGGACGTGCTGGCGACCGCCAACACCGAGACCATGGACCGCGTGCGGGACGACACCGCGGAACCGGTGGTCTTCGCCCGGAACCGGCTGGTGATCGTGACCCGGGAGGGCAACCCGGAGGACATCGACGCGCTGGAGGACCTGGCGGACCCCGGACTCAAGGTCGTCCTGGCCGCACCGGAGGTCCCGGTGGGCGACTACAGCGAGCAGGTCCTCCGGCGGCAGGACCTGCGGGTGAAGCCCGTCTCCAGGGAGACCGACGTGCGCGCGGTCCTGTCCAAGGTCGAACTCGGCGAGGCCGATGCCGGACTCGTCTACCAGACCGACGCCGCGACCTCCCCCGACACGGTCGACGCGGTGACGGTGCCGGACGCCCGGAACGAGATCGCGACCTATCCCGTCGCCGGCCTGAAATCCTCCGAACACGCCGAAGCCGCAGGGGAGTTCGTCGAATGGCTGACAGGTCCAAAGGCTCAGCGGATCCTCCGTGAAGCAGGCTTCCAGAAGCCGTGAAACGCCCCCACCGCGCCGCCGCGCCCGTCCGTTCCGGGGGGACGGGCGAGGGTTCGCGGCGCCCGGAGCCGGGCGGGACGGACCGGCCCACACGGCGGTGGGCCGGGGGCGCGAGGCACCGCCCGCCCGGCACCGGAGCCCCCGCCCTGCTCGCCGTGCCCGCCCTGCTGGCGGTGGGATTCCTGGCCCTGCCGCTCGTCGGCATCCTCGCCCGCACCCCGTGGCCGGACCTCGCCGCGAACCTCACCGCACCCGCGACCACGCAGGCGCTGCGCCTGTCGCTGCTGGTCTCCTGCTCGGCCCTCGGACTGTCGCTGCTCCTCGGCGTTCCCCTCGCCTGGCTGCTGGCGCGCGCACGGTTCCCCGGCAAGGCCGTCGTCCGCTCGCTCGTCCTGCTGCCCATGGTGCTGCCCCCCACCGTGGGCGGAGTGGCACTGCTGCTGGCCTTCGGGCGCCGCGGCCTCCTCGGCCCGTGGCTGTACGACACTTTCGGCGTCACGCTGCCCTTCTCCACCGCCGGGGCCGTGGTCGCCGCGACGTTCGTCGCCATGCCCTTCCTCGTCATCAGCCTGGAAGGTGCGATCGGCGGGCTCCGCCCCCGCTACGAGGAGACCGCCGCCTCGCTCGGCGCCACCCCTGTCCGGGTGTTCGTCACCGTCACCCTCCCCATGGTCGCCCCCGGGCTGCTGGCCGGAGCGGCCCTGACGTGGGCCCGGGCACTGGGCGAGTTCGGCGCGACGATCACCTTCGCCGGCAACCTCCCCGGCACGACGCAGACCCTGCCGCTCAAGGTCTACCTGCTGCTCCAGGGACAGCCCGAGACCGCCACCTCGGTCTCCCTGCTGCTGCTGGTCATCGCCATGGGGGTGCTCGTCGCGCTCCGCGGCCGCTGGACCGGAACCCCCCGTGCCCGCGTCCAGCAGCCGCCCCCGACCACGGGCGAACCCGACCCCGGTCTCCCTTCGGTCGCCCAGGGCGCACCGCCCTCCGACCCGCGCCGGGACTACTCCCTCCAGGCCCGCGTCACCGGCTTCAACCACGTGACGCTGGACGCCCCCGGCGGCACGACCCTGGCCGTCGTCGGCCCCAACGGAGCCGGGAAGACCACCCTCCTGCGCGCCCTGCTCGGTCTCACCTCCCGCGCCCACGCCGACATCCGCCTCGGCGACCGCGACGTCACCGGCACGGCCCCCCACCGCCGTGACATCGCCTGGGTCCCGCAGGACGGCGCCCTCTTCCCCCACCTCACCGCGCTGGGCAACACCGCCTACGGGCTGCGTGCGCACGGCGTCCCGCGGACCGAGGCCCGGCGCCACGCCCGGCAGTGGCTCGACCACCTGGGCGTCGGCGACCTCGCGCACCGCAGGCCCGGCCGCCTCTCCGGCGGCCAGGCCGGCCGCGTCGCCCTCGCCCGCGCCCTCGCCGCCCGGCCCCGCCTGCTGCTGCTCGACGAACCCCTCGCCGCCCTGGACCAGACCACCCGCGCCCGCGTCCGGCACGCCCTGCGCAGTCACCTCGCGGCGTTCGGCGGCGTCTGCCTGATCGTCACCCACGACCCCGTCGAAGCCGTGTCCCTCGCCGACCGCGTCCTCGTGATCGAGGAAGGACGGCTGATCCAGGACGCGCCGCCCACCGAACTCACGCGCTCGCCGCGCTCCCCCTGGGTCGCCCGCATGCTCGGCCGCAACGCCTGGACCGGAACCACCACCGCCACCGGCCTCGCCACCCGGGACGGCGGACGCCTGCACGTCGCCGACCCGCTCCCCGCGGGCGAGGAGGCCCTCGCCATCATCCCGCCCGAAGCCGTCGCGCTCCACCGCGAACGGCCGCACGGAAGCCCCCGCAACGCCTGGCACGGCACCGTCCGCGAACTCACCGCGTCCGGAAGCCGCACCCGCGTCCTCCTCACCACCGACGCGACCCCCGACCTCGTCGCCGAGATCACCCCGCAGGCCGCCGCCGAACTCGACCTCGCCGACGGCACCCGCGTCTGGGCCGTCGTCAAGGCCACCGAGACCACACTCGTCCCCCTCTGATGCGGCCGCTGAAACCGCCTTCGAGACGCCGGGCCTCACCGGGCCCCGGACGCACGTCTGCCAGGCGGCGAGCAGTATGAATTCCGCGAGATGTCGGCTCCGGGGCCGTGTCGGCAGTTCCGTGGATCCCCGCGGTGGCCCTTCGACCAGGCCTGATCGAAGGGCCGCGCCGACGAGACCGTCGTGGACGGCGTGGGGTCTCAGGCCTCCAGCGTCGGGGGGCCTCCGAGTGCTTGCAGCGTGCCCGCGGGGAGCCGGTCGCCGCCCCAGCTGCGCTCGACGTAGCCGACGATCCGCGCGACGTCCTCGGCGGGCACTCGCTCCGGTTCGCCGTGCTCGAGCGGGTCGGCGTGGAAGATGTAGAGCCGCGACGCGAACTGGTCGAACGGCAGCGAGGCCTCGCCGAACCGCTCGCCGTTGCCCGCGGTGGAGACGACGACGCCGTCGCCCCAGTCCTGGCCGCTGTCGTTGTTCGGGTTGTAGAAGTACACCCGCATGACGTCCTGCGGGTCCGGCGCGACCCGCAGGATCGTGATCGCGTGCCAGCCGACGTAGCGGGCCGCGCTGTCGGTGACCGCGACGCCGGCGGGCTGCGGATGGATCAGCGGCTGGTCGCCGTTGAAGGACGGGTGGTAGCTGGCGTGGAACTGCCGCAGGAACTCGTCGAGGTCGAGCAGGTTCCCGGTCGCGACGTCCACGTTGATGTGGAATCCGCGGGCCGACCACCAGCCATGGAACTCGGGGTTGACCCATCGGTGCGGGTCCCCCGGCCGCGTGGCGCAGCGCCGCCCCATCTCGGCGTAGATCCGGTCCAGGTGCGGTACCGCGATCAGCGACACGGGGTCCAGGTCCATCGGCAGCGTGGTCGCGACTCCGGACCCGCTCTCCTTCGACGAGATCGGCTGCCCCTCGAAGTGCATGATGATCTCGTCGTCGCGGGCCGCCCAGACGACCATCTGCAGCAGGTAGTCCGGGTCGTTGTAGGACCACATCGACAACGCACGGGCCGACTGGCAGGTCGGGTTGTCGCCCTGGCCGACGCCGAGCGGCTGGCCCAGCATCGAGAGCACCCCCGCGACCAGCCGCGCCTCCGGCCCCGGCACGTCGCCGAACACCGTCGTCAACCGCTCCCGCGCGACCGGGGAGAGTGCGAGCGCCAGCTGGCGCCACAGCGCGGGCACGATCGGCGGCTCGTAGAGGATGCCGCGGTCGAGCAGCAAGGCCAGCCCGTAGATGCACTGCGCGGTCTGCGGGTGCACGGCCACCTCGATCAGCCGGTGCACCAGGGGGCTGTAGCGCATCAGGCAGTTGCGGCCGGTGTCGGACAGCCCGAGCGCCTCCCCGACGAGGTAGTCGCTCTCGCGCAGGAGGAACCGGAGGAGTTCGGCGTGGTAGGGCGACACCAGACCGGTGTCGTGCATCGCCCGCGCGAAACCCGTCGCCTCGTACTGCAGGCCGCCGTTGTCCATCGCCTCGAGCCGCGAGCGGAAGACGTCGATGCCCGGGTCCTCCCGGCACGCCTCCGTGGTCCCGAACAGGCTCGTGATGAGCCTGTCCATGCCCTGCCCCGACGTCGTGCCGAGATCCACATCGGGGTCTTCGCGGTAGCCCGCGATCCGGGTGATCAGCGACTGCACGGCCTCGACCTGGATCGGGCGCTGGCGCAGGATCCGCCAGATCTCGTCGACCAGGTTGTCCAGGACGCTGTCGTAGCCGATCTCGTCGGCGAGGTGGTGGAAAAGGTCCCGGACGAGCTGCGCGGTCCGGCCCTGCCGGGTTCGTTCCGCCTCGCCGGGCGGGGTGAACAGCAGTTCCAGGTTCGTCGCCAGCACCTGGGACAGGAACTGGTGGGCGTCCTCGGCGGGCAGCGTCGGGTGCGCGTAGTCGCCGCGGGCCACCGCGAGCATCCGCAGCTCGCTGGTCGCCTCCATGACGACGGTGTCCGCGTCTCCGCTGTGCAGGCTCGGGCCGACCAGCGCCGGGATGAGGATTTCCGGGGACGCCCAGTCCGTCTCCAGGAAGAGCCCGGCCTCCTCGATGGCCTGCGCCCTGGCCTGGACCGCCGCGGCGCCGCCCGGTTGGAGGAGCACCCGCCGCAGTGCTTCCAGGACCCGCCGCAGCTTCGTGTGCTTGCCGAAGTCGCGGGTCTCGGCCATGGCCTGGATGGCGTCGTCGAGTGAGGTCACGCGCTTGTCCAGCGTCGTGGCCGCACCGTTGACGTCGACGGTCGGTTCCACTAGGTCGTCCTCGGGTAGGTCTCCTGCGTCCATGGGGCCGTCAGACGTAGAAGTCGAGCTCTTCCTGCTTCTTCAACAGGTCGCGCATCCGGTACGGGTCATCGCCGAAGAAGTACACCAGACCCCAGTGCGTGCCGAACGCGGTCCGCTTGGTGACGGTCTCCTCGAGCGGCGTCGAGAGGTCGTGCGACTCGTAGTAGTCGTCGTCCTCGGTCTCCTCGGGGATCTGCAGTTCGCTGACGACGCGGCGGCGCGGGTAGACACCGAAGCAGCCGGCGACCCCGGACGCGTCGACGACCTCGCGCGGGAAGAAGGCGTCGATCTCCTCCTCCGTCGTCTTCGGGTCGAAGGCCAGGACCAGGCCATGGTAGGCGTTGAACCCGTAGGCCCGCTCCAGCAGTTCGAACACCTTGAAGCCCGGCGGCCGGTACGCGACCTCCCCGAAGTACATCTCGCCGTCACTGGTGACGAAATACTCCGGATGCACGAAGCCGAATTCGATGTCGAACGTCTTGATCAGCTTCTCGATCTGCGCCGTGATCTGCGCGCGGTGTTTCTCCAGTTCCGGCGTCGCCGGCACGAACACCGAATAGCCGAGCGTGACGTACTCGGAGATGTTGAGGAACTTGATCTTCCCGTTGTGCACCCACGCCTCGACCGCGAACTCCCAGCCGTCGAGGTGGGACTCCATGAGGACCGGGAACTCCTCGTCCGGAATCGTGTCGACCTCGTCCGGGGTGCGGATGACGCGGTGCCCGAGGCATCCGGCCTTGTCGAACGCCTTGAGGTGGATCGGGTCGTTCGGGTCGCCGTCCAGCTTGAGCAGAGTCTGGTTGACGCGCTTGAGGAAGCGGATCACGTCGTCCCGGTCGTGGGCCTCCTCGAAGATCCCGACCCGGATGCCGCCGAGCTGGGCGCGGCGCTTCATCAGCGCCTTGTCGCGCAGCAGCATGGCCTGACCGTACAGACGCGGATTGTCCAGCAGGACCGAATTGATCGCCCCGGCCCATTCCACCGTTTCCTCGAACAGCGGGATGGCGACGTCGACGCCCTCTTTCTGCAGCGTCTCGGCGATCTCCATCGAGCGGTCGTTGAGCCGGTCGAAGTTCCACGGCACGTACGGTATGTCGTGCTCGATGCAGTACTCCTCGGCCCATTCCGGTGCCACGACGACATAGCGCCGGTCGAACCGGTCGAGGGCCTCCACCGCGTTGAGACTCCAGCCGAGAAGCGCTACATAGCCCTTGTCCGGGTTCCAGTGGGCCGTTTCGCGCTGTGGCATAGACCTTTTCTCCTTCGGCGTGTGGACTCGTCGACGGGTGGCTGGCACCACCGTACCCGCGCCGCGCGAGCCCCTCACCCCCACGCGCAGTCCCGGGAGCCGTCCCACCCCCGCGGGCACGCTACCGCGGCGGAGTTCACACGCTGAAGCGAAACGTATCGAGGCACGGTCTGGCCTGCGGGCGGCGGTGACACGGGGGGACTGACCTGCTACTTCGCGTTGGCGTGCGACGGCCTTCGACGGCGATTCGCGACCATCCTGCTGACTGCTGCGGACTGATGGGTCCCTGGCACCGGCTCAGCACCTGCGCTGGGCGCCGGCGGGCCCGCTGGGCACATTGGCAATGGGAGGGAGTGCGGTTGTTCGTCGGGCTCCAGCCGCACGTCGGAGAGGAAGAGGAGCAGTGGCTCCCTACAGGAGGCTGATGCCGATGGCGGTGACGAGGAGGCCGCTGGCCAGTCCGAGCCAGGCCAGCATGGTCTCGCCTGCGAGATGGATGGTCACGGGCAGCAGGATGCCGAGGACACGGTGGGGGGACACCGACACGGGCGCACGTCCCGCCGGGTTCTCCGCAGGGCACCGTCCCCCTTCACGTTCGGCCCGCTCCGGACGGCGGTGCGTGCGGGCGACCGGCTCCGGTGTCGATCAGGAGAGGTCCGGCGCGGGTCGTGTTGTCGGCGCTCACGGCCCTCGTCATCGCGTCGCAGGCCGCTCCGTGTTCGGCTTCCGGCGGGACCACCAGCAGGGAGAACAGGTCACGGTCACCGCGTGTGATCAGCGCCGTGTCATCACCGATGCGTGAGGAGTCGATGTGCACGATGCGGTCATCGACGACCAGGCGGGTCGGAAGCCTGTCCCATGCACGCGCGTCGAGACCGACACGCCGGATCGGACCGAGGTGCTCGGTCAGGGCGACGATCAGCTCGGGCAGTTCCGTCGTGACATCGCGGGAGCGGGGCCACCACGCCCCGTCGAGAAGTCCCGCACGGTTTCCTGTCGTCTCCAGCCTGAGCAGCGCCGTGCCGGGACGTACCGCTCGGTGGACCTCGTCCGGCAGCCGGGGGTTGTGCGGTGAGGTGTCCGGATCTGTCATGCCCTTCGTCCTTTCCCGGTGTCCGATGCGGGCGCTTCACCGGTCGGCCAGATTGACGAGGACCTCGTCGGAGTGGGGCTCCGCGCTGGTCACGGTGCGTCCGAGCGCCGGTCGCAGCCCCGTGCCACGAGGGTTCCGGGCGGGGCGCCGAGTGGTGTCGACCGTCAGGTTGAGGCGGGTCCCGGCGTCGTCGGCTCCCGCCGGGTAGCTACGCTGCTCGCCCCCGTCGAAGACGTTGCGCAACACTTCGGCGACCCGGCGGGCGGCTTCCGGTGAGGCGGCGATGATGCGGACCTCGGCGAGGTCGGCCGCCGGCAGGGTGTAGTCGGGTTCCATGAGTGCCTCGGATCGGAATGCGGCGGTGCGGCACCGCGGGGAGTGGGGCGCGCGACCTTCACCGCGCGGGGGACATCGTCGTGCGTTGAATCGCCCCGCTGTCGTGGAGATAGGCGCCGCCCTCGCCCTCCCACGCGCGTTCTTCGAGAGGGGCGTCCGTCCGCGCGGGGTCGCGGGCGGTGATGCCGCGTGCCTCCTGCAGCAGCGCGGAGGCGGTGGCGGGGCGACGGGGGTCGCAGGCCGCGCGTGTGAGCCAGCGGCATGTGGTCGGGTCGGTCTCAGGAGGTATGACCAGCAGGTCCCACCGGCCCACGTGGCCGGAGAGGAGCAGCAGCTTGTGCGGGTCCTGCTCGGCGGTGAACCAGCCCACCTTGACCACGTGGCCGGCAACGGCCACTCTGCGCGGGATCACGGGCCAGTGCTCCGGGTTCACGGCTATACGGGTGATGCGCCCCCACTTACTGTCGAGCACCGCGATGAGCGGGGGGAGTTCGCGCGACAGGTCGCGGGAGTAGGGCCACCATGCTCCGTCCAGCAGTCCGGCAGAATCGCCGGCTGGTTTCAGGCCCAGCCGTAGGGGCGCGGAGGGTGGGGGTGAGGTGGGAGGTGAGCGGTCGGTCGTCGCGGTCATGCTGCGAACCCGCCTCCGGGCGCGTTGTAGGCGACCGGTGTCGTCGTTCTCCGAGGACGGCAACGGCTCTGCAGCCGGTGCACGAAATGCCCTCGGTGATGACCAGCGTACTCCTCGGCTCCTCGCGGCCGCCCCCATGCGCCCTGCAGGCCCGAGAGCGAGAGCCGTCGACCGATGCGCGTGAGGAAGGCCCGCCGGGGGTGTCGAACGTAGAAAGGGCACACCTTGACGAACACGGTGAGTGACCGGGGGCAATTGGAAGGGCGAACACCTATGACGGCGAGTACACAGCACATGACGGAGTTCGCCGACCCGCGACGGGGCGGAAGTGACTACTCTCGCCTCTCCCGCCAGGTGCGTGACGCCGGTCTGCTGCGGCGACACCCCGTACGCGGGACGCTGCTCCTGTTCGTCACCTTCGCGATGCTGGCCGGTGGCTGGGCCGCCTTCGTCCTGGTCGGGGCGTCCTGGTGGTCCCTCGCCCTCGCCGCACCGCTGGCCTTCGCCTCCACCCAGTGCGGATTCCGCGGCCACGAGGCCGGACACCGCCAGACGTACCGCAGCAAGCGTCTCGACAACGCAGTGGGCCTGCTCTTCGGCAACCTCTTCATCGGCCTCGGGTTCGGCTGGTGGATGAACAAGCACAACCGCCACCACGCCCACCCCAACCACATCGGCCGCGACCCCGACATCGAACCCGGCGCCGTCATCTTCGACGAGGCCGACGCACCGGGAAAGCCGGGCCCAGGGGCGTACCTGACGCGCCACCAGGCCGGACTCTTCTTCCCGCTGCTGCTCCTGGAGGGCTGGGCCCTCCACGTCGCCAGCATCCGCGCGCTGCGCTCTCGCCCGCGCGGCGCACCCGCACCGGTGGCCGTCGAAGCCCTGCTCCTCCTGGCACACGCAGCGGCCTACCTCACCGTCGTGCTGTGGGTGCTCTCCCCGCTCCAGGCACTCGTCTTCGTCCTGGTCCAGCAGGGACTGTTCGGCCTCTACCTGGGCTCCTCGTTCGCCCCCAACCACAAGGGCATGGAGATGCTCAGCCCCGACCAGCGCATGGACTTCCTGCGCAGCCAGGTCCTCACCTCCCGCAACGTGCGCGGCGGGGCTGTCACGGACTTCGTGCTCGGCGGGCTCAACCACCAGATCGAGCACCACCTCTTCCCCAGCATGCCCACATCCGAACTCCCCCGCGCCCGCAGCCTGGTACGCGCCCACTGCGAGGCCCTCGATCTGCCCTACACCGAGACGGGCCTGATTGATTCCTACCGCCAAGCCCTGCGCCACCTGCGCGCCGCAGGCCACCTCGCCGGCGCCCCCGCCTGAGCATGACCGTGGGCATGCGCTGTCGCCTGGCGCGACCAAGCCGGTCTCACCCGGCCCCATGGCGCCCGCTCACCCGCCCATCACCCATACGAGCAGAATGCACGTAATGACCTCTTCGGTCGCGAAGTCCGCGAGTCCCCTGATCCGCTTGGTGCACAAGTCTCTCGCCCCACGGCCACGTCTCGCGATGCTCCCGGTGGTGCTCGGCGCCGCCGCCGTCGTAGTGATCTTCGCCGAGCCTCAACGTCTGATCACGGAAGACGGGATGAACGAGCTTTCGGCAGCTCTTGCCGTTCCCCTGTTCGTCGTCGCTTTCGCGGCTTGCACGGTGGCTTTCGTTCCCCGGCCGTTTCTGAACCTCGCCGCCGGAGCGTTCTTCGGTGCGTATCTGGGCGTTGCCGCCGGCCTCGCCGGCACCCTGCTCGGGGCAGGCGTCTCTTTCGGCCTTGGCCGACTCCTCGGGCAGGACGCCCTGCGCCCACTGCTGAAAGCGAAGCTGCTCACCGCCGCGGACCGTCAGATGAGCGGCCACGGCTTCCGCTCGATGCTCGTCGTCCGATTGCTCCCGGGCATCCCCTTCGCCGGGTCGAACCTGGCGGCGGCTGTCTCCCGGATGCGCTGGCCCGCCTTCTTGACGGGGACCGGACTGGGGGCCGTGCCCAGCACCGCCGCCTACGTGGTGGCCGGGAGCCAAGCAAGCACTCCGACGTCGCCCGCGTTCCTGGCGGCCTTCTCCTTCCTCGCGCTCACCGCCGCGGGCGGCTCCCTCCTCGCCTGGCGCAAGCATGTCCCGTTCCGGGCATCACCGGCTCTTCCGGCCCCTGCCTCCATCCGTCCGACACTGCCGTTGCCCGCCGGCGTTCTCACCGCCGTCCAGCGCACCCGTTGACGCGTCGTCACCGGTCGTCGCCGGAGGCGCAGAAGAACCTAGAAGTCCGGGACGGCGAGATGAGCGGCGCTCTCCCCGCGCCACTCGGCGAGGAAGAGTGTGGCGTCGTCGGTGGTGACCCCTCGACGTTCGTGCATCAGAGCGTGGGAGAGGCTGCGGACCATCTCCTGCACGCTGCGGGCCGACGGGCTGACGCGTTCGATGGTCTCTGTCAACCGTGCCTCACCGAATTCCTCCCCGCTCCGTCCGTGTTCCTCGACAAGGCCGTCGGTGTAGAAGAGCACCCGGTCTCCGCGCCGCAGCTGGATGGTGTTGATCTGCGGGGTAGCGCCTCCGAAACCGACGGGCAGTGTTCCGTGGCCCTCCAGCTTCCGGGTGACGCGGTTCTCGCGCAGGAGGAGCGGTGCCGGGTGGCCGGCGTTGACCCATTGGAGTGCGCCGCTGCTGGTGTTCAGGCGCATCATCTGCGCGGTGACGAAGTGGTCGGGAGCGAACTGCTCGCTGATGGCGCGATCCATGAACGCATACAGCTCGTCCAGGTCGACCTCGCCGCGCCGGGCGTGCCGGTAGGCACCCACTGCGACGGTGGCCATCACGGAGGCGCCCAGACCGTGACCCATCGCGTCGATGACCGCCATGTGGAGGATGTCGTCGTTGAGCGCGTAGTCCAGGCTGTCGCCGGCGACGTCGTAGGCGGGCTCGAGGATCCCCGAGACCTCCACCGTCGGGGTGCGCATCGACAGAGGAGGCAGCAGCGACCACTGGATCTCCGCCGCCACGCTCATCGATTCACGTCGCCGGGCCTGGAAGAAGCGATCGGTGTAGCCGTTCTTGGTGACGAGCATGTCGGCCACCAGCCCGGCAAGCCGGCGCAGCAGCCGTCGGTCGTCGTCCCCGACTCTGTCCAGGGTCAGAGCCATCACTCCGACCTCGTCACTGCCGTCCAGCAGGGGGAGGTACATCCGCACGCCGTCGGGCTGCGACCGTTCCACCGGGCTCGCACTGAGGAACGCCTCCCCTGCCAGGGAGGCGTCAAGCGGCACCGGCTCGCCGTCGGTGAGCCCCTTGCCGGGCAGGGGGACCAGCAGCAGCTGGGCGTAGTCCTGCAAGAGGATGGACACCTCGCGGCCACCGATCGCACGAATCTCTTCAGCGACGAGCGGGCCGATCAGCTGCGGGGGCATCTCGTGAGCCCGGTCCAGCAGCTGCCCAAGAAGCCGTTCACCGAAGCCTTCCGACAAGTCCAGCCGGCCCCTGCCGCCACTCTCCGCCTCGCCTGGCTGCGCCATTACGCACCTCGAAACGTTCGAGACCCACTGGCCGAGGCATCTCGGCGCTCGTCTCCGCCTGCACCCAGCATCGCAAGCATCCGCACGTGTCGCACGTTACTCGGCCACTCATCGAGCGTTTCCAACCTCAGGTTGAGCAGGTCAGCTGGAGGGTGAGGACGGCTTGGACGAGGCTGATGATGCGGGTGGTTGAGCATCGCAGCTTGCGCAGGAGTCGCCAGGTTTTCAGGGTGGCCATGGCCTGCTCGACGAGCGCGCGGATCTTCGCATGCGAGCGGTTGACGGCCCGCTGACCTGCGGACAACGTCTCCCAGCGCCCCCAGCGGGGCACACGTATGGTGCCTCCGGCGCTCCGGTAGCCCTTGTCGGCCCAGCACTCCACCCCGGCCCCTTCGAGAGCGCCGGTGATGTTGTGGGTTCGCGCGGCCTTGATGTCGTGAACCGCTCCGGGCAACGCTGGCGAGTCCCACAGCAGTCGCCCCGCCGGACAGGGTCTAGATGTATTGACCCGGAGCGTTGTTCACACGGCTGATCGGTGGCTGGCCGCCGAGTGCGGTGTGGCAGCGGTGGTGGTTGTAGGTGTGCAGGAAGTCTTGCAGAGCTGCGGTCCGCTGCTCGTTGCTGGTGTAGGGCCGCAGGTAGGCCCATTCGTCGAGCAGGGTGCGGTTGAAGCGTTCGACCTTGCCGTTGGTCTGCGGTCGGTAAGGGCGGGTGCGTTTGCTGGTGGCGCCGAGGTAGGTCAGGGACTGCTTCCAGAGGGTGCTCTTGCGGTAGGACCAGGCGTTGTCGGTCAGCACCCTTTCGATGCGGTCGATGCCGAGGGCGGCGAAGTGGGCGGCGGCTCGGCGGAGGAAGCCTGCGCAGGTGGCGGCCTTCTCGTCGGGGTGGACCTCGCTGTAGGCGAGGCGGGTGTAGTCGTCGACGACGGAGTGGATGTAGTCGAAGCCGACTCCGGTCTTGGTCAGGCGGCTTTCCGCGCGGCCGTGGACACGCCAGCCGCCGCCGTCGGGAATCCGCCCGAGTTTCTTCACGTCCACGTGCACCAGCTCGCCGGGCCGCTCGCGTTCGTAGCGGCGAATGATGCGCCCGGTTGGCCGGTCCATCCAGGCCAGCCGGTGCAGGCCGTGCCGGGTGAGGATCCGGTGCACGGTCGAGGGCGGCATGCCCAGGATCGGGCCGATGCGGGCGGGTCCGAGTTTGCGTTCGGTCCGCAGCCGGCAGACCCGTGCTTCGGTATCGGCATCGGTGCGGTGCGGTGTCGTGTGCGGGCGGCTGGGGCGGTCACACAAGCCCGGCTCGCCCTCGGCTCGCCACCGGTGGACCCACTTGTGGGCCGTGGCCCGGGATATGCCCATCTCCGCAGCCACATGGGCCACCGGGCGGCCGGAACGGACACGATCGACCAGCAGACGCCTGCCCAAAGGAGTCAGACGGGCATTACGGTGGGACACGAAGGCCTCCGTGCGGTGAAGATTCGACACCTCCACCACACACGGAGGCCTTCGCCATGATCAAGACCTGTGAGTGTCAACAACGCTCATGAGCAATACATCTAGACGTTGAAGCGGAACTCCACGACGTCGCCGTCCTGCATGGTGTAGTCCTTGCCCTCCATGCGGGCCTTGCCCTTGGCGCGGGCCTCGGCGACGGAGCCGGTCTCGACCAGGTCCTCGAAGGAGATGACCTCGGCCTTGATGAAGCCCTTCTGGAAGTCGGTGTGGATCACGCCGGCCGCCTCGGGGGCGGTGGCGCCCTTCGCGATGGTCCAGGCGCGGGACTCCTTGGGGCCGGCCGTGAGGTAGGTCTGCAGGCCGAGGGTGTCGAAGCCGACGCGGGCGAGGGTGGCGAGGCCGGGCTCGTGCTGGCCGACGGACTGGAGGAGCTCCAGGGCGTCCTCCTCGTCCAGCTCGGCGAGGTCGGCCTCCAGCTTGGCGTTGAGGAAGACGGCCTCGGCCGGGGCGACCAGGGCGCGCTGCTCGTCCTTGAAGGCGTCGTCGGTCAGCTCGTCCTCGTCGACGTTGAAGACGTAGATGAACGGCTTCGTCGTGAGCAGGTGCAACTCGTGCAGCGGCTCGGCGGCCTCGGTGCCCTGGCGGATGCCGGCGGAGAACAGCGTGCGGCCGTCCTCCAGGATCGCCTGGGCCTCCTGCACGGCCTTGACCTGCGCCTGCTTGTCCTTCTTGATCCGGGCCTCCTTCTCCAGCCGGGGAAGGACCTTCTCCACGGTCTGGAGGTCGGCGAGGATCAGCTCGGTGTTGATCGTCTCGATGTCGTCCGCGGGGGAGACCTTGCCGTCGACGTGGACGACGTTGTCGTCCTTGAAGGCGCGGATGACCTGGCAGATCGCGTCCGACTCGCGGATGTTGTGCAGGAACTGGTTGCCCAGCCCTTCGCCCTTGCTGGCGCCGCGCACGATGCCGGCGATGTCGACGAAGTCGACGTTGGCCGGGATGACCTTCTGGGAGGAGAACAGCTCGGCCAGCTTGTCCAGCCGCGCGTCCGGGAGGCCGACGACGCCCACGTGCGGGTCGATGGTGGCGAACGGGTAGTTCGCCGCCAGCACGTCGTTCTTGGTCAGGGCGTTGAACAGGGTCGACTTGCCGACGTTCGGCAGGCCGACGATTCCGATCGTGAGCGACACGTGGCGACTTCCCGTAGCGGTGTGGTGGCTTCGACGGCCCGGTGAGGTGTGGGCCAGTCCAGCAAGTCTACGGGCGCCCGCTCATGGCTGCGGACGCCCGTCCAGGGACGGGAAGAGCGCGCTGCCGAGCAGCGCGGGCAGCGGCTCCGGAGCTGGAGCTTGTCGCCCCAGGGGGTGTGCCGCGCCCGGTACTCCCTGTGCGAGGGGTCGGGGAAAAGGGTGATCTCCTTGGCGAACGGGTCGACCAGCAGGTAGAGCGGGATACCAGCCACGGCGTACTGCTTGCGCTTCGCGACGCGGTCGATCGTCTGGCTGGAGACGACCTCGGCGGTGAAGACCGCCTCGGGGGACGGCACGGCGGATGACCTCGAAGTCGTAGCCCTCGGGATGCCTCCCGAAGCGTTGCAGTCATATGGTCAAACACCTCCACGCCGCCTCAAAGGTGCCACGGGCCCGTGGTCACGGCCATCGAACTGGGGGATCAAGGGGCGTCCGTGCGTGTCTGTGCGGGCGTGGCGGGGGAGAACGTGCCTACCGTGATGGATTGGATCAGCGGAGCCTGAGCGGAGAGGCGAGGTTCATGCGAGAGCTGCGCAGGCCGCCCGTAGGCGGGCCCACCGGGCGGTACGTCCGCCGTGGACGCCTGGCGGAGGCCGTGGAGCGGCTGCCCCGGCCGAGGCTGACGGCGCTGGGCGTCGGCGTGCTCGTGGTGGTGCTGATGCTGCTGCTCGGGGCGCTGGACGCGCTGCTGCTGGAGGGGCACCGGCCGAGCTACGGCGTGTGCTTCCTGATGGTGTCCGCCGCCGGCGCGTGCTGGGTGCGGCCCGCTGAGCTGTACGCCGCACCTGTCGCGGCGCCGCTCGCGTTCACGGCCGGGCTGCTGTTCGTCAGCCCGGGGTCGGGTGGCTTCGCCGGGGTGATGATGGGGCTGTTCACCGGCCTGTCGACGGAGGCGGCCTGGGTGTACGGGGGCACGCTGCTGGCCGGGCTGATCGTGCTGGTGCGGCGCGGACTGGACGCCGCACGCCGGCGTGCGGAGCGTGCCGAGAGCGGCGCGGGCTTCGACGTGCTGCCCGCGGGCGCCACCGCGCTGGGCGTACAGGCGCCCGCCGGGGCGCCCGCGGGAGTCGGACGCGCCGTCCGTCGCGGTCGGCCCGCCCGCCGCCCCCAGGCGGGCTGAGGGCCGGGGCGCGGGCGCTCGCAGGCGGGGGGCGTGCGGACAGCGGGGCCGGGGCCTGCCCGCCGGCGTTGACCCGCTGCGTATGCGGTCCGCGTCAGCGGACCTTGTCGGCGGCCTCGGACCGCAGGTCGCGCCGCAGCTCCTTGGGGAGGGAGAACTGCATGTGCTCATCGACCGGCTGCACCAGTTCGACGTCCTCCCAGCCACGCTCCTGGAGCCACTCCAGCACGCCGTCGACCAGCACGTCCGGCACGGAGGCGCCGGAGGAGAGGCCGACCGTGGTGACGCCCTCGAGCCACCTCTCGTCGATCTCGGAGGCGTTGTCGACCAGGTGGCCGTCCTTGGCGCCGTGCGCGACAGCCGTCTCGACCAGGCGCACCGAGTTGGAGGAGTTCTTCGAGCCGACGACGAGGACCAGGTCGGACTCGGCGGCGACCTTCTTGATCGCGGTCTGCCGGTTCTGCGTGGCGTAGCAGATGTCGTCGCTGGGCGGGCTGAGCAGGTTCGGGTAGCGGCCCTTGATCGCGTCGACCGTCTCCATCGTCTCGTCCACCGAAAGAGTGGTCTGGGACAGCCAGACAACCTTGTCGGGGTCGCGCACCTCCACGTTCTGCACGTCGTCGGGGCCGTCGACGAGGGTGATGTGGTCGGGGGCCTCGCCGCTGGTGCCGATGACCTCCTCGTGGCCGTCGTGGCCGATGAGGAGGATGTCGTAGTCCTCCTTGGCGTACCGGACGGCCTCCTTGTGCACCTTGGTGACCAGCGGGCACGTGGCGTCGATGGTGGCCAGCTTGCCGCGCTCGGCCTCCTCGTGGACGACGGGGGCGACACCGTGCGCGGAGAAGATGACGATCTCGCCCTCGGGTACCTCCTCGGTCTCCTCGACGAAGACGGCGCCCTTCTTCTCCAGGGTCTGCACGACGTACTTGTTGTGGACGATCTCGTGCCGCACGTAGATCGGGGCGCCGTACTGCTCGAGGGCCTTCTCGACGGCGATGACGGCGCGGTCCACGCCGGCGCAGTACCCACGGGGGCGGCGAGCAGGACGCGGCGGTCGCGGGCAGGCGTTGCAGTCATCCCCCCATCGTACGGGCGGCCTGTCGGCGGGACCCCGTAGCCTCGTCCGCATGGCACTCCAGACGACGGCCGAGACTCCTGTGACGGTCGGGAAGATCTCGCAGCTCATCGGGCAGTGGGTCCACCGGCTGGGCGCGGTGTGGGTGGAGGGCCAGATCACGCAGCTCAATCGCCGTTCGCGGCAGAGCTGGGTGTATCTGACGCTGCGTGACCCGTCGCAGGAGGTCTCGCTGTCCGTGGTGTGCCCGCCGGACGTCTTCGACCGTGTGGGGGACACCGTGACGCAGGGCGCGCGCGTCGTGGTGTACGCCAAGCCGTCGTGGTACGCGCCGCGCGGCTCGCTGTCGCTGCGGGCGACCGACATACGGCCGGTGGGTGTGGGCGAGCTGCTGGTCCGGCTGGAGCAGTTGCGGCGGACGCTCGGCGCGGAGGGCCTGTTCGACGCGGACCGCAAGCGACCGCTGCCGTTCCTGCCGCAGCGGATCGGCCTGGTGACCGGTCGCGCTTCGGACGCCGAGCGGGACGTGCTCCGGAACGCCGCGCTCCGCTGGCCGGCGGTGCGCTTCGACGTGCGGCAGGTGGCCGTGCAGGGCGTCCACGCGGTGCCACAGGTCACCGAGGCGGTGCGGGCGCTGGACGCCGACCCGGAGGTGGACCTGATCATCGTCGCGCGCGGCGGCGGCAGCCTTGAGGACCTGCTGCCCTTCTCGGACGAGGGCCTGGTCCGCGCGGTCGCGGCCTGCCGTACGCCGGTGGTGTCCGCGATCGGGCACGAGCGGGACGCGCCGCTGCTGGACTTGGTGGCCGACCTGCGGGCGTCCACGCCCACCGACGCGGCCAAGCGCACGGTGCCGGACGTGGGCGAGGAACGGGAGCGCGTACGGGCGCTGCGCGAACGGGCGTGGCGGGTGATGGCCGGGTTCCTCGAGCGGGAGGAACGCGGGCTGGCCGACGTGTGCAGTCGTCCCGCGATGGCCGACCCGCACGTGCTGCTGGAGGACCGGGAGGCGGACGTGGCGATGCTGCTCGGGCGCGCCCGCCGCTGCTTCGGGCACCGGCTGGACAGGGCGGAGGACGACCTGACGCACACCCGGGCGCGGGTGGTCGCGCTGTCGCCGGCCGCGACGCTGGAGCGCGGGTACGCCGTGCTCCAGCGGGCGGACGGCGGCGTGGTGCGCAAGCCCGCCGAGGTGGCGTCGGGGGAGGCGCTGCGGGCCCGCGTGGCGGAGGGCGAGTTCGGGGTCACCGTGGACGCGGCCGACGGTGCGGACGCGGGCGGCGCGGGCCGTGTCTGTGAGGGCGCTTAGCCTGTCGGCATGACGCAGACGCAGGAATCCCCGCTGAGCTACGAGCAGGCCCGCGGTGAGCTGGTGGAGGTGGTCCAGCGGCTGGAGGCGGGCGGCTCGACGCTGGAGGAGTCGCTGGCCCTGTGGGAGCGGGGCGAGGAGCTGGCCCGGATCTGCCGGGAGTGGCTGGAGGGCGCCCGGGCGCGGCTGGACGCGGTGCTGGGCGGCGCCGCCGGGGAGGCCGAGGACGCGGCGGGCGCCTCCGGCGACGGGGCCGGGCCGGTCGAGGGTGACGAAGAGGACAGCGAGAACGTTTGATTGAAGTTTCAAGGTTTCCTACGGTGACGGGAGCGTCCGAACCGACGACCCCACGTGAGGCACCGCACCATGGCATTCGCCCTCGACCCGACCGCTCAGGACCTGCTGTTCCGTGAGGCCCACACCGCCCACGCGTTCACCGGCGAACCGGTGGACGAGGAGCAGATCGCGGCGGTCTACGACCTGGTCAAGCTGGCGCCGACGGCCTTCAACCAGTCGCCGCTGCGGATCACGCTGGTACAGAGCGCGGAGGCCCGGAAGCGCCTGGTGGCGCAGATGGCGGAGGGCAACCGGCCCAAAACGGCCACCGCCCCGATGACGGCGATCCTCTCCGTGGACCTGCGCTTCCACGAGCGCCTGCCGGAACTGCTCCCGTCGGCGCCGCACATCAAGGACGCCCACTTCTCCGAGCAGGGGCCGCGGGAGGCGGCGGGAACCTTCAACGCCACCCTCCAGGCCGGGTACTTCCTGCTCGGAGTCCGGGCGGCGGGTCTTGCCGCCGGCCCGATGACCGGCTTCGACGCGGACGGCGTCGACAAGGAGTTCTTCGGCGACGGGCGGCAGAAGGCGCTGCTGGTGGTGAACATCGGACGCCCCGGGCCGGACGCCTATCGCCCCCGCAACCCGCGCCTCGCCGCGGCCGAAGCCGTCACGACGGTCTGACCCGCCGCCGCGCGGCGACGGCGGGTTCGGGCGTCAGCTCTTCGCGGTGCGGGGCTCAAGCGATGCGGCCAGCCGTTCGAGCTGCTTGGCGGGTGCCGTGCCGGTGACCACGGTCGTCACGTCCTGCTGAACGCGCACCAGCGCGTCGTACTTCTCGCCCGCGTACCGCGTCCACGTCTCGCCCTCGATGCGCACGGTCCGGCCGGTCTTCTCGGCGCCGTACGTCACGTCGTCGACGAATCCCCGGGGGTCCGCGTCGCTCTGCTCCACGGCGGCGTACTCGTTGCCCGGGGCCATGAAGCCCAGGTGCCACGCGGCTCCGTCGCGGCCCGCCCCCTCGTACCGGACGGAGGTGGCGCGCCACTCCTGCCCAAGCCCCTCCGGGGTGGCGATCGGGTACGGCGCCGCGCGGGAGGCGGTCTTCACCTCGACCGAGTAGTCGACCACCCGGACCGGGTCCTTGCTCCCGTCGTGCGGGATGAACAGGTAGATCACCCCGGCGGCGAGGGCGACCACGGCGACCGAGAACACCATGTCCCGGATCGTCTGGGTGCCGCGCTTCTTCTCTGCTGCCACCCCGCCATGGTCTCTCACGGCTCTCGGCGGCCCGAGGCCGGGGCGGCCCGAGGTCGGTGGCCCCCCGGGAGGAACGGGGCATTCCGGCGGGGGAGAACACCCGAGACGGGGGCACTCGGGCGCCGCCCGCCCGGAAAGCGCTCAAACGTGGGCCATGCCGCTCACTCTTTCGAGTGCTGTATAGAGTCGGGGGAACCCTCGTCCACGGCCGTCGCCGTACAGAAAGGTGCGCTCCGATGACGGAACACCACCACCTGCCCGAACAGCTCGAGCCCGGCCCCGAGGCGCCGGACCGCAACCTCGCCCTGGAACTGGTCCGTGTCACCGAGGCCGGGGCGATGGCCTCGGGGCGCTGGGTCGGGCGCGGCGACAAGAACGGCGCGGACGGCGCCGCTGTGAAGGCCATGCGGACCCTGGTCTCGACCGTGGCGATGAACGGCGTGGTGGTCATCGGCGAAGGCGAGAAGGACGAGGCGCCGATGCTGTTCAACGGCGAGCGCGTCGGCGACGGGCACGGTGCGGAGTGCGACGTCGCCGTGGACCCGGTGGACGGCACGACGCTGACGGCCAAGGGCATGGGGAACGCCGTGTCCGTGCTGGCGGTCGCCGAGCGCGGCGCGATGTTCGACCCCTCGGCCGTCTTCTACATGGACAAGCTGGTCACCGGTCCGGAAGCAGCGGAGTTCGTCGACATCAACGCGCCGGCCTCGGTCAATGTGCGCCGGGTGGCCAAGGCCAAGGGGCTGGCGCCGGAGGACGTCACGGTCGTGGTCCTGGACCGGCCGCGGCACGAGGGCATCGTCAGGGAGATCCGCGAGTCGGGCGCGCGGATCAAGTTCATCTCGGACGGCGACGTGGCCGGTGCCATCATGGCGGTGCGCGAGGGCACCGGTGTGGACATGCTGCTGGGCGTCGGCGGCACCCCCGAGGGCATCATCGCGGCCTGCGCGATCAAGTGCCTCGGCGGCACGCTCCAGGGCAAGCTGTGGCCGAAGGACGAGGCGGAGAGGCAGCGTGCGCTGGACGCCGGCCACGACCTGGACCGGGTGCTGGAGACCGACGACCTCGTCCGTGGTGACAACGTGTTCTTCGTCGCCACCGGTATCACCGACGGCGACCTGCTGCGCGGGGTGCGCTACCGCGCGGAGACCGCCTACACGCAGTCGCTGGTGATGCGGTCCAAGTCGGGCACCATCCGGCAGATCGACTCCACCCACCGGCTGGCGAAGCTCCGCGCCTACAGCGCGGTCGACTTCGACCGGGCCCGCTGAGCCCGGGCCTCCCGACTCCTCCGACTCCCGGCCCCGGACGACCGCCCGCTTTCCGGCCGCTCCGCCGACCTCGCCGGGCCTCTGAGCTGCAGTTCATCACTTCGGGTGAATCCTTGGCCGGATATTGCGCGCTGCGACCCACGGTTGCCAAGCTGTTGCTCACGGTCAAACCCCGGGAGGGTACGTGGCATTCGGTGAGCAGCCCGCATACCTGCGCGTCGCCGGCGATCTCCGGCAGCAGATCGTCGACGGGAGCCTTCCGGCGCACACCCGCCTGCCGTCCCAGGCCCGCATCCGGGAGCAGTACGGCGTCTCCGACACGGTGGCGCTGGAGGCGCGGAAGGTGCTGATGGCGGAGGGCCTGGTTGAGGGCCGCTCCGGCTCGGGGACGTACGTGCGGGAGCATCCGGTGCCGCGCCGCGTCGTCCGCACCGGCTACCGGGTGCCGGGGAGTGAGTCCGGCCCGTTCCGGCAGGAGCAGGGGGACGACGAGGTCAAGGGCACCTGGGAGGCGTACAGCGAGCAGGAGGAGGCGTCCCCGGGTACGGCTGAGCGGCTCGGCGTGCAGCCCGGAGCGCGGGTCATGCGCACCCGCTACCTCTTCCGCGAGGAGGGGGAGCCGGTGATGCTCTCCACCTCCTGGGAGCCGCTCACGGTCACCGGCCGGACTCCGGTGATGCTGCCCGAGGAGGGGCCGCTGGGCGGGCGCGGAGTGGTCGAACGCATGGCGGGTGTCGACCTGGTGGTGGACAACATCGCGGAGGAGGTCGGCGCGCGGCCCTGTCTCGCCGACGAAGCGGTGGCGCTGGGCGGCGTTCCCGGCCAGATCGTGCTGGTCGCGCACCGCACGTTCTACGCGGGTGGGCGCCCGGTCGAGACGGCGGACGTCGTGGTGCCCTCCGGTCGTTTCCGGCTCGCGTACCGGATGCCTGTGGGCTGATGTCCGCGGGGCCGAGGGCTTGCCGCAGAGCGGGGAGACCGGCTCAGGGGACGCGCAGGAGCGGGAGCAGGAGCAGGAAACGGGGAGAAGCCCGAACGAGCGGCCGAAAACGTTCGCCCTTGGTGCCATGGCGAATGCGGTGCGTGAGGGGCGGTTATAGGCTCTGGCATATGCGGAGTGCGAACGGTGACGGCGGTGCGGTACTGCCCTGGCTGCTCATACGCCAGGACGGGCTCGGCAACCGGTATCGCGTGGGAAGCTACGCCACCCGTGACGAGGCCGAACAGGTGGCCGACCGGCTGGAGTCCGGCGCGGCGCCCTCCGGTGCGGACGCGGGCGCCTACCTGG
Organism: Streptomyces sp. RKND-216; assembly: GCF_004795255.1. Classification (NCBI taxonomy): domain Bacteria; kingdom Bacillati; phylum Actinomycetota; class Actinomycetes; order Kitasatosporales; family Streptomycetaceae; genus Streptomyces; species Streptomyces sp. RKND-216. The sequence continues at coordinate 1,880,694 of NZ_SSBQ01000002.1, read as the reverse complement.
TGGAATCGCGTGACGGCGGGAGCGGTGCGCGAGGCTGAGCACGTGCAGAATCGGGTATGTAGAGATTAGTCTCACTTGGCCAGGATGTCCGGCCAGGGTGGATACCCGATCAGGGACGTGGGCGGCGTGGCAGAGACCGCGGGACCGGAGGGCGTGAACAGCGAAACGACGCGCGACGGTGTCCGCGCCGCGCCCGCGGACGGGGGTGACGCGCTCGGTGCGGCTCCGGGGCGCCCGCGCGGCGTCTCACCCAACGAGGCGATGTCCTCCCTGCTGGACACACTCCGGCTCGGGATCGTCATCCTCGACACCCGACGCCGCGTCATGCTGTGGAGCGGAACGGCGGAGGAGATCCTCGGCCGGCTCCCTGGCCGCCTCGTCGGCAAGCCCGTCGAATCGTTCCTGCGCCCCTTCGAGGGCATGAGCCCCGAGCAGCAGGCCGAGGACATCTTCGCCTGCCTGCGCCGCGAACGCCGCTGGCGCGGCATCCTGCGCGTCCACCACGCCGAAGGCCACCCGGTCACCGTGGAGAGCCGTGCGTTCCTGCTCTCCGACGGCGCCGCGGCCCCCTACGTCGCGCTCAGCCTGGCCGACGTCGGCCAGCTCCGCGCCATCGACCACGACCTCGCCGCCCTGCACGCCCTCTTCGGCTCCTCCCCGCTCGGTATCGCACTCTTCGACACCGAACTGCGCTACGTCCGCGTCAACGAGGCGCTGGCCCGGCTCAACGGTGTTCCCGCCGGGGAACACCTCGGCAAAACCGTGCACGACGTGCTGCCGCCCGGCATGGCCGAGGAGATCACCCAGGTGCAGTCCACCGTGCTCCGCACCGGCCGCTCGGTCATCGACCTGGTCACCAACGCCCCCGACGGCATCGGCGCACGGTCGGTGTCCTACAGCCGTCTCACCGACGACTTCGGTCAGGTCCTCGGCCTCAGCTGCGCCGTGATGGACGTCTCCGAGCGCCGCGACGCCCTGGAGAAGATCGAACGGGCCCGGCAGCGTCTCGCTCTCCTCGACCACGTCGGCGTCGCCCTCGGCGACTTCCTCGACGTCCGTAACATCGCACAGGCCCTGGCCACCGCCCTGGTCCCGCGCTTCGCCGACTACGCGGGCGTGATGCTCGTCGGCAACCTGGCGCACGGCGGCGACCTGCCCGGTCGTACACCCACCTCCGGCACTCCCCTGCTCCAGCTCGGCGTCGCCGCCCGCGACCGCGGCCCGTCGGTGCGCCGGATGCTCCGCATCGGTCAGGACATCGCCTTCGAGTCCGGCTCCTACTTCGGCCGCACCCTCTCCACCGGCGCCCCCCACCTGATCACCTCCCAGGAGGAGCTGCGCGCCGCGACCTACGCGGACGACCCCAAGGTCGTCGCCGCGCTGGACCTGGGCATCCACTCGCTGATGGTGGTTCCGCTCCGCGCCCGCGGCATCGTGCTGGGCCTGCTGGTCGTCAGCCGCGCCACCGAGAGCGACCCCTTCGACCACGACGACCTCGCGCTCGCCATGGAGCTGGCAGACCGAGCAGGCACCTCCCTGGACAATGCGCGCCTCTACGCCCGCGAGCGCGAGGGCGCCCTGATGCTGCAGCGGACCCTGCTGCCGCAGTCCGTGCCCTCGCCGCCCGGCGTGCAGGTCGCCTACCGGTACGTGCCCGGCAGCAGCGGTACCGAGGTCGGCGGGGACTGGTTCGACGTCATCCCGCTGGCGGGCGGCCGGGTCGCACTCGTCGTCGGCGACGTCACCGGGCACGGTCTGCGGGCCGCCGCGACCATGGGCCGGCTCCGCACCGCCGTCCGTACGCTGGCCGGACTGGACCTGCCGCCGGACGAACTGCTGCGCCGCGTCAACGACCTGGCCGACGACCTCGCGCCCGGGCCCGACGACCCCTTGCTGGCCACCGCCGTCTACGCCGTCTACGACCCCTCCACCCGCCGCTGCCACCTCGCCAAGGCTGGCCACGTGCCGCCCCTGCTGCTGATGCCCGGACCGGAGGGAGGCTGGCGTTCCCGGGTCCTCGACCTGCCGTCCGGGGCGCCGCTGGGGGTCGACGGCGTGCACTTCGAGACCACCGAACTGGAGGTGGAGGACGGCGCGGTGCTCGTCCTCTACACCGACGGCCTGATCGAGAACCGCGGCGAGGACATCACCGACGGCATCGAACGCCTCCGCGACCTGCTCTGCGCCCGTACGCCGGCGCCCTCACTCGACGACGCCTGCGACGCCGTCGTCGCCACCCGTGCCTCCAGCGGCGCCCGCGGCGACGGCTCCCGCGGTGCGTTCGCCGGAGCCGTCCGCCTCGGGGACGAGCCGCACCGTTCCCGGTCCGCCTCGCCGTCGGTGCCGGTCGACGACGCGGCGCTGCTCATGGCGCAGCTCGGCGGCCTCCCCGAAGGCAGCGCCGCCTCCTGGACGTTCTCCGCCGAGAGCTACGCGGTGCGCCGTGCCCGCTCGGTCGTCCGCGACACCCTGCGCGACTGGAACATGCGCGAGCTCATCGACAGCACCGAGCTGTTGGTCAGCGAACTGGTCACCAACTCGCTCCGCTACGCGCATGGACCGATCGGTGTGCGGATGGTCCGCGGGGGTTCGCTGCTGGTCGAGGTCTCCGACCCGCTGCCCGACCCGCCGCAGCCGCGCAGTGCCACCGAGGAGGACGAGGGCGGCCGTGGCATCCAGTTGGTCGCCCGGGAATCCCGCAGGTGGGGGACCCGCCACGGCCCGCTGGGGAAAACAGTCTGGTTCGAGCTTCCGCTGCCGGGTTAGGAGGCATCAAGGACCCTGCCGAACGGGGGGTCGAGCAAGACGGTGCCTGCGGGGCTTCCGCCGAAAACCGGAAGAACGCGTGCAATGACCGGGAAGGGTATGGCGCGTGGGCACGGACCTGCGACAATGCTCCGACCCGGGCGGACACCGGTGAAGGAGGGGGCGGCGTTGAGTGACATCCCAGTCGAGGCGGCAGGCAAGCCCGACGACGTACGGCGCGCCCTGGCGCTGCTGAACGCCGCCGGAGCGCGCATCGGCAACACCCTCGACCTGGAGACCACCGCCCGCGAACTCCTGGACGTCGCCGTGCCGCAGTTCTGCGACCTGGCGTCCGTCGATCTGTACCAGGTCGTGCTGATCGGCGACGAACCGCCCGCGGCCGGCGCCAACGAGGGCACCGGCGAACTCCGCCGGGTTGCCTTCGCCAGCTCCGTCTCCGACGCGCCGCTGCCCCTGCCCTCCGACGCCGGCCACGCGGACGCCGGTCCGGTCTCCGTCGGCTCCGCGCACTGCTACGCCGCCGACTCCGCCGGGGCCGAGGCGCTGCGCACCGGTCGCGTGCAGCGGGTCACCGGCCGCGACTACGGTTCCGTGCCGGTGCAGTTCGGCGCCGTGGTGCAGTCCACGCTGGCGGTGCCGATGGTCGCCCGGGAACGGGTCCTCGGCCTCGCGCACTTCTCCCGGGCGAAAGGCAGCGGCCCATTCGGCGAACGCGACGCCGCGCTGGCCGCCGAACTCGCCGCCCGCGCCGCCGTCTTCCTCGACAACGCCCGCCTCTACCGGCGCGAGCACGAGCGGGCGCTCATCCTCCAGCGCAGCCTGCTCCCACCAGGCAACCCGGAGGCGGCGGGGCTCGACATCGCGTGCCGCTACCTGCCGGGCAACCCGGCCACCGAAGTCGGCGGCGACTGGTTCGACGTCATCGAACTTCCTGGTCACCGCACCGCGTTGGTCGTCGGCGACGTGATGGGCCGCGGTCTGCGCGCCGCCGTCGCCATGGGCGAACTCCGCACCGCCGTGCGCACGCTGGCGCTGCTCGACACCGAGCCGGCCGAAGTGCTCGGCGCCCTCGACGAGATCGCCCAGGGGCTCGGTGCAGCACCCAGCGACAGCCGGCGCCGCCGCGCCCGCTGGCAGCACAGCAACAGCGCCGACGACCTCGCCGAGGTCTACCTCGCCACCTGCGCCTACGCCGTCTACGACCCGGTCACCCGGCGCTGCACGTTCGCCAACGCCGGCCACCTGCCGCCCGTCCTGCTGGAGCCGGACGCCGACGACCCGGACGCCGGGGCGCTGCTGCTGGAGGTCCCCAAGGGCGTGCCGCTCGGTGTCGGCGGCGAGCCTTTCGAACAGGTCGAAGTGGAACTGCCGGACGGCGCGCTGTTCGCGCTGTACACCGACGGTCTCGTCGAGTCCCGCGACCATCCGCTGGACGAGGGCCTCAACGCGCTGCGCCGCGCTCTGGCAAGGCCGCCCAAGGCCCTGGAGGACGTGGCCGACCGGGTGCTCGGCGAGCTGGACGTGCACCACGGCGAGGACGACATCGCGTTGCTGGTCGCCCGCGTGCACGGCCTGCCGGCCGGGTCGGTGGGCGACTGGTACCTCGAACCCGAGCCGCAGTCCGTCGCACGCGCCCGGGACATGGCCGTCGAGCAGCTCGCCGGCTGGGGGCTGAACGAACTCGCCGACACCACCGAACTGCTCGTCAGCGAACTCGTCACCAACGCGCTGCGGCACGGCGAGGGTGAGATACGCCTGCGGCTGCTGCTGGACCGCACCCTGGTCTGCGAGGTCTGGGACTCCGGCCTGGTCCAGCCGCGCCGCCGCCGCGCCCGCGCCACCGACGAGGGCGGCCGCGGACTCCAGCTCGTGCAGCTGCTCAGCCAGGCGTGGGGCAGCCGGCGCACACCGCACGGCAAGACGGTGTGGTTCGAGATGGCCCTGCCCGACGGGGACAGCAAGCCGAAGGACCCGACCGAAGCGCTGCTCAGCCTGTTCTGAGCACACCCCGACCGGGCCCGGACGGTTCCGGAGGGCCCGCCCGCCGCCGGGGCCGGGCGGGGCGGGGGGTCAGTCCGCGGATTCGGCCCAGCCCTCCGCCCGGATGCGGTCGTTGTCCCGGGGGCGGACCGACAGGAACACCGGCCGGTGCCCGTCGAGCACCCGGATGTCGTCCACGTAGACGCCCCGTCCCTGGTAGAGCGAGTCCGTGACATACCGCCAGCGCACCGCGGTCACCCCGTCCGGCAGCTCGGCCCGTCCGCGTAGCCGGCGGCGCGCCGCGAATCCGGAGAACGCGCCGTCGTCCGCCGCCCACCGGTGGTCGTCGCCGGCACGCAGTTCCAGCCGCACCGGCTGCCAGTCCGCTTCGCCCGGGTCGGCGACCGTGGTCGCCTCCACCGTGCACACGTCGCTGGCCTCGGTGTCGTACCAGAGCCGGAAGCTCAGCGAGGCGTCGTCACGCACCGGACGGCGCAGCGGCACCTCCAGGGTGGCGGTCGCCTCGTCCTCCTGCCCGGAGAACCAGGCGTACCGGCCGACCGGCGGGCGCACCGGCAGCGCGCGTCCCAGTCGGCGGGCGGGCTGCCGCCGGTAGGAACTGGTCGTGCCCCACTCGCGGGTCGGATGGACCCGGTTGGTGAGCAGCACGTACAGCATGCCCTCGAGCGGATCGCCCACCAGGCAGGTGCCGGTGTATCCGGTGTGCCCGAAGGCGACCGGCGAGCTGAGGCAGTCCATGTAGAAGCGCTGGTCCAGCTGCCAACCCAGACCGCGTGCCGCGCCGCCGCCGAACCGCCCGTTCCGGTTGGTCAGCATCGACCGGACGGTGTCCTCCCGGAGCAGCCGGGTGCCGCCGTACGTGCCGCCGTTCAGCACCATCTGCCCGAACACCGCCATGTCGGCGGCGGTGGAGAACACCCCCGCGTGGCCGGCGACGCCGCCGAAGTAGTACGCGTTCTCGTCGTGCACGGTGCCGCGCACCATGCCGCGGTCCGTCCACGGCTGGTACTCGGTCGCCGCGACGCGGTCCAGCTTGGCGGCCGGCGGGTTGTAGCCGGTGTCGCGCAGACCCAGCGGCCGGGTGATCAGCTCGGCGACCAGGGTGTCCAGGCCCTTGCCGGTCAGCTCCTCCACGATCCGTCCGGCGGTGATCAGGTTCAGGTCGGAGTACGTGTAGTCACTGCCCGGTTCGAAGTCCAGCGGCTGGGCGTAGATCGCCGCCATCCGCGCCGCGTTGTCCGGGTAGTCGGCGAGGCTCATCCACGCCTTCATGCCGGAGGTGTGCGTCAGCAGCATCTCGACGGTGACCGGCGCCTTCGCCGGATCGGCGGCCGTGAAGTCGGGCAGGTACCGCGACACCGGCGCGGAGAGGTCGAGGTCGCCGCGTTCGGCGAGGATCGTCAGCACGACCGAGGTGTACAGCTTCGACACCGAGGCCATGTCGAAGAGCGTGTCGGGCCGCATGTCGACCCAGTCCTCGCGCGGCAGTTCGACCGGCGCGCCCGCCTCCGCGTCCCAGCTCGCGTAGCGCAGCGCGTGACCGCGCGCCTCGTGCTCCACGACCACGCCGTGCCGCGCGGCGAGGACCACGAAGCCGGGATGGGACGGGTCGGGACGTTCCGGGCCGGGGAGCATGAACTCGGCGGCCGTCGGCGTGATCCGCGCGACGTGCTCGGCCAGCAGGCCCGCGCGCTGCGGACTGCCGGGGCGCAGGGTCCGCGGACGGAACCGCAGGTCGTCGGGCGTGACGGTGGGCGGGCCGGGCACTCCGGACGGGGCCGGTGCCGCCCCCGCGGGCGACGCCCCCGTGAGGCTCAGCGCGCCCGGCACCGCGGCCAGGCCACCCACCGCACCCGCTGCGCCCAGGAACTGACGACGTCTCATTGCCACACCTCGGGTTCTCGAAGACCGGCCACTCGTGCGGCAGCGTAGTCAGCCCGCGGTGATCTGCACCCCGGCGTGCGGACACGCCGTTGGTACGACCTCTGACGGAGAACGGCCCGGCGGACGTCGTCCCGCCGCGAAGTCGCCGGGGACGACCTCGCGCGGACGGTCCGCGACGGGAATTCAGCGTGCCACGCGAAAACCGGTGTTGCCGCTGGAGCTGTCCGGCGTGTTCCCCATCCGCGCGGACGTGCGGTAGCGCAGGCAGTACGACTCGTGGCACAGGTGCGAGCCGCCGCGCAGCACCCGGGCCTGCCCGACGGGCGGCCCGGCCGGGTCCGTGCGCGGGCCCCGTTTGTGGAAGCCTGGGCTGAACCAGTCGGCGCACCACTCCCACACGTTGCCCGTCATGTTCCACAGCCCGAACGCGTTCGCCTCGAACGCGTCGACCGGGCAGGTGGCGGCGTAACCGTCCGCTGCGGTGTTCCGGTCGGGGAAGGTGCCGCGCCAGATGTTCATGCGCGGCTCCCCGCCCGGGTCGCGCTCGGCGCCCCACGGGAACGGCTGCTGCTCCAGGCCGCCGCGCGCCGCGTACTCCCACTCGGCCTCGGTGGGAAGGCGTACGCCCGCCCACGCGCAATACGCGACGGCGTCGGCGTGGCTGACGTGCACCACGGGATGGTCGCGGCGGGCGGCGGTGTCCGTGCCGGGGCCCTCGGGGTGGTTCCAGTCCGCGCCGAACACCTGCCGCCACCAGGGTGTGGCCGCGGCGCCGCGGGTGGGCGCGGTGTCCCGCGGCAGGAATCCGGCGAAGACGAACGACCAGCCGAACCGTTCGGCGTCCGTGGTGTGGCCGGTGGCCTCCGCGAAGGCGGCGAACTCGGCGACGGTGACGGCGGTGGCGGCCAGGGAGAACGGGGAGACGGCGACCTCGCGGACCGGGCCCTCGCCGTCGGCGGAGTAGGGCCCGTCGGCGGAGCCCATGAGGAAGGGACCGCCGTCGAGGGAACGCCACCCGCCGTGCGGCTCCGGCACGCCGCGGGACCCGGCGCCCGGCGCACCGTGCGACGGCGCCGCGGCGTGGGGTGCTTCGGCGGGGGGCGCACCCTCACGGACGGGCGCGCAGCATGCGCGGAATGCGGGGTCGCTCACACTGTGTGCCTCTCCGTCCACGCCGGTCTCCGTCCACGCCGGTCTTCGCACATGTTCCCGGCGGAGGGCGTCCACGCCAAATCCTCCGCGCGGCCAAGCTGAGGGATGCCCTGCCCAGGGCGAGCCCTCCTCGTACGTCCCCCGGCTCATCCGGGGGCGTCGCCGTACCGCCGCTGGAGCGCCGAGAGCTCCGCCTCCAGTGCGCGCCGCACCTCCGTGTACCCGGCGTCGGCGTACACGTTGCACAGCTCGTCCGGGTCGGCCTCCAGGTCGAACAGCTCCCACGCCGGCTCCCGCGGAACGTCCCGCGCTCCGGAGGCGCCGGAGCCGTGCCCCGGGTAGTGGATCAGCTTGTGCGTGGCCGTCCGCACGCCGTAGCTGGCGGGGACCCCGTGGTCCCGGTCCATGTGCATCCAGTACCGGTAGTACACCGACGACCGCCAGTCGGCCGGGGTGTGCCCCTCCAGCAGCGGGCGGATGCTGCGCCCCTGCATCCGCGGGTGCGCGTCCACGCCAGCCAGGTCCAGCAGAGTCGGCGCGAAGTCGATGTTGGCCACGAGGTCGTCGTTCACCGTTCCCGGCGCGACCACTCCGGGCCACCGCACCACCAGCGGAATCCGCAGGGACGGGTCGTACATGAAGCGCTTGTCGAACCAGCCGTGCTCCCCGAGGAAGAATCCGTGGTCGGAGGTGTACGCGACGGCCGTCCCGTCCTCCAGCCCCGCGACGTCGAGGTAGTGCAGCACCCGGCCCACGTTCTCGTCCAGGGCGGCGACGACCCGCAGGTAGTCCTTGATGTAGCGCTGGTAGCGCCACTCCCGTTCCTCCCGCTCCGAAAGCCCCTCCGGTACAGGGGTCTTGAGGTCGAAGTCCTGGAGGTCGGACATCCGCATCCGCGCCTCGGCGGCCTCGGGGACACGCCCGCCCCCGTAGTCGTCGTGCAGGGTGGCCGGTACCGGCATGTCCCGGTCCTCGTACAGCCGCAGGTGCCGCTCCGCGGGCTCGAACGCGCGGTGCGGCGCCTTGTGCTGCACGAGCAGGGCGAACGGCCGGTCCCTGTCGCGCCGGTCCAGCCACCGCAGCGCCAGGTCGGTGATGATGTCCGTCACGTACCCCTGGTACGTGTGTGAGCCGTCCGCCGTGAGGAACGTCGGGTCGTGGTAGACGCCGTGTTCGGGGAGGATCTCCCAGTGGTCGAAGCCGCGCGGGTCGCTGTCACCGCCGTGCCCGAGATGCCACTTGCCGATGAGGGCCGTCTGGTAGCCGGCGGCCTGAAGCATCTCGGGGAACGACGGCTGCGTCGCGTCGAAGACGTGGTCCGGCGCCTGCAGCGAGGTCATGCCGTTGACGTGGCCGTAGGTGCCGGTGAGCAGCGTCGCGCGCGCGGGAGTGCAGATTGCGTTGGTGCAGAAGGTGTTGTCGAAGCGCATGCCCTCCGCCGCCAGCCGGTCGACCGCCGGGGTACGGCACAACGCGCTGCCGTACGCGCCGATGGCCGGCACCGCGTGGTCGTCGGTCATGAACAGCAGCAGGTTCGGCGGCTGGGTGGTGGAGGGCACGCGTACTCCGTTCCGTGCGGGGCGAGAGGCGGGGTGGGTGGTGCCCCGGCGGGCCTACGCTATGCCGAAGTCCTCCCGTCGCAGCAGGGGCCGCACGCGCCGGGCGAAGCCGCCCCGCCGGAACGGGCGCTGCAGCGTGCCGGGCCGCAGCACCTGCGCCAGCGCGGCGGCGATCATGCCCTGGTCGAGGGCGAGCATCGCGCCGCTTACCGTGCCGTCGCGCACGTCGACGGAGTCGCGGAAGCCGAGCCCGTCGTGGTACGCGCCGAAGTCCCGTTCGATGCGCAGCAGGTTGGAGACGGCGTGCCCGCGTGCGAACGGCATGGCGAGGAAGGAGGCGTGCGGCGTGACGACGCCCTTGGAGGTGTAGCCCTCCGTCTGCATGCCGACAGCGTCGACCCCGTATTCGCTGTACCCGCCGGCCGGGACGTTGGCGGGGGAGAAGCCCCAGTAGCCGTATTCCTCCTCGCGCAGCCCGTGCTCGATCTGACTCCACACGTGCCGCCGGTGGTTGACGCCCCACGAGCGCGGCGACCACTCGCCCTCGGGCACGAACAGCGGCACCATCAGCGCCTCGAACATCGACCCGCCCCAGGACGGCACGATCTTCTTCCCGCGGTAGGTGTAGTGGCCGCGCCACACGCGGAAGCCGTCGACCTCCGCCCACTCGCCGGCCGGCTCCTGCTCCTGGCCCATGCCGGGCAGCAGGGTGCGGAAGACGTGCCAGTAGTGCTCGCCGGGCACCGTGCCGTCGGCGATGCCGAGGTAACTGGCCATGCGGGGCTCGGTGTTGAGCGCGCCGTACCAGTGGCCGGTGTAGGTGTCGTCGTCGGTCCAGTAGCCGCCCTTGAGCTGGCCCGGGTGCTGCACCGGGTCGTCGGCGTCGAAGGGCGTGTAGTAGAACGACCAGTCCGCGTCGGCCAGCAGAGCCCGGACGCGCGGCCGCAGGGCCGGGTCGGCGTCGGCGGCGATGCGCAGCCCGGTGACCAGCCAGGCGTTGTCCACCGACGACAGGAACGGGCGGACCGGGTCGCCGGTCTCCGGCCACTCGGTGAGCACCTCGCCGGTGTGCGCGTCGTACCAGTTGAGCCAGAAGCCGTGGGCGCGTTCCAGCCGCTCCACGGCGGCGACCGTGCGCCTCAGGCGGCGGCGCATCGCGTCCCCGTCGACGACGCCGAGGCGGGCGGCGGCGACCGTGGCCCACAGGCCGCAGCCGATGTTGGTGGGCGAGGTGTTGGGGCTCTGCACCGGCGCGTCGCCGCTCACGTCGATCTTGTCGGTGGTGAGACCGAAGTCGGTGTACATGGCGTCCAGGGACCGGTAGGTGTCCCGGAACCAGCGGCGCAGCAGCGCCTCGGTGTCCCGGCGGCGCGGTGCCCCTGCGGGGACGGCGGGGGCGCTGCTCGCTGCGACGGGGGCGGCCAGCGCGAGCGCCGCCGTGGCGCCCGCTCCGGCGCCGAGGAAGGTACGTCGTTCCACGGTGTGCGACTCCTTCGGTGTGCGGGGTGAGGGGGAGGGGAGACCGGGGCCCGGTGTCAGGGCCGGGCCCCGGACGTCATGCGGGGTGCCTCATGCCGGGCTCAGGCCCGGGTCAGGCGCAGTGCCCGGATGCCGGGCATCGGCAGGCCGACGGTCACCTCGACCGTGCCGTCGCCGTCGGCCGACACGGCGGGCAGCGACTCCTCGGGCAGCCGGTCGGCCTCCCGCAGCCGCGTCCACTGCCGCTCGTCGGGCCAGTCGGCGCCGGTCTCGTTCAGCTCGTCCCACACGGCCTTGAGGTTGCCGTGCTGCTGGTCCACCGCCCGTACGCCCACCGCGTACGAGGCGCCCGGCGCGAGTCCCGTGACGCGCACCGTCGCCGTGCGGTCCAGTGCGCGGGCGCCGTCGATCTTCGACTGGTCCAGGGTGCCGTTCCACACCAGGACGTCGACCGTGGAGGTGTCGTCGGCGCGGGTGGCGAGGGCCTCGGTCAACGCTCCGGCGCCGTCGCCCGCGACGTCCACCGGCATCCGGCCGCCGGCGAGCCGGTTCAGCAGGTCGAGGGCCCAGAAGCGCGGCTTGCGCAGGTTGCCGACCGTCAGCAGGCCGAAGCCGCCGTGGAAGAGCCTCGGTGGGCGGCCCAGCTCCTCGAAGTGGTCGGTGGCCACCCAGTAGGCCAGGCAGTCGGTGGAGGCCAGCGCGCTCTTCATGCCGCGCAGCACGAAGGGTGCGGCGAAGACGGAGTCGCTGACCCGGTGGAAGTGGGTGGGGGTGACGCCCCATTCGGTCCACAGGATCTCCGGTTCCGGCTTGCCGGTGGCCTCGGCGAACGACCGGGTCTGCGGGCGGAAGTCGAGCGGGGCGTTGCCGTAGGTGTGAGTGGAGACGAAGTCGATCGGCACGTCGTGCTCGCGGCAGTACTCCAGCAGTGGGCCGACCCAGCCGGCCGCCGCCGAGGAGGGGCCGCCGACGGGGATGCGCGGGTCGACGGCCTTGATGGCGCGCACGGCCTTCTCGTACAGCAGGTGGTACTGCTCCTGCGTGCCGTTCCAGAACACCTCCAGGTTGGCCTCGTTCCAGACCTCGAACTCCCAGGTCGCCACCTCGTCGGCGCCGTACCGTTCGCGCAGGTGCCGGGTGAGGTCGCCGCAGAGCGCAGCCCAGCGCTCCCAGTTGCGCGGGACGGAGGCGATGCCCCGGTACTCGAAAACGGTGTAGTCCGGTTCCGCTGCCAGCTCGGCGGGCATGAAGGAGAGTTCGACGACCGGCTTGAGGCCGGTGGCCAGGAAGCGGTCGTACACCTCGTCCAGACCGGAGAAGTCGAACGAGCCGTCCTCGCGCACCTGGACGCACTCCGGCAGGAACGTGCCGTGCGCGCGGACCGTGCGGACGCCCAGTTCGTCGCGGACGATGCCGAGCGCCTGGGCGTACTCGGCGGCGACGTCGGAGCCGCCGGGGCCGGGGCCTTCCGGCCAGGTGAGCATCGACAGGTGCTCGGCGCCGATCATCCGGTTCCACACCCTGGGCAGCGGCTCGGTGGGGGTGGCGGCGTTGGCGGTGACGGTCACCCGCGCGGGGGCGGTGCCGGGCGCGACGGGGCAGCCGGACACGGGGTTCTCGGTCATCGGGCCGGGGCCGGCGTCGGTCCAGGAGGCGACCTTGTACCAGTGGCCGCGGCCTGCTTCGGCCAGGGTGTCCGCGTACGGCGGGTGCGGCACGGCCAGCACGTCGCCGCCCAGGTGGTCGAGCGGTTCGTACGGGCCGTCGACCGAGGCCGAGCGGTACACCAGGTAGCCGAGCGCGCCCGGCACCGGCTGCCAGTCCAGCAGCACGTGTCCGGTGCCGTCCTGGGAGCGCAGCCCGGTGGGGGCGGGCAGGTCGGCGGTGCCGGTCAGCGGCCGGTCGCTCGGGAGGCCGATGCGCTGCTCCCAGTCGAGGCGGGCGTTCTTCTCGGTCATGTGGGGCAACCTCCATGGATGCGCTTACATCGCGGCCGTGCTCAGGCCCCACGATGCGCGAGGGGCGTATGTCCTGGGAAGGAACGGGACGCGGGTCGGGACGAGAGGGGACGGGACGAGACGGGACGTCAGGGGACGAGAGGGGACGGGACGAGACGGGACGTCAGGGGACGAGAGGGGACGGGACGGTGGGACGGACGTGTGCGGGTGACCGCCGCCGGACGGCTACTTGAGCCCGGCGGTGGCGATGCCCTGGGTGAAGTACCGCTGGAGCACGACGAAGACCAGCAGCACCGGCAGCACCACCAGGAACGCGCCGGCCATCAGCACGCCGTTGGAGCCGTCCGCCTTCGTCGGGTCGATGGCGAAGGTGGCCAGGGCCACCGGCAGGGTGTACCGGTCGGGGTCGTTGGTCGCGACCAGTGGCCAGAGGAAGTTGTTCCAGGAGCCGAGGAAGGTGAAGATCGTCAGCGTCGCCAGCGCGGGCTTGACCAGCGGCATCGCGATGCGCCAGAAGATGTACCACTCGCTCGCGCCGTCGATCCGCGCGGCCTCCAGCAGTTCGTCTGGCACCGACAGCATGAACTGCCGCATCAGGAAGACCCCGAAGGCGCCGGCTGCGAACGGCAGGATCAGTGCCGCGTAGCTGTCGATCAGGCCCATCCTGCTCATCATCACGAACATCGGCATCAGCATGAGCGTGCTGGGCACCATCAGCGCGCCCAGTACGACCGCGAACACCGGGCCCCGGCCGAGGAAGTTCAGCTTGGCCAGCGCGTAGCCGAGCATCGAGCAGAAGACCAGGTTGCAGACCGTCACCGCCACTGCCACCAGGGTGGAGTTGAAGAAGTGCAGCCCCATGTCGAGCAGGTCGAGCAGTTCTCGGAAGTGCTCGAGCGTCCACTGCGTGGGAATCCAGACGGTGGGGCTGGCGCCCAGTTCGCGATCGGTCTTGAAGGCGGACAGCACCATCCAGACGAACGGCGCCAGCATGGCGACCACCCCGGCCGTCAGCCCGGCGTAGACGAGTCCTCTGCGCAGGCGGGCGGCGTTGCGGCGTCGACGGGCGGCCTGGTGTCCGGCGGATGCGCCGGGTGCGGTGGTGGTCATCGCGTCCTGTCCCTCAGCAGACGGAGCTGGAGCAGCGTGATCGCGAGGATCACGGTGAACAGCACGTACGCCATGGAGCTGGCATAGCCCATGTGGAAGAAGTCGAAGCCCTCCTGGTACATGTGCAGCGACACGGTGAGCGTGCTGTCGCCCGGGCCGCCGTCGGTCATCACGAACGGCTCCTCGAAGACGTTGAGGAAGGCGATCGAGGTCATGACCGACACGTAGAGCATGGTCGGGCGCAGCAGCGGCACGGTGATGCGGCGGAACTCCTGCCAGATGCCGGCGCCGTCGATGCGTGCCGCCTCCCGCACCTCGGTGGGGATGGCCTGGAGGCCCGCGAGGAAGAGGACCATCGCGGTCCCGAGGTTGCGCCACACCGCCATCACGATCAGCGAGGGCATGGCGAGGATCTCGGAGCCGAGGAAGTTCGGCCCGTCCAGTCCGACTTCGGCGGCCAGGCCGGCGATCAGGCCGTCGGCCGGGTCGAGTACGAAGCGCCACACCACCGCGACGGCGACGATGCTGGTCACCACCGGCGCGTAGAAGCCGACACGGAAGAACGTGCGCATCCGTTCGACCCCGGAGTTGAGCAGGACGGCCGCGGCAAGCCCGGTCCCCACGGTGAGCGGCACCCCGAGGACGACGAAGTAGGCGGTGTTGAACAGTGCCGTGGTGAACTTCTCGTCCTCGAAGAGCCGGGTGTAGTTCTCCAGGCCGATGAACTCCGCACCGAACGGGTCGGTGACGTCCCGCAGCCCGAAGCTGGTGAAGCTCATCGCGAGGGTCGCGAGGATCGGGAACGCCATGAACGTCCCGAAGACCGCCAGGAACGGCGTGGAGAAGAGCCACCCGGCGAGATTCTGCATGCTGAGCCTGTCGCGCCGGGGGCGCCGCGGCCCCCGCCCCGCCCCCGGCGCGGTCGGCTGCTTCGCCGTGCGTCGGGGGGTGGGGCCGGTGGTGCCGGGCGGCCCGGAGGCGGTGGTCGTGGACATCGGCCTCAGCCCGCCAGGCCCTCGGTGGCCTGCTGGAGCCAGGCGGCGGCCTTCTTCGGGTCCTCGCCCTGCTGGGTGACGCGGGAGACGGCCTCGTCGACCTTCGCGGCGAACTCCTCCCACTTCTCCATCGGCGGGATGGGCTCGGAGTTCTCCAGCTGGGTGCGGAAGACGTCGAGGCCCTTGGTGCCGGAGACCTCCGGCTCGTCCCAGGCGGCCTGGTTCGCGGGCAGCGAGTTGGACCTCTCGTACCAGTCGGCCTGTTCCTTCGTGCTGGTCAGGTAGGCGGTGAACTTCTCGGCGGCGGCCTTGTGCCCGCTGTCGGCGAAGGTCACCAGGCTGGAGCCGCCGACCCAGGACTTGCCGCCCTCGGGGCCGGCCGGCAGCGGCACGGCTGCCCAGTCGCCCTTGATCTGCGGCTGTTGTTCGTTCAGCAGGTTCACGATCCACGGTCCGGAGACGAACATCGGCGTGCGGTCGTTGCCGAAGGTCTTCACCGGGTCGAAGCCCGGCGGCACGCTCTTGGCGGAGAGGCCCTTCTCGGCGTAGGCGCCGTACTCGGTGAGCGCCTCGACAGTCTCGGGGGAGTTCAGGGCGGGCTTGTCGTCCTCGCCGAGCAGCGAGCCGCCGGCGGAGAACAGGAACGGTACGAACGTCTGCCACGTGCCGGTGTTGGACGGCTGGAGGTAGGCGCCCCACTGGGTGCCGGCCTTTTCCTTGTAGCCGGAGGCCAGGGAGCTCATGTCCTCCCACGTCTCGGGCGCCTCGTCGATCCCGGCCTTCTCCGCCAGGTCGGTGCGGTAGTACAGCACGCGGGTGTCCACGTACCAGGGGACGCCGTAGGTCTCGCCGTCCTTGACGTTCCCCTCCCAGGCCGCGGGGAAGAAGTCGGACTTCTGGAAGGTCTGGGTGTCCACGGGCTCCAGCGCGTCCAGCGCGATGAACTCGCCCATCATGGTGCTGCCCATCTGCGCCATGTCCGGCAGTTCGCCCGCCGCGACGGCGGAGATCAGTTTCTGGTGCACCACGTCCCAGCCGATCGGGGTGACCTCGACGGTGATGTTCGGGTTCTCCTTCTCGAACTCCTTGCCGAGCTTCTGCAGGTGCTTGCCCTCCTCGCCCATGCCCCAGACGGTGAGGGTCTGCTTCTCGTCCGCGGCCTTCTGCTCGCCGTCGCCGCCGCTGCCGCCGCAGGCGGTCAGCAGCAGCGCGCTCGCGGCGGTGACGGCCGCCAGGGTGGTGCGTGGACGGGACGCCGTGGGAAGACGGGGGATGAGCTTCATCGGCTCCTCCTGAGGACTTGGAGCGGGAGCTGGCGGGGGACCCGGCGTTGTGGGGACGCTGGTGGGAGTATGGGGGGTGGAGCGCTTGTAAGCGCATACATAACTCGTCCGGGCGGTCGGGTCGCAAGGTCCCCGTGTATTACGAATAGGTAACGGAATCCGAGCTTCCGTCGTCGCAGCCGCAGCTTCTCCGCCGGATCACCGACACCGGGAGCACCACGGACACCGGCTCCGCCTTGCGATCCTCCAGGCGCGCCACCAGCAGTTCCACGGCCTTCTCGCCCAGCCGCCGCATCGGCTGCCGCACCGTCGTCAGCGCCGGGGTCACCAGCCGGCCGAGCGGAATCCCGTCGAAACCCACCACGGCCAGGTCCTCCGGCACGCGCACCCCGCGTCGTCGCAGCGCGGCCAGGGCGCCCACGGCCATCTGGTCGTTGGCGAAGACGATGCCCTCCGGCCGCTCACCGGCGCTCCCCGCGGCGAGCAGCTCGCCGACGGCCCGGTGTCCCTCCGCCTGCGTCAGCTCCGCCCGGACGTCCGGCCGCTCGGACACCGGCAAACCGGCCTCCCGGTGCGCCGCCTGGAAGCCGCGGAAGCGCGCTTCGCCGTCGGGCGAGTCCGGGGTGCTGCCGACGAACGCCAGCCGCCGCAGCCCGTGGTCGGCGATCAGGTGCCGGGTCAGCGCCAGCTCCCCGTCGCGGTTCGCCACCTCGATGTGGTCGAGGTGGTCCAGTGAGGCGTCCTCGCGCGGCCCGGCGAGCATCACGACCGGCAGCCGCCGGGCGATCACCTCCAGCTCCTCGACCGGCACCGTCTGGGACAGCACGGCGAACCCGTCGACGCGGCCGGCGACCTCCGCGACCAGGTTCTCGGGGCCCTCGGCGAGCGAGGCGGCGATCAGCAGGGCGTAGCCCCGGCGCCGTGCGGCCCGTTCCATACCGCGGATGATCTCGTCGGAGTACAGCATCAGCTCCGACCCGTCGGGAGCGCCGTCGGACTCCCCGTCCGGGTCCTCGGCATCGGGATCGGCGTAGTCCGGAAAGCACAGTCCCAGCACGCGCGTCGTGCGGCTGGCGAGGCCGCGGGCGCTGCCGCTGGGGACGTAGCCGAGGGTGCGGGCGGCGGCCATCACCTTGGCGCGGGTGCCGGCCCGCACGGACTCCGGGTTGCGGTAGACGCGGGAGACGGTGGCGATCGAGACGCCAGCCTGCTCGGCGACGTCGTACACGGTGGGAGCACTCACTGGAACGACGCTCCCCTGCTTGCTCTGACGAAAGAGCGCTCAGGCTACGTCGCTCCCTTCGCGCCGGGCAAGGCGCGCCGGCTTCGTCCGGACGGGCTGCCCTCCGGCTGCCGGGCGGGCTCCCCTCCGGCCCGCCCGGCAGCGGCTCCGGTTAGGGGGCGACCCCGGAGAGCTTCACCGGGCGGTAGGGCTTGTACTCGCTGCCCGCGCCGAGGCCGTAGTCGAGTACGCGGTGGTCCGTGCCGTGCCCGCCACGCTGCTCGTAGGCGGAGTAGGCGCTGTGCGAGGCGTCCGTCCACTTCTCGAAGATCACCACGTGGCGTGTGGTGTTCGAGCCGTCGGCGTCGATGAGCAGGTCCCCGGGTTTCAGGTTCTTGAGCTTGATGGGGGTGGTGAGCTCCCGGCTGCCGGCGAGTCCGACCGTGTTGGGGCCGGGTTTCGACAGGCCCAGTGTCATCGAGACGTATCCGGAGCAGTCCTGGCGGTATCCGTCGGACCACGTCCGGGTCTGGCTGTAGGGCACCGGGGAACCGTTGTCGGCCGTCAGCCAGGAGTCTGCGCGGTTGAGCATCTGGCCGGGGGTGAGACCGGCCGCCTCCTGCTGCGACGCGGGGGCGCGCTCGGCCGTGTAAGGCGCCGGGGCGGCGGACGCCGGGGCGACCACGCTCAGGGCAGTGAGACAGCCTGCGGCTCCGGTCGCCACCGCGATGCCGGAGCGGCGGCTCGCGCGGGAAAGCAAGGACATGAGGGTGCTTCCTTCCTGTGGGGGGAAGTTGCGCACCGGCCCCGGACGTGGGGGTGGGGCCGGACCGACGGACCCCGCAGGCCCGGCGGTCGCCTCATCGTGACGCAGATCACCGCCGCGGCGGGCGGTGGGGCGTGACCTTCCACGCTTCGGTCACCAAGGCGTCGCATCGGCGCCGGGGTTCCTCCACGGACCCCGCCCGCCTGGTCCTGTCCGGCGGACCCGAGAGCCCGCCGGACAGCACGCCCTAACGGCGGCGGATCTTGTTACCGAGCCAGACCAGCGGGTCGTACTTGCGGTCCGCGGCCCGCTCCTTGAGCGGGATCAGGGCGTTGTCGGTGATCTTGATGCCCTCCGGGCACACCTCCGTGCAGCACTTGGTGATGTTGCAGTAGCCGAGGCCGTGCTCGTCCTGCGCGGTGGTCTTGCGGTCCAGGCCGTTCTCCTCGGCGGCGTCCAGCGGGTGCATGTCGAGCTCGGCGATCCGCATGAGGAAGCGGGGGCCCGCGAAGGACTCCTTGTTCTCCTCGTGGTCACGCACCACGTGGCAGGTGTCCTGGCACAGGAAGCACTCGATGCACTTGCGGAACTCCTGCGACCGCGCGACGTCCTCCTGCTGCATCCGGTACTCGCCCGGCGCCACACCCTTCGGCGGCACGAAGGACGGCACCTCGCGGGCCTTGGTGTAGTTGAAGGACACGTCCGTGACCAGGTCGCGGATGACCGGGAAGGTGCGCATCGGCGTGACCGTGATGGTGTCGGCCGGGCTGAAGACCGACATCCGCGTCATGCACAGCAGCCGCGGCCTGCCGTTGATCTCCGCGCTGCACGAACCGCACTTGCCCGCCTTGCAGTTCCAGCGCACGGCGAGGTCGGGCGCCTGGGTGGCCTGCAGCCGGTGGATGATGTCGAGGACGACCTCGCCCTCGTGCACCTCGACGGTGAAATCCTCCAGACCGCCGCCCTCGGTGTCGCCGCGCCACACCCGGAAGTGCGCCTGGTAGCTGCTGCTTGCGGACGTGCCGCCGGTGGACGGGGCGCGGCCGTCACGCGGCTCGCCGCCCGCGGCGTCCTTGAGGCCCCCGCCGCCCGGCGCCTGGGTGGCCTCGCCCATCGCGCCCGCGTCGCTCTCGCCGGCGATCGCCGGCTCGCGCTCCCGGTCGTCGTCCGGGGTGCGGTCCGGACCGTCGGCCATGGCTCCACTGGTGGTGCCGCTCGTGCTGCTCACTGGTCGGTCAGCTCCTCGTCCGTCAGGTACTTGATCAGCTCCTCCTTCTCGAAGAGCCCCAGCAGATCCGCACGGATCGGCGGCATGTCGCGGCGGCGCAGCGCGATCTGCCCCGGCCCCTCGGCGTCGTCCGCCAGCGAGCAGACGAGGTTGACCTTCCGCCAGTCGTGGACCATGTCCGGGTGGTCGTCGCGCGTGTGGCCGCCGCGCGACTCGGTGCGTTCCAGCGCGGCACGCGCCACGCATTCGCTGACCAGCAGCATGTTCCGCAGGTCGATGGCCAGGTGCCAGCCCGGGTTGAACTGGCGGTGCCCCTCCACGCCCGCGCGGGCCGCACGCAGCCGCAGCTCGCCGAGCCGCTGGAGCGCCTGCGCCATCTCCTCGTCCCGGCGGATGATGCCGACCAGGTCGTTCATCGCCTGCTGGAGTTCCTGGTGGATGGTGTACGGGTTCTCGCCCGTCTCGCCGGAGGCCGTCTCCTCGGCGCTGAACGGCCGGAGCGCCTCCGCCGCCGCCGCGTCGATCTCGGCGTCGTCCACCACCGGACGGGCGTCCGCCGCCGTGCTCCTGGCGTGCTCGGCGGCGTACAGGCCCGCCCGGCGACCGAAGACCAGCAGGTCGGAGAGGGAGTTGCCGCCCAGTCGGTTGGAGCCGTGCATGCCGCCGGACACCTCGCCCGCGGCGTACAGCCCGGGCACGCCCGTCGCCTCGCCGGTGTCGGGGTCTACGTCCACGCCGCCCATGACGTAATGGCAGGTGGGGCCGACCTCCATCGGCTGTGCGGTGATGTCGACGTCCGCCAGCTCCTTGAACTGGTGGTGCATCGAGGGCAGCCGCCGCTGGATCTCCTCAGCCGGCATGCGGGTGGAGACGTCGAGGAAGACGCCGCCGTGCGGGGTGCCGCGTCCGGCCTTGACCTCGGAGTTGATGGCGCGGGCCACCTCGTCGCGGGGGAGCAGCTCGGGCGGGCGCCGGTTCTTGTCCGGGTCGGTGTACCAGCCGTCCGCCTCCTCCTCGGAGGTGGCGTACTTGTCCTTGAAGACGTCCGGCACGTAATCGAACATGAAGCGCTTGCCGTCGGAGTTCTTGAGCACGCCGCCGTCGCCGCGCACGGACTCGGTGACCAGGATGCCCTTCACCGAAGGCGGCCAGACCATCCCCGTGGGATGGAACTGCACGAACTCCATGTTGATCAGCGACGCACCGGCCAGCAGTGCCAGCGCGTGGCCGTCGCCGGTGTACTCCCAGGAGTTGGACGTCACCTTGAACGACTTGCCGATGCCTCCGGTGGCCAGCACCACTGCGGGAGACTCCAGCACGAAGAAGCGGCCGGACTCGCGTTCGTAGCAGAAGGTGCCTGCCACCCTGTTGTCGGCGGAGCGGTCCTTGAGTACGCGAGTGACCGTGCACTCCTGGAAGACCTTCAGCCGGGCCTCGTAGTCGCCGGACTCCTCGAAGTCCTCCTGCTGGAGCGAAACGATCTTCTGCTGGAGGGTGCGGATCAGCTCCAGGCCCGTACGGTCGCCGACGTGCGCGAGGCGCGGGTACTCGTGGCCGCCGAAATTGCGCTGGGAGATCTTCCCGTCCTTGGTGCGGTCGAAGAGCGCACCCCAGGTCTCCAGCTCCCAGACGCGGTCCGGGGCCTCCTTGGCGTGCAGTTCGGCCATCCGCCACTGGTTGAGGAACTTGCCGCCGCGCATCGTGTCGCGGAAGTGGACCTGCCAGTTGTCGCCGGAGTTGACGTTGCCCATGCTGGCGGCGATGCCGCCCTCGGCCATGACCGTGTGCGCCTTGCCGAACAGCGACTTGCAGATCACCGCCGTCCGCATCCCCTGTTCACGCGCTTCGATGGCGGCGCGCAGCCCGGCGCCGCCGGCGCCGACGATCACCACGTCCCACTGCTGGCGTTCGACTTGCGTCATCTTTTCTTCGCTGTCCTCTCGAATCAGAAGAACCGCGGGTCGTCGAACGCCCCGATGGCCAGCAGGTACACGTACAGGTCCGCCAGCGCCACGCTGATCAGCGACGCCCAGGCGAGCAGCATGTGGCGGGCATTGAGCTTCCCGACCCAGCCCCACATGCGGTACCGCACCGGGTGCTTGGAGAAGTGCTTGAGCCGCCCGCCGACGATGTGCCGACAGGAGTGGCAGGAGAGGGTGTAGAGCCAGATGAGCACGATGTTCGCGACGAACACCAGGGTGCCCAGGCCCATGTGGCCCCACTCGTAGTCCGCGTTGCGGAAGGCGAGCGCGGTGTCCCAGGTGAGGATGACGGCGACCAGCAGCGCGGCGTAGAAGAAGTACCGGTGCAGGTTCTGGAGGATCAGCGGGAAGCGGGTCTCGCCGCTGTACTTCGCGTGGGGCTCCGCGACCGCGCAGGCCGGCGGCGACGCCCAGAAGCCGCGGTAGTACGCCTTGCGGTAGTAGTAGCACGTCAGACGGAAGCCGAGCGGGAAGATCAGGATCAGCAGCGCGGGCGACAGACCCCACCAGCTGCCGAAGATCTCCCAGTTCGGGCCGCCCTTCATGGGCACGCAGCTCTCCGCCAGGCAGGGCGAGTAGAACGGCGAGACGTACGGCGCCGCGTAGTAGTCGGCGTTCGCGAAGGCGCGCCACGTCGAGTAGACGATGAACGCCAGCAGGCCGGCGGCGGTGGCGGCCGGCGGCAGCCACCAGCGGTCCACGCGCAGGTGGCGCTGCGGGATCGCGGCGCGCCCGGGGGCGTCGGTGACGCCGCCGGGCGCGGAACGAGGTCCGGGGCTGTCCGGCCCCGTGGGCTCGGTGGGGTGTGTGGTTCCGGTGGCCAAGGGTCGACTCCGTCGAGGGGAGGGTGGCGGGCGGTTGCGCGGGGGACGCGGCGGCGCGGGGCCGGGGCACGGCGGTGGGCCGGGCGGGTGGCCAACGCGCCGGCGCGCGCCGGGGTCACGCCTGCGTCAACGCGGCGTGCACCCCGGCGCGGCCGGGCTCAGGGTGCGTGCCGGTCCCGTGCGCCGAGCCCCTCGTCCTCCGCGTCCGTCCACAGCGCCGCGTCGTACGGCGCGTCGGGGATGGTCACCATCTCGGGACGCGGAGCGGGTGACGCCTCCGGCCCGCCGGTGGCGGCCCGGAGCAGCGCCAGGGATTCCCGCAGGTGCTCGGCGTCGCTGCGTACCCGCCTCATCTCCAGTCCGTTGCCGACCTGTTGTTCCAGGCGGGTCACACAACGGGTGAGATCGTCCAGGCAACGCTGGACGCTGGTCATGTCGTCCTGCAGGGTCATGTGCTGGGGCACCTCCGCTTCGGTGCGGGTGGCTCGGCTGGTCCGCCAGAGTGTTCTACGTCACACACGCGTTGTGAAGAGCGCGGACGGGGATTCGCTCTGCGGGGTACACGAGTGACCCGTTCGAGTGAGGCGTTTCGGGGCGGGCAGGAGACCCTTCAGCGGTAGCCCGTGACGTCCGCCGGCCTGCCGGGGTCCTGCACCTCGACCAGGTAGCGCCAGGCGTCCGGGCGGCTGCCGTCGAGATCGGTGAAGCCGTACTCCCGCGCCAGCCCGCCGCTGGAGAGCGAGTCGCCGTTCCAGCGCGCCACCTCCGGGTCCGCGGCAAGCGCCGCAACCGCCCGGCCCACGAAACGCGGGGTCTCGGAGATCGCGAAGTGCGGCTGCTCCGTGAGCGCCTCCCGCCAGTTCTCCTCGGCGACGCCGAACGCGTCGAGCATGAGTTCCGACCGCATCCATCCTGGGGTGAGCGCCACCGCCGTCGCGCCGCGCGGGCCCAGCTCACGGCTCAGCCCGAACGCCATGCGCAGTACGGACGACTTGGCGAGGTCGTAGAAGAACGACACCCGGTAGTTCCGCGCGTTGTACTCCGCGGTGCCGTCGGTCATCTCCACCACCAGACCGCCCGGGTTCCGCAGCAGCAGCGGCAGCGCGTGATGACTGGTGATCGCGTGCGTCTCGACGGCCAGGCGCAGCAGGCGCAGGCCGTCGTCCAGGTCGTGCTCCCAGACCGGGGCGTCCCAGTCGAAGAGCTTCTCGCCGCCCCAGATGTCGTTGACCAGCACGTCCAGTCGGCCCTGCTCGGAATCGATCCGCTCCACCAGCGTGCGCACCTGCGCCCGGTCGAGGTGGTCCGTGGGCACGGCGATGCCGTGCCCCCCTGCTTCGCTGACCAGGTCGGCGGTGTCCTCGATGGTCTCCGGCCGGTCGTACTCCGACCGCCGCTCGCGCGTGGTCCGCCCGGTGACGTACACCGTCGCCCCGGCCGCACCCAGCTCCACGGCGGTGCCCCGCCCGGCTCCGCGCGTCGCCCCGGCGACCAGCGCGACCCGCCCGTCCAGTGCTCCTGCCACGTCCCTCTCCCGTCCTTGCGTGCCCGAGCGATGATTTTCCGGGCCCCGTGCCGTCCGTACCGGTGAACCTCACCACAGTGCACCGCGCGGTGCCTCGGATTTCCATCAGGAGCGGGCCATGGCGACGACAGCAGAGAGCGCGACGATCGAGCAGGGATCCGTCGTCTCGGCGGACGGCACGGAGATCGTCTACGACCGCCGCCGCGGTGGCGGCGCGGGCACCGTCATCCAGATAGGCGGCGCGTTCAGCTACCGGAAGTTCCCCAAGATGGCGCAGCTGGCCGAGGCGCTCGTCCGGGACCACGGGCTGACGGTGCTCACCTACGACCGGCGCGGTCGCGGCGACAGCGGTGACACGCCGGGTGTGTACGACGTGCGGCGCGAGATCGACGACCTGGTGGCGCTGGCGGAGGCCGAGGGCGGGCCGGACAACGAGGTCTCGTTGTTCGGCTGGTCCTCGGGCGCCGCCCTCGCGCTGCTCGCAGCCGCAGGCGGCCGGCTGCCCGGGCTGGTGCGCGTCGTCGCGTTCGAGCCGCCGTTCGTCGTCGACGACGAACACCACGTTCCGCCCGCCGACCTGCAGACACGGCTGCATGCGCTGATCGATGCCGGCCGCCGGGACGAGACCGTGCGGTACTTCATGACGCGGGGCATGGGCGTCCCGTCCTTCGTCGTCGCGGCAATGCGGTTCACGCCGTTCTGGCCGAAGCTCCGGGCCACGGCGCCGGCCACCGCGCATGACTGGGCGGTGATGGCGCCCTACATGCGCGGGGAGCCGCTGCGGCCGGAGGACTGGGCCGGGGTGACGGCGCCCACCCTGGTGATCTCCGGCGAGAAGAGCGCCCCGTTGCTGCGCAAGGGTTCCCGTGCGATCGCCGGCCTGCTGCCCGCGGCCGAGCACAGGATGCTGACCGGACTGTCCCACAACCCGAAGGTCGGGCTGTTGGCACCGGAGGTGGGGGAGTTCCTCGTCGGCCGCTGACGGGAGGGGCGGGGCCGGAAGAGCAACGAGGGGCGCCGGTCCGGGGGGACCGACGCCCCGCTGCTGCCACGGCGGTGCGGTGTCAGCAGCGCTTGGAGCTTGCGGCCTGACCGGCCAGCGGGTCGCCCGCGGCGCGGAGGGAGCCGACGGCGGCGGTGCACTCCGAGGTGGTGTCGGCCGGGTTGGACCAGTACTCCTTCCCGTTGGTGTTCAGCCAGGTGCGCTTACCGACGAACTCGTCGCGGCTGTAGCTGTAGACACCGACCGAGACGTCGTAGTCGCCGTGCGAGGCGCGGAAGCTCTGCCACACCCACAGGTAGCCGTAGTTCTCCCCGCAGGACGGCGAGTAGAACTGCTTGACGGAGCCGATCCGCTGCCCGTCGCGGATGATGTATCCGGCGGTGCCGATCTCGTACGCGTCGGTGCAGACGCCGGCCGCCTGGGCGCGGGCGCTCAGCGGATTGCCGGCGGCGGAGGGCGCGGTGGACGCGGCCTTGCGCTGCTTGTCCGGCGCGGGCCCGGTACCGGCGACGGCGGAGGCCGCCGGCAGCAGCGCCAGCGCACAGGCGGTGGCGGCGATCGCGGTCGTTCGTGCACGCATCGAGGTGTCCCCCTTGCTTCGGTCCGACGGGTCGGTGGAGCGCGCACGCGCCAGGCGCACACGTTCCACGCTGCGGACGACGCGAAGAACGTAGTCTGTCCGCTTCTTCCGCCTTGTCGGACACACCGGGCCGGTGGAGGGTTGCCCGCGCGTGGGGGCGCGTTCGCCGCAGGAGGTGTGCGCCCCCGGCGCTGACGCGCGAGCCGCACCGCCCGGTCATGAAAGCGGCGCGGCGGGGTATGCGGGGTGCCAACTCCCCTTCGTACACATGGGAAAGAGGTGGAGAAACGTGTCGTCCTCCCTCGTGGAGACCGTGGACGTCGACGCTCCGGTGGCGGTGACCTGGGCGCTGTGGAGCGACGTGACGCGCTGGCCGGAGTTTCTCAGTCACGTGCAGAAGGTCGCGCGCATCGACGACCGCACCTTCTCGTGGTGGCTCGCCCTGCCCGGCGCGGACAAGGCGTTCACCGCCGAACTCACCGAGGTCATCCCTCACGAGCGGATCGCCTGGCGCACGATGGACGGAGTCGAGCACGCCGGCGTGGTCACCTTCCACCACGTCAGCGACACGCGGACGCGGGTGGCGCTCCAGATCGAGTACAACCCGCACGGCTTCGTGGAGCACCTGGGCGCGCTCACCAACCTCGACTCCGTCCTCGCCCACTACGACCTCGGCGAGTTCCAGCATGCGGCGGAAAAGGCGGCCGGCAACGCCTGAACGGTTCGCCTGAACGGAGTGCGGAGTCGGGTTGACCGACAGAAACGTATCCGCTCACGCGTTCGAGTGAGCGGAGTCCGTTCTCGTGGTCGTCGGCTCGCTTGGGGTGAGAGCGTCGCTCCGAAAACAGGAGGAGGCCCGCCGTGGTGCTGACCGTCCCGGAGCGTACGACGTGCGCTGACGAGGATGACCGTATGGACGATCCGATGGCCCGGTCCGCAAAAGAAGCCTTCGACTCCATCAGCACGGCCGCCCCCGAGGGTGGCGCGCGGAGTTGATCGAGGGGGAGATCCACGTGACCCCACCGGCGGACGGGGAGCATGAGGAGATCGTTTCGGAGTTGACCGGAAAGGTGCGCGACCAACGCCGGAAGCTCGGTGCTACACCGGCCTCGGGCTGAACGTCCCCTGGGCTTCGGTGAAGGTGACTCCCGACCTGGTCGTGGCGCCCAAGGGGGCGTTCGCCGACCAGGAGGACTACCACGACCCCGCCCGAAGGACGCGCCGGGAAACTCAGGGGATACGCGGCCGCGGGCGTCCCCCTCCATCTCCTCGTCGACAGGCAGTCCGGCACGGGTCAGGGTCTACTCCGAGCCGCTGGACGGCCGCTACACCCACCTCGAGGAGACGGCCTTCGCCAAGACCCTCACCCTGCCGGAACCGCTGGCGATCGAGCTGGACACCTCCGAGTTCCGAACCGCCGTCAGCTTGCGCCCGAACCGGCGTTCGGCCTCGCGGGCCACGGCCATCCGGGTCTCCCGGGTGCGTTCCCGGAGTTCGTTGGGCCGGCCTTCAGCCGCAGCCTCCCGCTCCTCCTGCGAGACATCGTCGGCGAGCCTGGGCCCGGTGATCCGCCCGACGACGGTGATCTCCTCGCGGTCCACCGTCACGTCGAGCAGTTCCTCGTGCACCTCGTCCGGCAGGCGGCCGGTGAACCAGCCGCGCAGCTTCTCACGCTCTTGCCGGGTAATCATGTAATTCAGATCACACCCGCTCGCGGCAGGGCAGGCGCCCGTGGACGTGTGCGCCGGGCGGGTGGCGTCGGCGCACGGATGGACGTGCCCGGATGCCGCACCGCGTCCGGTCGCTTTCAGTGGGTGCGTACCGATCCCGTGCACCACACGGCCCACTGCGACGACCCGCCGGCCCACCCCGGGCGGCGTCTGCGCGCCCCGGAGGTTCCCGCGATGCCAGCCGCACCAGCCATCGACACCGCCGCGCGGCGCTGCGCGGCCGTACTCGCCGCCGGCGGCCTGCTGCTGCCGCTCGCCGCGTGCACCTCGGGCGGAGACGACGCCCCGCAGGGCGACAGCGGAGCCGCCCGGGACGTCCGCGCCGTCTCCCGCGACGACGTCACCGACGGAGGAACGCTGCGCTGGGCCGTCGACGCGATGCCCACCACGCTGAACGTCTTCCAGCCCGACGCCACCGGTGCCACCACCCGCATCGCGGAAGCCGTGCTGCCCGCACTGTTCACGTTGGACAGCCGGGGCCGGCCCCAGCGGAACGGCGACTACCTCGAATCCGCCGAGGTCACCGGGACCGAGCCCCGGCAGACGGTCGTCTACACCCTCGCCGAGGACGCACGCTGGAGCGACGGCCGTGCCCTCTCCGCCGCCGACTTCCGTGCCCAGTGGAAGGCGCTCGGCGGTGGCAACAGCGCCTACTGGACGGCCCGCAACGCCGGCTACGACCGGATCGCGAAGGTGGCGGCGGGCGACACCCCCCGCCAGGTCGAGGTCACCTTCAAGAAGCCGTATGCCGACTGGGAGTCGCTGTTCACGCCGCTCTACCCGAAGTCGGTGATGGGCAGCCCCGACGGCTTCAACGAGGAGGCACGCACCCGGCTGCCCGCCTCCGGCGGGCCCTTCGCGGTGAAGCCGCTCGGGAAGAAGGACGACCGGGTCACCCTCGTGCGCAACGACGCCTGGTGGGGGGACGAGGCGAAGCTGGACCGGATCGCGCTCACGGTCGTGCCGCGCGGCGAACGCGGCGCGGCGCTCGCCGCCGGAAAGGTCGACGTCGCCGAGGTCACCCCGAAGCTCGCCGAGCGCATCGACGGCGTCCACACCACCGACGCCAAACCCCGCGGCAAGGAGAGGGCCGACGGCAAGACCGCCGGAAAGCCCCGGAAGAAGACCGGCGACCTCGGGACGTACGACGTGCGCCGCGCCCTCGCCCCCGCCTACACCCAGCTCGCCCTGAACGGCGCCTCCGGCCCGCTCGGCGACGAACGCGTGCGCCGCGCCCTCGCCCGGACCCTGGACCGGGGGGCGCTCGCCGAGAAGGCGCTGGCCGACCTGGGGCTGCCGGCCCAGGCGCTCGGCAGCCACCTGCGGATGCGTGACCAGGCCGGCTACCAGGACAACAGCGCCGCTCTCGGCGGCCGCGACCTCGAGTCCGCGCAGGCCCTGCTCGCCGACGCGGGCTGGGAGAGCGGAGCACCCGCCACGGGCGACGACCCGGACGCCCCGGTCGATGCCAAGGAGAAGGGGGCCGAGGAAGGGAAGAACCGCGACGGTGAGCGGGCCGAGCAGCGCGCCGACGAGATGAAGGGGCTGGAGGCCGGCCGTGCCGCCGCCGTCCGCACCAAGGGCGGCAACCCGCTGGCCCTGCGCTTCCTGGTCCCGGCCGGCCCCGGCACCGCCGTCACCCGGGCGACGGCCGAGCAGGTCTCGGACCAGCTCGCCGAGGTCGGCATCCGCACCCGCATCGAGCGGGTCGAGGACGAGAGCCTGTTCCGCGACCACATCGCGTCCGGCGACTACGACCTGGCCCTGTACGCGTGGCCGGCCAGCGCGTTCCCCGCGACCGACGCCGGCCCGATCTTCGCCAAGCCCGTCCCGGCGGGGAACGGCTCCCTCACCGTGCGCCAGAACTACACCCGGGTCGGGACCGACCGCATCGACCAGCTCTTCGCCGCGGCCGTCGGCGAGCTGGACCGGGAGGAGCGCCAGGATCTGCTGAGCCGCGCCGACTCCCGCATCTGGGCGGCCGCCGGCTCGGTGCCCCTGTACCAGCGCCCCCAGCTCGTCGCGGTCCGCGAGGACCTGGCCAACATCGGCGCGTACGGCTTCCAGACCCCGCGCTACCAGGACATCGGCCGCACGGAGTAAGCCGCCGTCGTCCGCAGGGCCGGCTCGCCCGCCCGGTCACCCCGGGTGGAGGCGAGGCGGCCCTGCCGTGCGTCCGGGCGCCGCGCCTGCGCTAGCACACGTGCGTCCGCACGTCGAGACCCGGGGGCGGCGGCGAGGCGCCCGGCCCGTACCATGGGGCGGTAAAGAGGCCGCGGCGCACAGCACAGTGATGAGCCCGGCGACCGCGCGGACCGGATCGGTCGCGCCGTCATCCACGACTCCGGGAGAAGCGCCCACGCATGCCCACCCGCCACGATATTCGTAACGTCGCCATCGTCGCCCACGTCGACCACGGCAAGACGACCCTGGTCGACGCCATGCTCAAGCAGGCGGGGGCGTTCGCCGCGCACCAGCTCGAGTCGGTCGACGACCGGGTGATGGACTCGAACGATCTGGAGCGCGAGAAGGGCATCACCATTCTCGCCAAGAACACCGCCGTGAAGTACCACCGCAAGGGCGGCGACCCGGTCGTCATCAACATCATCGACACCCCGGGCCACGCCGACTTCGGCGGCGAGGTGGAGCGCGGCCTGTCCATGGTCGACGCCGTCGTGCTGCTGGTGGACGCCTCCGAGGGCCCGCTCCCGCAGACCCGCTTCGTGCTGCGCAAGGCACTCCAGGCACGGCTGCCGGTGATCCTGTGCATCAACAAGACCGACCGGTCCGACGCCCGCATCTCCGCGGTCGTCGACGAGACCTACGACCTGTTCCTCGACCTGGACGCCGACGAGGAACAGATCGAATTCCCGATCGTGTACGCCTGCGCCCGGGACGGCGTGGCCTCGCTGACCCAGCCGGACGACGGCACCGTGCCCGCCGACAGCGACAGCCTGGAGCCGTTCTTCACCACGCTGCTGGAGACCGTGCCCGCCCCCACGTACGAGGAGGACGCGCCGCTCCAGGCGCACGTCACCAACCTCGACGCGGACAACTTCCTCGGCCGCATCGCGCTGCTCCGGGTCAAGAACGGCGAGCTGCGCAAGGGCCAGACGGTGGCCTGGATGAAGCGCGACGGAACGGTCCAGAACGTGCGCATCAGCGAACTGATGATGACGGACGCCCTGACCCGCAAGCCCGCGGAGAAGGCCGGCCCGGGCGACATCTGCGCGGTGGCCGGCATCCCGGAGATCATGATCGGCGAGACCCTCGCCGATGCGGAGAACCCGGTGGCGCTGCCGCTGATCACCGTGGACGAGCCGGCCATCTCCATGACCATCGGCACCAACACCTCGCCGCTCGTCGGCAAGGGCGGCAAGGGCCACAAGGTCACCGCGCGGCTGGTGAAGGACCGCCTTGACCGTGAGCTGATCGGCAACGTCTCGCTCCGCGTGCTGCCCACCGAGCGTCCGGACGCCTGGGAGGTGCAGGGCCGCGGCGAGCTGGCGCTGGCCATCCTGGTGGAGACCATGCGCCGGGAGGGCTTCGAGCTGACCGTCGGCAAGCCCGAGGTGGTCACCCGGGAAATCGACGGCAAGCTCCACGAGCCCGTCGAGCGGATGACGATCGACTCGCCCGAGGAGCACCTCGGGGCCATCACCCAGCTGATGGCCTCCCGCAAGGGCCGCATGGAGACCATGACCAACCACGGGTCGGGCTGGATCCGGATGGAGTTCCTGGTGCCGTCGCGCGGCCTGATCGGCTTCCGGACGGAGTTCCTGACCGAGACCCGCGGCACCGGCATCGCGCACTCCATCTCCGAGGGCCACGAGCCGTGGTTCGGGGATCTGCGCACTCGCAGCAGTGGCTCGCTGGTCGCGGACCGGGCGGGCAAGGCGACCCCGTTCGCGATGATGAACCTCCAGGAGCGCGGCACGATCTTCATCGAGCCCGGCACCGAGGTGTACGAGGGCATGCTCGTCGGTGAGAACTCCCGCGCCGACGACATGGACGTCAACATCACCAAGGAGAAGAAGCTCACCAACATGCGCGCCGCCTCCGCGGACACCACGGAGAACCTGGTGCCGCCGCGGAAGCTCTCCCTGGAGCAGTCGCTGGAGTTCTGCCGTGAGGACGAGTGCATCGAGGTGACGCCGGAGACGGTGCGCATCCGCAAGGTCGTCCTGGACCAGAAGGAGCGCGCCCGCACAGCCTCCCGCGCCAAGCGCTGACGCGGGGCGCCGGGAGGCGCCCCGGCACGCCCGTAGGAACGGCCCGGGGCCGGCGACGTCACGTCGCCGGCCCCGGGCCGTCGAGGTGTGCCCGTGTGTGTCCGTCGTTGCTTCTGTTCGATCGCGCATCGGCCGCCGATCGGGTGGTGAGGTCTACCCGCGTGGACTGAGCAGGCGAAAGACCGAATCCGTGTCGCGAAACAGGAGAGACTGTGGAGACGGCTGTACGGAGTTCAGTTCCCCACGTTCGTATATCGGCGT
The DNA here is from genome assembly GCF_004795255.1 of Streptomyces sp. RKND-216. Classification (NCBI taxonomy): domain Bacteria; kingdom Bacillati; phylum Actinomycetota; class Actinomycetes; order Kitasatosporales; family Streptomycetaceae; genus Streptomyces; species Streptomyces sp. RKND-216. The sequence continues at coordinate 1,849,154 of NZ_SSBQ01000002.1, read as the reverse complement.
GGCGACGGCCACGTTGCGAGATGGTGAACGCGTTTCGCATGAATTTGTCCGTTTTTGTGTACTACGATCGTTCTTTGTCAAGCACGCTGGGACGTCAATCTGCGCAATCTTCGCTCAAGATGCACCCCGGGCTCATAAGCCAACCCCAACACCTCTTGACTGAGCACTTATTCACTTGCAAAAGTCCGCTCAACCCCAGGCGCACCCCGGTGCCATCCAGACGGGTTCAGCGAAGTACCACTAACGCAGGGGCTAACACGCGATGACAAGTCCAACCCAGGTGCCCTCCGTCGAGACCGACACCCCCGGTCCCGGCGAAGTGAGCCTGAGCAAGGATGCGGCCGGCCAGAGCGGCGAGCAGAGTCTCTCTCCCGGCCAGCTGATGTGGCGACGCTTCAAGCGCGACCGCACCGGCGTGCTTTCCGCCTGCGTGGTGATCTCCTTCTTCGTGGTCGCCGCACTGGCTCCGGTGATCTCGATGCTGTACGGCAAGAACCCGTACACCCTGTACGGACAGGACACGCCCGGCCTGCTGGACGCGTTCAACTATCCCGCCGGCTCCTATGGCGGTATGTCCTCCGAGTTCTGGTTCGGTGTGGAGCCCGTGCTGGGCCGCGACGTCTTCACCCAACTGCTGTACGGCATGCGTACCTCGCTCTTCACCGCGCTCGTCTGCACCATCCCGATGGTCCTGCTGGGCATCCTGATCGGCCTGGTCAGCGGCTACTTCGGCGGCAGGGTCGACTACTGGCTCGGCCGGATCACCGACTTCATGATGGCGCTGCCGGGACAGCTGACCCTGATCGCCACCATGCCGGTGGTGCTCGCCCTGTTCGTGCCGCCCACCAAGGAGACGCCGGTCTACGTGCAGTTCTGCGCGATCGTCGTCGTGCTGGCGGTGCTCGGCTGGATGGGCATGGCGCGCCTGGTGCGCAGCTCGGCCCTGACTCTCCGCGAGCGCGAGTTCGTCGAGGCGGCGAAGGTCTCCGGCGCCTCCCCGTGGCGGATCATCCGCAAGGAACTGCTGCCGAACCTGATGACGCCGATCCTGGTGCAGGCCACCTACATGCTGCCCTCGGCGATCCTGACCGTCGCGTTCCTGTCCTACGTGGGTGTGGGCTACGTCGAGCCGACACCCGACTGGGGCCGGATGTTCGCCGCGGCCGCGGACTACTACCAGTACGACCCTGCGTACATGTTCTTCCCCGGTATCGCCATGGTGATCTTCGTCCTGGCGTTCAACCTCCTCGGCGACTCCGTGCGGGACGCCTTCGACCCCAAGTCCGGACGTTGACGGACGTCCACCCGGGGGGCTGCCACCCCCGCATCCGGCCTACCGGGCTGCGAACCGGCAGCAGATGGATCCCAACTGACAGGCAGGTGTATTCGGCATCATGAGTTTCCTCCGTTCGCGCAGAATGCGCGGAGCCGCAGTCGCCTTGGCGGCCGGCTCACTGATTCTCACCGGCTGCAGCGGCGGTGGTGGTCAGGACAAGAGTCCGGGCAAGGACACCGACTTCGGCGACATTGAGGCGCAGTCGCAGCCGGTCACCTATGCGGACGCCGCCGCCTCGCAGGGCCCTGCCGACGAGGTCGAGGGTTCCTCCAAGGGCGGGACCGTCCGTGTCTACCAGCAGACGGACTTCACCCACCTGGACCCCGGCCAGATCTACGTCAGCGACGCCGGCAACCTGGCCGTGCTGATCCACCGTGGTCTCACCGCGACCAAGGAGAACGACGACGGGTCGAAGACCATCGTGGGCGACCTCGCCACCAGTGCCGGTGAGGTGTCCGACGGCGGCAAGACCTGGACGTACACGCTGAAGGACGGCGTCAAGGACCAGGACGGCGACACGATCACGTCCGCGGACGTCCGCCACACCTTCGAGCGCCTGTACGCCGAGGTCATCTTCGACGGCCCGACCTTCATCCAGAAGTGGCTGTCCGGCGACGACTACCGCAAGGCCCTCCCGGACGGTCCGTACAAGGGTGACCACCTGCCGGACAGCGTCATCGAGACGCCGGACGACAAGACGATCGTCTTCAAGTTCGACGCGCCGCAGAACGACCTGCCGCAGGCGCTCGCGATGGCCGGCTACGCGATCGTTCCCGAGGACGACGACACGCAGAAGAAGTACGACCAGAACCCGAAGGCGCTGGGTCCGTACAAGATCGGCGACTACAAGCCGGGCAAGTCGATGACGCTCGTCCGCAACGAGCACTGGGACGCGGAGACCGACCCGATCCGCCGCGCCTACCCGGACAAGTGGAAGTTCACGTTCAACCACGATGACGCGGACCAGACCCGCCGCATCCTCGCGGACAAGGGCGAGGCCCAGCGTGCGCTGCAGTTCAGCGGTGCCGTCTCCGCGGCCCAGCTCCGTGACGTGGTCACCAACGCCAAGGACCGCAGCGTCGCCGGCTACCAGCCCTACGTCTGGCAGCTGAACATGAACATGAAGCGCATCGAGGACAAGAAGGTCCGCGACGCCATCACCTACGCGCTGCCCGGTCCGGCCATCTTCGCCCCCGAGGGCGGCGAGTACGCGGGTGCCACCGCCGGCAACCTGTTCGCGCCGACGCTCCCCGGCCACGAGCCGGAGTACGACCCCTACGGTCGCCTGGACAACCCGAAGGGTCAGCCCGAGAAGGCCCGGAAGCTCCTGAAGGAGGCCGGCAAGGAGAACATGGAGCTGGTCTACGCCTTCGCCAACACCGACATCCGGCAGAAGCAGTCGGTCGTGATCGCCAAGGCGCTTGAGGAGGCCGGCTTCAACGTCCAGAAGAAGGCGGTCAACTCCCAGACCTGGTACGAGCAGATGGGCAAGGTCGACAACCCCTTCCACGTCTACATGACCGGCTGGGGTCAGGACTGGTCCTCGCCCTCCACGGTCATCCCGCCGGTCTACGACGGTGACGTGATCGCCGACGGTGCGTCGAACTACTCGCACATCGACGACCCGAAGACCAACAAGGAGATCGACCGGATCCTGAAGATCAAGGACCCGGAGAAGGCCAACGAGGAGTGGGTCAAGCTCCACCACCACATCGTGGAGAACGTCAACCCGGCCGTCCCGCTCTACTACACCAAGACGATCCAGATTCACGGCTCGAAGATCGGCGGCGCGAAGTTCAGCACCGTCCGGAGCTACATCAACGTGAACCAGGTGTACGTCAAGCAGTAACAGCACCTCACCACGGGTTCCCGGGGGCCTCAGGCCCCCGGGAACCCGCCCGGGTGTCCAGCCCACGTTTCACCGTCGTAGCCGCCGCGCCGAGAGCAGCGAACCAACATGCTTAAATTCTTTCTCCGCCGATCGGTCGGCGGCCTCGTGATTCTCTTCCTCATCAGTGCGTTCACGTTCTTCATCTTCTTCGCGATCCCGCAGAACCCGGCCCTGCTGGCCTGCGGCAAGAACTGCACGCCGGAGAACGTCGCCCTGATCGAGAAGCAGATGGGGCTCGACCAGCCCATCCCCGTGCAGTTCTGGGAGTTCATGAAGGGCATCGTCGCCGGCCGCAGCTTCGACGTCGGCCACTGCGACGCTCCGTGCTTCGGAGTCTCCTTCAACGACCAGCGCATGGTCTGGGACACGATCATCGACCGCCTCCCGCTGACCGTCTCGCTGACCCTCGGCGGTCTGGTGGTCTTCCTGACCCTCGGCATCGGCGCCGGCATGATCGCCGCCCGCAAGAAGGGCACGCTGATCGACAAGTCCTTCAGCTCCGCGTCGCTGGTGCTCAGCTCGCTGCAGATCTACTTCATCGGCCCGATCGTGGTCGGACTCCTGGTCTACAGCACCGGCCTGCTGCCGGCCCCCGAGTACGTGCCGTTCACGGAGAACCTCGGCGGCTGGTTCATCGGCCTGCTGATCCCGTGGTTCGTGATGTCGCTGATCTTCACCGCGAACTACACACGTATGTCCCGCTCCACGCTCATCGAGCAGTTGCAGGAGGACCACGTCCGGACGGCCCGGGCCAAGGGCATGTCCGGGAAGTACGTGTTCTTCCGCTACGCCTGGCGCGGCTCGCTGACCCCGATCGTCACCATCCTCGGCATCGACCTCGGAGCACTGCTCGGCGGTGCCATCGTGACGGAGACGACGTTCAGCCTCGCCGGTCTCGGACGCCTCGTGGTGGACTCGGTGAACAACAAGGACCTGCCCATGACCATGGGCGTCATGCTGTTCGCCTCCGCCTTCATCCTGCTGCTCAACATCCTCGTGGACTTCGTGTACGGGTTCATCGACCCGCGCGTGCGCCTCGCCTAGGAGATCGACCCGTGACCACTCTCACAAAAACCGCGGACAGCACGCCCCCGACCGGGGCGGACTCGTTCCTCTCCGTCCGCGACCTGCGCATCCGGTTCAGCACCGAGGGCGGCATCGTCAAGGCCGTGGACGGCCTGTCATTCGACCTCGAGCGGGGCAAGACCCTGGGCATCGTGGGCGAGTCGGGCTCCGGCAAGTCGGTGACCAACCTGGCTGTGCTGGGCCTGCACAACCCGGTCAGCACCGAGATCAGCGGCGAGATCCTGCTCGAAGGGCAGGAGCTGACCGGTGCGCGCGAGAAAGACCTGGAGAAGCTGCGCGGCAACAAGATGGCCATGATCTTCCAGGACCCGCTGACGGCGCTGTCGCCGTACTACACGGTGGGCCGGCAGATCATGGAGCCGTACCGCAAACACCTGGGCGCGGGGAAGAGGGAGGCCCGCGAGCGGGCCATCGAGATGCTGCACAAGGTCGGCATCCCCAACCCCAAGGTCCGCGTCGACGACTACCCGCACCAGTTCAGCGGCGGCATGCGCCAGCGCGCCATGATCGCGATGGCCCTGGTCTGCAACCCCGACCTGCTGATCGCGGACGAGCCGACCACCGCGTTGGACGTGACCGTCCAGGCGCAGATCCTCGACCTGCTCAACGAGCTCCAGGAGGAGTTCGGCTCGGCGATCGTCTTCATCACCCACGACCTGGGCGTCATCGCCAACGTCGCGGACGACATCATGGTGATGTACGGCGGCCGCGCCGTGGAACGGGGCACCACCGCGGAGGTGCTGCGGGCGCCGCAGCACCCCTACACCTGGGGCCTGCTCAGCTCGATGCCGCGCATCACCTCGAACGTGGACGACGAGCTCGTCCCGATCGAGGGCACGCCGCCGAGCCTGCTCAACCCGCCGCCCGGCTGCCACTTCAACCCCCGGTGTGACTTCCAGGGCCACGTCACGGGTGCCTCCTGCACCGCGGACCGGCCGCCGCTCCCCGAGGGACGCGGCGCGGCCTGCCACCTGACGCCGGAGCAGAAGCAGACCTTCTTCGTCGAGCAGATCAAGCCGCGGCTGGTCTAGGGAGAACGGAACATGAGCGAGGAACTCACCCTGACGAAGACGGAGGGCGCGGCGCCACAGACCGGCGCGCCCCTGCTGGAAGTCAAGGGACTGAAAAAGCACTTCCCGATCAAGGGCGGCTTCCCCATCCGGCGCACCGTCGGCCACGTCCAGGCCGTCGACGGCGTCGACCTCACCGTGCACGAGGGCGAGAGCTTCGGCCTGGTGGGCGAGTCCGGCTGCGGCAAGTCCACCACCGGACGTCTGCTGACCCGGCTGATCGACTCCACCGCCGGCGAGATCCGTTACCAGGGCACGGACATCGCGCACTACTCGCGACGCCAGATGGCGCCGATCCGGTCCGAGATCCAGATGATCTTCCAGGACCCGCAGTCGTCGCTGAATCCCCGGCACACCGTGGGTACCATCATCGGCGGCCCGATGGAGGTCAACGGGATCAACCCGCCCGGCGGCCGCGAGAAGCGCGTCCGGGAGCTGCTGGAGACCGTCGGTCTCAACCCCGAGCACTACCAGCGCTTCCCGCACGAGTTCTCCGGCGGCCAACGGCAGCGCATCGGGGTCGCCCGCGCGCTGGCACTGGAGCCGAAGCTGATCGTCGCCGACGAGCCGGTCTCGGCGCTGGACGTGTCCATCCAGGCCCAGGTGGTGAACCTGCTGCAGAAGGTGCAGCGGGAGATGGGCATCGCCTTCCTCTTCATCGCGCACGATCTCGCCGTGGTGCGGCACTTCTCACAGCGGGTCGCCGTGATGTACCTCGGCAAGATCGTCGAGGTGGGCGACCGCGAGTCGATCTACAACCGGCCCCGCCACCCGTACACCCACGCGCTGCTCTCCGCGGTGCCGGAGGCACGGCTGGACGAGGGTGAGGAGGAGCAGCGCGAGCGGATCCGCCTGGCCGGCGACGTGCCGTCGCCCATCGACCCGCCATCGGGCTGCCGCTTCCGCACTCGCTGCTGGAAGGCGCAGGACAAGTGCGCCACCGACGAGCCGCCGCTGGTGCAGATCTCCGGGAACCACGACGGTCACCTGACCGCCTGCCACTTCCCGGAGGAGCCCACCATCCTCGCCCACGGCGAGGACGTCGTGATGACCGGCGGGGGCGCCCGGCGCCGGACCGACGAGTTGGTGACTCCGGAGGAGGAGCGCGAGCTCGTCGAGGAGCGCGCCGAGACGGAGAGCGTCAAGAAGATGCCGTGACGCCGCCGCGCGTCCGCCGACCGTGCCCGCCACGACCAGGTCGTGGCGGGCACGGTCGCGTCCCGTGCCGGTCAGCCCATGCCGAGGGTCCGCTTCAGGAACGCCACCTGGAAAAGCAGCAGGTTCTCGGCGACCTGTTCCTGCGGGGTCATGTGGGTGACGCCGGACAGCGGCAGGACCTCGTGCGGGCGTCCGGCGGCCAGCAGGGCCGAGGACAGCCGCAGCGTGTGGGCGGCGACCACGTTGTCGTCCGCGAGGCCGTGGACGAGCAGCAGCGGGCGGTGCGGCCCGGTCGCCTCGACCAGACCGTCGTCGGCCACCGCGGAGTTGTGCAGGTAGACCTCCGGGTCGTCCTGCGGCGTGCCGTAGTACCGCTCGATGTAGTGGGCCTCGTAGAGCCGCTGGTCGGTGACCGGGGCGCCGGCGACAGCGGTGTGGAAGACGTCGGGGCGGCGCAGTACCGCCATGGCCGCGAGCCAGCCGCCGAACGACCAGCCGCGGATACCCACCCGGCTCAGGTCCAGCAGCGACGGGCGGGCCTCCGCCAGCGCGTGCAGGGCGTCGATCTGGTCCTCCAGCACGACGTCCACGACCTGCCGGGAGATCGCCTTCTCCCATGCGGGGGAGTGGCCGGGGGTGCCGCGGCCGTCGGCGACGACCACGGCGAATCCCTGGTCGGCGAACCACTGCGAGGTCAGGTACGCGTTCCGGGCCGAGGTGACCCGCTGGCCGTGCGGGCCGCCGTACGGGTCGAGCAGGACGGGCAGCGGCCCGTCGCCGTCCCGGTGGCCGGTGGGCAGCAGCAGCGCGGTCGGGATCTCCCGCTTGCCGACGTGCGCCAGCAGCGGGGCGGCCGTGAGCACCGGCTCCTCGGCGAGCGAGGGGACCGTGCCCCGCTCCTCGAGGGCGCCGTCCTCCCGCAGCCGGAGCACGTGCACCCGGTTGCCGTGGCGGTCGAGGGCGGCCGAGGTGAGGACGACGGTGTCGCCGCCGCGGACCGCCGAGGCGACGTGTGGGCCGGTGTCCACCGCCAGCCGCCTTACGCCCTCGCCGTCGCCGTCGAACGGGATGCGGTGGACGCCGATGTCCCCCGGGTCGGAACGCCCGGTGTCGCCCGCCGCGGAGGCTGCGACCAGGACGTCGTGCTCACCGATGTCCAGGACGGTGCGGACGTGCAGGGTGGCCGGGGAGAGCGGCACCTCGCCCGCGAACAGACGCCGCGCGCCGTCGGCGTCGGCGATGCGCAGCAGCCGTCCGCACGGCGTCCAGGCGGGGCATCCGGCGAAGAGTTCCAGCCATGTCGGGTCCTCCTCCGCGTACAGCTGTGAGGTGGCGCCGGAGGCGGTGTCGACGGACAGGTAGAGCTGACTGCGCTGGTCACGGGCCTGCACCAGGATCACCGGCGGCCCGCAGGCCGACCAGTGCACGCGAGCGAGATAGGGGTAGCGCTCGTGGTCCCAGCGCACTTCGGTGCGCGGCCCGCCGTCGGTGCCGACGAGCCACAGCCCCACCTCGGCGTGCGCCGTCCCGGCCGTCGGGTAGGCCAGCTCCGCGGACGGCTCGTGCGGGTTCGCCGGGTCGGCGATCCACCAGCGCCCCACGGGCGCGTCGTCGGCCCGCGCCACCAGCAGGCGGTCGCTGCCCGGCGACCACCAGAACCCCCGGTAGCGGTGCATCGACTCGGCCGCCGCATACTCCGCCAGCCCGTAGGTCACGGTCTTTGACTCGGGTGTGGCCACCGCACGGTCCTCGCCCCCGTCCACCGGGGCGATGCGCAGCACGCCGCCGGTCACGTACGCGACCAGACGTCCGTCCGGGGAGGGCCGCGGGTCGATCACCGGGCCGGGTGCGGGCAGTTCCCGCGCCGTGCCCGCCCGCAGCTCGGCCGTGAAGAGGCGCCCGGAGAGGGCGAACGCCGCCAGTTCCACCGCGGCGTCCGTGGCGTACGCGACCACGCCGGAGGACGTTTCCCGGCTCCGTTCGCGCCGCGCCCGCTCCTCGGGCGACACTTCCTCGCCGGCGCCGCCGAGCAGCACCGCCGGGTCGGCCGCGGCGTACTCCCAGCCGTCCGGCTCGCGTACCCACAGCACGTGCGCACGGTCGGTTCCGCCCCGGCTGCGGAGGAACACGACGCGTGTGCCGTCCGGGGCGACGGTGAAGGCCCGGGGCACCCCGAGGGTGAACCGGGCCGTACGGGCGTGCTGCCGGGGAAAGGTCGTAGGCATACGGCGAGCCTATGCGCCACCCCTAGGGGGAGCGCTGGCCGAAATCGCATATGCGCCCCTGTCTTGCACCCGTGCGACGAGCCGTGCCGCCCCGGTCGATAGTTATGATCCTTTGCGCATGACCGGTGCCGGGTATGTAGCCCGTGCATCCGCAACCGACGCACGCGACTTGGGAGGTGAACCGCCGTGGCACTCTCGATTTCGGCGGTGGTGCTGCTGGCGATCATCGTGGTTCTGCTCGTCAAGAAATCCGGCCTCAAGGCCGGGCACGCGGTGGTCTGCATGCTGCTGGGCTTCTACCTCTCCAGCTCGTCCATCGCGCCGACCATCGAGCAGGTCACCTCGAACGTCGCCGGGATGCTCGGGGACATCAGCTTCTGACGCCGTCCGTGCTCCCCGGACGTCTCCTCTCCCGGGGCGGGAGCGCCGACGACGGGCGCCGGGTCGTAGGCTCGGGGGCATGACCGATGCTCCCGAGCGCCGTCTGCTGCTGGTGCACGCCCACCCGGACGACGAGTCGATCAACAACGGCGCGACCATGGCCCGGTACGCCGCCGAAGGCGCCCGCGTCACCCTGGTGACGTGCACCCTCGGCGAGGAGGGCGAGGTGATCCCGCCGGAGCTGGCCCACCTCGCTCCGGACCGGGACGACACCCTGGGCGCGTACCGCATCGGTGAACTCGCCGCCGCCATGCGGGAACTGGGCGTCCGGGACCACCGGTTCCTCGGTGGTGAGGGCCGCTACCGGGACTCCGGGATGATGGGCCTGGCCACCAACGACCGGCCCGGATGCTTCTGGCAGGCCCCGCTCGACGAGGCCGCCGGCCACCTGGTCGCGGTGCTCCGCGAGGTGCGGCCGCAGGTGCTCGTGACCTACGACCCGAACGGCGGCTACGGCCACCCCGACCACATCAAGGCGCACCGCGTCGCCACCCGCGGCGCCGAACTCGCCGCCCACGAGGACTTCCGCCCCGACCTGGGGCCGCCGCACACCGTGGCCAGGGTCTACTGGAACTGTGTCGCACGCGGCGCCGTGGAGGCGGGCTTCGCCCGGCTGCGGGAACAGGGCCGCGAGATGCCGTTCCCCGGCATCGCCACCCCCGACGACGTGCCGGGGGTGGTCGACGACGGCCAGGTCGCGGTCGTCGTCGAGGGCGGCGAGCGCTACATGGCGGCGAAGAACGCGGCCATGCGCGCACACGCCACGCAGATCGCCGTGGACGGCCCGTTCTTCGCCCTGTCGAACGACCTCGGGCAGCCCCTGTTCGGCACCGAGCACTACCGGCTCGCCGACCGTCCCGCGCCCGAAGGCGCGCCGTGGGACGACCTGTTCGCCGGTCTGGAGGTCGCATGAGTACCGGGGGGGCCGGCGCGACCGGCCACCCAGGTGAGGGAGCGCTGACCCGTCCCGGTCCGGTCCGGTGGGCGGCGTACGCCTTCCTGTTCGTGCTGGGCGCGCTGGTCGGCACGGCGGGAGCGCTGGTACAGGACGGCTGGTCCCCGGGCGGGCTGCTGCTCGCCCTGGCGGGCGCGGCGGGCGCGTTCGGCGGCGGCGCCAAGCTGACGCGTACGAAGGTCGGCGCCATGGTGCCCGCCGCGGGCTGGCTGGTCGCCGTGATGCTGCTGACCTCCTCGCGCGCGGAGGGCGATTTTCTGTTCGGCACCGGATTCAGCTCATATGCCTATTTGTTCGGCGGGATGCTCGTCGCGCTGTTGTGTGCCACCATCTCGCTGCCTGCGCCTCCCCGCCGGCCGATGGAACGTCGCGGCGCGCGGCAGAGCTGACGCTGCGCCGGATGTGCCGATTCGGTGGGCACGGGCCTGGCGCCGGACGTCCCCAGTAAGGTGGGGCGCGCCGGCGAGCCGCGGGCGTCGACTGCGGTCGACGCCGGGAAGGGCGGCGCATCCAACCGGGAGAACCTGCATTGAGCCGTGAAACTGACAGTTCGTCCTCCGGGCCCCACGGGCGCGGCGGCCCTCCGTACGGGCCGGGCTCCGAGCCCTACGGCGCGCCGTCCCGGCCGTCCGACGCGCCGGAGGCCGGCGGCGACGCACCGGCCCCCGCGGACGAACCGAAGACCGAGACGACGCTGACGACCCGTATCCGCATCAACATCCCGGGGTCGCGCCCGATCCCGCCGGTCGTGATGCGCAAGACGGTCGGCGAGGGTGGCGACGCCGGGGCCGCCGGAGGCGAGGCCCCCGACAGCGATCCGTCACACCGGACGGGCCCCGGCTCGCGTGCCGCGTCCGGATCCACGGGTGGTTCCGGTTCCGGGCCGGTCTCGACGCCGGGCGGGGCGGCTGCGTCTGGTGCCGCCTCGGGCACGGGTGCAGGAAGTGCTTCCGGTCGGGGTGCCGACCCCGGTTCCGGTTCTGGTGCCGGCGAGGCACCCCGCGGTACGAGTGACTGGTTCGCGCCGCGCAAGCCGCCGCGTCCGGCGCCGGACCCCGAGCCGCCGGTCGCGGAGCGCCCCGGAGCGGAGGACGGCCGCACGGCGACCCCGCCCGACGGCTTCCCCACGGTGGCCGGTCTCGGCGGGACTCGCGGCTCGGGCGGGGCACAGGACGGCGCGCTGTCCGACTTCCTCGACCGGCCGCCCTCCGGGTTCGATCCCGGCGCGCCGGCAGGCCCGCCGTCCGGCCGCACCACCGGCCCGCAGACCGGCGACATGCCCGTACGGCCGATCCCGGACGGCTCCTCGCCCGGCCCGACCCCGGGCTCCGTGGGCGACCCCGGCGCGTTGGGCCGCCCCAAGGGCCCGGACGTGGGCCCGCCCGGCACCGGCGCGCCCGGCACTGGCACCGGCTCCGGGTTCGGACAGGGCTCCACCTCCGCGCTCTACTCGCAGGGGCCGACCCCGCCGGCGCCGCCCCGCCCGCGTGGGGATGACCGGATCACCGGCGACACCCTCGTCAGCGGCATCCCCCGGGTGCCCTCCGTCGACAGCGTGTTCCCACCCGATGCGCCGGGCCCCCGCCCGGTGGACCACGGACTCTTCGACGACGACCGGGACGACCGGGACGACCGGCGCGACGGCGACCCCGACGTCGCCCCGGACCGCGGTGACCGCGGTGACCGGGACGGTGACGGGGGCCGCCGCAAGGGGCGTTCGAAGCTGGTGCTCGCCGGCGTCAGCCTGGTCGGCGTCGTCGCGATCGCCTACGGCGCGGGCCTGCTGCTGGACCACGCCGATGTGCCCAACGGCACCACCGTGCTGGGCGTGGACATCGGCGGCCAGACCCGGCAGGATGCGACGAACACACTGGACGCCGCCCTCAAGAGCCGAATGACGGACCCGATCCCGCTGGTCGTCGACGGCCGTGAGGAGAAGGTCGAGCCCGAGACCTTGGGCCTGACCATCGACACCGACGAGACCGTGCGAGCGGCGGCCGGCCGTGACTACAACCCGGTCTCGGTGATCGGCTCGCTGTTCGGCGGAACCCGGGTGGTGGACGCGCACGTCAAGGTCGACGACGAGAAGCTGACATCCGCCGTCGGGCGTCTGCACGGCAACGGCGGGAAGGACGGCCGGGTCGTCTTCACCGGTGGCAAACCCGCGGCCGTACCGGGCAAACCGTACGAGGCCGTCGAGGTCGGCAAGGCGGCGACGCTGGTCGAGGACGCCTACCGCGAGCGTGCCGCGACCGGACGCTCCGCACCGGTGACGCTGCCCGTCAGCACCCAGCAGCCGAAGATCGGCGAGCAGGAACTCCAGGCCGCCGTCGAAGGCTTCGGCAAGGACGCCATGTCGGGCTGGGTCTGGCTGCGCGCCGGCGACGTCGAGGTGCCGTTCAGCCAGCAGACCATCGGCACCTTCCTCGTCATGGAGGCCCCCTCGGGCGGGACGCTGCAGCCGGTGATCGACCTTGAGAAACTGGAGGCCACCTACGGATCCGCCTTCGACGGTGTGGTGATCGACGGGGGTGCCGGCACCGTGCCGATGCAACCGAAGCACGCCGCGTCCGCCATGGTCGACGCGCTGCGTGAACCGGCACCGCCGACCCCGCAGAAGCGCGTGGCCGAGGTGACCGGCGCGCGCAGCCAGTGAGCAGGAGCCGCTGAGCCGCTGCCGGCGAGCAGGCGCGGACGGGTCTACGCGGGTGCGGGCGCCGCCGGTCCGGGGCCCTCAGATCCCGGACCGGCGGCGCCGCAGCACGTACACCCCGAGGCCGACGGTGAGCGACAGCATCGCACCCCCGGCGGCGACCACCGCGGTGTCCACCTCGTCGCGGCCTCCGCCCAGGCCCGCGTGCGCACCGCCGCGCGGCTTGTGTTCGACGAACACGCTGGTGGTGAAGTCCTTGCCGTCGGGGCAACTGCCGTTGACGCCCCAGGACTTCCCGTGGCTGCCGGCGCCCGGGTCGTAGGAGTCGCCGGAACCCGGGGTGCCCTTACCGGTGGCGCCTTCGGACCCGTAGCCGTCCGAGCCGTATCCCTCGGAACCCGGGGCCTCGGAGCCGTGCTGGTACGAACCCCCCGCGTCGAAGGCACCCTCGGCCCCGGAGGTGTCCTCGGCGCCGTACTCGTACGATCCGGAGGACTCGAAGGAGCCCGGGGACTCCTCACGCCCCGACGAGCCGTCATTGCCCTCGGAACCGTCCCGACCGGAGAACGCGTGCGAGCCCGCGATGCGTGCCCGGCCCTGGTAGGTCGGTTTGCCGTAGTCACCGCCGCGGGGCAGCAGCCGCAGCTTGGCCTCGCCCTCCGCGAACGCCTGCGAGTACGCGGTGAGGTACGCGACCTGCTCGTCGTGCTTCCCGCACGTCACCGTGATCGTCACGGTGCCGCCCGGGTGCACCCGGCGCGGGCTGACCTCGGCCAGGGGTTCGGCCGCGACCGCCGCGGAGGGGGTCAGGGTGGTCAGGCAGACCGAGCCGGCGAAGGCGGCGGCGACCAGTCGGGCGCGACGCATGCTGTTCTCCACATCCCGGGCGCAGCCGCAGCACCGGCGTCTGCGTAAGCCGTCACATACGCACCGTTACCGTGACGTTACGGGTGCCCTCAGGGGGTCGCAATGCGGGCGGGACCGTCGGAGCGACGTTCCATGCGTGCCGTCAGTTCAGCCGTGCACGCGCCTCCCGTGCCTCCCGCCGTACGGCATCCGCGCTCTGCGGCTCGACCTCACCGGCCACGTCCGCGTACGCCTCCAACTCGCGTGCCCCGGCCCGGAAGTCGCCGCGCTCCACCAGTAGCCGCGCCCGCTCCAGCCGCAGCCGCAGCGGGCGGTGGGGGAGCAGCAGCGACAGGTCCAGCGCCCACAGCTGCACGGCCGACTGCTCCGGGCGGGCGGCCGCCCAGGCCCGGATGTTGTTCAGCACGCGCAGCACGACGTCCAGCGGTCCCGCCGGGCGGAGCATCCCGGGCGTCACCGGCGCGGGAGATCCCGTGGCCCGCGCGACGATCTCCGCGACGTCGTGGTCGCCGAGCAGGGCGCCCCCCGCGTACGGGTCGGCCAGCACGTGGTCGCCCAGCGGGTCGCCGAAGCCCACCACGAAGTGGCCGGGCAGGCCGACGCCGTAGACCGGGGCGCCGGCGCGCCGCGCGACCTCGGTCCACACGACGGAGAGCAGGATGGGCAGGCCGCGCCGCCGGTGGAGGACCGCCTGCAGCAGGGAGGAGTCCAGCCGCCGGTAGTCGCCCGGGGTGCCGTGAAAGCCCTCGCGTGCGCCGAGCAGTTCGCGCAGCGCCTCGGCCCACGCACGCGGGTCGGCCTCGCCCGTCGCCCCGGCGCCGGCCGCTCCGCGGGGGGAGCCCGCACCACCCCTGCCGCGCAGGCGGGCGGGGAGGAGCCCGGCGAGCCGGTCCAGTTCGATCTGGGCCTCGTCGACGGCCGCCCCGCCGTGCTCCGGTCGGTCGGGCTGCGCCGCGCCGTGCTCCGGTCCGGCCGCCTCGGCGCCGATCAGCAGGCAGAGCAGGGCGAGGTCCGGGCGTTCGTCCGCCGCCGCGGCCCGGAACCGTTCGCGGTTCGCCGCGCGCCGGGGGTCGTCGGCGCCCGTCATGGCGTGCTCCCCTGCGGGGCGCGGCGGTAGTGGTAGGCGTGGTGGTCGGCGAAGCCCAGCCGGTCGTAGAGCGCCAGCGCCGCCGCGTTGCCGGTCTCGACCTGAAGGTAGGCGGCGGAGGCGCCCTCCCGCAGGGCCCGGCGCGCCAGTTCGGCCATCACGACCGTGGCCAGTCCCTGCCGGCGGTGCGAGGGGGCCACCTCGACGGCGGCGAAGCCCGCCCAGCGGCCCGCCACCACGCAGCGGCCGATCGCCACCGGACCGGCGTCCGAGTCCCCCACGCCCGTGTCGGGGCACCCGCCCGGCACGGTGGCGAACCAGACCGACGGCCCGCCGCACAGCACGCGTACGGCCGCGTCCCCCGCGGCGCCCTCCGCCCGGCGGTAGGCGCCCAGCCACGCGTCGCCGGGCGTCCGGTGCAGCCGCACCCGCGGGTCGGGGGCCCGGTCGGCGAGCGGCGCGAGAGCGCCGGTGCGCAGCACGGCATGCCGTTCCGCCGTCCAGCCGCGCTCGTCCAGCGCCCGGGCGAGCACGCGGTCGTCGTCCACGTCGCCCGTGGTCACCTGGATCTTCGCGGGCAGTGCGCGGGCGTCGTACCAGCGCGTCACTCGTTCGAGTGCCGCGTCGAGTCCGGTGCCCGGGTCCCCCATGGGAAGGACCGAGTTGGCGCGGCTGGTGAATCCGTGCGCGGCGCGCAGCGTCCACTCCCCGAGGCGTTCCGTCTCCAGGGCCGGCCAGCACCGGGCGGCGACCCGCTGGAGTTCGTGCGCCCCCGCCGCGGGGACGCCGCGCCGTCGCGCCGGGGCGTCGGGCACCGTCTTGGCGGCCACCACGTCGTCCTCCGGCAGGGCGACGATCCGGCCGTTCCGTCGTGTGATCTCCAGCACACCGGACGTCCACGATGTGAGCACGCCGACGGTGTCGGTGAACCGCGCGCCGGGTACCCGGTCACCGGTCAAACTGCGCACCGATACCCGTTTCCCCACGTCATCCGGGGTGATACGGACTTCCAGGCGTCCGCCGCCAGTGAATTCCACAGCTCTACCCGCCCCTCCTGTTCGTCTCGTGGCCGGGAACGGAGATACTAGGTGTGGGCATCGACGACGCCGCGCTCCCGCGCGCCCTGCGGCGGAGCCGTACCACGGGCCGCCAGCCCTATCGAGGAGGAACGACAGCGTGACCTACGTCATCGCGGAGCCTTGTGTCGACCTGAAGGACAAGGCCTGCATCGAGGAGTGCCCCGTCGACTGCATCTACGAGGGCCAGCGGTCCTTGTACATCCATCCGGACGAATGCGTCGACTGCGGGGCCTGCGAGCCGGTCTGCCCGGTCGAGGCGATCTTCTACGAGGACGACACTCCCGAGGAGTGGAAGGACTACTACAAGGCGAACGTCGAGTTCTTCGACGAGCTCGGTTCGCCCGGTGGCGCCTCGAAGCTCGGCCTCATTGAGCGGGACCACCCCGTCATCGCCGCGCTGCCCCCGCAGAGCCACGACGAGTGACTCCGCCGGGGTGCGCGCCCAGGGGTGTGCGGTGACGTCCCGTTCGCGGCCCGCCGGCCGCACGGCGCTCCGCACAGGAGAACCGGACACCCCCGGGGCCGGCCACCGGCACGGTCCCCGCGCCCCGAGCAGAACCCGGTCCCGTACGGTCCAGCCGTACGGGACCGGGGCGTTTCCAGCCGCCGTCCGGCGTCCCGTCGGACGGCCGTACCGTCAGCCCACCGCCTGGAAGTGAGCAGCCGAACCGTGTCCTCCGAGACCGCCCCCGCCTCCCTCTCCGCCGGGGCCCCCGCGCCGTCGCCCATGTCGGAGCGGCTCCCCGTCTTCCCGTGGGACCGGCTGGAGCCGTACAAGGCGACCGCCTCCGCGTATCCCGACGGCATCGTGGACCTCTCGGTGGGCACTCCCGTCGACCCGGTTCCGGCGCTCGTGCGGCAGGCACTCGTCGACGCCGCCGACAGCCCCGGCTACCCCACCGTGTGGGGCACCCCCGCCTACCGCGAGGGCATTGTCGGCTGGTGCGAACGTCGCCTTGGCGCCCGCGGACTCACCGACCGGAACGTGCTGCCCGTCGTGGGTTCCAAGGAACTCGTCGCCTGGCTCCCCACCCAGCTCGGACTGGGCCCCGGCGACCGCGTCGCCCATCCGCGCCTGGCCTACCCCACGTACGAGGTCGGTGCCCGCCTGTCCGGCGCCGAACCCGTGGTGCACGATGACCGGCCAGGTGACCTGGACCCGCGCGGGATGCGCCTGCTGTGGCTCAACTCGCCGTCCAACCCCACCGGGAAGGTGCTGTCCGCCGCGGAGCTGCGCGCCGCCGTGGAGTGGGCGCGCGCGCACGAGGTGCTGCTGGTCAGCGACGAGTGCTACCTGGAGCTGGGCTGGGAGGCCGAAGCCGTCTCGGTGCTGCACCCGGACGTGTGCGGCGGAACGTACGAGGGCATCGTCGCCGTCCACTCGCTCTCCAAGCGGTCCAACATGGCCGGCTACCGTGCGGCGTTCCTGGCCGGCGACGCCGACGTGCTGGGCGAGCTGCTGGCGATCCGCAAGCACGGCGGCATGATGACGCCCGCTCCCGTGCAGGCCGCGGCCGCGGCGGCGCTGGAGGACGACGCGCACGTGGCCGAGCAGCGCGGACGGTACGCGGCCCGGCGTACGGCGCTGCGCGAAGCCCTGACCGCGGCGGGCTTCCGCATCGAGCACAGCGAGGCGTCCCTCTACCTGTGGGCGACGCGGGACGAGCCGTGCTGGGACACGGTCGGCGCGCTGGCCGAGCGCGGCGTTCTGGTGGCGCCGGGCGACTTCTACGGGGCGGCGGGCGAGCGCTTCGTGCGGGTGGCCTTCACCGCCACCGACGAGCGGGTACGGGCCGCGGTGGCCCGGCTCGGCGGCTGAACCGGTGCGCGGGCTGAGTCCCCGCGACGGCTGACGGCGAGCGGCCCCGGACCTGAGCACAGGTCCGGGGCCGCTCGCCGTCGGGGCGCGGCGGATCAGCCGATGGGCAGGCCGCCGCTGATGGGCAGGCCGCCGCCGAGCGGCAGGCCGCCACCGGTCAGGCTGTCGGTGGGCAGGCCGCCACCGGACAGCAGGTCGCCGGTCAGACCGCCTGCCAGCGCGTCGCCCGACAGGGCGTCCCCGGAGAGGGCGTCGCCGGTGAGGCCCTGCGTCGGCAGGCTGCCGTTCTGCAGGTCCTTCATCGGCAGCACGTCGTGCGCGGTCCGCTGCACGGTCTGGCCGAGCTCGCCGTTCGCGGTCTCCGTCGTGTCCGCCACGACCCCCTCGGCGAGCGGGGTCACGCTCTCGCCGGCGTCGCTCACCAGGCGGCCGGTGGGCATGCCGCCTTCCAGTGCGTCGCCGCCCACCTCACCGGCCAGGTCGGCGGCGGTGCCGGCGGTGGAACCCGCGGTCTCGGTGACACCCGCGGTGTCCAGATTGCTCAGCCCGCCCAGGTCGGTGGCCTGCTGCAGGTCGATGGCGCTCGCGGACCCGGCCGCGCCGACGACCGAAGCGGCACCGGCTGCCGTGAGAAGGGCGGCCCGAGCGATCCGGCGCGTGAGGGGGAGGGACATGATGCTCCTTTGACGGAGAAGATGCTGCTTCTTCACATACGGTCGGGACGGGCGTGGTGCCCGGCCGGACGCAGTGCCTATCGCGCCGGAAGGGCCGAAGGTTGCGGCCGGACCAGGTAAAGGATTGGTAACGCGTCGCACTATCCGTATCGGATGAAAAGGGCGATACGGGGTCGCGTGAAGAATGCGGCGGAAACGTCACAGCTCCTGTGCCGCACGGGAAAGGGGAATGCGCCGCACGCGCCGTCCGGGGGCGCCGGAGTGGTGGTTCAGGCGCCTGTCGCTCCTTCCTGCGAGGGGCGGCCCGAACGTCCGTGCCCCCGTGCGACTCCCGGTGATCCGCGGCCGCTCGGGGTATCCGGAAACGGCTACGTCGTGCCGGGCGAGACCCGCAGGGTGACGGCGGCGGCCCGTGCGTCCGGTGCTCCGGCGCCCCCTTCGACCGGACGCCATCCCTCCTCGGCGCGCTCGGCGCTCCACGCCCGCCCGTCGTAGGCGATCTCCGCGATGCGCAGTTCACCGGCCTGGGCCACCGCCCAGTGCGCCAGCTCCCAGCCCCGCTCGGACGCGGACGCGGGCAGCACGACCTCCCGCCGCGCGTCGCCCGCCCGTGCGCCGTCGCTCTGGGCTCCGTCGCTCTGGGCTCCGTCCGCCGCGGTCGATCCGGGGGCGCTGCGCCCGCCGCCCGTGCCGGTTCCGGCCGCGACGCTCTCCTCGCCGAGCACCTCCGGCCCGAACTCGCGCGCCAGCTTCTCCCGCACCCGGTTCGCGTCGCCGGGCCGCTCGTCCGGACCGCCCGGCCCCATCGTGCAGGTGAGGGAGGCCGCGTGGCGGCCGGTCAGCGCACCCGTCAGCAGCGACGCCTTCCCCTCGTGCTTCGCGTACGCCTGCGGGAAGCCGCTGCGCTGGACCTTCTGAGCCGCGACGGTCAGCGGCAGCCGCGAGTAGCCGGGGACCTCGACCAGGTGCTCGTAGAACTTCCCCGCCGCGTACACGGGGTCCATGATCTGCGGCACGCTGCCCCAGCCCTGCGACGGCCGCTGCTGGAACAGCCCGACCGAGTCACGGTCCCCGTGGTCGATGTTCCGCAGCCCTGACTCCTGCATCGCCGTGGCGAGGGCTATGGTCACCGCCCGCTCCGGCAGCCCGCGCGACGACGCGACCGCTTCGATGGTGGCTGCGTTGGCCGCCTGTTCGGGATGCATCCGGTACGTGGCGCCGTCGCCGCTTCCGCCCGCCGACGTCACCGTGCAGCGGGCCGGGCCCGAGCCGGAGGTGAGGTGCTGGGTCACCAGATAGCCGGCGACGGCCGCGAGCACCAGGCAGGCGGCCAGCACGCGCAGGAATCTGCCGCGACGCCCGCGCGGCTTCGCCGGGGAGGGGGTGGACTCGGCTTTCTCGGACACGCGGACCAAGGTACCGCCGACACCGGAGATTAGAGTGGGAGCCATGTCGCCCACCGCACTCGACCTGCATCAGGACGCCGCGCGACTCACCGCGCAGCTCGTCGACTTCCCCTCCGTGAGCGGCGACGAGAAGGCGCTCGCCGACGCCGTCGAGGAGGCGCTGCGCTCCCTGCCGCACCTGACGGTCGACCGGCACGGCAACAACGTCGTCGCCCGCACCTCGCTCGGCCGCGCCGAACGCGTGGTGCTGGCGGGCCACATCGACACCGTCCCCCTCGCGGACAACGTGCCGTCCCGGCTGGACGAGGACGGCGTGCTGTGGGGCTGCGGCACCAGCGACATGAAGTCCGGGGTGGCCGTGCAACTGCGCATCGCCGCCACCGTCCCCGCACCCAACCGGGACCTGACCTTCGTCTTCTACGACAACGAGGAGGTCGCCGCCCACCTCAACGGCCTCGGGCACGTCGCCGGGGCCCACCCGGAATGGCTGGCCGCCGACTTCGCTGTCCTGCTGGAGCCCTCCGAGGGCGAGGTCGAGGGCGGCTGCCAGGGCACGTTGCGGGTCGCGCTGCGCACCGGGGGCGAGCGCGCACACTCCGCGCGGAGCTGGCTCGGAGCGAACGCGATCCACGCCGCCGCGCCCGTGCTGGACCGGCTGGCCGCGTACACGCCGCGCCGCGTCGTCATCGACGGCCTGGAGTACCGCGAAGGACTCAACGCCGTCGGAATCGAGGGCGGTGTCGCCGGCAACGTCATCCCGGACGAGTGCACCGTCAGGGTCAACTACCGCTACGCGCCCGATCTCTCCGAGGAGCAGGCGCTCGCCCACGTCCGCGAGGTGTTCGACGGCTGCGGCGTCGCGGAGCCGACCGTGGAGGACAGCTCCGGAGCCGCGCTGCCCGGTCTCTCCCACCCGGCGGCGAGGGCGTTCCTGCAGGCCGTCGGCGGCGAGCCGCGCCCGAAGTACGGCTGGACCGACGTCTCCCGGTTCAGCGCGCTCGGCGTGCCCGCGGTGAATTACGGCCCCGGCGACCCGAAACTGGCCCACAAGCGGGACGAACGGGTCGACACCCGGCTGATCCTGCACTGCGAGGAGCGGCTGCGCAGCTGGCTCACCGCCTGAACCCCGCTGCAGCGGGCAGGAACCCGACGGCGGCGCGTCACCGGGAATGACACCGCGTGTCACCTGCGGCTGCGTACGCTGAACGGGAACACCGCAGGCGGAGGGAGCACGACATGGGCAGCCCTGAACGAGGGCCGGAGCGGGGCGCGGAGCGCGCCGTGCGGCGTGCCGAGGACCTGGCCGAGGACCGTGAGGTGGAGGACGCCGCGCGCGACGCGGCCGACGCCGCCGCGCGGGAGGCGTCGCCCGGCGGCCGGGGCGGCGCGTCCTTTTCCGGCGGGCGCGCCCCGTCGTCCGGCGGGGGCGACGGGCGGGAACGCGGGCCGCAGGAGCAGCGCCTCGGCCCGGTGGTGCGCCGGCGCGGCCAGGTCCAGACGGGCACCACGGACCAGCGGCTGCTGGACACCACGGGCGACTCGGACTTCATTCACAAGGATCCGTGGCGGGTGATGCGCATCCAGTCCGAGTTCGTCGAGGGCTTCGGCGCGCTCGCCGAACTCGGCCCCGCCGTCAGCGTCTTCGGCTCCGCTCGCACGCCGGTGGACTCGCCCGAGTACGAGGCGGGGGCGCGGCTCGGCCGAGGGCTGGCCGAAGCGGGCTTCGCGGTCATCACCGGCGGCGGGCCCGGTGCCATGGAGGCCGCCAACAAGGGCGCCCTGGAGGCCGGCGGGACCTCCGTCGGCCTCGGCATCGAGCTGCCGTTCGAGCAGGGACTCAACCCGTACGTCGACATCGGCGTGAACTTCCGCTACTTCTTCGTCCGCAAGACGATGTTCGTCAAGTACGCCCAGGGGTTCGTGGTGCTGCCGGGCGGACTCGGCACCCTGGACGAGCTGTTCGAGGCGCTCACCCTGGTGCAGACGCGCAAGGTGACCCGCTTCCCGATCGTGCTGTACGGGTCGGAGTACTGGGCGGGGCTGGTGGCCTGGGTGCGCGACCATCTGATCGGCAGCGGCAAGGCCTCACCGCACGACCTCGACCTCTTCCATCTGACCGACGACGTCGACGAGGCGGTCGCCCTCGTCACGAAGGAGGCCGGCGCGTAGCGCCGCGCGTCGGCCGGGGACGCCGTCAGGCGAGCCCACGGCGGGCCACGGCGGGCGGGCGGTGGCCGGCGAGGGAGGCCACCATCTCCAGGACCTGCCGGGTCTCCGCCACCTCGTGCACCCGGTACACCTGCGCACCGAGCCACGCGGAGACCGCCGTCGTCGCCAGCGTCCCGGTCAGCCGTTCCTTCACCGGCCGGTCCAGGGTCTCCCCGACGAAGTCCTTGTTCGACAGGGACACCAGCACCGGCCAGCCCGTCCCGACCATCTCGCCGAGCCGCCGCGTGGCCTCCAGCGAGTGCCGGGTCGACTTCCCGAAGTCGTGACCGGGGTCGATCAGGATGCCGTCCCGCCGCACCCCCAGCTCCACGGCGCGCTCCGCGAGACCGAGGGTCACGCGGAGGATGTCGGCCATCACCCCGCCGTCGCCGTCGTACGCCACCCGGTGCGGGCGGGTCCGTGGCCGCGCTCCGCCCGCGTGCGTGCAGACCAGGCCGGCGCCGTGCCGGGCAGCGACCTCGGCCAGGAGCGGATCGACCCCGCCCCAGGCATCGTTGAGCAGGTCGGCGCCCTCGGCGCACACGGCGTCGCCGACCTCGTGCCGCCAGGTGTCGACGCTGATCACCACGTCCGGGTGGCGCCGTCGCACCTCGGCCACGAAACCGGCGGTGCGCCGCACCTCCTCCTCGACGGTGACCTCGTCGCCGGGGCCGGCCTTCACCCCGCCGATGTCGATGACGGCGGCGCCCTCGGACACCGCCTGCTCCACGCGGTCCAGGGCCGGGCCGTCGCGGAAGGTGGCGCCCTGGTCGTAGAACGAGTCGGGCGTACGGTTCACGATCGCCATGATCACCGGCTCGTGTTCGCCGAACTCGCGTGTTCCCAGGCGCAGCATCCGCCATCCTCTCCTCTCGTCCCGGCCGAGCCGCGCACGTCCGCGTGCCCCGGCTCACCGCAGGTCACCGCTCGGGTACCCGCCGCCGAGGGTAGCTGTCGGCGCGGCGTGGGACGATCGTTGCCAACGGTCCGCGGAACGGCTGCGGAGCGACGAAGAAGAACCTCGGGGAGATGGCCGTGTTCTGGTTCCTGCTGATCTCGCTGGTCGTGGTGATCGCCGCGATCACGCTCGCCGTGGTGGGCAGCCTCGACGGGGACGGACGTGGGGACGCGGTGCGCGGCGGGCTTGCCGATGCGCCGCCGGACCGCCTGCACGAACCGCTGCCGGCTTCCCGCGCGGTCGGCCGCGCCGACGTCGACGCGCTGCGCCTGCCCACCGCCGCCCGCGGTTACCGCATGCAGGACGTCGACGACGTGCTGGACCGTCTCGGCGCGGAGCTCGCCGAGCGTGACGCGCGCATCGCGGAGCTGGAGTCCGCGCTGGCGGGAGCGCAGGCGGTCGCCTCCGGGCACGGGGGGCTGTTCGACAAGGCACGCGAGGAGCACGAGGCCGCCGGCGGCCGGGGCGCGCAGGAGCACGGCGATGGCCGCTGACGGCGCGGCCCTGCCGGGCCCGGACGGCCGCCTGCGCTGCCCCTGGGGACTGTCCGCGGAGGACTACGTCGCCTACCACGACACCGAGTGGGGTCGTCCCGTACACGGAGACGACGCCCTCTTCGAACGGATCTGCCTCGAGGCCTTCCAGTCGGGGCTCTCCTGGCTGACGATCCTGCGCCGCCGCGAGGGCTTCCGTGCGGCGTTCGACGGATTCCGCATCGCGCGCGTCGCGGCCTTCACCGAGGAGGACGAGGCGCGGCTCCTCACGGACACCGGCATCATCCGCAACGGTGCCAAGATCCGGGCGACGACGGCCAACGCGAAGGTTCTCGCCGAATGGAGGCCGGGCGAGCTGGACGCCCTGGTGTGGTCCTTCGCGCCGGAGGCGGCGGGGCGTCCGGCGCCGAAGGTGCACGGCGACGTGCCGGCCGTGACGGACGAGTCCACCGCGTTGTCCAAGGCCCTGAAGAAGCGCGGTCTGCGCTTCGTCGGCCCCACCACGGCGTACGCGCTGATGCAGGCCTGCGGCCTCGTGGACGACCACCTCGCCGACTGCGCCTTCCGCGGAACCGCCTGACGCGGGGCCGGGCTCCGGGCCCCGCGTCATACGAGGGCCCCGGAAGCCCGGCGGGGGATCAGCGGCCGACGTACCGCGGCGTCTCCTTGGCGACGAACGCCTCCACCGCGATGGTGTGGTCCTCCGTCCCTCCGGAGCGGATCTGCAGCTCCGCTTCCTTCTCCAGGGTCTCGGCGAGGGAGTGCTCCGCCCCGTACGCCAGCGACTCCTTGATCGCCGCGTACGCCGCCGTCGGCCCCTCGGCGAGCTGCCGCGCCACGGCCCGCGCCTCGTCGGCCAGTTCGGCCGCCGGGACGACCCGGTTGGCGAGGCCCAGTTCCAGGGCCTCCGGGGCCTTCACGGACCGCGGGAAGAGCAGCAGGTCCTGGGCGCGGCTGGGGCCCACCAGGCGGGGCAGAGTCCAGGACATCCCGGAGTCGGCGGTCAGGGCGATCCCGGCGAAGGCGGTGTTGAACGCGGCTGTGTCCGCCACGATCCGGTAGTCCGCGGCGAACGCGAACCCCGCCCCTGCCCCCGCGGCGACGCCGTTCACGCCGGCGACGACCGGCTTGGGCATGGCCGCGAGGGCCAGCGTGATGGGGTTGTAGTGGTCGTGGACGGTGGTGAGCGCGTCTCCGCCCTTGTCGCGCAGGGCGCCGATGTGCTCCTTCAGGTCCTGCCCGACGCAGAACGCCCGCCCGTTGCCGGTCAGCAGCACCGCACGGACGCCCGGGTCGTCCGCAGCCCGCCGCAGACCGTCCCGCAGGGCGTCCTTGGTGGCGGTGTCGAGCGCGTTCATCGCGTCGGGGCGGTTGAGGGTGACGGTGGCGAGTCCCTCGGTCACGTCGTACAGCACGGTGTCGGACATGGGCACAGCATCTCCCAGAGCACCCGGCTTCCGACAGGCGCAACGATGCCCGGCGGCTTCCGCGGAATGTGACGTGCGTCAAACTCGTACGGCCCGATGAACGGAGAATGGCGGGGTCCCGGCGAACAGGGGGCGAAGTTCCGGACGACTGAGCGCCGAATTGGGTGGTTTTGCGCATGTGCGTTGCCGAAGGGTTGCCGACCGAAGTTGGTCATCGGGTCGTGCGATGCGGGATAATGGCGGAGAAGCAATGTGTTCGATGCCGGTGACACGTGCCTGTGCAGAGGCCGTCGGCTGACGATGAGCTGGTTTCAGGAAGGGGAACGAGCATGGCGGCCATGAAGCCGCGGACGGGCGACGGCCCGCTCGAGGTGACCAAGGAGGGGCGGGGCATCGTCATGCGCGTTCCGCTCGAAGGCGGCGGGCGACTCGTCGTCGAGCTGACCCCCGACGAGGCGGTAGCGCTCGGCGAAGAGCTGAAGAAGGTCTGCGGCTGACCCAGTCATCATCGTTCCGCCCCGGGAGCATCGCGCGCCGCGCGGCCCCGGGGCGGAGCCGTCTGCGCGGCCGGAGGTTCCTGGTGCCGCCGTGACCTGAGGCGTGAGCCGGGGCCCGCAGGCCGCCCGCGCCGCCTTCCGTACGTCACGAGCGGCCGGAGGCCCGCTTCACCGCACACAGCAGCCCGTCGCCGACCGGCAGCAGCGACGGCAGCAGGTCCTCGCTCTCCCGCACCGTCCGCAGCAGCTCGCGCAGCCGCTCGACCTCGGTGCGCCGGTCGCCGGAGTCGACCGTGCTGCCGCCTGCGAAGACGCCCTCGAAGCAGAGCAGCCCGCCCGGCCGCAGCAGGCGCAGCGATTCGTCCAGGTAGTCCGGGTACTCCGACCGGGCTCCGTCGCAGAACACGAGGTCGTACCCGCCGTCCGCGAGCCGGGGCAGCACGTCCAGGGCGTGGCCGGGGATGAAACGCGCCCGGTTCCCGGCGAAGCCGGCGGTGCGGAACGCCTCCCGGGCGAACGTCTGCCGCTCCGGTTCGAGGTCGACGGTGGTGAGGACGCCGTCCGGCCGCATCCCGCGCAGCAGGTGGATGCCCGACACCCCGGTCCCCGTTCCGATCTCGGCGACCGCCTTGGCGTCCACGGTGGCCGCCAGCAGCCGGAGCGCGGCCCCCGTGCCCTGTGAAACCGGGCGCACGCCGGCGTCGCGGGCGCGCTCGCGGGCCCAGTCCAGGGCTGCGCTCTCCGCGTTCTCGGCGAGCTCGGAGCCGTAGGCGTCGGCGAACGCCCAGCTCGTCTGCCGGTTGCCGGTAATGGCCCTCTCCTGTCCCCGTGGACGACGCAACGGTGACTGTATCCGTTGAGCCGGGAACCCGATGATGGGACCGGGCGTTGTGGGGAGAGGAAAGAGACCTGCGAGACAGGACCGAAAGCCGGTCAATTCTGCTTATCCGGAGCTAACGGGCGAGGTGGCTATGGTTGGGGCTCCACTGGACACCACCAGAGCCGACAGGGGAGGTGCGGCTGCGCGCGGTGGCCTGGGAGTGCTGAGGCGCTTTCGTCGGCCGGCGGGCGAGCCGAAATCCGTGACCGACACCGCTGACCGCGTCCACACCGCCGCCGACTCCGCCAAGACCGCCACCTTCGACACCGATGCGGATGCGCAGGCCTGGACCCCTCCCTCCTGGGAGGAGATCGTCAGCACGCACAGCGCACGGGTCTACCGCCTGGCCTACCGCCTCACCGGCAATCAGCACGACGCCGAGGACCTCACCCAGGAGGTCTTCGTCCGTGTCTTCCGTTCCCTGTCGACGTACACACCCGGCACCTTCGAGGGCTGGCTGCACCGCATCACCACCAACCTCTTCCTGGACACGGTGCGGCGGAAGCAGCGCATCCGGTTCGACGCCCTCGCCGACGACGCGGCGGAGCGGCTGCCGAGCCGCGAGCCCACCCCGCAGCAGCACTTCAACGACACGCACTTCGACGCCGACGTGCAGCAGGCGCTGGACACCCTTGCCCCGGAGTTCCGGGCCGCGGTGGTCCTCTGCGACATCGAGGGGCTGAGCTACGAGGAGATCGCCGCGACGCTGGGCGTGAAGCTGGGCACCGTGCGCAGCCGCATCCACCGCGGGCGCTCGCACCTGCGCAAGGCGCTCAAGCACCGTTCGCCGGCCGCGCGTTCGGAGCAGCAGGCCGGGCAGCCGCAGGAGCAGCCGGGCGAGGCGACGGAATCCGGGACGTGGGTGCCGGAGCCGCAGACCGTGTCGACGACCGCCGTGGCGGTGCCGGCGGGTGGTGCGGCCGAGGGGGTCGGTCACGGGTGAACTCCGCCGACAACGGGCTCACGCCGGTTGAGCAGCATCTCGGGGACCGGCTCGCCGCGCTGGTCGACGGCGAGTTGGGCCACGATGCGCGGGAGCGCGTCCTGTCACACCTCGCGACGTGCTGGAGCTGCAAGACCGAGGCGGACGCGCAGCGCAGGCTGAAGAGCGTCTTCGCGGACACCGCGCCCCCGCCGCCCTCCGACGGTCTGCTGGCCCGTCTCCAGGGCCTCCCGGCAGGCGGCGCCGGGGGAATGCCCGGTGGTTCCGGGCCGGGCGGCCTTCCCCGCGGCGACGCCCCCCTGACCGCGCCGGCCGGCGGCCTCGGCGGGGTTCGCTCACCCCTGCTCTTCGCCCCGCTGCCGGGCGGGTCAGGGCCCAGCGTGCTCGCTCCTGCCCACGGCGCCCGCTCGCACCGGGACCACGACCTCGACCGTTCCGCTTCGCGGGGCCGGCGGTTCGCGTTCGCCGCGGCCGGCGCGTTCTCCATGGCGGCGCTCGCCCTGAGCGGCACGGTCGGCGGCGCTACGCTCAGCGGCGCCACCCAGGCCCCCGGCGAACGGGGCACCGCCTCGACCGCCAACCAGGCGCGGCCCGCCGCGACCACGGCCGCCGCAGCAGGCGAGTCGCGCCGGCGCACGGCCACCACACTGAGCGCGGAACGCGGTGCCCGCAGCCTGGCCGCCACGCCCATGCGGGCGCCGATCGCCCTGGTCGCCGCCTCGCACAGCCGTGCCCCGCTGGCCGGGTACTCCGTCTTCACCCCGTCGCTGACGCGCACCCCGCTGCCGCCTCGGGTGATGCCGGAAGCGCCGCCGACCGGAGTGAACGCCGAGCCTGCGCCCGCCCCCGCGCCCGCGCTCCCGTTGGCCGGCCCCCGGCCCTGAGGGCCGGACAGGTCCTAGTCCTCCCGGGCGAACCGGCGGACCCACGGCCTCTCCCGTGACCGGCCCGGCAGACGCGCGCGGCGGCGCTCGCCCGAGCCTTCCACCCGGCCGTGGCCTCGTGCGTCACGGCCGTGAGCAGCAGAACCCCTCAGGCACCACCCGGTGGTGCGGCGCTGCCGTGCGGGGAGGAATGTGCGGGGCCGGGAGGACTTCCGTGCGTCCGGCTGGTTGAATCCTCCGCATGACCGAGGGGAAGCCGACCGCCCGCACACCCCTGTGGTGGAGCCGCCCGGCTCCGCCCCCGGCCGGGGCACCCGCCGCGCCGCCGCCCGTCCAGGTCGGCCCGGGCGATTCCGGTCCCGGGACCGGGCCGGGCACGCAGCCTCCGCAGGCCGACCCGGTGCCGACCCCACCCCCGTCGGCCCGCGCGGACGCCCCAGCCCGCGCCGAGCCGCCGCCCGCCGCGCGTCCGCTGCACGCGCCGGACCCGTACAGCACCCCGCCGTACGGCGGCCCCGGGCCGTGGGCGCCCGCACCGCCCGTGCAGCGCCCCCAGCCCACTCCCGCCCACGGCGTCCACCTGCCTCCGGCGGTCGCCGGGCCGCCCGCGCAGCCACCCTCGACAGCGCCCGCGGACCGGTCCCTGCGGTACGACCCGTGGGCGGTGCCACTCGCCCCGCCCCCGGCGTCCCCGGCCGCGCCACCCCGGCGGCGGCGCGGCCGGACCGGTGTCCTGATCGGCGCGCTGCTCCTCGCCCTGGTCGCCGGCGTCTGCGGCGGCGTGGTCGGCACGTACGCCGAACGGAACGGCAGCTTCAGCACCGTCCGGCTCCCGCAGGCGCCCGCCGAGCAGAGCAGCCGCCGTGCCGAGGGCAGCGTCGCGGCGATCGCGCAGGCCGTGCTGCCCGGCGTGGTGACCATCCACGTCAGCGGGCCGGGCGGTCAGGGCACCGGCACGGGCTTCGTGCTGGACGACCGGGGCCACATCCTCACCAATCACCACGTCGTCCGGCCCGCCGGGGACGGCGGCGCGTCGGGCGAGGTACAGGTCCGTTTCCACAGCGGCCAGACCGCCGACGCGGAGGTGGTCGGCAGCGACGCCGGGTACGACCTGGCCGTGCTCCGCGTGGACGGCGTGTCCGGCCTGCACCCGCTGCCGCTCGGCAATTCCGCCTCCGTCAGGGTCGGCGACCCGGTCGTCGCCGTCGGCGCGCCGTACGACCTGGCGGGCACCGTCACCACGGGCATCATCAGCGCCAAGGAGCGCCCGGTGACCGCCGGCGGCGAGTCGGAGGGCGGCGACGTGAGCTACGTGAACGCGCTGCAGACCGACGCCTCCATCAACCCCGGCAACTCGGGCGGCCCGCTCGTCGACGCCGAGGGCCGGGTGATCGGCATCAACAGCGCCATCCGGTCCGCCGACGAGAGCCCCCACGACATGCCCGGCGACACCGGAGGCGGCAGCATCGGGCTGGGCTTCGCCATCCCCGTCAACCAGGCCCGGCGGGTCGCCGAGGAACTGATCAACACCGGCCGCGCCACCCACCCCGTGATCGGCGTCTCGCTCGACCTGGCCCACCGCGGAGACGGCGCACGGGTCGCCGCGGACGACGACGGCGACCCGTCGGTGGTCCCCGGCGGTCCCGCCGACGAGGCCGGCATCCGGGCTGGAGACGTGGTGACGCGGATCGACGGCGCACCCGTGGAGGACGCGGAGGAACTGATCGTGCGCATCCGCAGCCACCGCCCCGGCGACCGTCTCTCCCTCACCGTGGAACGGGACGGGGAGGAGCGCGTCGTCCGGCTGACCCTCGGCTCGTCCGCGGGCGGCTGACCCGCCCGCCCGGCGGGGCTGCGGGAAGGCCGCAGCACCTGCGCCCGGGGCGTCCACAGGGCCGCCTGCCTGCGGTACCGTGACGTCCGGGGCCGTGCGGTCACGCACCCGTCCGGTCACACACCGGCAAGGCCGCACACCGGCAAGGCCACGCAGACGACGGTCGCGGACGACGCTTGAGGGAGTGAAGGTGTTCTTCGACATAGGAGCCCTCGAGCTGATCGCGCTCATCGTCCTCGCCATCTTCGTCTTCGGTCCGGAGAAGCTGCCGAAGCTGATCCAGGACGTGGCCGGGTTCGTCCGCAAGGTGCGGGCGTTCTCCGACAGCGCCAAGGAGGACATCCGCAGCGAGCTGGGCCCGGAGTTCAAGGACTTCGAGTTCGAGGACCTCAACCCGAAGAACTTCGCCCGCAAGCACCTGCTGGACAACGACGACCTGGGCATCAAGGAGATCCGCAACGGCTTCGACCTGCGCAAGGACCTCGCCGAGGTCACCGACGCGGTCAACAGCCGGGACGACGACTCCGGCACGGTCCCCGTCAGCGCCTCTCCGAACGGCTCCACGGCGTCCGCCGCCGAGGAGCCGGGCAGCGTCCGGCTCGACAAGGACGGCGGGAAGCCCGGTACGGCGACGCGCACGGCGGCGGACGACGCGCCGCCGTACGACGCCGACGCCACCTGAGACTGCCCCTCGCACCGCCTTCGGCCCGCCCTCGTCCGGCGGTCGCCCGTACGCCGTCCCGGTCCCTTCGGTGACCGCCCCCCTGCCAGTCAGTCGCGTGACCTCCGTCACCCCCGCCACCCGCGTCACCCTGCGGCGATAGCAGTTACTCCGCACGTCCGCGGGCATTTCCGCGTCGGCGCGCGAAGCATTCGGGGGGCGCGTAACGTCAGGCATGCCCGACACGGCCGTTCCGGGTGGCTATCCTCCCTGTGTCCGTGGTCGGGCGTCCCGGGCCTCTGGGCCGGGCCGACCGAGGAAGCCAACGAGGAGGCGTCGCGCAGATGGAGACGACGAGTCGGGTGGAACCGCAGGCAGCGCCCGGCGGCACGCCGGCCGGCGAAGAAGCGCCCGCCGCACAGGACGCGCCCGGAGCGAGACGGGGGGTCGACGGATACCTGACGGCCGACTTCCCCTGGTACGGCCTCGACGAGGCGTTCACGGGTGCCCGCTGGCTGATGCGGGTCGGTACGGCCGCCGACGGCACCGTCGAGCACGGTTCGACCGGTCACGGCGAGGTGCCGTCCTGGAAGGGGGACCAGGGCCTGGAGGTCCAGCGGTTCGCCGTGGTGGTGACCGTCGCGGGGCGTCCGGTGCGCCACAGCGGCGACGGCACCGGCGTGCTGGAGGCGACCTCGGTGTCGACCGCCGCCTGGCTGGCCGGCTCGGGGCTGCTGTCCTGCACCTGGCCGACGGAGATGGAGCGGGCGCTGCGGCAGGACTGGCTCGATCAGCAGACCGCCCTCTCCTGGGAGCTCGCCGACGACCTGGGCGGTTCCGGCTGGTCCCGGCTCACCCTCCCGGTGGACGGGGTGCCGACCGAATTCCACTACCGCGAGTCCGAGTACGGCTGGGTGCTCGCCGGGCCCGCCCAGGAGGGTGTGCACATCGGCGCCTACGGGCGCGGCATGAGCGCGTACGGCCTCGGCTTCTCCGTGGTGAAGGACATCGCGGGCTACGCCCCGCCCGCCGACTGAGCCGGCGGACCGGACGGACGTCTCCGCGCCCCCTGCCGGACGTCCCCGCGTCGCGTGACGGCGAAGGGCCACACCCTCCGGGTGTGGCCCTTCGCCGTGCCCCGGCGTGCCCCGCCGGGGGCGTCAGAACTTGTTGCTCGGCGTCAGACCCAGCGACATGCCGGACAGCCCGCGCTCGCGTCCGCCGATCTTGCCCGCCACCGCGCGAATCGCCGCGCCGGCCGCGGACTCGGGGTCGGTCAGCACCACGGGCCTGCCCTCGTCGCCGCCCTCGCGCAGCCGGACGTCGATCGGGATGGAGCCGAGCACCGGCACCTGGGCGCCGGTCGTCCTGGTCAGTCCGTCGGCCACCCGCTGGCCGCCGCCGGTGCCGAACACGTCCACCATCTCGTCGCAGTGCGGGCAGGGCAGACCGGACATGTTCTCGATCACGCCGACGATCTTCTGGTGCGTCTGCACCGCGATCGACCCGGCCCGCTCGGCCACCTCGGCGGCGGCCTGCTGGGGCGTCGTCACCACCAGGATCTCGGCGTTCGGGATCAGCTGGGCGACGGAGATCGCGATGTCGCCGGTACCCGGCGGCAGGTCCAGCAGCAGCACGTCCAGGTCGCCCCAGTACACGTCCGCCAGGAACTGCTGCAGCGCACGGTGCAGCATCGGCCCGCGCCACACGACCGGCGCGTTCCCCGGGGTGAACATGCCGATGGAGATGACCTTCACACCGTTCGCCGACGGCGGCATGATCATGTCCTCGACCTGGGTGGGCCGGGCGTCGTCCGTGCCCAGCATGCGCGGCACCGAGTGACCGTAGATGTCCGCGTCCACGACGCCGACCTTCAGCCCGTCCGCCGCCATCGCCGCGGCGAGGTTGACCGTCACCGAGGACTTGCCGACGCCGCCCTTGCCGGACGCCACGCAGTACACGCGGGTCAGCGACCCCGGCTGCGCGAAGGGCACCTCGCGCTCGGCCTTGCCGCCGCGCAGCGAGTCGCGCAGCTCACGGCGCTGCTCGTCGCTCATCACGTCCAGCTCCACGCTGACGCCGGAGACGCCCGGCACCTTCTGCACGGCCTCGGTGACGTTCGCCGTGATCGTGTCGCGCATCGGGCAGCCCGAAACCGTGAGGTAGACGCCGACCGCGACCGAGCCGTCCGGTGCGACGGCGACGGATTTGACCATCCCCAGGTCGGTGATCGGCCGGTGGATCTCCGGGTCGTTCACCGTCGCCAGTGCGGCGCGCACCGCGTCCTCGGTGGGAGTGGTCTCGTACGGTTCGGTAGCCATGGGGAAATGGTAAGGGGCGGGGACCGCCGTCCCGAAGGGGAGCCGTCAGCGGTCTTGGTCACCCCTGCGGCGCCGCGGGCCGCGCTGGGCGTCGGGCTCCGGGTCCGTCCGGCCGTCGCGGCCGTGCGGTTCACGCCCGTCCCTTTCGCGGCCCCGCCCCGCCCGGCGATGCTCGCCCGGGTGCTCGTAGCCGTGACCGTCGTGACCGTCGTGCGGCGGGGCGTGGGGCGCCGGGCCGTGACCGTTCGTGTGCTCCAGCTGCCTGACCACGTCCTGGAGCTCGGAGCGGATCCAGTCGCGGGTCGCCACCTCGCCCAGCCCCAGCCGCAGTGACGCGACCTCCCGGGACAGGAACTCCGTGTCGGCGATGCTGCGGTCGTTGCGCTTGCGGTCCTGCTCCAGGTTCACCCGGTCCCGGTCGTCCTGCCGGTTCTGCGCCAGCAGGATCAGCGGCGCGGCGTACGACGCCTGGAGCGACAGAGCCAGCGTCAGCAGGATGAACGGGTACTCGTCGAATCGCACGGCCGGCGGCATCACCACATTCCAGCCGATCCAGAGGATCACCACCGCCGTCATCCAGACGATGAAGCGACCGGTGCCCAGGAAGCGGGCGATCTTCTCCGACAGGCGCCCGAAGGCGTCCGGGTCGTACTCCGGCAGCAGGCTGCGCCGCGGCACCCGCGGCTGGTCCAGCCGTACCCGGGTGCCCGTGCCGGCCGCGGCGGCGCCCGCGCCCGCGCGGGAGGGGCGCTGCTCGTCGCGCTCAGCCATCGAAGGCTTTTCGTACGTCGTCGCGCAGCTCCTCCGTCGTCGCGGCGCCGCCGCTGTCGGCCGCGGGGCCCGACGCGCCGTCCCCCGACAGGTCCGGCAGGGCCGATGCGGGGGACTCGCGCCAGTCCGACGGCAGCAGGTGGTCCAGGACGTCGTCGACCGTCACGGCGCCCAGCAGGTGCTCGCCGTCGTCGACGACGGGCGCCGCGACGATGTTGTACGTCGCCAGGTAGCTGGTCAGCGCCGGAAGCCGGGTGTCGGGTGGCAGCGGCCGCAGGTCGCTGTCCACGATCGAACCCACCAGCGTGAACGGTGGGTCGCGCAGCAGCCGCTGGAAGTGCACCACGCCCAGGTACTTCCCGGTCGGCGTCTCGTCCGGCGGCCGCACCACGTACACCTGTGCGGCCAGCGGCGCCGACAGGTCCGCGTTCCGCACCCGGGCCAGGGCCTCCGCGACCGTCGCGTCCGGCCGCAGGATGATCGGCTCGGTGGTCATCATGCCGCCGGCCGTGTCCTCCTCGTACGTGAGCAACCGCCGCACGGGTGCCGCGTCCTGCGGCCGCATCAGAGTGAGGAGACGTTCCTGCTCCTCCTCCGGCAGCTCCGAGAGCAGGTCGGCCGCGTCGTCCGGGTCCATCGCCTCCAGCACGTCCGCGGCGCGCTCGTCCTTCAGCTTGCCCAGGATCTCCACCTGGTCGTCCTCGGGCAGCTCCTCCAGCACGTCCGCCAGCCGGTCGTCGTCCAGTGCGGCCGCCACCTCGGCACGCCGCTTCGGCGACAGGTGGTGCAGCACGTTCGCCAGGTCCGGCGCCCGCAGCTGTTCGAAGGTGGCCAGCAGGTTCGCGGCGCCCTGGCCGGACTCCTCCAGCGCGAAGCCCGTCACCGCCGACCACTCCACGGTCAGCGTCTCGCCCCGGCGCCGCAGGGTCGCGGACCGGCCCCCCCGGCCCCGGCGCACGAACACCTTGTCGATCTGCCAGTCGCGGCGGGCCGGGAGCTGCGCGATGCCGACGTCCAGCACCGTGGCCTCCTCGCCGGACTCCACCAGCGTCACCCGCCGGTCCAGCAGTTCGCCCAGCACCAGCGTCTCGGTGGGGCGCTGCTCGAACCGGCGCATGTTCAGCACGCCGGTGGTGATCACCTGGCCCGACTCGACGCCCGTCACCCGTGTCATCGGCAGGAACACCCGACGCCGGCTCACGACCTCCACGACCAGCCCCAGAACTCCGGGCGCCCGCCCACCGGGACGCAGCTGGGTCACCACGTCGCGAACGCGGCCCACGCGGTCGCCGTTCGGGTCGAAGACCGAGACGCCGGACAGATGCGAGACGAAGACCCGGGAGGAACCTGCCATCGGACGTGCTCCCTTCCTCCCGGCCCGGTCGCGCCGCCGGGGCGCGGCGGGCGGGGCCGGGGGCTGAACGAGGGCGTTCCACCCCCTTGTGGCGCCCCGCGACCCGGCGTTTCGTCCGCTTCAGACTAACGTGCCCCCACCCGCCCCCGCCCCGCGACGTGGCAGGTGGCGGCTGCCTCATCGTGTCCCCACACCTGCCGGGTAAGGTGCGGCCCTGTCCCCTCTCCCCCTTCCTCCGGAGGAAGCCCCAGTGACGCGACGGGTCCGCACTCGACGGAGTGCCGTGCTGACGGCGGCCATCTGCGTGGGACTCACCGTGTCCCTCACCGCCTGCGGCGACGACCCGGACCAAGGCACCAACGGCGTCCAGGAGCTACCGCCCGCGAAGATCGAGAAGAAGGCCCGCACGGCGGTCGAGGACGCCGAGTCCGTCCGCCTCTCCGGCACCATCGTCGCCAAGGGCCACACCTACCGCCTGGAGATGCGTCTCAAGGACACCGGCGCCGTGGGCGAGGTCGCCACCAAGGGCGGCGAGACCTTCTCCCTCCTGCGCGTCGACGAGGACCTCTACCTCAAGGCCGGCGCCGCCTTCTGGGTGGACCAGGAGAAGGGCGGCAAGGGCGAACCCTCCGAGGCCGACCTCGCCGCGGCGCAGAAGCTCGAGGGCAAGTACGTCAAGGTCCCCGACGGCGACGCGGCGTACGACCAGCTCAGCGGCTTCACACAAATGGACGTCCTGCTTGAGGGACTGCTCGTGCTCGACGGCGAACGCACCACCGGGGACCGGCTGGAGGTCGCGGGCACCCGCGCCGTCCAGGTCCTCGCAGGCGGCGGCTCCGGCGGCTCCATAGCCGTCTCCCTGGAGGGCACCCCCTACCCCCTCCGTCTCAAACGCGCCGGCGGCGCGGGAACCGTCGAACTCGACGAGTGGAACCAGGGCTTCGCCATACACGCCCCCAAGGACGGCAACGTCGTCGACTACGGCAAGAAGATCTCCGCCTCCACCGACGACGCCTGACCGGCGGGTTCAGTCCTCGCCGAAGATCTCATCTGCCGTGATGGCGCGGCGGAGCCAGGTGCCGAGGAGGTCGAGAGCGTGGCACCCGAACAGCCCGCGGTCCACGCGAACAGGTGAACGGGAGTACCGCAGGAACGTCACGGCTGGAAGCGCCGGACGTAGCGGCGCTGCCAGGGGGTCTCCACCGCGCGGGGGTGGTAGTGGCGCCGGATGTAGGCGACGGCGTCGGCGGCGGGGACGCCGTCGAGGACGGCGAGGCAGGCGAGGGCGGTGCCGGTACGGCCGCGGCCGCCTGCGCAGGCGACCTCGACGCGTTCGCGGCCGGCGCGCGTCCACGCTTCGGCGATCAGGGCGTGGGTGAGGTCGCGGTCCGCCGGGAGGCGGAAGTCCGGCCAGCGCAGCCAGCGGGATTCCCAGGGGGTCGGTGGTGGCTGCGTGCCGAGGAGGTGGAGCGCGAAGTCCGGTGCCGGTCCGTCGGGCAGCGGCGCGCGGAGGCCGCGCCCGCGGACGAGGCGTCCGGAGGGGAGGGGGAGGACGCCGGTGGCGCCGGGTTCCCAGGTGCCGGTCACCCTCGCACCCTAGCGACGGGTGCGGACGCCGAGCGGCCCGCCCCGGAAGAGGTCGGGCCGCTCGCGGGTGCGGGAGGACCCGAACGTCAGAGGGAGCAGACGGCGTAGACCGTGAGCGGGAGGCCGTGGAGCTTCTCGTCCGGGCGGTCCAGCTCGTCCTGCTTCTTCTCGGCCTTCTTCACGGTCTTGCGCTCCTTGCTCTCCTTCTGCTTCTCGCCGTTCCTCTCCGAGGGCTCGACTTCGCCGAGGGCGCGGCCCTCCCAGCCGAGGCCGTCCTGAGTGGGGCGGGAGTGGAGGGTGGCGACCTCGTCCTTGTGGTCGACGGCGACGCCTCCGCCGGTGGCCCGGTATCCGAGCGGGCAGCGAGCGGTCACGTCGCCGTACCCGCTCTCGTGAACGACTTTGGTCGGGCCGCCGCTCATCGGGAGCGGGGTCGTGTGGGCCGTCGCGGCGGGGGCGGCGCCCAGGGTGAGTGCGGCGGCGAGTGCGGTGGCGGGGAGCAGGCGGGTCGTCAGGCGCATGGTGTGGCCTGTCCTTTCGGAGTGTGCGGGAAGGACGGGAGGCTGTGTTCCCCGTCGCGGGAGCGCCACCACCTGCCCCTTCAGAGATCACCGGGTCGGCCCGCGCCCGTACGCCGCACGGTGCCGGGCCGATCGCCCCGGATCGGGTCGCGCCATGGCCTCGCTGCGGCTGGAGCGCCTCACCCCTCAGAACGTGGAAGCCCGGCGCAGGCGGGCCGGAGGCGTTCTGTCTCACGCTCGGCTTCCGCCCCACGGGGGAGACCAGCGGCGGCGAGACGGTGGGCGTGCTGGAGCTGTGACCGGCGCTCCCGGACGGTGCTTCTAGCGGCGTTTGCCCCGGCGGCCGCGCAGCAGCAGTTTCGGCAGGCCGGCGGGGGCGGGGCGCCGGGTGGTGGCCGGGCTGGGCAGCGGAGGGGCGGCCTGCGCGGTGTCCGGCATGCTGTCCGGTGCCTGGACGGGGATGCCGGCCGGCTCCAGCCGGAGCACCCGGCAGTCGCGGGACCACCGCTCGAGCAGGGTGCCGGAGTCGGGGGCGTTGAGGCGTTTGCCCTTCAACTCCTCGGTCGCCGTCTGCCATGCCTCCGTGCCGGGGCGGAGTTCCACGACGCGGGCGGGCCACGCGACGAGGCGACCGCCCTTGTCCTTGCTGCGGGCGGTGACGGTGGCGGTCCCGCCGTCGGTGAGGCCGAGGCCGGACAGGGGCTGTTCGGTCCTGCCGGGGTCCGCGTCCGGGCCGGGGGTGTCCGAGCCGCGCCCCACGAGGCAGACCGCACCCTCGTGCCACACGTGCCACAGCGCGCGGGCGGGGCCCTGCGGTCCGCGCACCCACAGCAGCGCGGACTTCTTGGCGGTCTCCTCGATGAGGGCCTGGTCGAGGGCGGTCATGCTCCGCAGCGTACGCGACCCGCTGTGCGGCCGGGCGGACGCCTATGCCCCCGCGCAACTCCCGCCGCGCGCTTTCGCGTGCGTTTCCCCGCCCCGTGCCCAGGTACGCCGCTACAGCCAGCCGTTGCGCTTGAAGCCGCGGTGGATGGCGATGCAGATGCTGACCGTGACGAGGAGCACCGTCGGGTAGGACCCCTTCCACTGGAGCTCCGGCATGTACTCGAAGTTCATGCCGTAGATGCCGGCGATCATCGTCGGGACGGCGAAGATCGCCGCCCACGAGGTGATCTTCCGCATGTCCTCGTTCTGCGCGACGGTGGCCTGCGAGAGGTTGGCCTGGAGAATGGAGTTGAGCAGGTCGTCGAAGCCCAGCACCTGCTCGTTGACGCGGGCGAGGTGGTCGGCGACGTCGCGGAAGTACTTCTGCACCTCGGCGTCGACCAAGCGCATCGGGCGCTCGCTGAGCTGCTGCATCGGACGCATCAGCGGCGACACGGCGCGCTTGAACTCCAGTACTTCGCGCTTGAGCTGGTAGATGCGCCCGGCGTCGCCGCCGCGCCGGCGGCCCGGCGTGGACCCGCCGTCCGCGCCGCCCCCGCCGCCGGTGCTCTCGGAGAAGACGGCGATCTCGACCTCGTCGATGTCGTCCTGCACGGCGTCGGCGACGGCGAGATAGCCGTCGACAGTCTGGTCGGCGATGGCGTGCAGCACCGAGGAGGGGCCCTTGGCGAGCAGCTCCGGGTCCTCCTGCATGCGGTGCCGCAGGGCGCGCAGCGAGCCCTGGCCTCCGTGCCGGACGGTGATGATGTAGTCCCGGCCGGTGAAGCACATCACCTCACCGGTTTCCACGACCTCGCTGGTGGCGGTGAGTTGGGCGTGCTCGACGTAGTGGATGGTCTTGAAGACCGTGAACAGCGAGTCGTCGTAGCGCTCGAGCTTGGGGCGCTGGTGTGCGTGGACGGCGTCCTCCACGGCCAGTGGGTGGAGTCCGTACTCCTCGGCGATGCCGGAGAACTCCTCCTCGGTCGGCTCGTGCAGGCCGATCCACACGAAGTCGCCCGGTTCTCCGGAGCGCGCGGCGCGCAGCGCCTCGTCCGGCTCGAGGCGGTTGGTGATGCGGTGGCCGTCGCGGTAGACGGCGCAGTCGACGACGGCGGTGGACCGGTCGCGGGTGGTGTCGTAGCTGTAGCTCTGGCGGTCGCCCCGGCGGAGTGCGGGGCGGACGGCGGCGCGCAGGTCACGGATCATGGACATGCTGGGCTCCTCACGGGTGCCGTGCCGTCTCGTCGGCGGCGGGCGCAGCGCTACCCGGAATGGGGACCTACGGTGGCCGACGCCCCGTCGAATGCGGGAGCGTGCGGCAGGCGGAGGTCCGCAAAGCGGGTACCGCGCGGGCGCCGTGTGCGGACGTAAGGGTACGGCGGAAGCGGGCGGTCGGGGACTGTGTTCCGTCGCTCTTCCGCGTGTGCGCTCCGGCGGCATCCGGGAACGGCCCGGAGCCCGGCTACCGGTTCGGCCGGATGTCGGGCCGGTCCGGGGGTTTCACCGCGCCGCGGTGGGGGATACCGGGCCTCAGGCGTGGAACCGCGGGTGCCGTGCGGAAGAACGACTGGTACTGCACGGTCGACTCGGATCCATGAAGTCCCACCTCCTCCGGCCGGTCCCCCGTGGGGGATGTACGAACCTGCCCGGTGCTGCAGCAGCAGCTTTGACCAGCGGTCAACGGTAACACCCGCAGGGTGATCCGCCGCCCCCGGCGGGCCGGGCACCGGCGGTTTTCCGTCGCGCCTATGCTCGCGCGCATGGTGGACGTCTCTCAACTCGTCGAGACCCGGCTGCGCACCGCTCTGGGTGAGCCGGAAGCGCGGGCGGCGGTGACCTTCCTGGGTACCGAACGCATCGAGGTGCTGCGCTTCCTCGACGGGGACGTGGTGCGCTACGCGACGCTGGGGATGTCCGCCGCGCCGATGACGGACCCGGCGGCGGCGCTGGCCGACCCCGACCGCGGGCCGCGCGCAGAGCTGCTGCTGTCCGTGCGCGCGGGTGCGGCCGACACGGACAAGGTGCTGCGACCGTTGGCCGTGCTGGCCGCCTCGCCGCAGGTGGAGGGTGTCGTGGTGGCGCCTGGTGCGTCGCTGGACATCGGCGAACCGCTGTGGCCGCAGGCGCCGTTCACCTCCGTACTGGTGGCGGAGGGCGGCGGTCTGGTCCCGGACCTGGAGCTGGACCCGCCGCTGGACCCGGTGCGGTTCCTGCCGCTGTTGCCGATGACGCCGCACGAGGCGGCCTGGAAGCGGGTGCGCGGCGCCGGCGCCCTGGAGGAACGCTGGCTGGCGCACGGCACGGACCTCCGCGACCCGCTGCGGGCCGGCGTGCCGCTGGAGCCGTAACGTCGCTTCGGTCCCGCGGCATCGGGTGCGGCACGCAGAACGTTAGTGAGTCTCACAAATTCAACCCGCATGCACTTTCCCGACCGGGTGATCGTCCTTGACGGCGTGCCGGGAGGGGAGGACCGTGGTGGGTCATGAGGGGCGAACCCAGTTGCCCGAAATGCGGTGGCCGGGTGCGGGCGCCCGGTCTCTTCGCCGACACCTGGCAGTGCGGGATGCACGGAGCGGTGCACCCGTTGCAGCCTGTGGTGCCGCCGAGCGTCGAAGCGCTCGCCGTCGTCGTCGGCCGCGCCGAGGTGCCGGTGTGGATGCCCTGGCCGCTGCCCGTCGGATGGCTCTTCACCGGGGTCGCCGGGGCTGGGGACGACCGTAGCGGCGGACGGGCCACCGTCGTCGCCTGTTCCGGCCCGGGGCCCCTCGGCGGGCCCGGTGAGCTGCTGCTGATCGCGGAGGAACTCGGTGTCGGCCTCGGCGCGCGGTACGCCGGTATCGACGGGCCCGACCCCGGCCCGTACCTCCAGGTGGAAAAGCCCCCGGACGGCAAGGTGCTCGCGGCGGGCCGCCCCACTCCGCTCTGGTTGCTGCACGGCACTCCGTCCGACCGCGCCGTCTTCGCCGGTGAGGCGCGCGGGCTGTGGCTGTGGGCCGTCGTCTGGCCGGAGCAGTCCGGCCTGCTCCTCTACGACGAACTCGTCCTCACCGACCTGCGCGACGCCGGTGCGGAGGTCGACCTGCTGCCGATCGGGGCGCTCTCGCCGCGTCTCGTCGGCTGAGCGGCCGGGGTGTCCGGCGGTGCGGGGGGCGTGCCCGGGGCGGTGCCGGTGCGTGCCGCCGGTGCCGGGCCGCGCCGTCCGGCCGTGGGGCGCGCTGCCGGTAGAGTGAGGGCGCCCGCCGTTCGCTGTCCGTAGTTGGAGCACCCCGCCGTGCGCATCGATCTGCACACCCACTCCGCCGCGTCGGACGGTACCGACGCGCCCGCCGAGCTGGTGCGCAACGCCGCCGCGGCTGGTCTGGACGTCGTCGCGCTCACCGACCACGACACGGTCGCCGGGTACGAGGAGGCGCGGGCCGCGGTGCCCGCCGGCCTCACGGTGGTCACCGGCATCGAGCTGTCCTGCCGCCTGGACGGCATTCCCCTGCACATGCTGGGCTACCTGTTCGACCCGGAGGAGCCGGAGCTGGCCCGCGAACGCGAACTCGTGCGCGACGACCGGGTGCCGCGAGCCCAGGCGATGGTCGGCAAGCTGCGCGAGCTGGGCGTCCCCGTCACCTGGGAGCGGGTGGCCGAGATC